>JAFYCM010000083.1 GCA_017539645.1 Bacteroidales bacterium
ACTTAGTGCATAGCATTTTACAAACGTACCGCTGCGTTCTTTAGCGCGTGCAAAAATATTGTTGGGATTTTTGGGGTCTTGCGCCATCCAAAAGCAGTTGAGGTCGCTGAGGCGGTCACCCTCGCCGCGTACAACAACCATAGCATCGTATTCAATGATGGTCTTGCCGCTCATCTTCTCGTTGCGCCACAGCGTCAAACCTTTAGGCGAGACAATCTCCACCGTGTCGGCATCGAACGAGACTTTGTAGTCTGGCGCTTCACTCTCGACCGTCCAATAACGCTTAAACTCTTTCTTGTTCAAACCCGATGGCGCATCGCTCTGAGCATAGGTATTGGTTGCCACGACGGCTAACGCAGCTATCAAAATTGCTACTTTGATATAATTCATCTGTTATGGTATTGTCTGTAAATATTTAGTTTGAAAATGGGGAATTGTAGCAATGATTTATTTATCAATGCTGTCCGATTGAGTTGGCTTCACCACCACCACGTTGTCTTCTATGCCAATAACCTCAAGCTCAGCACCTTCGTCGACAAATGATATGGCGCGACCTTCATACTCTTTTCCATCAATACTTATGCGGCCAACGAGGTTCATGCGGGTCAGTGCGCGAGCTGGAGTGCCCGTTGCTATCTGCATATTATTATTCTCATCGGAAACGCGCGAACTGATGGTTGTATTGAGGTGCATAACCTTAGAGAATCGTGAATTTATAAGTATGTACCACAAAATGGCGAAAAGCACAATGCTGGCAACTACCGCTACAACGCCCCACAACAGGCCGTAGCGCGAAAATGTGATGTAATAGGCAAAGAGCGTAAGTATGCCGCCACCAATGCCGCAGATGCCAAAACCAGGAATCACCACCACTTCCATAAGTAGCAGACTAACGCCTATAAGCAATGCCAATATTATGGTTACGATTGTCATATCTATAAATATTATTCAAGTTTCTGTGCCTCAGAGAGTTTTATCTGCTCGCCCGACGCGAATGCCACTACGAATGCGCTTGTAAATCCTGCCGATCTAACTTCGTTGAGATGACTAATAGCCTCATCATACGTACGATAGCTACCAACGTAGTATTTGGTGAGTTTTTTCTCAGGAATGAAGTATGTAGTTATATCGCTAAAAGCCGCGAGTTTCTTCTTGTCGGGACTGCTCTTGAATGCACCGAGCTGAATGCGATACACCGGTTTGCCATCTGTTGGCGTTTGCAGCGCAGAATCGGCCGACTTGGCTTGTGCAGGTTTTGCCTCCTCAACTGGCTTTGCAGGCTCTTGAGCTATCACGGGCTTCGGTTCTTCCACTATGGTGGTATCCTTCGTCTCTTGCGCTTCAATATCGGCAGCTGCATACGTAGAAATCACTTTGTTTGGCTGAATGGTAGTGGTATCTATGCGGCTGAGAGCTTCGGCAACCGATGATGGTTCGGCACTATGAACCTTAGCTGGCAATGGGAATGTGCCGTTTTTGTGGCTACTATAACGCACAAGAGCCTTACGATAGTTGCCGATGGCTGTTTTCTTCAGCAAGGCAGCATTTTTATATGTCTCTTCATTGTGGCTCTTGCTATAACTATCGGCACGCGCGTAGGTCTTGGCAGCAACGGCGCGAACTGCATCGGTCTCGCTGAAATCCGTTTCTGGTTCGCGTTCGCGTGCAGCTTCATAATAGTCATCGAAGATGTCATATTTAGCATCGAACGAACGGTGCAAAAGTGTAGTCGAAGCCTTGTCCAACATGATACTACGCTCGTTTATTTCGTTTGGCGTAAGTTCTTTTGGCTCACCATTCTCGTCAATAGAATTAAGCGTTTCGCCTTGCAAGGCAAATTCCTCGAATTTCGTCTTCTCGAGACTCAGGATCTCAGCCCATGCATATAAACTATCAGCCTCCTGCAATTCGCGTTGGTCGTCGGCGGAGAACAACTCTGCATAAAATGCATCATCTGAGTGTGCATCGGCAAAGAAGCTGCGGTCGTACATCATGTAGTAATTAGGATTTAGCAGTTTAGCCCAATCGATAGCCGTACTTTGCGCCGCATGATCAATCTCGCCAAGTGTCTGATATTCGCCACTTTCTATAAGTTCCATGAGGCGTTGAATCTCCAATCTGCGAGCGATGTTGTATTTCTCATTCTCACCGTCTTCGAGCGTATACACTCGACGTTCTATTGTAAGTATGCCGCTAATCAACTCATTACGCTGATCGTTATCACTAATATTCATGAATTGCTTACGACGCTTAGCCATTTCAGCCGAAAGACTATCTTTCTCGTGCTTCATGTCGAGAGCTTGGCGAAAAGTCTCTTTAGCTTCGGCACTGCGGAAATGTTCCCACTGCGTATAGGTAAGCGAGTCGTTCACCACAAAATCAAACTTCTTCTGCTCCTTAGTTATGCTGACCGTAGCTTTCTGTTTTCCACCTATTACAGTGAAATCATCGCGCATATTAGCAAGCGATTTATCTATATTGAGCGCTGCTGCGCGTCGAATCTCCTCTGTGCTTTGGGCAAAATTTCTAATTACACTATTGTCCCAGAGAATCTCATAAACCATAACAGAATCGGCAGAAGTCTCGCGATTGCTGGCAAACCACGCGCGCGAACGGAATTCGTCGGCAACAAATAGATAATCATCTGCAGCAGAATTGAACGGCACTCCGAGGTTTACAGGCGTTGAGAATGTTCGCGACTCGGCATCGTAAGTTGTGCGATAAATATCATATCCGCCCATACCACCTTCGCGGTTCGATGAGAAATAGAGCGACACGCCATCGGTCATAAGTATAGGCGTTTTCTCGTCGGCAGCCGATTGCAAACCTTGCAGCGGAGTCATCTCGCTCCAACCATCGAGCAGACGCTCAACTTTATAGAGTTTCTCACGTCCCGCATCGTTGGGCAGAGAGAAATAGGCGGCATCGCCACGCTCGGTTCTGTATAAAATGCCATTAGGATTCACATCCGACTCAAAAAAGTCGCTATTGTATTGCACCGACCCAACTTCGCGCGACGGATTATATACCGACAGAATGCTATCAGGCGTCACGCGATACTTATCTATCACTCTGACGCTAAATATTTTACTTGCAAGCGACACCGATGCTGCACACTCTGCCTTGTATTGCTTGGCCTTAGCAATGAGCGATTCGTCTTTGGCCGTACGCAGAAACTTGTCGAACGTCTGCACAGCGAGTTCAAATTCGTATTGCAACTGGTATGCGCGACCGAGGTAAAAATTACTATTGGCCTGCATACCTTTTATTTGTGCAAACTTCAAGCGGCGCGCACCTTCGCTAAGGTTCTTGCCTAAGCATACATACGATGCACCGAGGTAGTAGTTTAGCTTGGCATCGCGGTCGTGTTTTATGGCTGCTTGCTCGAGTTGTTTTATTGCTTCGGTATACTGTCCTGCTTCAAAGTGAGCTATTGCGGGCTTAATATTTACTTGCGATATGGCTGCTGTCGATATTGATATTATGACAGCAACGAGAGCTAATTTTAGCGTGTTCAACGATTGCTTCATTATGTCGAGTTCAAACGGCTGCAAATGTAACTATTTTAGTGTGTATAGTTAATTATTGTTTATAGTTAAGTTGCAGTGCGTCTTTCCATTTTGTTAGTGTTTTATAAGTATCACCAAAGCATAAAATAAAAATAGCCGCCTTCTCGGAAGAAAGCGGCTATTTTTATGCTTTTCTATTGATATTACTCAACGATTGCCTTGAAGGTAGAATCCTTGAAGTATTTGAAGAATTCCATATCGGTCTTAGCATACTCTTTCCATTTAGCGTCGAGAGTAGTTGCTTTGCGAAGGTTCTCGAATACCATGTCAGCTTCACCCTTGTTAGCACCGCAGATAGCTTTCAAATAGTATTTGAAGCCAATCTCTTCGTTGTTAGCATTGAGGATAGAGATAGCAGCATCGAACTTGTCGAGGAGAATCTTAACAAGAGCAGCGTTGCAGCTGGTGCTTGCGCCGAAGTATTGTTCTGCTTTCTCATAGTCGCCTTCGATAAGAGCGAGAACTGCGAGGTTCTGATCGAGTTCTGAACCTACACCAGCAGCTTTGCCGAAGTACTCTTTAGCTTTATCGTATTCTTTCTCTGCGATAGCTACAACACCGAGGTTGTTTTCTACGGTAGCGTTAGCTTCAACGAGCTCAGCAGCTTGGAATTTAGCTTTAGCAGCAGCAACGTCACCATTGTTGAATGCTACAACACCTTCGTTGTTGATAGTACGCCAGTCGTTAGGGAATTTCTCAGCAGCTGATTTGTAGATCTTAGCCTGAGTTTCAGCGTCAGCGAAGAGAGTAGCTGCATAGAGGATCTCCTCTACGTTGAGAGCTGCAGGATCGTTAACTGCGAGGTTCTTCAACTCCTCTTCAGATTTGCCGATAAGTTCAGCGTTAACTTTGATTTCTGAACGACGGAGAGCAGGAAGGATCTCGTCAGCGATTACTTTGTAAGCAGCTGAGAGGTTCTTGATTTCTTTCTCACGAACGTCAGGATCAGAATACATAGAGAGAACGCGCAAGATAAGCTCTTTGTCTTGGATGTCGCTCTTCTCCATAGCTGCCTTGAAGCCGTCCCAGTCTTCTGGAGTGCTCTTGGTAACTACGTTAGCTTCAGCCTTAGCTTTCTTGAGTTGGTTCTGAATGTATTTGGTTGCTGAGTTCTCACGATTTGAAGCAAGTTTGGTGTTGAGGTCGGTAGCACCATCAGGTGATGCATAAGCCGAAACTACAACATCTTTGAGGTTACGAGCTTCGTCAGCTTTTACAGCTGCGATGTAATCGTTGATAGCCTTTACGTCATCTTTCTTAAGCTCACCATTGCGGATGTCAGCTTTGTTGATGAGATAGATGAGAGTTGCGCTCTGCTCTTCGTTGATAACTTTCTGGAAAGCATCTTTACCAAGAACTGCTTGTGGCTTTTCTTGACCGAGAAGAGTAGAAGTTGCAATCACACCATGAGCGAGAGCAGGCATATCGAGTTCTGGAGAAGAGATCTCGAAGCTGTCGCTGCCTTTAGAGAATTTGATACGTACGATAAGATCCGATACGCGCATCTTGTCGTTGAAATCAATTTCTTGTTTAGCGTAGCTAATCTGACCACCGTTGGTGTAAGAGATGGTTTGATCTGCGTTATCGGTTACACCTTCGCCCTTTACTTTGATTGAAGGATAAACGGTTTCGCCACCTTCGTAGGTAAGTACTGGGGTGATTTCTGCTACTACTTTCTTGTCCCAAAGCTTAGCAGGAACGTTAGCTTTGAATGACATTGCTACTTTGCCAGCATGAGTCTCGAGGGGATCAGGAGTAACGTCATACTTCATCTGCTTAGCAGCCTCTTTCATTTTGTCCAAACTTGCGCAGCTCGAAACGATTGCAGCCAACGCAATTGAACCAATGAGTTGGATTTTTGTTTGTTTCATAGTTTATTACTTAATTTTCAAAGTTTTATAGGATTTTTAGAGCACTTTTATTGCGTCCCAAAATTTTCCACAAATATATAATTTATCGGCTTAATGTCAATTGTATGCACTTTTTTTACTGCGGAATATTCATCTATTACGTAAGTATACGATAGTTTCTATTTTATAAATATCTCCACAATAGGTACGACAATGGCTGTTGCAATGCCCATCAAACCAATGGCCATGCCTGCCACAGCCCCTTCGAGTTGCCCCATTTTCATGGCTTCTCCTGTTCCTACACCGTGTGCTGCGGCCCCCATGGCTAATCCTTGTGCTACTCGGCTCTTTACACCCACTTTGCGAAGTAGCCATGGTCCTATTATGCTACCAAACACTCCGCATACAAACACTACGACGGCGGTGAGTGCTAAAAGTCCGCCAGAACGCCCTGAAATGCCAAGTGCTATGGGCATTGTAACTGATTTCGGTTCCATTGATAGCCAAATCTCTTCGGGACAGCCAAAGAGCATACATATTCCTACAACGCTCAAAACGCCTACTACGCTGCCTACGCCAATGGCTGTAAGTATTGCTTTCTCGTTGCCTCTGATGTATTTTATTTGTTTATGCAATAAATATCCAAGTGCTACAACTGTTGGCCCAAGCAAAAGCGATATTATGTGGCTCCCTTGTTCGTAGGTCTCGTAGTCGATGTCCAAAATTGAGAGTGTTGCTATAAGCAATACTATGGCTATCAACATTGGATTTGTGATAGCTTTGTGAAATCTGTTGTTAATCTTGCATCCTATGTAGTAGCAAGCTATTGTTATGAATATCAGAAAGGGTTCGCTGGTAATTAATTGACGCATAACTATTTCGTCTTTTTGTCCGACATTTTGCCGACTATTACTAAAACTAACATTGTACTGAGTATGGTGGCTAATGTGATTGGTAACCAATGTTTTCCGAGTATTTCGTATGCCACCATCAGCCCTACTCCAGGTGGTAGGAACATGATAGTCATGTTCTTAGCTAAAAATTCCGATGCTGCCGATACCGACTCTTCTCTTATCCATCCTTTTTGTAACGATGCAAACATCAATACCATGCCTATTACGTTGCCTGGCAAGAAATTCTGCATTAACATACTTATGGCTTCGCCTACAAACCAGAATATTACTATTATGAAGAAGCCTTTTAGTCCTTGTGTCATTTCAATATCCAATTATTGACTGCGTTCCAAATTCCATCATCGTCTATTGCTGTAGTTACGTAGCGAGCGTGATTTTTTACATTCTCGTCGGCATTTCCCATGGCTATGCCCATTTCTGCCCATTGAAGCATTTCAATGTCGTTGCCGCCATCGCCAAAGGTGGCTATCTCATTTCTGTTGAAACCGTAATGTTTTGCAATGGCTTCGATACCTGTTACTTTGCTAACGTTGTTGGGTACAATGTCAGTAAATAGTTCATGCCAACGCGCAGAACGACAATTAGGCAGACTGCGCATTATTGTTGGCTCTTCCTCGGGGCGAAAGAATGCAATCAACTGGTAGACGCGAGCTTTAGTTATGTTATTCATATCTACACTCGCAGGGGAAGGAAAATTTATCATATCAAATATGATGTCGGTGTCGTGGTTCGTATGGTTTATATATACGCCACTATCTTCCACGAAGCAGCAGGGGAAATTGCGCTCGGTTTGCATATAATCTACAATGCTTTCTATCTCATTATTCGGAATGGTATGCTCGTCTATTATTTTGCCATCGACGATAGTCATACCACCATTGATAGTTATCATGCCATCGAATTTCTGGTCGCCAAGGTTATTAATAGTCGAAATGTGGCGGCCACTTGCTATAAAAATGCGAATACCGGCAGTTTGTAATTTGTTTAGTGCATCGATGGTAGATTGTGGCATCTTGTGAGTTTTGAAGCTCACTAATGTTCCATCGATGTCGAAGAAAACGGCTTTTATTGACATTTATGTGTAAGTAGTAAAAAAGCGACTAAGAGATGTGTCTTTTAGTCGCTTTTGATTCTATTATTTATTTAGATGTATACTCTTTGTAAACGCCTTCGATACCCTCTTTTAGGTGAATTTTGTATTTCCACCCGAGCCGAGCGAGTCGCGATACGTCCATGAGCTTTCGGGGCGTGCCATCGGGTTTCGTAGAGTCCCATTTGAGTTCGCCCTTGAATCCGATAGTTTCCTTCACCATAGCAGCAATATCTGCTATATGTAGTTCAGTGCCAGAGCCAATATTTATGTGCGTATTGCGAATTTCCTTCATGTTGCGCTCTTTCAAAATGTCTTTGAAGTCGATATTTTCCATGAGGTAAACGCAAGCATCAGCCATGTCGTCGGAGTGTAGGAATTCGCGAAGTGGTGTTCCTGTACCCCAAAGAGTAAGCGAACCTTTTTGTATGCCATACTTATTGAGTATGCGTATGATGTCGGCTTCGTCGGCATCGCCATCGACACCTTCTACTGGACGGCGAGCTAAGTCGGCTCTAATTGCATCCATACGTCCTTCGTCGTAGGCACGGGCTAAATGCATCTTGCGAATCATAGCGGGAAGCACGTGGCTCTTCTCGAGGTCGTAGTTGTCGTTTGGTCCATAAAGATTCGTAGGCATAACAGCAATGTAATTAGTACCATGCTGAATATTCATCGATTCGCACATCTTGATGCCTGCAATTTTGGCTATTGCGTATGGCTCGTTGGTGTATTCGAGTTCCGATGTTAGCAGAGCTTCCTCGGTCATTGGCTGTTTAGCGTCGCGTGGATATATGCACGAAGAGCCCAAGAACATAAGTTTCTTGACACCCCACTTCAAGCACGCAGAGATTACTGCGCACTGGATTTGCATATTTATCATTATGAAATCGGCGCGATAGAGCGAGTTGGCCATAATGCCACCCACTTTAGCAGCAGCAAGGAATACGTATTCGGGACGCTCTTTTGCGAAAAATTCGTCTACAGCACGAGCATCGGTGAGATCGAGTTCGCTATGCGTTTTGCCTATTATGTTGGTATAACCCTTACTTTGCAGATTTCTAACTATTGCTGAGCCAACCAAACCTTTGTGGCCAGCAACATAAATCTTACTCGACTTCTCCATTTTTATTCGAAATAATTAAGCGTCTCATAGCCACCTTCTTTCAAGTAGCGCTCTTTTTGCATGAGTTTCAAGTCGCTTTGCATCATATCTTCGATAAGGCCATTGAGGTCGTATTCTGGTTTCCAATTGAGCTTGGTTCTTGCCTTGGTTGGGTCGCCAAGGAGAAGGTCAACTTCGGTTGGACGGAAATAACGTGGGTCAACTTCAACTACGCAAGTGTTTTTGGGCAATTGATAGTCGGCATTTTTGCATTCAACCACATATCCCTTTTCATCGACACCTTCGCCGCGGAACTCTATTGTCATACCTACGTGAGCAAATGCACGGCGAACAAACTCGCGAACTTCGGTAGTGATGCCGGTTGCAATAACAAAATCCTCTGGCTGCTCTTGTTGAAGTATCAAGTGCATAGCGCGAACGTAGTCTTTGGCATGGCCCCAGTCGCGTTTAGACGAAAGGTTGCCAAGGAAGAGTTTGTCTTGCAAACCAAGAGCGATTCTTGCCACCGCACGAGTGATTTTACGCGTTACGAACGTTTCACCGCGGATAGGCGATTCGTGGTTGAAGAGAATACCGTTGCAGGCAAACATCTTGTATGCTTCGCGATAGTTAACGGTAATCCAATATGCGTAGAGTTTAGCCACTGCATAAGGTGAACGTGGATAGAACGGAGTAGTCTCTTTTTGTGGAGTCTCCTGAACTTTACCGAAAAGTTCCGATGTAGAAGCTTGATAGAAATGAGTCTTTTCTGTGAGACCAAGTATACGTATAGCGTCCAAAATACGGAGCGTGCCTATACCATCGGCATTGGCAGTATATTCTGGCGTATCGAAACTAACGCCTACGTGGCTCATAGCAGCCAAGTTGTATATCTCGTCTGGTTGAACTTCTTGAATGATGCGAATAAGGTTCGTAGAGTCCGTCAAATCTCCATAATGGAGAAAAAGTTTGCGACCTTCAGTGTGTGGGTCTTGGTATAAGTGGTCGATACGATCTGTGTTGAACAATGACGAACGGCGTTTGATACCATGTACTATGTATCCCAATTTTAGCAGATATTCTGCTAAATAGGCACCATCTTGTCCTGTGATGCCTGTAATAAGCGCAACTTTGGGCATATTGTTTATGTTTTTAGTTTTTTGTGAGGTGCAAAATTAGCCTTTTTTGACGAGACTGAGCTTCTTGCTGCCATTATAATTATGAATCGATTATGCATGGCATTTTAATTTGCATCTCAAAACAAACAGATTGTCAACGAAATAAACTAATTTATACTAATAGAATTCGTTTGATTCTCAACAATTAGATTCTTACTAATAAAACGAATTATAGGCGATTACTTCGTTCGTTTCGTTCAATTGGGTGATTACTGTTTCAATACAATCTGATTATCAACGAATTGAACTAATTTATACTAATAGTATTCGTTTGTATAGCAATTAACCACAGAATACACAGAAAAAAACTCCGTTTGTTCGGTATATATAAAATTAGGAAATAAAAATCCGAGCCACGATGCTACTCGTAACTCGGACTTTTTTATAGTTCGTAATTAATAATCTAACTACTTGAAGTTCACCGTAGCGCGGCGATTTTTAGCACGACCTTCTGCGGTGCTGTTGTCGGCAATTGGATTGTTTGGACCTTTGCTTTCGCACTCGATATTCTCGATAGGCGCGCCTTGTCTAACCATGTAGTCGCGAAGAGCCTCGGCACGTTTCAAACCGTACTTCATGTTGATCTCCAAAGATCCCGTATTGTCGGTGAAGCCTGTGATGATCACCTTGAGTGATTTGTCGGCTTTCATTGCCTTGCAGATAGCCTGAATAGCGGCATCGGTCTCGGCATCGAGGGTGATGTCGGCACCGGCACTACTAAAGTACACGGTAGCATTAATGTCGTTGAGGAGCTTCTCTGCTTCGGCTTTTGCCTGTTCTGCTACCACTTTGGCTTGCTCTTGCGCTGCCTTCTCTTTGGCAAGTCGTTCAGCCTCGGCTTTTTCCTTAGCTAAGCGTTCTGCTTCGGCTTTTTCCTTAGCTAAACGCTCAGCCTCGGCTTTCTCTTTGGCTAAACGTTCTGCTTCAGCTTTCTCTTTGGCAGCACGCTCGGCAGCTGCTTTTTCGGCAGCAAGACGCTCAGCTTCTTTGTCGACAGCTGGAGTAGGTGCAGGTTTCGCTACCCTGTTATTATTCTTGAACCAGCCAAAGTCTACAGCCACCTTCACTCCGAAGCGAACCATGTGCGCTTTGTCGGTCTCGTGCGAGTCGAACGTGCCATGATAGTCGACCTTCGTGGGGTTGGATTCGTTGATGACTACAACGGGAGTTGTCTTAGATTCGTCGATAAGGTTGGTGAAGCCAACGCCAAAGTACAAACCCATATACAAGCCCCAATGTGCTTTGAGTTCGGTGCGTGCGCCTGCATCCAAGATAAAACTGCTACCAACCTTGGTGCGATTGCCGATTTTGGCATCGTAGGTACCGTCGAAGGTAGTGAAGCCATGTTCGGGCACGTCGCTCACCACGTATGTACCGAGCGAAGGGAAGGTGCCAGAGAGCGTGTAGTTGCCCTCTTTGGCTTTGTAGCTACCGCCTACGTGCATATCCAACGAGAGACCTGCGCCGCCCACAAAACTCCATTTGTCGTTGATGGGACGACGATAGAGGAACTCTACAGGTATGCTCAGTATACTCATGCGCTGACGCTCTTTCCAGTCGTTGTATTTGGTGCTGAGCGTATAGCGTTGGTTAGGGTTGCTTGGGTGAATTAGTCCAGCAGTCGATTCTGTATAATTATAGATGGCCGATGCACTTACTGAAGAGTATTGCAAGCCTACTCCCAAACCATACTTATCGTTGAAGAAATAACCGTAGAACAATCCCGTCTCAATGCCGCCGCCTGCTTTTCTGTCGGCATTTGCAGCATCGTAGGTCAATGTGTTTAGGCCGCCACCGAGGTTGACTCCTACGAAGTTATTATCGTTGCTGCTGTCATCTGGTTGTTGGGCGCCCACCGATGTGGCAAGTGCTGCAGCCGCGATGATAGATATTATATGTTTACTGTTCATATACTATGTATTTATAGTTTTCTACATATTTCGCGCAAGAGGAAATTCGCACAGATTTCACAGATTGTTCAGATTCTCGCAGATCGCTTTATACCTATAAATCAGCGTCGTCTGTGATATCTGTGCGAACCCATATTTGCACAAAACTTTCTCTACTTCTTAATCACCTTCACAACCATTCCATCTACACATATCATATAGTTGCCCATTGGGTATGCGCCCATGTCTATGGTAGTGTTGCTTCCGTTGAATGTGCGAACCTCAACCTCATTACCCATGATATTTACAATGCGCAATTCGTGTTCGAAGTTCTCTGAGCCTTCAACGGTGATTTGTGCGTTGTTAACTACTGGGTTTGGCGATACATGAACCGTAGCTACCGAAGCAGGTGCACCGTAGAGTGTCTTCATGTCGGTTTGCGGACATGTGTAATTTGATACGCCATTCATCTTGGTGCTTATGAAGTACTCGCCGGTTAGACCACCTACTTGACGATAGTAATAGCCAGTTGCACCGCTAATAGCTTCCCAATCTGCGTTGCTATTGTCGCGATGATACCATTGTATATCGGTCAAGCAGTTGCATGTATCTATCACTGCAATAACGTTGTCGAAGAGTGGCCTTGTGTAGGTCTCTGGCAAGTTAACGTGGAACGACACTTCAATTGGGTCACTCTCGATAGCCGTGTAGTGGCTATTGCGGAAGGTAACCTTCATGCTGTAGTCGCCGGTTGGCAAGTTAGCTGGGATGCCGATTTCGATAGTGCCATCTGCGCCTGCTGTGGTGAGGTTGGTCCAATCGATGTCGGTGAATCTGCTATTCTCGAACTCAACTTTGTATTGATCGGGATCGCCGCTACCGAGGTGGTATTGCAAGCTATAGTCGCCGCCGCTGCAATAGCCAAAGAGACTTATCTCGAAGCCATTGCACATTTCGGTGTTAGCTCCGCTTGCCTGATGCTCAGTATCCACAACGATAGGCTCTGCTATGTAACCGTCGGTAGAGTATACCACCGTGGTGCTTGCAAGACTGTAGTTGCCCATCAACGACTTTGGACCAATAAGGGTGTAAGTCAGCGTGATGGTTTTGCCGCTACCTGGCGTAGCATCGTTGTATGCTGCCGTTACGGTGTATTCCAACGCGTCTGAACCTTGCAGATTGGTCAAAGTACCTTGCTTGATGACTTCGGCTTCGGTAGTGTTGTCAAACAACTTAGTTGTTGCTACCTCTACACCACTTACTGTAACTATGGCTTTCTCGATGGTGAATTCAGCCGTTATAGTTGTAGCCTCGAAGTTTGCTGTTTCGTCAATGATAGCTTTCACTACATAGTCGCCGGCTGTAGTAGGTGCGGTCTCGCTGAACTCGTCGCTGCCCTTAGCGGCATACAGATAGGTTACTGTGCCATTGTCGCCATTGCCAGTTACGGTCGGTTTCTTAGGAGTCTCGCCATACTTCCAACCTTCGAGTACTATTGTAGCTGTCTTGTTGTCAGCCTTGCCGATGGTGAACTCGGCCGTTGCCTCGCCTGCTGCGTATTCGTCGGTCTGACCTATCAAAACCTTCACTACGTAGTCGCCTGCTTCGGTAGGAACTTCTTCGCTGAAGTCGTCGCTGCCCTTACGTGCATACACGTAGGTCACCTCGCCTTCGCCGTCGTTGCCAGTTACGGTTGGTTGCTTTGGAGTATCGCCATACTTCCAACCCTCTATAGCTACGGTAGGCGTGATAGCTATCTTGTCAACTGCAAAGTTGGCTACGATGCTGGTGTCGCTTACGACTACAACTGCTATTGTGCCTGCTTCGTTCACTTCTGCGCCGTTGCTCCAGCTGTCGAGGTGATATCCTTCGATTGCAGTTGCCTTTATCGTCACTTCTGTGCCATACTCTACAGTGTAGGTGCCATCTTGGTTGTCGATGACGCCAGCGGTATTTACTTCTACACTACCCAACTCGTCGTTGTTTACTGAAACGGTGAGGGTGTAATCAACCCATTGCCATTGTGCATAGAGGGTCAAGTTGCCAACTACTTCGAACATGTCGCCGGCTTCGTATGAAACGCCAGTGCCATCGGCTTCGGTGTTCCAGCCTACAAACTGCTTACCCTCTGGTGCGGTGAACGCATTCGCAAGGATCGTAGCTGTTGCATTCTTCTCATACGGGTTGTTCTCGTCGAGAGTCGTACCTTCGCCACCATTTGCAAGATAGGATACGCTGTAGCCTGTGGTTACCCACAACTCCTGACCTCTCCTGACAATCGTAAAGCCAGATTCGCCATCATTCTCGCAAACGAACTGAGCTGCTGTATTGGCGTCAATATATTCGCTCGTCAAGGTTAACTGACCTTCGCGAGATATTGCACCATCTCCTACATTATTGAGGCATACAGAAATTTTTGCATCGTTCAAAGGTCCTACAATGTCCAACATATATTCTGCACGAATGCCCTTGCCAGTACCGCCCGAAAGTATAGTGTTGTCAAGAATTTTCGGACTTCCCGAAAGTTTTAGTGGATTATCGCATAGATGTATACCACTCTTTCCGCAGTTATACATAACTATAACATTGTCACTAATTGAAAGAGTTGCATCATCATGCCCTGTATAAATAGCACCGCCCCAACCTGTTGATTTATTGTAGATAACTTGAGTATTTCCAGACAATGAAGTTGTACCTGCATCATTTGAAATACCAGCACCTGCACCCGAACAACAATTTCCGATAACTGTACCACCAGACATATTTAAGATGCCACCCTCTACGGATATACCACCACCATAGTAGGAAGAATTATTACCACCAGCTATATAGCCGCTAGTTACTTTCACTACACCAGTTCCATTGATAGGTGTTGTTTCCGTTCCGCTCTTAGAAACAGAAACCGCTCTGTAATCAGAAAGAGTGATGTAATGATCTATAGTATTTCTATCATCGATTGTTAATGTAGCGCCATAGGGGACACGAATAACGGGTACACTTTCTGTCATCAAAATGCCTCGTCCGTTCAAATTGAGCGTATATGTGCCACTCGGGACTTCGATAGTGCTTGTTGTTGTAACATCTTTGAGAAGCGTGAGTGTGCTGCCGTCTTCCCATGCTTCGAGTGCCTCGGCAAGTGTCTCATACTCTGTAGTTGTACCTTCAGCAGTTACGCTTGCAATAGGTGCAAGAGCTAACGTCAACTGTCCTTCGACAGTCTTCTTGACGAGATATGTCTCGTCGTCGCTGAAGAATTTCGAAGCATCGTTGAAATCCGTATTCTCGCTATTGGTGAATACGCCTGGTGTTTTCATGGTAACACCAATATTTGCGCCTTCCTCAAGAGCTCCTACAACACTAAAGGTCTTATTATCGCCTACATATAAATTGTAACTGGTATTATCCGTAATGACAGGAGCGCCAGAAATGCTCAGTTGCTCATATAACTGCAAACCTCCTCCACCATTATCCTTGATTACTGGATTTCCATTAATAACAGTGTTCTTGGCATAAACACCACGAGTACCATTGTGAATAATACTACCTCCCGTTAATGTAAGGTTGCAACCACCATAGCACCAGTAGCCACTGACAACACCACCACTTTTATTGTAGCTGATTTCGCCACCATTCATCACCAAATTGGCAACTGTGCCACCACTGGTACCTGGGAATGGATAACTATCACTTCCGGAACGTAAATGAAAACCATTGTTATTATAGCTGATTTTGCCACCATTCATAGTGAAGGTTCCGGAATAGACACCAACTGCTTGAGCATTGCCTGCATTTCCTATTAAGGTTCCGCCTTCCATTGTGCAGTCACCTTTCTTTAGCAAAATGGCTCCGCCTTCAGTAGTGTAAATACTACTATCATAATTACGGGTTTTTCCTCCTGTGATATAGCCACCGGTGAAGCTCTTTTCCCCACTTTCGTCGTTGATATTGGTTGCAACACCATCATCTACTGAGAAGTAATGGACGGTCTCTGGGTCGCTATCTTTCAATGTTAGATTTCCACCACCGTCGACCATAATCGCCATATAGTCACCTATGTGATTGAGACCACGACCGTTCAAATCGAGTGTACGGTTGTTATCAACGGTGATTGTCTCTGTATTATCTACATCTTTGAGAAGCGTCAGCGTGCTGCCATCCACCCATGCTTCGAGTGCTTCGGCAAGCGTCTCATACTCTGTAGTTGTACCTTCAGCAGTTACGCTTGCAACAGGTGCAAGAGCTAACGTCAACTGGCCATCGGCATTCTTCTTTACGCGATAATTTTCATCGTCGCTGAAGAATCTGCTTGCGTCATTGAGAGCAGTATTCTCGCTGTTGGTGAATACGCCAGGGGTAGCCATTGTAATACCTATTGAATTGTCAGGGCAAGTTAGTTCTCCTGTAACAGAAAGAGTCGGGAACTCATTATAAACATCCCAATCAAGATTATGAACGACTCCATTTGCGGTATTGCCAGTAATAACAGGAGAACCAGAAAGTGTCACACCACAATCGGCATGAACACCTCCAGAAAAAGAGTTTTCTGCAAAATTGTCCACAATTGAACCACCGCTCATATCAATGTAATGGCAATGAATTCCTCCTTTGTCCATAGACGAAACGTTATGAGCTACTATACCACCCGACATGACAATTTTACCTCCGACATTGATGCCGCCGCCCCAACCTTTATTTCCTGTGGTCTTATTATATATCACAGCACCACCAGTCATGGTTAAACGTACAGTAGGATCCTTGGTTTGGTTATGGTATACATAAAGGCCAGCACCTTGTTCATCAGTCAAATTACCTATTAACGTACCACCATTTATACTAAGATAGCCATATTCTGCTACAGCAATTGCACCGCCAGGACCTGAATTATTCGCTCCCGTGATGTAGCCTCCTTGAAAAGACAACTGATTACCATTGTCTATGTCGCTGATGTCGGTAGCAAGTCCAGCACCGTTAGAAGTTGGAGATTCAACAGAGAAGTAATGCGTTGTTGCTGTCGGACGGCTATCGGCTAACGTAAGACTTGCACCATAGCTAACTGTGATTATGCTGTAGCCAGTTCCTATTGCCCTAAGACCACACCCATTCAAATCGAGTGTATATGTGCCACTCGGAACAGTGATAGTGCTTGCAGTCTCAACATCTTTGAGAAGTGTGAGCGTGCTGCCGTCTACCCATGCAGCGAGGGCATCGGTAAGAGTTGTGTATTCTGTGGTAGCGTCTCCAATGGTTATGGTAGCAACTGGCGGAACATAAAGTTTCAATTCTTCACCATCCTTAACTATATCATAGCTAACATTGCCACTTACGAAATAATCAGATGGCTCGGCATCCCCCATATTGTTTTTCCAACCACGGGTAACCCAGCCTAAACCTGAACTCAAATAGACAGGAATTGGTGTATCATAAGTAAGAGTTCCCCCTATTTCGAGACGCAGATCCTCACTACTATTACTAATAGAGATACTTGATATGCTCGGATTTCCAGAAAGAGTAAAGGAGTCATCTGTTTTGCCAGTAAGTAAAACGCCATACTTATCACCATCAGCAGCGATAACGCCTCCAGTGATAGTTAAATGTAGTTCTCCATTAAGACCATTAGTATGGATTGCTCCATTAGTAGCGTTGTTTGTAATGGAACCACCAGTGATTGTACAGTTAGCATCATTTAGCAAGGATATTGCACCATGCAAACCTGTGTTTTCAGTAATACTGCCGCCACTCATATTGAAATTTCCACCACCAGTAATGAAAACAGCGCAGCCATGTCCTTGTCCAGCTGCAGTGCGGGTAACGGTATTTCCACTCAAAATGCCACCATACATATTGAATGTGCCCACTACTGCGACTCCTCCACCATTACCACTTGTCACGTATCCTCCAGAGATAACACCATTACCTACATAATCGTAAAGATTCAACGTGCTGTTGGAGGCAACATCAAATACACGACCACTTCCAGTCTTGGTAAGGTTGTGTCCGTTCAAATTCAGCGTATGGTCACCACTCGGAACAGTGATTGTGCTTGCGGTCTCTACATCCTTCAGTAGCGTCAGCGTGCTGCCATCCACCCATGCTTCGAGTGCCTCGGCAAGAGTCTCATATTCTGTTGTTGTGCCATCAGCCGTTACGGTTGCCACAGGCGGAACACCCAACTTCAACTGACCTTCGGCAGTCTTCTTGACGAGATATGTCTTGTCGTCGCTGAAGAACTTCGATAGGTCGTTGAGTCCAACATTCTCACTGTTAGTGAATACGCCAGGAGTTTTCATCGTCATGCCTACAATGGCTGATTCGTCAAGAGCACCAGTAATAGTGATTTGACCGCTAGACAAATAGATGTTAGAAGGAACATCACCGTTATAATTATCCTTTATGACAGGATTTCCTGACATTGTAAAGGCATCACCAGGAAGTGAAAGATCAGCAAGTATTGCGGCTGCTTTACTACGAGCAACGTTATTGGTTATTGAACCACCGTTGATATTTAGTACTGTAACGTATGCATCCTGACACATTCTGATTGTGCCATAATGCACTGCATTGTGCTTAATCTCTCCTCCGTTTATAGTGCATTCACCTGGTCCATGAGCATAAGGCTCATATCCAATAAGCTCGATAGCGCTACCAAATTGTGCTGCGTTACCAATGAGAGCACCACCATTCATCGTAAAGACGCCCGTCGACTCTCCATCGCCAGTAACTTGTACAGCACCACCACTATACCATTCTTCGTATTTTCCGTTTCCGAAGATGGTACCACCATTCATAGTGAAGGTGCCGCCTACTACGTTTACACCGCCACCAACATAGCGTCCACCATAGCTTTGCCCACCGTTATTACTTTCTCCAATTGCACCGGTGATATAACCTCCAGTAAATGAGTATTCTGTCTCTGTCTCGCTGATTGTTGCAGGACCAGATTCATTTGGTGTATAATAATGCACAGGTTTGTCTTCTGCGTTATCACACATTACCAAATTAACTCCAGCGCCAACATGGAAAATACTTCCGCTGCTGCCTGTCATCTTGAGGACGCAACCGTTCAAATCGAATGTATGGTCTCCGGTAGGAACATTGATAGTGCTTGCTGTCTCAACATCCTTAAGAAGATGTAAAGTTGTTCCGCTTACCCAAGCTTCGAGTGCTTCGGCAAGAGCCTCATACTCGGTGGTTGTGCCTTCAGCAGTTACGCTTGCAACAGACGGAACACCCAACTTCAACTGACCTTCCGCAGTCTTCCTAACGATATAGTTTTCATTGTCGCTGACGAATTTGCTCACATCATTATAATCTGTAGACCCCTGTGATAAAACTATAGGAGCATCAGCCTTATTAATACCAATCTTTGCATCTGCATCAAGTTCTCCAATTACTTCAATGTAACTGTCCTCTGATGAATTATGGTGCAAGTACAAATTGTTCTGCTTGCCGTTTGTTTCGTTGTCGTAAATGATTGTCTTACCCTTTACTCTTATCAATGCACTCCTACAAAGAAATGTCGCACCGTTGTTACCTGTAATTTTAGAGTCTATTACGGTAAGGGTTCCGCCATCCATATAGATTAGTGTCGAATTCTTGGTAATTAGCACGTTGTTCAGAGTTGTGTTACCACCGTAGGTATAAATTCCAGCTCCAAAATCAGCAGCATTCTCACTGATTTCACAGTTATTGATAGTTACAGTTCCACCTAATTCTGGAACTGCAATTGATCCTACACTTATAGCACCACCTCGTTTATATCCGCCGCCAGTTCTATCTCCAGTTCCGCCAGTAATCTTACCTGGTCCATTTATTGTTAGATCTGCGCCCTCAAATATTGAGATAACACTCATTTCTGAACCAGTACCTTTCAATACATGAGAATTGAGATCAAGCACATGATTACCATTAGGAGCGCTTATCGTGCTTGCAGTCTCAACATCTTTGAGAAGCGTAAGCGTGCTGCCATCTACCCATGCTGCAAGAGCTTCGCTAAATTCGCTATAAGGAGTTGTTGTCGTCCCATCGGACACACTGGCAACAGCATCTGTTTGTGCCCAAGCTCCAGTAGCTATACCCGAAAGCATAACAAGTAAGCATAAAGCTTTCGGCACGTGTGTTGTTAATAATTTTCTAATCATACTTATTTCAATTTTTGATCAATAATCTTGTGTATGTACAAAAAAGTACGCGAGCGACGCCTTCCCGTGTAGAGAAAGCACCGCTCGCTATGGTGGTAATATATATAATATTTCTATCCTCGCCCTACTGGGGGGGATTATCAATATGTTACGCAAATATGAATGATTTACGTTCATAGGCATGTTGCTATTTTCTTGTATGTGTACTTATATAGTGTGAGTTATGCACACTCCTCAGCAAAAGGAGAAAACAAAGATTGTAAAAAAAATTGAAAATCAAAGGAGAAAGCCCCCAAATGTGTAACGAAATACTCTTTTTTGTGTATCGTGTGTTTCAAATTTTGTCGTGTGTTATCACGTAGAATAGACAGTGCGGCTAAAGTGTAGGCGCAAAAAAAATGTCCACAACGGGAGTGTTGCGGACATTATAGATGAAAATTTATTCAGAATTATTTTGCAGCAGCTGCTTCGTCGGCTGAAGAACGAGCTGCGCGAGTCATCTTAACGCTAACAACAACAGCGCTCTTAGCATTAACGATTTCGTAGTTATCGAAGTGGAGCTCGCCAACCTTCTTAGACTTACCAAGACCAAGGTCGGTAACGTCTACGACAACGCGGTCTGGCATTTGTGCAGGAAGAGCCTTAACGATAAGTTTGCGCATTTCGAGCTGCAATTTACCACCGGCACGAACACCTTCGCTGTTACCCTGAAGCTCAACAGGAATAGAGAGTTCTATTGCTTTGTCATCGCGAATTTCGAGGAAGTCAACGTGAAGAATCTTTCCTGAAAGTGGGTGGAATTGAATGTCTTTCAAAACGGCTTTTTTTACATCACCATCAACGTCAACATTAACGATGTAAACGTTAGGAGTGTAGATAAGATTGCGGAAATCTGCTTCGGGAACTGCGAATGGAGTACCCTCTTTACCTTCACCATAGATGATGCAAGGAACTTTACCTTCTGCGCGGAGTGCTTTTACGGCTTTCTTACCGCCTACTTCGCGTTTTGAACCTTTGATGTCAAATGTTTGCATTTGTACTGTAAATTAATGTGTTACTCAAAATTAAGTGCAATTTTGCTTGGTGCTTAATCTCCCATCACACGCTTGCTTTTTTGCGGGCGCAAATGTATTGCTTATTTTCTGAAAATAAAATGCTTTGTTATGGTTTCGTTGTTGTATACGCACGCAATGGTCTCGGCGAACATATCGGCAACAGACAAAACCTTAATCTTAGCGCACTCTTTACGCAATGGTATAGAGTCGGTAATCACAACCTCGTTGATGTTCGACTTCTCGATATTCTCGTAGGCCGGACCCGAGAGTACGCCGTGGGTAGCGAAGGCACGAACCGAAAGTGCGCCAAGCTCCAACATTTTGTCGGCTGCTGCGGTGAGCGTGCCAGCAGTGTCGATCATATCGTCGAGGAGGATGACGTTTTTGCCTACCACATCGCCAATAACACGCATCTCACCTACGACGTTTGGTTGAGGACGATGCTTGTGACAAATTACGAGTGGAGCGTCGAAATATTTCGAATATGAATGAGCGCGTTTAGAACCACCTGCGTCTGGCGATGCAATGACGATGTTGTCGAGTTGCAAGCTACGTATGTATGGAACGAAGATGGTTGAAGCATACAAATGGTCTACAGGAATGTTGAAGAAACCTTGAATCTGGTCGGCGTGCAAATCCATCGTAATTACGCGATTGACGCCAGCAGCTTGCAGAAGGTCGGCAACGAGTTTTGCACCTATGGCAACACGAGGCTGGTCTTTGCGATCCTGGCGAGCACAGCCAAAGTATGGCATGACAGCAACAATGCTTGCAGCAGAAGCACGTTTAGCTGCGTCGACCATCATGAGTAGCTCAAAAAGGTTGTCGGCAGGTGGAAATGTGCTCTGGATGAGAAAAACGTGTGATCCACGCAATGTCTCGTTGTAGCGAGTGGTGTATTCACCATCAGAAAAATTAATCTTTGTGATTTCTCCGAGTTTTTGTCCGAAGGAGGCACTGATTTTTTCAGCGAGGTAGCGAGTGCTGGTACCTGTGAAAATTTTGACGAATGATTGCGGTTGCATCTCTATGCAGGTTTCTTTGGTTTGAAATTGATTTTTAACCGTTTTTGTTGCCGACAAAAGTAACAAGATTCTTATAAGCTAAGTGATGTGATTTTAGTATGGTAGTGTTAAAATAATTCACAATTGGAAATTGGAAATTGAAAGTTGAAAGTTGAAAGTTGAAAATGGAAAGTTGAAAACTCGTAACTCATAATTAAGGTCGGTGACTTGTCACAAGCCCCGACCTTTACCCTCTGTGTTGAAAAAAACTGTTGTTGTGTAAGCCCACTATTATTACTCTATTGTCACTATTGTATTCAGATTAAAACCATTTGTGTCTACTTTGGCACCGCGCTCGATAGTCAGTGTGTCGAGTGCGGCATCGGCGGTGAGTCGCCACGTGACGCCACGCCGGAGAGTTACGTTGAGCGTGCAGTCTGCGTCGCGTTCTACTGTGCCTTCGTAGGTATGCGAGTTTCTACTTGCAAGCACAAGATTGCCCGAACCGCCACGCGTCTTCCAACGTTTGTTATACGCCACGCGCATAAGTATTTTGCTGGGCACGTTTAGCTCCGCGTCGGTGATAGTTACTGTGCCCGTTGCGTTTGTTGGCACTTCTACGAGGGACGCTGTAGCACTCGTGAGTTCTATCGTGCCGCCATCTATATCTACTTTGCCATGTTTGCCATGAGCATCGCCCGAACCGCTTTGCAATATCATTATGCCACGCTCGTTGGAGCCAGCCTTCATCTCACAGTTGATGAGTTTTGCGTAGTTGTCGCCCTCAACAACGCACACTTCGCCGTGCACGCTCTCGCCTTTAGCATTCTCCACCACAATCTCGCCCGTGGAGTAGACCACAGCGCAGTCTTTGCCACGACATATATACGTACCTCTATCCACCGAGACTTTTCCGCCACCACGGTCGGTAGCCACGACGGAGCTATTGTTGCCGCACGTCTCCACATCAAGGTCGTATGCGCATATCACACCGTCACCCGTAGCATGTATGCCGCGCGAGAGATTGGCCTTGCAACGTATTTTGGTCTTGCTGATGTTTAGCACGCCTTTGCCGTAGGCAAAACCAGCATTCGCGCCCACTGCCGAGGTGGTTATATCGCCGCCCGTAACTTTCATGACGGAACCTTCGCCAGCCACATAGAGTGCCGAGTTTGTCCCGTAGAAGCTACTCTCATCCGCATTACTACTATTGCCCGCCGACTTAATTATGTGGCAGTCGACAAGCGCGAGCGAGCCATGGTTTTGCTGCACAGCGTTTTGGTCGGTCGAGTCGGATAGGTATGTGGCACCTTTATATTCTGCATCGCCCGCTATGTGCTTCAGTCCGCCATTGCCCACGTGACCCACAACAACCTCGTGGCGCTCACGATGACCACCGTTTGGCGGCGGAAGAGGTCGCCCCTGAGAGTCGTGCGGAGGACGCATCGCACCATCGAAACCTTCGGGCGGAGGCAATGGACGACCAAGAGAATCGAGCGGAGGCTGCTGCATATCTACATGGAGACCTTCGGGCAACGTTGGTTTCCAACTTGTCTCTTGCGTATTTTTTGTATGCGAACACGCCACTATGGCTACAGCTGCAGCGATGAGCGTGATATAAAAGCATCGGATATTCATTGAGCATTCGTTTGTTTTACGCTGCAAGTCTACACGCCACGCCACGCGCCACAAAACGAATTCAATGAACTGCCAGAAAATTGGGGCGGAGAGCAGTCATTGATGGGGCGAAATTTTTGGAGCCGCCGCACTCCGCATCTCCATTTATACAAAAAAGCCAGCCACACCCGAAGATGCAACTGGCAATCAAACTATTACAAATCTATATTAACTACTATGTTTAATATTTCAGTTCTTTTGTGGCATTGGTTATCACTATTCCTCGCGAATGCTTTGTAGCTCGTTGTCCTTTGAGATTGTAATAGATATTACTTCCTTTTGCCTCTACTTTTTTTCCAACAGAGGTAACAACGTTAGAGCCATTGAATTCTACACTGTTTGTGGATTGAGCCAAATTGTCGAGCGAGTGGTTTGCTAATGGGCAATATACTTCGAGACTCGATTTTAGCATCTTGCCTTCTTCTATTGCGGCAATCTCGTCGGCGTTCATCCCTGCGCGATAAAACATCAAATCGGCATATTCAGCATCACCATTAATCGTAATATTTTTCAATGCATATTGCTGACAATCAGCAGCATTAACCGCAGCAGCATCTTCATAAGTAACATATTTCCCTGCAGCATAATAGTAACTTAATGCATAAGTATGCCAAAGGCCATCTGCAAGAGATTGAGGCACTTCAATATTGAGTTTCTCACCATTCTCGAAGTTCATAGTTACGCATGGACTTGCCTTTTGCGTCTTTATTTTTATGTATATAGAGAACGAATGAACGCCAGCTTCAGGAGTTAATGATATGCTCTGTTCTTGTTGAAGAGCAAAGCCTTCTGTGACGCTTATACGCTGAGGTTGAATCTTTTGTGCGGCAAGCGCATCAAAAAGCGACGGTACAAAGGCGCTTAGCATCTCTTGGTGTCCTTCTGTTGTAGGATGATACACATCTCCCTGAACTTGGTAACCTTCGGCCCATTGTCCGTTGTTCTCGCAGTTATCGAGCACGCCTAAAAAGTTCACCGTTGGTATGTTCCACTGCTGCATTTCAAGATTCATCTTTTTTACATAATCATAGTCGGTAGCGTTGTAGTCGCCTCGTGGATAGTTATTAGTAACCACAACCGTTTTACCATCATTCTGCATTTTTTCTACAAGGGCGAGCATATTGTTTTTCCATTGGTTATAAGTAGCCTCCTTGTTGCTCGATTCGTGCAGACCTTCGTTGCCAAGTCCGAGACCTATAATTACATAAGAGCCAAAATTGTTGATAAGGTCGTCGTAGCGATTACCTACATCTATTGTGCTATTACCATTTATAGCAACACCCGAAGTGTAGAATGGATAATCACTTTCACCTTGAGAGAATCTATTTTGAAGATTCTGTCCCAATAGATATGCATAACCTTCGTTATTGGTAGCACCTTGTCCGTTGGCCACCGACGAGCCAATAACCGTAATGCGGTGAGGATCAATACCATCTACAGGTGTAATCACATACTTATAGTTACGGAGGTCAATTTCTATATTGTATCTACCTTTTGTGAGACGAATGTCGTTGAGCGAATAGCCTTGCGCCGCAAGACCAAGTTTTAGGCGCTCGCCAGCAACACTTTTTAGCTGCTGATTCCAGCTTCGATTAATTAAGAAAACGATGCGCGAAGGATCGCTATTGGTACCATCTTTTGTGAACTCAACATCGCTTTTCCATATTCCATTGCTATCGTATGTTATTTCTTCACCATTAGTCGACCAGCCAGCAGAACTAATGCTTCCCGTAACATAAATACCAGTTATCTTATTGAGCGATATGGTATTGTTGGTCGCATCGACAGTAAGTTGAACAACTTGCTCTTCATCAACAACAAAATTTTCGCCATTAGTTTTTATACTGTTAGCACTATTTCCAACGCCTATAGACACTTCGGTTCCATTGTTCAATGTGCCTACAAATGAATATGTACCAGCCGACAATTTCACAAAGGTTTCAAACACGTTAGATTGTTTCTCTTTATTAAGTATGGTGTTATTCATTTTTACAGAGCCACCTTCTACAGCAGTGCCCGTAAGCGTCATAGACTCATATTGCACAACAACAGGCTTTTCTACGCCTGTAAATTCAGACAGACGCATTGAGTTAAGAGGTATATAATCGCCTTGCTTACGACTAACGGTGATGGTAATTGTTCCATCAGGCTTTGGGAAGATATAATCGGTAATTAGGGTTTGCGACACATTTTGATTCACACCGCTACCACCCAAATTGGCTCCAGCAGCTTGCATTTCGCCTCGAAACGAATTGTAGCCCGATAATGTATAGTAACCTATACGATTGTCGGAAGCGCTACGACTTGCAAACAGACAAAACTGATATGCATGATCGATGTTGAGACCCGCAACAATAAAGCTGCTATTGTCTTCACTTTTTTCTATAAACATATAATCGCTCGTAGCCGACGCTACAGCCATATCAGCAAGCATATCTACCTGCGGATTGGTCAAACCACCACCACCACTAAGGCCGTTGGTAGTAAATCGATTCTGAAACGTGACACTAATTTCCGTAGCTTCGTTTTGACTATTTACGATGCCTTCAAATCGACTATTGGCCGCTATATAGTTGCCAGAATTAGCAAGAATATTATTCCAATAGTTATTATTTGCATCAGGATTTGATGTCTCCACACCTCGATTGGTTACATTGGAACCGAAATCGAGATAGACACTTTGTTGCAATTCTTGCGAATTGGCCACGACGGACATAAAAGTTCCCCAAATGAATAATAAATTCTTGTTCATACGTGTTTTTTTGAGTTTGAAGCAAATGTATGTGGGGCATTCTGCCCTCAATTGCCGTAGTAAGCAAATAAGTAAGCCAAATTTTTATTAACCGTCTAATAATCAATGCAACTCATCAATGTATCGGTAATGTATTCGTAACATATTTATACATATAAAAACACTTATTATCCATTATTCGATATGCAGCAACATAAAAAACAAAAGCCAGCCGCACCCGAAGATGCAACTGGCCATTAATTAGTAACAAATATTCTGTTTACTACACCATACCAGAGAAGCCGATAAATGCCATAGCCATAATACCAGCTACGATGATTGCGATAGGCGTGCCTTTCATTGCTTTGGGCACATCCATAAGTTCGAGATGCTCGCGAACACCGGCAAAGAGTACCAATGCGAGAGCAAAACCAATTGCCGTGGCTATTGCATAAACAACGCCTGCCAAAAGTCCTGGATCGGCAAGACCTTGAGCGTTGTAGGTGCCATTGCCAACGGTGATAGCTACACCAAGGATGCAGCAGTTGGTGGTGATGAGTGGCAAGAATACGCCAAGCGCCTGATAGAGCGAAGGTGACACCTTCTTGAGGATAATCTCAACCATCTGCACGAGAGCTGCGATGATAAGAATGAATGCTATCGTCTGCAGATATTGCAAGTTGAATGGGTTGAGTATGTACTGCTGAACAAGGTAGGTTACTATGGTAGCCAAAGTAAGCACAAAGGTTACAGCGGCGCCCATGCCCACTGCCGTGCTAACTTTCTTCGACACGCCGAGGAACGGACAGATGCCGAGGAACTGCGACAACACTACGTTGTTGACGAAGATGGCCGATATTACTATAAGTATATATTCCATTTTATGCCTTCTTAATTATTTTGTTCATAATAGCTATAAGATAGCCCAACACAATGAATGCACCAGGCGCCAACACGAATGCAAGTGCGCCGTAGGTCTCAGACCAGATGCGACAGCCGAAAATCATGCCTGAGCCAAGGAGTTCGCGAACGGCGCCAAGAAGCGTCAGTGCGAGGGTGAAGCCAAGGCCGATGCCCAAGCCATCGAAGAACGAGTCGGCTGGAGTATTCTTGGTTGCAAAAGCCTCTGCACGGCCAAGCACGATACAGTTAACCACGATAAGTGGAATGAAAAGTCCGAGCGATGCATACAAACTTGGTACGTATGCTTGCATAATCATCTGAAGTACAGTAACGAACGTTGCTATAATTACGATGAACGACGGAATGCGCACCATGTCGGGAATGAGTTTTTTGAGAGCCGAGATAACTACGTTGCTGCAAATGAGCACAAAGAGCGTAGCCAAACCCATGCCCATACCATTTATAGCAGAAGTGGTAGTACCTAACGTAGGACACATACCAAGGAGAAGCACGAACGTCGGGTTTTCCTTGACGATACCGTTTACTAATATCTTTATCTTATTCATATCAATATCGAATTATTCAGTTTTGATACTATCGTTCTGCGCTTTCTCTTTGCAGCACTGACGTTGGCATTTTTCGCCATCAGCTTTAGCCTCGCAAGAGTGGTTGCAACCTTCAGCCTTTTCGCAGTGTTTTTCACCGCTACATTCTGCATGACGTTGTGTAGCACCAGTGGTGGCATTAGTGCCTTTGCTGCCAAAGAGTTGCTGATATTCCGCATTCACAGCGCCAAGGAATGCACGCGAAGTGATGGTAGAAGCGGTTATGGCGTCAACTTCGCCGCCATCTTTAGAGACGGTAAGGTTGTTTTTGCCAGGGTTCTTACCTATGATGTCGCCTTTGCCGCCCTTCTGGAACCAGCTAACGCAGTTTGCACCAAGACCAGGAGTCTCGCTGTGTTTGAGCACTTCGTAACCTTTGATGTCGCCTTCGGTATTGAATCCAACAAGCACAGTCAAATCAGGAGAGAAGCCTTGAACAGCAGTCTTCACAGCCGTACCAAGTTTCTGACCTTGAGCATCGGTAACTTCGTAGAAGGTGAATGCGCCATCTTCGCGAACTTCGACGTTGATTTGAGCATCCTGATTAGCCTCATCGAGGATTACCTTTTTGATACCATTTTCGAGGGTTTGCTTTTCAATGCGGGCGATAGGTTCTGCCGTCACGCCATACATAAAGCCAAGCAAAGAAGCTGATACTAAGCAAACAACGGACAAAACGATGACCATGTTTGGCAATGTAGATTCTAACTTTTTCATTTTGCTACCTCCCCGAAACGTTTTGGTTTACAATAGGTATTGATGAGCGGCGTAACAATATTCATAATCAATATTGCAAACGACACACCCTCAGGATAAGCGCCGAACGTACGTATAAGAACAGTAAGTATGCCTATACCAACGCCATAAATAATCATGCCCGAAGGAGCCATTGGCGAGGTGACATAGTCGGTAGCCATAAATATAGCGCCGAAGAGCACGCCACCAGTGAGCAAATGGAAAAGTGGCGATGCGTATGACTCAGGGTCGCACAAGTTAAGTATGCCAGCGAAGACGAATACTGTAGCCAAGATACTTACTGGTATGTGCCACGTGATAATCTTAGCACACAAGAGAATTACCAAGCCGACTATAAGTGCTATAGCGGCCATTTCGCCGAGCGAACCGCCCATATTGCCAAGAAGCATGTCAGAGTAGCTTGGCATACCATTAGCTGCCATTATTTCGCTAACCGACTGACCACTTTTCAAACCCTCTTTCATCATGGCAAGTGGAGTAGCCCCCGTAGTGCCATCTACAGCGTGTGGCATCGGCCAAGTAGTCATTTGTGCTGGGAACGACACCAAGAGGAACACACGACCAGCAATAGCAGGATTGACAATATTCTGACCTAAGCCGCCGAATGTCATCTTGCATACGCCAATAGCGAATAGTGCACCTACAACAATAATCCACCAATCGAGGTTCGATGGCAAGTTGAAAGCAAGTATCAAACCAGTAACTGCGGCTGAGCCGTCGCAAATGGTTGTCTTCACTTTCATTATAAATTTTTGTACAAGGAACTCAATAAGTACGCATGATACTATAGATATAAGCACAACGCGCAACGAATCAAGACCAAACACCCACAACGAGAATCCTAAAGCTGGCAACAAAGCCAACAAAACTCCATACATATTCCTCTTTACCGAGTCGGAGCTATGCACGTGCGGTGACGGAGATATAGTTAGTTTGCTCATTATTATTTATTTGCATTCTTTATTGTTATTATTTCTTTTCGGCAGCTGCTGCCTCTTCTGCAGCTTTCTTAGCAGCTGCACGAGCGCGAAGTATGCCTCCTACTTTTCCTTTACCTAAGCGTATGTAGTCGAGCAACGGACGGTTCGATGGACACGTGTAGTTACATGAACCACACTCGATACAATCCATAATATGATTCTCTTCTGCCATCTCCCAATCGCCTTTCATAGATACTTTAGATATGAGGAATGGTTCGAGACCCATAGGACAAACGCTTACGCACTTTGCACAACGAATACAAGGTGACATTTCGCCTCGCTTCGACTCCTCTTCCGACATCAAGAGTATGCCAGAAGTACCTTTGATTACAGGCACATCGAGTCGTGTGAATGCGCGACCCATCATAGGACCACCGCCAATCACCTTGCCGCAGTTCTCTGGCACGCCACCAGCTGCATCGATAACAGCCTGAACTGGTGTACCTATACGTACAAGGAAGTTCGAAGGCTTCTGAAGTGGCTTACCAGTTACGCAAACAACTCGTTCGATGAGAGGTTTATTCTTTTGAACAGCCTCATACACAGCGTATGCCGTACCAACATTTTGCACAACAGCACCCACATCGATAGGCAACTTGCCCGAAGGAATCTGACGACCGATGCAAGCGTCGATGAGTTGTTTCTCGCCTCCTTGCGGATAGCGCATCTTCAGCGGTTGAACTGTTATGCCAGGATAACTTGCCGCAAGTTTAGTTAGGTATTCAATAGCATCTTTTTTGTTATTCTCTATACCTATGTATGCATTATGTACGCCGAGAGCTGTCATAAGTATTTTCACGCCAATGAGCACCTCTTCGCCCTTTTCGAGCATCAAACGATGGTCGCTGGTGAGATATGGTTCGCACTCTACACCATTGATAATGAGAGCTTCGCATTTCTTTCCTGGAGGAACCGCCAACTTAACGTGTGTTGGGAATGTCGCGCCACCCATACCTACGAGGCCCATCTCGCCAATCTTCTTTATTATGTCGGCAGGAGCGAGCGTAATCTCGCGTTTGATACCAATAGAACGGTCGATGGTTTCTACCCATTCGTCACCTTCAACGGTAATAATTATACCGGTTTTACGATAGCCATTACCATCGATAAAGTCTTCAATTTTCTTCACTTTGCCCGACACTGGCGAATGCACATTTGCCGAGACGAAACCGCCAGCTTCAGCCAACAACTGTCCCACTTTCACCGTGTCGCCCACAGCAACAACGGGCTTTGCAGGAGCACCAATATGTTGAGCTACTGGCACGGTAACTTCTTGAGGAACAGGCAAAACTTGAATGGCGCTTCCCGCCGACAATTTATTGTCGTTCGGATGGATGCCTCCTATTTTGAATGTCTTTAGCACTTCTATTTCCTCCTAATTATTCTTTTGACGTATTTGTTTGCTCAGCTGGCTTCTCTTCTGGCTTAGCAGCCTCAGTGGCAGCAGGTGCTGGAGCAGGTTTTGGCTTTGGTGCTGGCGGGGTGAATGTCGCATGAATAGCCTTCTTAGGACATTCGTTTACGCACATGCCGCAAGCCTTACATTTCTCCGGGTCGATATATGCAAGATTGTTTTCGATAGTGATTGCTTCAAATTTGCATACTTTGGCACATTTTCCGCAACCAATACAAGAGGTTTTGCACGCTTTCATAGCTACAGCGCCTTTGTCTTTATTCACGCACGAAATCCATACGCGACGAGCCGTACCTTGCACCACTCTACCCTTCTTACGAATCTCGATAATGTTCTTCGGACAAGCCTTAGCACAAGCGCCACAAGCCACACACTTCTCCTCGTCGACTACTGGAAGGCCGGTCTTCTCGTCGATGCTGATGGCATCGAACTGACAAGCTTCAACGCAATCGCCGTAGCCGAAACAGCCAAACGAGCAATCGGTCTCGCCTGCGAAGTGCGTCGATGCAATAGCACACGACTTAGCGCCATCATACTCAAGCTTATGAGCACGATTGTCGCACGAGCCGTTGCAACGAACAACTGCCACTTTCGGATCGGAAGCAACTACCTCTTTGCCAAGAATTTTTGCAACTTTTTCCATTACTGGAGCGCCACCCACAGGGCAACCAATAGCCGACAAATCGTCGGCTTTAGTCAATGCCTCTGCCAAACCATGACAGCCGGGAAATCCACAGCCTCCACAATTGGCGCCTGGCAATACGCTCTCTACTTCGCCTATTTTCGGATCTTCGTAGACCTTGAACTTGTTGGCAACGAAGTACAATATCACCGATGCCACTAAGCCCAATACTACCAAGACCGCAATCGTTATTAACACAACATTCATTGTAGTTATCAGTTATTTATTGGTTTTTTAGTTCTATAGTAAAAATGATTTTTTTGCCTATCTGGCTTCTAAATATGTATAGCACAGCATAATATGGAACAAGTACACCCAACGCAGCCAAACCTCCTTGCGCATCGCCGTAGCCGAGGTTCTTGGCAACTATCAGCACAATCAGCATAAGTATCAATGGCAATACGTATGCAAGCAGCACAGCGGTCATTCCCATGCGCTCCTCGCCCACCACATCTACTTGCTGACCTACGTCAACAGGCTGACCCATGGGAAGCAGCGCATCAACAACTTTTGTCTTACTTTCCGACGCATTACACATACTACGCGCTTTACAAGACGAGCATGCCGAGCTGTTCACAATCTCCACCTCGGCCGAATTTCCTTGTATCGCGCGTACTACACCAGCGTGTTTTATAGTGCTTCGACTATCCATAAATATCTTTGGCGGCGTAAAAATAGCTCTATGTTCCAAAAGCGGTGCAGTACCCCACTTATTTGGATATAGTATAAATTAATTATATCAAAAATCGCAACCATTAAGTACATATAATTCAAACACTTACTACATAAAAGCCGCCACTTTTCATTTTCTACTCAATTTGTGCAAACGTTTGTTTTGCAAACTATACATTGCTACATACGCGCAATTTTCTGCATAATATTTTGCAAAACGCGCCCATTTTTGTCATAAATACATTACAAATGTGTAGCATTTTTGATAACTACAAATTACTTTAGCAAGCAACGCACATGCAACGATAAACTTGTTTGGCACGTTTTTAGCAATAAAGCGTTGACATAAAATTTTAGAACTATGAAAATCAACAAGAATTTGCTCTCAGCATTGGCAATTACTCTAATTACCGCGGGCCTTTCGGTCAACTCCTATGCGCAATCGGCTCGCCACACAAGCCAACAAACGCCTACGCGAACATCAACGTCTACGCGAACAACAACAACAGAAACCAAGCAAAAGGCTAACAATAGCACCAACAATAATAGTCAGGCAGAAGCAAGACCTGCACCGAACACTAAGCCGGCACCGAACGTCAAACCGACGCACAATACTAAGCCGACGCCGAACAACAAAAAGGCGCCAAACTCCAACGGCTACCACAACAATGGCAGCTCTGCAGTGGTTATACACGGCGCACCTCGTAGCGTAGAGCCGCGATATCCGGATTTCCACAAAAGACATAATGGACACAAGCAGGTAATAACCGACCCAGCTATACTCCACCACTACATGCGCAACCATCCCATGCCGCCATGCCGCGCATTTGCACTACACGAATTGCGCGTAGGCAACGTATTTTCTGAACTGCCGATTGGCTATAAGTATATAAATATCAATGGTGAATGGCTCTTCTCGGCACTCGGATACCTCTTCCGCCCAATAATGATTGACGGGCAGATTCTATTTACCATAATAGGCTGATACAAAAAAATAAGAGAGAGCCACAAAGCTCTCTCTTTATTATTTATTGTCGAGTACTTCTTATCTAATCACTCTCGTAATGGTCTGCTTGCGGTCTGGACCAACAGAGATATATTTGATAGGTACGCCGAGATAATCTTCAATGAATTTTATATACTCTTTATACTCTTCGGGGAATTCAACCTCGCTTGTCACCTTGCTCATATCGGTTTTCCATCCTTCGAAATCCATATATACAGGCTCAACGTCTTTACTTATATCGAATGGCAATTCGTCGGTTTCACGACCATTTATGTTGTAGGCAACGCAAGCTCGAATGGTATCAAAACCATCAAGAACGTCGCTCTTCATCATTATGAGCTGCGTAACGCCGTTGAGCATCACAGCATAGCGGAGTGCCACGAGGTCTATCCAACCACAACGACGCGGACGACCAGTTACAGCGCCAAACTCGTTGCCAAGTTTACGAAGCTCCTCACCCGTAGCATTTTCGAGCTCGGTAGGGAACGGACCGCTGCCTACACGCGTACAATATGCCTTGAAGATACCGAACACTTCGCCAATTTTATTCGGTGCAACGCCAAGACCCGTGCAAGCGCCTGCGCAAATGGTATTGCTTGACGTAACAAACGGATACGAGCCGAAATCCACATCGAGCATTGTGCCTTGCGCGCCCTCAGCCAAGATGCGCTTGCCATCGGCGAGGATGTTGTTTATCTCGTGTTCGCTATCGATGAAGCGGAACTCTTTGAGTTTCTCAATGCCTGCAAACCAATCTTTTTCAATTTGTTCGAGGTCATATTTATAATCATAATGACTAAGAATCTCCTTATGGCGCTCGATAGCAGCCTTATACTTAGCTTCGAAGTCGATTTCTATATCGCCCACGCGAAGACCGTTGCGGCTAATTTTATCGGTATACGTAGGACCGATGCCCTTGCCCGTAGTACCTATTTTGCCAGAGCCCTTAGCCGATTCGTATGCAGCATCGAGCAAGCGGTGAGTAGGCAGAATGAGGTGCGCCTTACGCGAGATGAGCAGGCGCTCGTGGAGGTTGTGACCAGATGCTTCGAGCTGCTCCACTTCCACCTTGAAGAGAGCTGGGTCGAGCACAACGCCGTTACCTATAATATTTACTTTGCCACCTTGGAAGATGCCCGAGGGAATTGACCTCAATACATATTTCTGACCTTCAAATTCAAGCGTGTGACCAGCATTCGGACCACCTTGAAAACGTGTTACAGCCGAATAGTTTGGGGTGAGAACGTCTACAATTTTACCCTTGCCTTCGTCGCCCCATTGAAGCCCCAACAATACGTCTACTTTCATGATATTCTATTATTTAGCGCACCGCACGCGCGGTTTCTTGTTTTATGCAAAAAAAAGCGGACTCTTGAGTGTGCTCAAGATTCCGTTGTGCAAAGTTATTTGTGTAATAATGATTTTCAACAAACCAGAGCTAAAATTAACAGCAAAGCACCTTTTCTTTATCGATTCTAAACAGCACGATGCCTATTCGGCCGTTTCTCCGCCGTTTTTCAGCTTCTCTTGGCATTTCTTGCACGTACCATATATATATAGCGAGTGATGGCTCTCCTCAAAGTCGGCTGCCGAGGTCGCTTTTTGTATGTATGTAGAAATGTCGTCGTCGCTGACTTCCGAAACGGCACCGCAATGCAAGCAGATAAGGTGGTCGTGGGGCTTCGTGTCGAATGCTCGCTCATATTGCGCCAAATTCTTACCGAACTGATGCTTCACAACCAACTTGCAATCGAGCAAGAGTTCCATCGTGTTGTAGAGCGTAGCACGGCTCACACGATAGTTTTTGTTCTTCATGTAAGTATAGAGCGTTTCTATATCGAAGTGACCGCTGCGGCTATAAATCTCGTCGAGAATGGCGTAGCGTTCGGGAGTTTTGCGATGTCCATGCTCTTGCAAGAATTTGGCAAACGTATGTTTCACAACTTCCCTCGTTTGAGCTTTCGTTCTTTCCATCTATTATTTAGAATTAAATTTAGAATGCGTAAAAATAAAATCTTTATTTGGAATTGATGTAAATGAATTCGGCTTTTTTAGTGTGACAAAAATGTAGAATAGAAATGCGGCATATCGGTCAAAAAAAACTTATCCATTATCAGCACACTTCTATTTGCCAATAATGGATAAGTTAAGCCAAAAGATAAAACTATCAATCCTCCCAATTGGCTGCTACACGGGATCTATCAAACAAAAAGGCGCCTAATTGGTTGGTTAGTTATTTGGGGGCATCACCATCTGCGGCACGCGCCTACATCGAGAATTAGTTTTCATCAAGATGTTATTGTTGTCATTGTTGAGCTTTATTGTCGAATAAAAGAAACCTCTCTGCTACCGTTATCACAACGTAGACAGAAAGGGGAAAATTTCCTACTCTAATTAACAGTCTATGGATAATGCTCTTAGCAAAAGCTTTAGTTCATCGAACTAAGCGGGTGCAAAATTCCGTTTTGGTGGGCTAATTATTGTGTATTTTTTCTCATATCGATGTGGATATTTTCACTCATTATCCACTTTTATTTGTGATACGTTACTCAAAATAGATATTTATGCTTTTTCACTTTTAGGTGCATACATGGGAATTTACGCTATTGACGTAACAATATTTTACATAGTTTTACAAACTATTGAAAGCAGACATATCCAACCAACAACCGAAGTGATGAAGATTTTTTTAGGAAGAATAGTACCTACCTTAATATTCATAAGTATAGTTACAACGGGCGCAATGGCGAACGTTTGGAAACTACGAGTGCTCGACACCCCGAACCAACTGGTTAAGTCGCTCACGCAAGATAGTTTGGGCATTATTTGGTTCACCACCAACGACGGTCTCTATAGCTACGACGGAGTTACCTTCGAAGGTCATCGTCCAACGCAGGAGAACATTCTGCCTTTCAACCGCATAGACAATATTATGGAGCTCGCCGACCATAATATACTATGTATACAACGCAGCACCAAAGCCGTTTGGAACAGGCGCACGCAGCGATTCGAAGCTATGCCCGACACGGCAAAATACGCAACCATAACATCGTACCAAGAACTTGAAAACGATAAATGGCGCGAGATTTTGGCATCGGTAGAGCATCCACAAGCCAACAAAATATATAAACATATTTACGATAAAGACGGCAACCTTTGGGTGGCTACAGCGCGCGGGTTGTGGTACATATATAAGCAATGCAACATATTTAGCGGCATAGATACAGAACGCGAAACTGTTAGCTTTTTTACCGATTCGCATAAGCGCACGTGGATTGTATACAACGATGGAACGGTGGAACTCCGCGACAAACAGATGGAGATTATTGGCTACCTCGACCACTCTGGCGACATAGTAAAAACGAAGTGCAAAAGTGGATACGCCATTCGCCGCTTCGACAACGATAGCCGCGGCAATATCTGGGCGGCCGGGCTCCAAGACGGTCTGCTAAAATTCACCGAAAATGGCAGCAAGAATCACTACACGGTGAAGAGCTACACACGGTCGTCGTCGCGAAACAATGCGTCGATAATAAATAAGGCTCACGATATTTATATTGATACTTACGACCGCATTTGGATTGGCGACCTCTACGGAGCGCTCATAATAGCTACGCCGCAGAGCAATGGCGAATACCTATTTACCAACACTGGCGCCGAACTTCGCGAAAGCACAAATGGTCGCACGCCCATACAAATTCGCTGCTTCACGCCCACTACGCAAGGCCTTGTAATGTGCACGGAGGACGGCATTTACACTTGCGACCCGAGTATCGAAAATATCAGCCAAATGAAATTCTACCACCAATCGGCCAATGCGCAAAACAAAAACGCTCTGCCACAGTCGATTGTGTACGGCGCAGCGCAAGATGCCGAAGGGAATATCTATGTGGCGAGTGGAAACATTTGCAAAATCAGCAACAAGACAAACATTCTATCGAACAACATAAGTTTTCAGCGCATTCAAACCTCGAATATCGATAGCGAGGTGCTAACGCTCTTTGCCACAGGCGACAAAGTGCTTGGCGTGACGGAGAATGCGCTACTCGTGATAGAGACAGACAACGGCAGCAACGACGTTGATGTTTATGCCTCGCCCGACTTCTTCAATGCCGACAAACATTTCTCGTTCTACCCATTCTCTCAGTTCAACGATAGCACTATTGTGAAAGGTTGCGCCGAAGGTATGGTGATATTCAACCCCGACAAGCTCAAGAAGAAACGCACTTTAGCGCCAATATATTTCCCAGCAATCGACCCAACGGGCATAAATAATATGCAGAAAATAGATATGGATTCCATAGTTACGCTGAAGCCGTGGCTGCGCGATTTTTCTGTGTATATGTCGGTGCTCGACTACAACAAACGCGGTCAGGTGTGGTTTGCCTACAAACTCGACAATGCCAAAACTTTCACCTACACCAAAGGCAACAAAACTGAGCTCTTCACCAAGCTAAAGCCAGGCTTGCACAAACTCACTGTAAAATCCACCAATGGCGACGGACTCTTCATCAACAACGATAAAACGCTATATATCAACATAGAACCATATATATACGAGACAACTTCGTTCATTATTATTCTATGCGTATGCATAATAATTATCGCACTCATAGCTACAATCCTGCTTCGCCGCCACATGCAACATTTGATTACGAAGCGCACTATGCAAGCTATCGAGAACATGAGACTTCAACGCAACGAAACCAAAGGACCTGAAAATGACGGCGTTGCAACGAAATCTCAACAGCCAGCAGAGAAGGACGACAAAGAGAAAAAGGAGTTCAACGAGAGTGTGTATAACTACATCTGCGACCACATCTCCGACCCAAACCTCACTGTGGAAACCATTGCCGATGCTCTACACATGAGCCGCGCCACATTTGCCCGCAAAATGAAGCAATATCTCGACTGCACGCCTATCGACTTCATAACTGCCACACGCATATCGCGCGCAATAGAATATATGAAGCAACCCGAAGAGTTGCCAATATCCGAAATAGCGTACAACTCTGGCTTCAACGATCCACGCTACTTCAGCCGTTGCTTCAAAAAGCATGTCGGCATGACACCTTCGGACTACGTAAAATCTATAAAAATGTAGATTTCTACTTCGCCTTAGTTATTGGCTTACTAAGCCATATAAAACAAAAAAAGGACTGCCACTCTATGCGACAGTCCTAACATATATTTCTATTACTTATAACTCTAAAGAATTACTCCCACTCGATGGTTGCGGGTGGTTTTGAGCTTACGTCGTAGCATACGCGGTTGACTCCGCGAACTTTGTTGATTATCTCGTTGCTAACCTTGCCAAGGAATTCGTATGGCAGATGTGCCCAATCGGCGGTCATGGCATCGACACTCGTTACAGCACGGAGGGCGACAGGATTTTCGTATGTTCGTTCATCGCCCATGACACCTACGCTGCGAACTGTAGAAAGCAATATTGCACCAGCTTGCCAAACCTTGTCGTAGAGCGTGACGCCATCGGTATCGGTCCACTCGCGAAGGCCACGAATGAAAATATCATCAGCCTCTTGCAAGATGCGAACTTTGTCGCGCGTAATATCGCCAAGAATGCGCACTGCCAAACCTGGACCTGGGAAAGGATGACGTTTGATGAGATGGTCGGGCATACCAAGCTGTTTGCCCACACGACGAACCTCATCTTTGAAGAGCCATTTTAGCGGTTCGCAAAGTTTCAAATTCATCTCCTCGGGCAGACCACCAACATTGTGATGGCTCTTGATAACCTTACCCGTAATATTCAGACTCTCAATGCGGTCTGGGTAGATAGTACCTTGAGCCAACCAACGCGCATCTGTAATTTTGCGAGCCTCGGCATCGAATACCTCTACAAAGTCGCGACCGATGATTTTGCGTTTCTTCTCTGGTTCGGTAACACCAGCAAGGTCGGCGAAAAACTTTTCGCTGGCATCTACGCCTATAACGTTAAGACCAAGGCACTCGTAGTCGTGCAAGACATCGGTAAACTCATTCTTGCGCAACATTCCGTGGTCCACAAAGATACAAGTGAGGTTCTTGCCTATAGCTTTATTGAGCAACACCGCAGCCACCGACGAATCGACACCGCCAGAAAGACCGAGTATGACACGATCGTTGCCGAGTTGAGCCTTTAGCTCTGCCACCGTAGTGTCGATAAACGAAGCTGCGCTCCAATCTTGCTTGCCGCCGCAAATATCTACAACGAAGTTTTTCAGCAACTGCGTTCCCTGCGTAGAGTGGAACACTTCTGGATGAAACTGAACACCCCAAAGCTTTTCATTTTCAGCCTGATAGGCAGCATTCTTAACCTTATCGGTAGAAGCTATAACCTTGAAACCGGCAGGAAGTTCGGTGATGGTATCACCATGGCTCATCCAAACTTGCGAATTGTCGTCGAAGCCTTTGAACAGCGGATTCTGGTGGTCGAAAGTCTTCAAGTTGGCACGACCATACTCACGCGTATTTGCAGGTTCCACTTTTCCACCCAAAGCATATGACATAAATTGAGCGCCATAGCAAATACCAAGGATTGGATATTTACCGCGAATCTCGCTCAAATCGATTTTGAACGCCTCTTTATCGTAGACGCTGTAGGGCGAGCCGCTAAGAATGACGCCAATTATCGATGGGTCGTCTTTAGGGAATTTGTTGTAAGGCACAATCTCGCAAAATGTATCGAGTTCGCGCACGCGTCGGCCAATTAGCTGTGTGGTCTGCGAGCCGAAGTCGAGTATCAGAATCTTTTCCTGCATTGTTATTTGTTTTGATTATGCGCGCAAAAATAGACTATATAATTATGAAATCCTTTACCTTATTTGAGTATGTAACACAGATTTCTAATTACATTTTTCGCTACTCCTCTATGTATGCCTTAGGGAAATAGCTTTTCCACGCACTATATGCCTCAGTGCAGCCTGTGGGTACGTATAGCGTGCAGTTCTGAGTTATGCCGCCAAGTGTGTAGTATATAGCGTCTTCGTCGGTGTAGCCATCGGCAGAAATTACGGGCGGAACCTGCGTCTTGAGGTGCAACTCCTTCATGTCGGGGCAGCGATAGAGCGACTCGAAGCCCATCTTCTGCAACGAGCTACCAAGCATAACATACTTCAACCCACGACAATCGTAGAAAGCATAATCGGGCAACGACACCACATTGTCGCCTACGAAAAGATTAGCCAATGCGTAGCACTTGCTGAATGCAGGCTGCAGTTCATATTCGCTCATCATACTTTGACAACTCGTGGCGTTGAAGTAGAGCGTCGAGAGAGCCGAGCAATCGCCAAACGCGTGTTGCTCAATAAACGCTACGTTTTCTGGTATGGTGATGGTCTGCAACGCTGTGCAACCGAAAAATGTGTACTCATAAATACCGGTAAGACCTTTGCCCAACGTTACATTTTTCAGCTTAGTGCAATTGCGGAAGGCATAGCCACCAAGATTTTTCACTTCCGAAAGGTCTATTGACGTCAATCGTGGGCACTCTTCGAATGCGTACGATTCCACAGTCTGAACATTTTTGCCCATAACAAAGTTTCTAAGCGCTGGGCAATTCGCAAACGCACCCTTCGGAATTAGGCGAGGGTGACTATCGCAAATAATATCGGTGAGCGCGGTGCAGCCATCGAACACGGCGTAGCAGAAACTTTCGCCGTAACCCATTTTGGCACAGTTTATTGCATTGAAATTCACCAATGCGAGCGACGTACAATCTTTGAATGCGTAATTGCCTATGAATCGCACGTTTGAGCCAATAGTCAGCTCAGTAAGTTCGGTGCAATTGAAAAACGCCATCTGCTCTATCGATGTTATGGTATGCGGTATCTCGAGCTTAGTTATTGCCGTGCAACTAAACGAATACTCGCTAATGGTAGTTATGTTGCTACTCAACTGCACCGTTTGCAGAGAATAACAGAGTTCAAAGGCATTTTTACCAAGCTCCACAACACTCTCTGGAATAACAACCGATTTTATGGCGTCGCAGCAACGGAAAGCATTGTCGCCAATAGTTTTCAACGTGTTAGGTAATGCTATGCTGGTAATCTTGGGCGCGCAGCCACTGACTTTAGTCACCATGTAGCGTTTGCCATTATACGTAACATACTTAGGCACAGCAAAATCAATAGCTTCGCAATAGACAGATATCAGTTCTGCCGTTTGAGCAGCTTCATTGAATAGGAATACTGCTATGGCGCCATTTTCGTACGTAACATCTATATAATCATTATTGTATTCAGGCTCTATTTTCACCTGACTTTCAGCCATTTTGGTGCAAAGGCTATCCATCTGAGCCTCCGTTGCAACGTTTTCTTGGGGTTTCTCTTTGCCGTCGGTAAAAATCCATCCGCACGATGCATATTTAGTATCGTATGCAGATACGTAATCGGTTGGTACAATGATGGTTGTACCGACATCGAACGCCGTAGTACTCAACGTAGCCACACCATCGTAATCAATACGCACCGAAGTCAAGTCGGCACAGCGAGCCGCAGCATATTCACCAATAGAGGTAAGCGTTTCGGGCGTGCGCAATGTTATCAGCTTGCTATCGGCAAAAACATAATCGTCAATGCCAACAATATCGTACGTAACACCATCATACACAACCCAATCGGGTATATATACATCGCCAAAATAGACGCCGTCGACAATAGCTTTCAGAGTCGATTTTTTGTTAGGTATGGACGTTACTACCGCCGTACGCTGGGCAATCTGCCCCACAAACCACAGTTCCGACTCTTCGTCGAAAAAGACCACCATGGTAGCGGTGCTCTCGGTGCCATCGGTAAAAATCCAGTCAGGATAGGCGTTCGAATAGCGTTCTACGAGTTCCGTGGGTACAATGATGGTTGTGCCATGTGCAAACGCCGTATTGTCGATAGAGGCCATCGATTCGCTATTGATTTTTATAGTTACAAGGCTGTCGCAGCCCGCAAACGCACTCGCGCCAATGGTAGCAACGTTTGGCGACATACTTATATTAGTTATGCTCGACGCCGCGAAAGCATTCTCAGCAATGCTATTTACGTAGTATGTAACGCCATTCACGGAGACCGATGCAGGTACGTACACAACGCCCGAATAGGTATGATTAGCATCTGCAGAGGCAATTACGGTAGCAAACGACGTATCTGCCGACGTCTGAATCCACAATCCCGACGCTGCATCGAAATAAGTTATGGCTTCGTAGATTTTATGGGTTTTCGTGTCGGGCTTATCAACTTCGAAGCGACAGTTGACAAAGAGCAGACATAGCAAAAGCAACGAGAATACTTTGACCATTAGCAAATTACGTCTTTCTTTATGTGTACGTATTGTCATTATGTATGATAGCTTTTTCGCAAATGCATAGTTAGCTAAAAATGCTTCACATTGGGTAATACAAATTATTAGTATCTTGCGCGTCAAGTTTTTGTACGATGTAATTATGAAGACATTAGCCGTAAATATTCCAAATCATAAAGTCAACTTTTTCAAGAGATTAATAACAGAAATGGGATGTACATACAATGAAATTGAGGTTGCACCTACGTCTGTTGCAGAAAGAGAAAAAACTCTTGCAAGCATTGACAATGCCTTCAAAGAGCTAAAACAAATGAACGAGGGAAAGATTGAAGGAATACCTGCAGAAGAGCTCCTCAATGAATTGTAAAATAACAACCACACCAGAGTTTGCTCGCGAACTGAAGCAACTCGCAAAGCGTTATCCATCAATGAAAGATGACTACAAATCTTTTCTTGATGAATTGCGAGCAAATCCACTAATGGGCACAGATTTAGGCAAAAACTTACGAAAAGTACGACTTGCAATAGCTTCAAAAGGGAAAGGTAAAAGCGGCGGAGCAAGAGTTATTACGCACACAGCAATAATAGAAGTTAACGATAGAAACATCACACTTGTAACAATCTATGACAAATCCGACCAAGCCACAATTACAGATAAAGAGTTGAAACTACTGATGCAAAAGAACGGATTACTATAACATTTTTACTGTTATACAGTTACTTGTAAATATTATCGTAGATTTATTTACGAACTTCATAATCATAACACCATTTTTTACGAAAAACACTTCCAATCATCATTGTTAAACGCCTACATTCGCGTAAATATTTTAGCTATGGACGTAAAGATTGAAGAGTCGTGGAAGAGACTTCTCGCTCCCGAATTTGAAAGCGAATATTTCAAACAGTTGACCGACTTCGTGCGCAACGAATACGCAACTCAACAGATATTTCCTCCAGCCAAACTGATTTTCAACGCATTCGACCATACGCCCGCCGACAAGGTGAAAGTGGTCATTCTTGGACAAGACCCATATCACGATGTGGGACAGGCACACGGTTTGTGCTTTTCGGTGAACGATGGAGTGAAGTTTCCGCCGTCGCTGCAAAATATTTTCAAAGAGATTCAGAGCGACACTGGCGCGCCCTACCCTACGAGTGGCAATCTTGAACGCTGGGCAAACCAAGGTGTGCTGCTGCTCAACGCCACACTGACAGTTCGCGCCCACAACGCCGGTTCTCACCAAGGACACGGTTGGGAGACGTTCACCGACAATGTCATAAGTCGACTTTCGGCGGCGCGCGAGGGCTTGGTGTTTATGCTTTGGGGTAGCTACGCCATAAGTAAAGCTCGCCTCATCGATACATCGAAGCACCTCGTACTTACCACGGTTCACCCATCGCCACTCTCAGCTTATCGAGGATTTTTCGGCTGCAAACATTTTTCAAAAGCCAACGAATACTTACGCCAACATGGCGAAACAGAAATTGTGTGGTAACGAATAAATATTATATTTTTGCAATTGTTAACTATCAGCGATTATATAATATGATGAGCGTCAAAGTCTCTTTGGTGGCTCTTCATTCCCTCGCAATATGTACACCATCAACGAAGTAAAAACTAACGACGACCTGCTGCGATTCATTCGCTGCGAAGGCGAAATTTGGCGCGATGACCGCACGCATATTCTACAGCTCGAATCGGAAGAGTTTGAACTGCTTAGCGATAGCAATCCTATGCATCGCTTTTGTGAGGTTAAACTTTGGACTGTGCAAGACGCCCACGGACACACCGTTGGTCGCATAGGTACGATAATCAACGAACTTATAAATAAGAAATACGGCACTCGTAGCGGACGTTTCACCCGCATAGCTTTTATTGACGACAAAGAAGTTTCGGCACTACTTATAAATACGGCTAAAGATTGGCTACGAGAGCGCGGCTGCGAAACTATGGATGGTCCGCTCGGCTTTTGCAACCTCGACCGCCAAGGCGCACTGACGTTTGGCTTCGACCGCGTGCCATGTATCGCATCCGACCATACACCAGCATACGTAGTAGAACACTTGACGGCGTTGGGATTCTCTCCGCTGCAAGAGTGGGAAGAGTATCGCCTCGACATACGTAGCAAGATGCCTATGACGGTTAACTACATATGCGAAAACATAAATAGTAAGCATCACATTATATGCCGCACGCTACGCGACGACGAGATTAATAGCTACGTATATAAGGTGTTCGATATTTTCAATAGTTCGTTTACTCATCTTTGGGGCACTTTTGAATTTTCCGACGACGTAAAGGACTACTATTTCAGCACGTACAAAACGATGCTTCGCGGGCAAAACGTGGTGATAGCCGAGACAGAAGATGGTCAATTGATAGGCTTTACAATATGGTTACCATCGCTCAGCAACGTGATGCATCGCGCCAAAGGTCGTTTGTCTATCATCGACAAGATGAATCTTTTCATTCAATTGCGTTACAACAGCGTTGTGGACTTGCTGCTGAGCGGAATTGTACCCGAATGGCAAGGACGCGGCGTGGCTGCACTGCTGATAGCCGAAGTTTGGCGTCAGGTGCGCAAGATTGGTGCTAGATACGTAGAGACAACCGCTATGCTCGCAAACAACAAGACCGCCACTCAAATCTGGCGACTCTTCCCCCACGAGCAACATAAACGCAAAATGGCGTATCAGATACAGATTGAGTAGCAGCCACCCAGCATACCTACTCGAAATAGAACGTTAGTCCATACCAGCGCGACTTCATGCAGTCGATGGCTTGCTGGTAGGGAATATCCTCGAGCTGGTCCGAAGGTTTGGTTTCGAATACGTTGGTAAGACCAAATGATGCACGAAACTCCACCGAGAGGCGAAAAAATGTAAGATAGAAATCGAATCCTGCACCCAAATCCCAATAGGCATCGAGCGAATGGAGTTGTAGGTGGCTTTGCTTGTCGCGCGCAAGGTCGTAGCGGATCGTATTGCCAGCCACTACGTAGGGCTTTACATTCTTCATGCGATATGCCGAATACTTCACCAGCAGCGGCACCTCTACAAAGGTCGATTTTATCTTCAACGGTTTACCAAGGCTCTCGCCGAATTCGTCGATAAACGCCACATTGCGCTGACCGAAGCCCACACCTGGCAAACAGCGCAAATTCAAGTGGTTAGTCAGTCGCAAGTCGGTGACTATGCCAAGGTTGATGCCTGGCTCAAGGTCGAGAATCTCGCCGTAACGCGCCACTCCGCCATTGTGCTCGTTGCGAATAGCTGTATTATAAATATGAAAATCGATAGTATTGAAACCTATGAGGAAGCCAAAATGCAGACGTTTCATATCGAACGTAGGCAAATTGGGTATGCCACGGCGATTGTTGTCGCGCGTTATTTGACCATCAACGCTCTGAGCTACAACGGGGATTGCGGTAGCAAGCGTTAGGAGGATTGCTATAATAATAACTCTCAAAATCGGGTCGTTTTTTCGTTGACTAACAAAAATAAGTTGTAGACTCAAGAAATCACCATTTCTCAGCCACATAGATTGTAGATATTCCAAAGGTGAGCTCTTTACGCATGACGGGCGTAAGACCAACACGCGTCAAATGCTCTTCGAATGCACTTCCGCACGGGAATTCGAGCACAGAGGCTGGCAAATATTCATACGCCTTCTTGTCGTGCGACACGCAACCACCAAGCACCGGCAAAATATGCTTGAAGTAGAACATATACAACTGCTTGAATGGAAACGATTGTGGACGCGAAAACTCCAAAATCACCATGCGACCACCCTTGCGCATCACGCGACGCATCTCGGACAGACCGGCATCGAGGTTTTCATAATTACGCACACCAAACGCCACCGTGACGGCATCGAACGCGTCATCGTCGAATGGCAATTTTTCCGAATCGGCCTCTTGAAGTGTTACGCGGTCGTTGAGGTTTGCTGCAGCTACTTTCTGCTTACCTATCTCGAGCATCTCGGGTGTCAAATCTGTACCTACGATACTGAAATTGAGTTTTTTAGCTATAAGTATAGCGAGGTCGGCAGTGCCAGTGGCAACGTCGAGTACACGCGAACCAGCAGGAAGGTGTTTGAGGCACTTCACCACACGCAAACGCCAGAGTTTATCTATGCTGAACGACAGTCGGTGGTTGAGCTTATCGTATGTAGGCGCAATGGCACCAAACATCTGTTTTACTTCGGTTTTCTTCGAATTTCCTAAATTATAAGGTTGCATAAATTGAACTAATTACTTACTACTAACGGAAGTTTTACGATAAATATTGTGCCCTGCCCCAATTTTGTTTCAAAATTAATCTCGCCCTTTGCACCGACGATGATATTCTTCACTATGGCCAAGCCCAAACCCATACCAGTCGATTTGGTGGTGAAGTTGGGCTTGAAAATCTTCTCTTGCACTTCGGGATCTATGCCGCGACCATTGTCGGCAACGGAGATAATTACGTTGTCGGCATCGGTAGTTATTTCCACTTTCACGTCTATAAATTCGCCGGCCTTACCAGACTGCAACGCATTCTTTATCAGATTATTGAATACGCTCGTAAGTTGGTCGGGATTTATAAGTACAATGGCATGTTGCACCGATTTTGTCAGTGTTACAGATGCATTTTCGGTATTGTTGAATATTAGCACCGTACCCTCAATGCGCTCAACCACGTCTACATAAACGGCCTCACCATTAGGCGTTTTAGCCAAATTGGAGAACTGCGATGCTATGAACGACAATTGGTCGATCTGTTCGATGAGCGTATGCGTGGTTCTCTTCAGCATATTATCGAAGTCGGGGCGCTTATCTTCCCACGCACGCTGCATATACTGCACACTCAACTTCATGGGCGTGAGCGGATTACGTATCTCGTGCGAAATTTGTCGAGCCATTTCGCGCCACGTCGATTCGCGCTCGCTAAGGGCAAGTTGTTCGGCGCTGCGCTCAAGTTCGTCGAGCATTCGGTTGTATTCGTTCACAAGCACGCCAATCTCGTCAGGATGAGCGTATTCTATCTTTTCATTCTTATTCTGAAAGCTCACCTTCTTTATCTTGTTGCTTATAATCATAAGCGGTCGCGTGATGCTCATTGCCACCAAACGCGAGAGGAATATTGCCATGAGAATAATTATCATGTACGTATTGGTGATGGGCACGAATGTCGACAACACCTTTTCGCGCATATCTTTTATATCTATGAAATATGGCACATTGACGTAGCCGAGCAGCACACCGTTGGCGTCAATCAATGGAGCATAAAGCGAGAGGTGAAGCAGTTCGCCAATGCGCTCATTTGTAAATAGTTCATACATATCGGTCGTGCGCAATGTTTGCAACGCTTCGCTATTGATGAGCGGAGCAGAGATGCCGTTGGCAAACAATTCGCGGCGCGACGTGCCTTTCAGCCTACCCTCGGGCGAGAAGAGGTGCGCATCGAGGTTGAAAAGTGCCGACGCATATTGCAAAACGTTGTCGGTAGAAGCCTCATCGCCAAGTTCGTCAATGCGTTGCAAAAGTATATTGCGCACCGACTCGAGTTTTTGCGTCATCTGCTTGTGGTTCTGGTCTTCGTAGCGCGAATAGGAGTCGAAGCCAGCCACCACGCAGAATATTACGAGCAGCGTAATTACAAATAGTACAAAGGTGGTCTGTATGCGCTCGTTTATCGACATTTTGCCGTAGAGGAAATCGCCATTGCGACTCAGCAACACGCTGGTTATCAAGCAGACTATCAGCATACATATAAATAGATACGAATAGTCTACAAGCAAGCGTGAGAGCGTTATTTGCGGGTAACTAAGTACGATAATCTGGTTGTTTTGCGCGAAATATATCTTATGCGAATATCCACCGGAATCGACCTCTTTCACCTCATCGGGTTTGCCAGTGACGGGCAGCATATAGTTGCGCGAGTAGTCGAAATTGCCATACTTATGAAAGAGCACTCCGTCGCAATATTTTGCATACGAATAGTCTTTATACTGCTCGAGGTTAAGGCGGTCGCGACTGTTGGTGAGCAACTCTGGATAGCCCACATCATGGCTCGACTCTTTTTCGTTTATCTCCACAAACATAAAAGCCTCGTCGGCATAGCGGAACACGCCGAAATATCCAGCGCGGCCATCGTCGTCGTTTAGTTTATATATATGCGAATGCGGATTGATGCGCGAACCGTAGGTAGAGACCATCGAGCGGAAATAGTCGAAGCAGTTATACTCCTCACCGCTGCCCGTGACCTCAAGTTTGCTCTGCTCGTTTCTACATACCACAACCTGAAGTTCGTAGCGCGTCAGATAGCCGTTGAAATATTTATCGCGCACTTGATCGTAGATACGCATAGCAGTTTCGGCATCGGTGAGGTTGAGCGCGAAGGTCTGTTTTATGAGGGTGTCGTTGGCTATATTTTTCTCATTATTACTAAGAAGTTGTTCTGCCACAGGATCGTCTTCTCGCATAAGTTGAAATGAGAGATTGGCAAGCAGAAGGTCTCTGTTTTGCGCCTCTTTATAGCCATTGAGCATCGTCAGACGTATGACAAAGTAAAACGTCACCGCCAAAGTAAACCAAATGAATCGGCTAAACTCCATGCGGCGCGCCTCAAAGCGTTTTATGAAGAAGTATGGTATGCTGGATCCTATATACCCTAAGAACATCACCCAGTTAACGGATTGAGTAACAACAATTTGCTCAATAAAGAAGAAGCACGAATTGAGCAACATAGCTATTAGGTACATCCGCACTGTGAGCGCTTTGGAGATGTTGTTGTACGCAGAGTTGAGAGTCAGCGCATAGGCTAAGTATATCAACGATATTACCACAACTTTCGTCAGCGACGATGCCGAGATGTCGAGTTCACCTATGTATATGAGCAAATCGGTAGAATGGAGCACCAACAACTCAAGTATTTCATTGGCTATAAGGAATATAGATAGCGGTATAAGCAACACTGCCGAAGCAAGCACAAATCTACGACGACGGGCGTGAGGTTTCGTGCGCGATGGCAATTTCAGTTCGAGCGAGAAGTGTATGTAGTAGCACAACTGCACCAAAAATACTGCAGCAATGATGGCCTGCGCCAAACAAGGCATGAAGTTGCTGTAGGCAAATATTTGAGCCGAAAAAAGAAACCAATCGTTCATTGGTGGCGCTACCACTATAGATATTGAACTGAAATAGAGCACTATAAGCGCCACTGACAGGCCTACAAGAGCCCACACGCGCGGGACACGCTTCACCGCAATCCTGAAGCAACCCGATAGCAATATCAACATTGCCACCACTATAATTACGAGCACGCTCATGTCGGCTATCTGCTGACTTATAGTCAGTTGGCCAGCTCCACGCAAAACTATAGAGAATAGGTAGCGGCCCTCTTTGTCGGTTATTTTGCAACAGTCGTCCACCGTGGCATCGCAGAAGATGTCGCTCTGATCCGAGATGCCAAACGATGCATCGAACTCGGGTGCGAGATATTCATTGGTATAATGATATTGCGCACGCACGCGCAGAAGTGCAAAGAAACTGTTGCGATTCAATCGGCGCTTCACAACGTAATACCAGCCATTGTCGGCGTGCAACACGCGCTTCGAGAGTTTGTCGGGCGTGAGATCGCGCGTAGGTATGGTGGCATTGCTCCACGCGCAGAGGTTGTTGTCGCGAAATATGTAGAATGAATATCCGTCGCGTTGCGAAAGCGAGTTGAGCATCGCAAGTGTGTCGGTATCAGCGCGTAACGAGTCGACAATGGCATTCAAATCCGCGCGCAGGCGTTCTTCGTGCTCCAGCATCACAGTTTGCAAATGCTCCTCGTTGACATGGGTAGCCGTGTCGAGAGCCTTCGTAACTATGCGATGATGAGCTACAAGTCCCGATATTATTATCAGCACGTATACTATTAAGCCTGCAGCGTTTCTCATTCCATAGAGCTATTTCACTTCAAAATCGAGCATCAAGCGGTCTTCTATGTAGCCTTGCAAACGGTCGTTTATCTTCACCCGACCGACTCCTGCTGGAGTGCCTGTAAATATTACGTCACCCTGCTTCAGCATGAAGAATTTCGATACGTACGATATTATCTCGTCGATAGTGAATAGCATGTCGCGCGTATTTCCTCGCTGACGGCATTCACCATTCACATCGAGATGAAAATCGATATTCTGCACGTTGGCAAATAGGTCTTTAGATATGAATGACGACACGGCCGCCGAACCATCGAACGCCTTTGCGGTCTCCCATGGTTGACCTGCTGCCATGAGCTTACGCTGCAAATCGCGCGCAGTGAAGTCGATGCCCAAGCCAATCTCTGAGTAATATCTATGCGCAAACTGCGGCTGTATGCCACGTCCGAGGCGGTCGATACGTACGATAATCTCCGTTTCGTAGTCGAACTGCTGCGCCCACTCGGGCACAAAAAACGGATTATTGTTGCGCAGCAAAGCCGATTCGGGTTTCATAAACACTACGGGCTCACTGGGGCGCTGCATCTGCAATTCGCCAATGTGCTGCGCATAATTAAGTCCAACGCAAATGAATTTCACTTTCTACGCAGTTTTATTCTTGTTATGACGCGCTTGGTGTCTTGCGGGAAGTCGCCTTGCATCATCCATGAATAGTAGTTATGGTCTACGACGTTGAAAATCTTCTCCACCGACTGACCTTTGTACTTACCAAAGTTGAATATCTCGTTGCCTTTGTCATCGTAGCCTATGCGGCCAGCGAAATCGGCACTCTTGTGCATAGTGGTGAACTCCGAGAGTTTGTCCACCGTCTTGCCAAGGTCTGGATATTTATCAAGTTGCGCCATAAGCACCTCGTACGTAGCCAATGTATCGCCATCGGCAGAGTGGGCAGCGGTGAGGTCTTTGTTGCAGTAGAATAGATATGCGGCCGACAAAGTACGCTGCTCCATCTTATGGAAAATATTTTGCACATCCACGAATTTGCAGCGATGCAAGTCGATGTCTATATTCCAGCGATAGAACTCTTCGCTAAGCATAGGTATGTCGAACTTATTGGAGTTGTAGCCAGCCAAATCGCAGCCTTCTATAATTTTCGCCACTTGCTTACCCACTTCCCCGAACGTAGGCGAATCTTTCACATCGTCGTCCGAGATGTGGTGCACAGCCGTTGTTTCGGGCGGAATAGGTATAGTAGGATTCACAAGAAACGTATGCGATTCTTTATGTCCGTCGGGGTAAAGTTTCAGTATTGATATTTGCACAATGCGGTCGGTTGATATGTTCAACCCCGTAGTCTCTAAATCGAAAAACGCGAGTGGTCGCGTGAGTTGTAATTTCATTGTTCTGGTGTTAACAAAATGACCTTTTCCAAAGCATCATGCTCGTAGGTCTGTTCTTCTATTTTTATTTTGTCTTCGTATAGTTCTGCGCCTTCGGCGTCAATAATTATCGTATATACGCCTGGTTCAAGCGCCAAAATGAATGTCGACGTACGCAAATTTATATTTGCTGTGGCCACAAGTTCGCCGAAGCTATTCATAACCTTTATCAGCGGCGATTCGTCGAGCGGTATAGGATTAGGCTTTGCCTTCATACCTACAAAGCACCTCAGAACCACCGTAGCTGCTGGCGCATCATCGAATATCACAGCATAAATATCGCGCGCACCATAGCCACCTTTCCGTATGTTCGATATGTATGCATAACGCCCATTTGTGGTGAAAGAGATTGTAGTATTGTCGTACGTATCGTTTATCGGATAGCCCATCTGCTGCGGGTCGCCCCAAATGCCTTTTGATGCATCGTAGTCGGAATAGAAAATGTCGTAGCCGCCCATAGAGCCATCGCGGTCGGAGCAGAAATAGAGACGTCTGCCATCGGGCGAGAGGTTCGGATAATTTTCATCGCTATCGGCCATATTCAAGCTACCTGGCAACAAGCGCGCTGGTCCCCACTGACCATTCACTTTTATGCAGAAATACAAATCGAGGTCGCCCTTAGCCGTTGTGGCAGAGAAGATTATAGTGTCGCCACTTGGCGAGAGCGTAGCAGCCACCTCATCGCCAACGCCGTCGATAGGCTCGTCGAGTTTCACGCCATCGGTGAATCGACCATTTCCACGATAATCGGTCTCCCAAATGGAGAATTGCGTCGTGCGGTTGCTATTGAAAAACACGTGGCTGCCATGAGCGCCGCATACATATTCGTCGTATACAGTATTTATCTGGCCCGACACCGTTTTAGCCTGACTCCACGAAAGCCCATCGTTTTCGCTATATTTCAGATTGAAGATGTTGAGTTTTGCCTCGGTGCTATATTTTTCGTCGCACGAGAAGATTAGCGTATTGTCGTTCAGTATGTATGGCGTAAACTCCGAAGCCGACGTATTTATCATCGGGCCCATATTTACAATGCGATTCTTCAACGGCTTAGCCACCATGCGTTCGGCATTCTTTATGGCATTCTCGAATTTGTGCACACGAAGCGAATTGGCATTCTGCGGCACAAGTTTCTTATATCTCTCAAGACGCACTTTGGCCGAATCGAACTGATGAGCATGAAAATATGCCTGTGCCGACATATACACAGCATCGGCATCGGTTGGCGCTTGGCCAAGATATGGTTCGATGAACGCAAGAGCCGTGTCGCGCGAAACCTCAGTCTCCATAACGCACTCTGCAATACGGCGCATCAGCGTAGCCTTGTTCGGATTTTTGGCATACGCCTTCATATATTCATCTAATGCTCGCGTAAAACAATTTGCTTTGAAAAAAGCATCTCCCTTGGGATCAACTGGCTCATCATAATTCTTTTGTGCATAAATACAAACTGTTGATGTTATCAAAGCAACAAAAGAAATCAATAATCGGTGCATCATCGTTTTTTAGCTTTTAGTGGCAAATATAGCGTTATTTAGCTGCTTTGCTGCATATTATTACATTCGCTCTGGGTCTTTTCTTTTGAAAATTGTATGTATTAATTATCGAAGTACACACCTCATCGGAATCATCACTACCGAGCAAGCAAAACAAATTGCGCTAAATTTGCACTCGCCTTTCGTGCAACTCACAATGATGTGTTTTTTGCGGACGTTCCAAATGCGTTTTTTGCAAAATCTCGTTCGATTCGGCGCAACGCCAATGTCTACGCGCGTTACACGTCAATCAATATTCCAGCCAAACGCTTACATTTTGGTTATTTTAACCTTATTTATAGTTTATATATGAAAGTATGCCCTATATTTGTCCTCAGATTTTTTCATAGATTGGGATTTGGTTAACAAAGCTGATTAAAACTGAAGGGCCGAAGTGATTTCAGCCCTTCTTTCTTTTTTTGTATCCTTGCCAAAAATTTTCATCTACAATGAAACATCTAAAACCAAAAGGTTTAATCTTCATCACAACGCTCGTCGTAGCGCTCACAGTCATACTTATCGACCAGACTGACAACGACTTGCAGATGTCGCATCCAGACACTTCGAACATAAGTAGAAAAATTACGATAGACCGTTTTCACAAAGATCTCACGGCACATATTCCAGCCGACAGCACCGACATTGCACGATTGAAGGAGAAATACGGCGCATATTTCGACGCTTTTTGCCAATACGAAATTGAAGTTGGTTCGCCCAACGACTCTAACATCGTTAGAAATTTAAACGGATTTCTTCATTGGGAAGAGTTACCCGACGTGCTGCAAACTGTCGATAGCGTATTTACAAACGATGTCTTTACTGATATTGAGGACAAACTGAGCGACGCATTCGCATGTATGAACGTACTTATACCGAACATAAATACGCCGCGCATAGCAAGCCACTGCTCGGGTTTCAACAGCAATATACTCGTAGATTCTACATACATATCGTTTAGCGTAGAACACTATTTGGGCAGCAACTGTAGATATTACGAATGGCTTCAGACGCCTATGTATTCGCGCCGCGCCAAGAGTCCCGAATATATTGCCGCCGACTTGGTGAAATGCTGGCTCTACGCCAACTTCCCCGACGTCAGCACGCAACACGATGTGCTCAACGCTATGATTTACCAAGGCAAAATCCTTTACGCCACACGCTGCTTGATGCCTACCGAACCGCTGAAAAATATTTTTGGCTACAACGACGCCGACATGCAGTGGTGCAAAGACAACGAATCGCTCATCTGGACTGGTCTCGTGGACAAAAAACTACTCTACGACAATTCGCCGATGGATATAAACAAACTTGTGCGCGATGCACCATTCACCGCGCCATTCGGGCAGAACGTTCCAGGTCGCGTGGCTCTCTTCTGCGCATTCCGCATAGTATGTAATTATATGGACAACAATAGCGACCTCGGCTTAAGTGACCTCATAAACGAACCCGACGCGCAAAAAATACTTATGGGCGCAAAGTATACACCATAATTATGCTGCGCGCCACCGTCTGAAGAACGTATTCTAACTGGACGATTTTCAGGCAAAAACCTCGTTTACCTTCGCTCAATTCGGCGATAAATATTCAAAAGAGAAATCCGTAAGACAAAACATAAAAAGAGTTCGCACAAAAAACGGATACATTTTATACTTTTGCCGAAGAGAAAACAAAACATTCTAAAAAACAAAACATCAAAAAAATGGCAACAAGCTACAAAGAACTTGGTTTGGTGAACACCCGCGAGATGTTTGCTAAAGCAGTTAAGGGCGGTTATGCAATTCCTGCCTTCAACTTCAACACCATGGAGCAGATGCAAGCAATTGTTATGGCTGCTGTTGAAACGAAATCTCCTGTTATCATGCAGGTTTCTAAAGGTGCTCGTAACTATGCAAACGGCACTATTCTCCGCAACCTCGCTAAAGGTGCAGTAGAATACGCAAAAGAACTCGGTTGCGAGCATCCTGAAATCGTTCTTCACCTCGACCACGGTGATACCTTCGAGCTCTGCAAAGATTGCATCGACAATGGTTTCTCATCAGTTATGATCGACGGTTCTTCACTTCCATACGAAGAGAACATCGCCCTCACAAAGAAAGTTGTTGACTACGCTCACAAGTACGACGTTACCGTTGAGGCTGAACTTGGCGTTCTCGCTGGTGTTGAAGACGAAGTTGCTTCTGAGGAATCTCACTACACCAAACCAGAAGAGGTTATCGACTTCGCTACCCGCACTGGTTGCGACTCACTCGCCATCTCAATAGGTACTTCTCACGGTGCTCACAAGTTCAAACCAGAGCAGTGCAAACTCGTAAACGGCGTTCTCGTTCCACCGCCATTGGCATTCGACGTTCTCCACGAAATCGAGAAGAAGCTCCCTGGCTTCCCTATCGTTCTTCACGGTTCTTCTTCAGTTCCACAAGAAGAGGTTAAGACCATTAACCAATATGGTGGTAAACTCGAAGCTGCTATCGGTATTCCAGAAGAGCAACTCCGCGAAGCTGCTAAATCGGCTGTTTGCAAGATCAACATCGACTCTGACTCACGTCTTGCTATGACCGCTGCTATCCGTAAGTATATGGCTGAGAATCCTTCTCACTTCGACCCACGTCAGTATCTCAAACCTGCTCGTGAGAACATGAAGAAGATGTATATCCACAAGATTGTTAACGTTCTTGGCTCTGACAACAAATTGGCTAAATAATTTGTTGTAGTTATACATAATTACAATCCTGATGAGGCTCACGTCTTGTCAGGATTTTTTCTTTCGCCGTCATGCACCCAATCGTCTCTCGCTCACGCCGATACATACTTATAATAATTACGCTGATAGCGCTTTTCATGATATGCATATACGTATGTATACCGCGCCCGCTCTTCTCGCAGCCCACATCGACTGTAGTTATGGATAGCGGCGGCAACATACTTGCTGCCCGCATAGCCGATGACGAACAATGGCGCTTTGCCGAGACAGATTCGCTTTCACATAAGTATGTAGAATGCCTCACAGCATACGAAGATTGTCGTTTCCGCTGGCATCTTGGCATCGACCCGATAGCTGTTGGGCGCGCCTTTGTGACCGACATCCGCGCGGGCAAGATTGTAGAGGGTGGCAGCACCATAACTATGCAGTTAGCACGTATGGCGCGTGGCAATCAGCAGCGAACCATCTATCAGAAGATTGTGGAGGCGCTTTGGGCTGTAGGCATAGAAATTATTTATAGTAAAGATGAAATTTTGCAGCTCTACGCATCGCACGCGCCATTTGGTGGCAATGTGGTGGGCATTGAGGCTGCTGCGTGGCGATATTTTGGCCATAGCCATGCCGAGCTCTCGTGGGCCGAAAGTGCAACGTTGGCTGTACTGCCTAATTCGCCAGCGCTCGTACATATAAGTAAAAGTCGCGAACAACTGAAGCAGAAACGCGACGCTCTCTTGAAAAGTATTTACGAAAATGGAACTATTTCGCACGACGACTATCTGCTCGCAATAGACGAACCGCTGCCCGAACGTCCGTTCCCGATTGAAAATAGCAATCAGCAGATTATCGACCGTGTGGCTAAAAAACATAAAGGCGAAACGCTCTCAACCACCATCGACGGCGCACTGCAGCAGCGCGTGCAAGCCATTGCCGATGCATATCAACATAGATACAAGGTAAATTACATCAACGACATTGGAATCTTGGTAGCCGACGTGCGCACTGGTAATGTATTGGCGTATGTAGGCAATGCGAGTGCACAATCGACCACAAGTTTTGTAGATATGATTTCGGCAGAGCGCAGCACTGGCAGCACTTTGAAGCCATTTCTCTATGCCTCGATGCTAACAAATGGCGAGATTACACCGCGAATGCTGATAGCCGATACGCCACTCGATATACATGGTTTCTCGCCACAAAATTTCAATCGCGCATTCAGTGGCGCCGTTGGTGCCGACCAAGCCATAAGGCAGTCGCTCAATGTGCCGCTCGTACGTATGCTCAACGTGCACGACATCGGACGCTTCATGAACGATTTGCGCAGCATGGGCATGACCACGCTCCACTTCTCGTCCGACCACTATGGCGCAGCGCTCATCTTAGGTGGCGCAGAGGGCACACTTTGGGATTTGGTAGGTATGTATGCATCGATGGCGCGACGTCTCATTTTTTATATTGATAATGGAAATAAATACTCCGCCAACGACATTCACCCACTGACGCTAACTGGCAATGCCCCACTCCGCACCGAGAAACCGACTAATCTGCCAGACGCCGCTTCCATCTGGTACACACTCGACGCCATGAGCGGACTCAATCGCCCCGAAGAAGAGGCTGAATGGCAACAATTCTCGTCGTCGAAACGCATAGCATGGAAGACCGGCACAAGCTACGGCAGCCGCGACGCATGGGCTATCGGCTTGACGCGCGACTACGTTGTAGGTGTATGGGTGGGCAATGCTACAGGCGAAGGACGCTACGGATTGACTGGCGTTGGCAATGCCGGACCAGTGATGTTCGATGTGTTTAGCGGTCTGCCGCAATCGGAGTGGTTCACAGAGCCGTTAGACGATATGGACCCGATGGTGGTGTGTCGTCGCAGTGGATGCCTTGCCACCGACGCTTGCGCCGAAGTAGATACGGTTTTGCTACCGCGAAATTGCGTTCAAACGCCAGTATGCAAATATTGTCGGCTTGTGCACCTCACGCCCGACGAACGTTGGCAAGTGAACAGCTCGTGCATGGATATTAGCGACATACATACAACATCGTGGTTCGTACTGAGCCCTTCGATGGAATATTTCTACAGATTAACCCACGCCGACTATCGACCATTGCCGCCTTTGCGCCCCGATTGCGTTACAAATCAGCATAATGTCATAGAGATAATCTACCCCGAGCAAGGTAAGTCGATTGTTGTTCCGCGCGATTTCGATGGCAAGTTGCAAAGCATCGTCTGCCGCGCCGCCAATCAGCAGTCGCAAGCCGAGATTTTTTGGCATCTCGACGAGGAATATTTAGGCTCTACGCGCGGCGTGCACGAGATGACCATTTTGCCACAAATAGGCAAACACACGCTCACGATAGTTGATAACTACGGAAACACAATAAGCGCAAAGTTTGAGGTGAAATAATAAAAAAGGCCGCCATAATAATATGACAGCCTTACTGTATTCCTATCTTTTTGTATCCTCTGTGCGAGAGTTATCGTAACCCATAATAATAATAATCACCCTCATCGTAGTAGATAGGACTATCTACGCGTTTGGGGTGCCAACCGTTCAGGGCTTGGACGGTTGCGGTGGTGTTGGTCACTAAGAAGATGTTGCCTACGCCACCCGTAATGTTGCTCGGGATGCGCGCCGGACCAGTGAGTTCGCTATTATCCTCGTAGGTATCGGAAGAGCGAGTATTGAGCACTTTTATGTAATAGTAGTAATCTTCTGATATTGAAGAGACTACCACTGTTTGATAGCAATAATAATATGGAGCATAATCGAAGTCGGTGTAGCTGCACTCGTAGGTAATAGGCAATTGAAATTTGCTGTATACTGAGAGGTTGCACTTGGAACCAGCGAAACGCTTGTTGCAGAAGGTTTTATACACATTGTGAATATTCATCAAAGCAACATCGTCGTCGGCAGCGCTCGTCTGCACCTCCTCGTCGGTGAGAGGCGGCTGACCATTGGAGTAGTATTCGAAAGTCGGCTTAGTCTCATAGGCGTAGGTTACGACAGTGTCTTTATTGGCAACCTCATCATCATTAACATAAAAAGACATAGACGACATGCTCTTCCAACTCACAGAATAGTAGCGTCCAGATAGCAACCTGCCAAATAGCTGACCATTCACTGGGCTTACTGTGCTGTCGCGCTCACCAATGGCAAGCGTGTAGAAATTGTCGCCACCATCGTCGTCGAACGAAAGCGAAACGTTGAACATATTATCCGTTTCGGTGTGGCCGCGGTCGTTTTTATACGTTTTGCCAAGTGCAAGCGCGACATTATCAATATTCAAATTCGCAACATGCTTAGGCACAACGCCTTCGAACGAAGCTTTTTGACCATCTTCGGTGGTAACATCAATATGCACAAAATCGTCCTCGTGGAAAACCGTCTTAATTCTGTGTACCATAGAACTGACATTATCAATCATACTTTTATTATCGACGGTTTCGGTCAGGGTGCCATTTACGTATACAGACACCGTAGAATTCACATTCATTTTACCATAATTGATATAGTAGCCACTTTGAGACGAACTTTCTACAGTTTTCGATACGTATATGAGGTTTTCGGCAGTGTCGGCAGTAAGTATGGCGTTGACACATAGGACGCCCGCTGTATCGTCCATTTCGAGGTCGATGTCGTGGCGGCAAGCGTTGAAGAGCGCTACTACTGCAAGGCTTGCTATGTATATATATAATGATCTGAATTTCATCGCATTAGAATTTATAAGTAAGTGTAGCTGAAGGAATTATAGGCAGAATAGTAACTTTTGTCAGTTTGCCCTCAATGACGTTGTAGCTATCGTCGGTCTTAGGATAGACAAACGCTGGGTTCATATAGTTATATGCATTATAAACAGAGAAATTCCAGATGCGCTCGTAGTTTTTGCGTCGTTTGTGCAGGTTGATGCCGAGGTTGAGCAAGTGGCTGCACGGCAAGCGGTAGTTGTTGCGGCTTGGCACGTAAGGCGCATAGCCGATATGCCCATCGGGCTTTATGTATTGCTGCTGCGCGTTGGTGATGGTGGCGCAAGCTCCGCTGTAGAACATCCACGAGGCATCGAGTTCAACTTTTTCGTTGAATTTTATGCTATAAACCACGTTGACATTATGACGACGGTCGTAGGTGAATGGAAAACGCTCGCCGTTGTTCACGCCCGAATCGCGCGAAAATTTGCGGTCTGTCTTCGACAATGTATACGACAGCCAACCCGTCTGTTTGCCAATGGTCTTACGAGCCAAAAACTCCACTCCTTTGCTGAAGCCTTCGCCCATAGCCACAAGGTCCGACCACGAGCCTGAAAAGCCCATAAAACTCATGCCATCTTTATATTCAATCACATTGTTGAGTTTCTTGTAGAAACCTTCAACGGAGAACTCCCAATCCTCAACGCCGGTGTAGTATGCACCCAAACTCACTTGCTGTGCGCGCTCGGGTTTGAGGGTTTTATTTATAGGCACCCAAAGGTCGGTTGGCATAGCTATAGGCATGGAGGTGAGCAGGTGAACGCACTGCGCCATTTGCGAATAGGCAGCCTTGGCAGTCCAATCGTCGCTTATCACGTAGCGAACCGAGAGGCGCGGCTGATAGTTCTTATACACTTTGCCTTGCACGCTAAATATGGTGAACGCAAAGCCCGGATTGACATGCACGCGGTCGCCAATAAGCCAATCGTCTTCGGCGTAGAGCGAGAGTTCATGAGCATAAATATCCTTACTCGTCGAAGTCACCGAAGTGTCTGTCGGTAGCGATTCTTTGTTCTTCATATTTACAGACGAGCTCGAAGTTTCCGGAGCAAAATCGTGATATAAATATGACGCGCCAAATTTTATAGTATGCTGTGGATGAGGCATATAATCGAAGTCTATCGAGCCGCCTTTGTCGATAATCTCGCTATGATACGATGACGATTGACGGTCGTAGTAATCTTCATCTTTATAAGTAAAATAGTCGTAGCTCTTCAGCCTCATGCGGTAGTGGTTGTAGCTGAGCGTGGTATTGGCAAAGAGGCGTTGCGAGAAGATGTGGTTCCAGCGCAGCGTACTTATGGTGTTGCCCCATTTCAGGTCCGAGCCGTAAGCTTCGTCGATGTGGTGCGTAATAGTTGCGTCCTTCTCGGGGTCGAATTCTTGCGATTGGAAGTCGTAGTCTTTGTAGTCGTCCGCCATCTTGTCTTGGCCGTTGTACAAGCCGAAATAGATACGGTCGTTGTCCGAAAACTTATGGTTTAGCTTGGCGTTGAGGTCGTAGAACCAATACGAGAATTTCGAATCGTCGCTCATGAACGGACGAGCCACAGCCGAAAAATATGTAGTTCGCGCCGAAACGCTAAACGACGTTTTGTCCTTCACTATCGGGCCTTCGAGGTTTAGTCGGCTCGTAAGTAGACCTATAGATACACAGCCATGATAGTTCTGCATATCGCCATCTTTAGTACGTATATCTACAACCGACGACGTACGGCCATTGTAGCGCGCAGGAAACGACGATTTGTAGAAGGTCACCTTCTTGATGGCTTCGGGCGTAAATACAGAGAAAAAGCCGAATAGGTGGTCTATTTTATATACAGGCGTACCATCGAGCAGAATAAGATTCTCGTCGCCATTGCCGCCGCGTACGTAGAACGATGAAGCACCGCCCACACCTTGCTGCACGCCTGGCGTAAGCTGAATGGTGCGTATGAGGTCCGTCTCGCCAAGTAGCGATGGCGTATGTTCAATCATCTGCACCGGCACGTCCATGCTGCCCATGCCCGTAGAGTGAATGCCAGCGTCCTTCTTGGTAGCCGTCACCGTAACTTCGCTAAGTTTTGCCGCCGACATGAGGCTGATGTTGATGGTAGTGTCGCGACTGAGAGTCAACTTGTGCTGCTGATTGTCGAAGCCTACGTATGAATAATTAAGGGTAGCAGAGCCCGCAGGCAACGTAATAGAATAAAAACCGAAAGCATTCGAAACTGTTCCTTGCTTCGTGGATTGTTCGATAACCGTAGCACCAATGATAGTCTCCTTCGACGTTTCGTCAACTATGTGGCCACTAACAGTTACCTTCTTTTGTGCCATTGCACCCGACACCAAACTCAATGCCGCCAGCGCAACAACAAAACGATTCTGTTTCATTTGGTTAGTATGGATTATTTCTCTTTAGCGTTAGAACTAAAAGCGGCGCGAAGGTAGCCCATAATTACGCATTGGAAATCTAAATAATGTTAAGACCATAACTATGGGATTTCGAGGAATATTTATTGGTAAATAGTAAATATGTATGGTGTACGCTCTTGCACAGCGCGCATCTCGCTACACCGCAGCAAAAAGCATGGCTTACGTCTTGCACATTTCATACAAAACAGAAGCCTCACTATTTTCTCTGCGGACCTTCCTACAAAAAGGTAGCTATCTCCTCCAACGATTTACGTTGTTTGGGGCGAGCGTCGCCATTGCCATCGGCAAAACCGATTGGAATAAGCACCACAGGCTCTTCTTCGGCCGACAGTGCGAGCGCGCGGCTAACAACGTCTACATCGAAATTGCATACCCAGCATGTCGACAAACCTTTCTCCACAGCGGCGAGCGTGATGTGGTCCGTTACGATGGCAGCATCGATGTCGGCGTGGTCTTTTCCGTCGGCGCGATGCCAACTTTGGGCGTGATTGGCCGTAACCACAATTACCACGGGTGCTGTGCGAAACCAATCGCGAGCGTATGCTGTGCGTACTGCCTCGAGTTTTTCGGCCGTCTCAACTACATAGAAATGCCACGGCTGCTTATTCACCGCCGACGGCGCAAGGCGTGCCAAGTTCAATACGTCGTTTATTAGTTCTCGCGAAGGCTTTTCAGCCTTGTATTTGCGCACCGACGAGCGCGCATTTATTACTTCTGTAAGTGTCATTTTTCTAATTATGAATTACGAGTTACAAATTACGAGTTTTTATACATGGATTCTGCGGATTTGCGCAGATTTTTATCCTTATAATCCGTCTCTCCGTATTATGCCAATCTACTCTCTAAACTCATAATTATAAAAAAACAGCCCGCCATCTATGCGACAGCGAGCTGAATGTTTATGTATATATCTACTTATATACAGATTAGAGCTTTGGACCAGCAGCAACGAGTGCTTTACCAGCTTCGTTGGTGGTGTACTTCTCGAAGTTCTTGATGAAGCGAGCTGCGAGATCTTTTGCTTTGGTTTCCCATTCTGATGCGTTAGCGTAGGTATCGCGTGGATCGAGAATAGCTGGGTTAACTTTAGGCAAAGCGGTAGGTACTTCGAAGTCGAAGAAAGGAATCTTCTTGGTTTCAGCCTTGAGGATAGAACCATCGAGGATAGCGTCGATAATACCACGTGTATCAGGGATAGAGATACGTTTGCCAGTACCATTCCAACCAGTGTTAACGAGGTAAGCCTTAGCACCAGATTTCTTCATCTTCTTAACGAGCTCCTCAGCGTATTTCGTTGGGTGGAGTTCGAGAAATGCCTGACCGAAGCAAGCAGAGAAGGTAGGAGTAGGCTCAGTGATGCCACGCTCTGTACCAGCCAGTTTAGCAGTGAAACCAGACAGGAAGTAGTACTTGGTCTGCTCTGGAGTCAGGATAGATACGGGAGGCAGCACGCCGAAG
>JAFYCM010000084.1 GCA_017539645.1 Bacteroidales bacterium
ACGCCAGCAAAAACAGTCGCGCTACAAAACAGCCCGCGGACTTGCTCGCGCACACTATCTGAGTCGGCTCAAATTGCGCATGTCGAAACTGCACGTCAATCGCCAGCAAGCCAACGCTTTAGCCGTCGTATATTTACAATTGTCGCTCAGTGCGTTGCAAACTTCGCCGCGCATGGTTGCTCCATATAAACATACGCAGCCGCACTGTCCCACGTGGCAGCACTACAGCAACATCTGCTGGTTTAGGCATCATCTCTCACAAGCTACCATCACATAGCGTTTGGGCTTTCGTCTGCCAATTGTCATCTGACCGCACAAATAGAAGATCTTCAACGTATTTATATAAGTAACTTTTCTATTTTTGCCGCATCTTATACATGTATAAATGAACAGAATATTTACTCTACTATCCGTATTCTTGTGCACTGCATTGGCTGCACAAAACGAAGTCAACTTTTCCTTAGAAAAATCATCTGTAACCGACAGCATTTTCACCATTCGTTTCAATGGTACAATGGCGAGTGGTTGGCATGTCTATTCCGTCGATAACACTGGTGGACCAACGGCTGCCGAGTTTGTGGCCGAGAAGCTCGAAGGCTGCCAACTTGTCGATTCGCTTGTAGCTATTGGCGATGTGAAGCGCTACTTCGATAATATGTTCGGTTGCGAAGTGAGCCTCTTCGAAGGCAATTGCGCATTCGAGCAGAAGGTTAAGATTACCGCCGATAAATATGCCATTTCGGGCTACTTGGTTTATGGCGCTTGCAACGACCAAACGTGTCTGCCGCCCACCAACGTTGAGTTTAGCTACGAAGGCAACCTCGTAAATAGCGAAATAGTAAGTAGCGAAAGCGTAAACGAAAATAGCCATTCGCTGCTATGGATATTTCTCTCGTGCTTGCTTGGTGGTTTTGTAGCGCTCCTTACGCCCTGCGTCTGGCCAATGATTCCGCTCACAGTGAGCTATTTCCTCAAGCATAGCACCACACGTAGCCGCGCCATTCGCGACGCTTCGCTCTACGGTCTCTCCATCGTGGTTATATATGTAGCTTTAGGTCTTATAATTACGCTCGTCAGCGGTCGCCCCGATGCGCTCAACGCCATGTCTACCAATGCCGTGTTCAATATATTCTTCACGCTGTTGCTCATTGTGTTTGGCTTGTCGCTCCTTGGCGCATTCGAACTCACCTTGCCTTCTTCGTGGAGCAATGCCGTCGACCGCAAGTCGGAGGCTGTTGGTGGCGCACTTGGCATATTCCTGATGGCGTTCATGCTCGCCCTTGTGTCGTTCTCGTGCACCGGACCAATCATCGGTTTCCTTTTGGTAGAGCTCTCTACCGTTGGCAGCATCGTAGCGCCTACCATAGGTATGCTTGGCTTTTCTGTAGCGCTCGCATTGCCATTCACGCTCTTCGCCATGTTCCCTTCGCTCATGAACAAAATCCCGCGCTCTGGTAGCTGGATGATGTCCGTGAAGATGACGCTTGGCTTCATAGAAATACTCTTCGCCTTCAAATTCTTCTCCGTTGCCGACATTGCTTATGGCTGGGGATTGCTGCCGCGCGAAACCTTCCTTTCGTTGTGGATCGCACTCTCGGTGGCCTATGCACTATGTATGTGGGGCATAATTAGACTGCCGCACGAATACGAACAAAACATCGGTCTTGGTCGCCTGATGTCGGGCATTGTGGCGTTTGCTTTCGCTATTTACCTGATACCTGGTTTGTGGGGTGCTCCGCTCAACGCAGTCAGCGCATTTGCTCCACCCATCGAGACACAAGATTTTGTCATTGGCGCTAATTCCAATGTTGATATAAATACGCATAAAAATGCCGTAAAATTCGACGACCTTGAGCAAGCAAAACAGACTGCAAAAGCCGAAAATAAAAGACTCCTGCTCGATTTCACTGGTTATGGCTGTGTGAATTGCCGAAAAATGGAGCAAACAGTCTTATCAAATGTCGATGTAAAACAATTGATAAATGATAACTTTATTCGCGTTACGCTTTATGTGGATGACAAACATAAACTTGCTGAAAAAGAGGAAGTTGTGGAGAATGGTAAAACTATCACTTTGCGAACCATTGGCGATAAATGGAGCTTGCTTCAGCGCCAACTTTCGGGAGTCAACGCGCAACCATTTTTCATAATTATGAATCCAGATAACGATGAGGTTGTGGCAACGTCGGCGTTCACCGAAGATGTTCAAACCTTCGTAGCGTTTCTAAATAGTTGACAAATAAGTATATACGTATATATACAAAACATAAACACATGAAATATCTACTCATTCGCAACTGTCGCATTCCGTGCTACAATCCGCAAGAACTCTTTTCGGTTCTGATAGGCGGAAACAAGATTTTGCAAATCGATAAAAACATCATGCACCCTGCCATAGATACGCGTGAGTATGATGCACAAGGTAATATCATCATCCCCTCGCTCACCGATGCTGCCAGTAGTTTCGGTGAGTCGCAGGTTGGTGATGACCTAAGTAAACTCGCTCTCAACGATATAGAGGCCGGCATAACTACTTGGATTACACCGCTTACAACGTCAGCTATAGATAAAAACTCTGTGGCGCTCGAGCATAAAGCCGACCATATACTTAATTATAGCTATCACATCTCGCTCAACACCATCACGCGCAAGTTCGACGCCATTCGTGCCAAGCTGGTAGTGCTGCCCAAGGGCGTCTCGTCTATCTATTGCAAGCTTTCCACACCGCTCTCGCGCGACGCCATGGACAATATCAACTTTTTGCTTGCTACGGCCATAGATTTGGGCACTACTGTGGTGTTCGATATTGCTCGTGGCGGCACGTCCAACGAGCATATCAGTGGGCTGCTTAACGTTGCGTCTCAAATTGAGGCCGATCACAAGAATAGGGTCTATTTCCTCAATATCTGCTACGAAGAGGAGTTCGAAATCCTCAAACGTATGCAAGAAAATTGCCTCATTGGCGCCGAACTTCGCTATTCGCCCATACCTCGTGCAGGGTCTACGCTCAAAGAGTTCTCTCCTGAGCGTTTTGCGACCATACTTCGCGAAAATCCGTGGTGCTCAGCTGCTATTTCCAAAACGCCAATGCGCGAGTACGGCATCTCCGTCTTGCCCGACGATTATTGGCGTCAGAATCAGCTCTCTATTCTCTATGCCGTGCTTGCTAAGCAGAATTTTACCATAGAGGAACTCATCGATGTCACCTCTACGCGTTCGTCAAAGATGTTGGGTATGTGGCCAAGTTACGGCAGAATTGACGTTGGCGCCGATGCCGATTTGATTGTCTTGGACGATAAATATGCCGAAACCTTCAAGCTTCGCAATAGCAATGGTGCCGATTATGAGATCTCTATGCTCGGTAAGATAAACGGCGTAATTATGAACGGTCGTGTTGTTCGCGACGTCGATGGTGTCATAACCAACAATATCGACGGACGATTTATCTACCGCAGAATTCTTTTCTAATAAGAGTCTAAAATCTCGTAACTGATTGTCATTCTGAGTGTAACGAAGAATCTCAGTAAGGATAAAGAGCTGACCTTTTTATATGTATAATAGTCTACGTTAATAATTATTAACACTCATATAAACTATTTATACTTAGCTGTTTATATACGTATTGTGAAATTTTGATGCGGCATAATTGTCAAATTAACACTATTCTGTGCGCCTCAAACAAACGAAGGAGTAATTTTGCACCGTCAAATTCGAGTGGCGAAAGGGGCGTAAGTCTTTAGTCGCAAGTCGCATAGCAGTGGCTGTGTGGCTCTCGAGAAAAACAACATAATGGTAATAAAAAAACGCGTATTTGGCTCGGCTGGTATTATCGCGGTAGTATTGCTCTCATCGGCGCGCTATGATAATGCTGACCAGGTCTACAAAACACAAATTAATTCAATCGACGGCACTGAAGAAATAAACGGGAAAAGGTTTTTTGCCGATAGTGTGGCTGGCAAAATGCTGATTATCAACTTTTGGGCTTCCTACGATGCTACATCGCGAATAAACAATTTCGACCCTGTGGCTTTAGCTGATGAATTCCGTTATAAGAATTTCTACAATGGAGATGGCCTTGATGTGGTTAGCATCTCGCTCGACCGCTACAAATCGCCGCTACGTCAAGCTATTTTGACCGATGGCACAAGCGAATTTCACCACATCTGCGACTATCAGGGTCTCGACTCCGAACTCGCTCGTTCGTTCGACGTCAATGGCCCAGTAAATATGCTCGTCGATGCAGATGGCAAAGTTGTAGCTCGCGACTTCAATGTGTCGCAACTCCGCTCAACTCTCGAAATACTTGAGAGCAAGGCTAAGTAAAGAGCTATACATTTTTAGAGTATTATAATGAAGGCTGTCACTTGTGGCAGCCTTTTTTTTGTTGTGTATAAAACTCGCACAGATGACGCGCGATGACACAGATCGGTAACTTTTCGAGTCGCCTTAGTCGGGTGAGCGTAAAGAAAATTATCGTAGTGAAGCGTATAAAACGATTTGCTGTCCGAGCGTAGCGAGTTCTAAATCGTTTAGCGAAACGCAGATAATTTTTAGCGAACCGACTATAGCGACGAGTTCTCTTTTGTTTTACTTTTCTCTGTCGGTACAGAGAAAAGTAAAGAACATGCGTTACTTCAATTCTATTTGCAACTTTTGTGTCTGTTGCAATCTCTGCATAGCATCTGACAATTCTCTGCAATTGTGCGTCCGCCATCTTTCCATGGCGTTATGTGGTCGGCTTCCATTTGCTCTATTTCGAAATGCTTGCCGCAAATTGTGCAAATACCATTCTGTCGTTCGTAGACCTCGCGGCGTGTGTTGTCGTCAAAAATGCGTATTCCAAGGTGTTTCTCATCGCCATCAAGTACGTATGCATAGATGCCCGATTTCTTCTGCACATCGCTATCTGCCATTAGCTTTGCTATGCGCGTTTCGAGCTCTTCTGCATCAAGCGTGTCTCCTTTGTGCGCGTTGTACAATTCACCCCATTGAACGCTTTTCATCTCCTTGCGATACTTAGTAAACTTGGTTGTAGTCCAATCAATTACCTCTTTGAAGTAGAGCCAAAGCGGGTCGGCATTTTTATCATTTTGATGCGCCGACATATATCCCGACACGTCGCCGTGGTTAATCCAACTAAGTGCTGTTTCGAGGTAATCTTGACGGATGCATGAGCCACCAAGATATTTGTTGCCAATCTTATAAGCTAGGCAGCCAGTTTTCGAGAATTTCTTCTTCGCCTCAGTAACGAAAGGTCCTTTGTATACCGCGTTTCGAAGTTCTTGTTCGGTAAGTTTTTCGCCTGCAATATTTATGGTGCGAAACCAATCGAGTTTTTCGCTATCGCTGCCACAGCATTGATAGACTGTTAGTTCATAGTCGAGAATGGCCTTTTGCTTGTCGGCAGTGAGATTGTGGAATGTCTTGGGGTCTTTCTCACCATCGAAAACCACCGAAAAGTTGCCTTCCAAATATTCGCAAATCGACATTGTGCGTTGCTGACCATCGATTACTTCATACGTGCCGTCGTCGCGGGTAGCCCAGTACATCACGTTGAGCGGAAATCCTTTTATCACCGTGCGGATAACAGACTTTTGCTGCTCAGGATTGTATATAAACTCGCGCTGATACGGCGGACGAATATCGAGTTTGCCACCATAAGCGCATACGCCTTGTTCATCGTTGTTTTCGTAACCATCAAAAAGGTCGCGGATTGAGATTCCGGTTAGTTTTATTTCCATATTGGTTCGTTTTATATGAGTTCTTGTATAGTGGATATTGCATCGTCTATGCTATCTGATACTTCTTGCAAAGAGTCGCAATTCTCACTCATTGTGTCTGCAATTTCTGATGATTGTAAATTATCTGGTAGGTTTGATAATGCAGAATCTTCTTCGTTGCAAACGTTATCTACGATTTCGCGCGCTTCTTCAAGCAATTTTACAGCTTGCTTTAGTTGCTTTCTTCTTTGATTATTCATAGGCTGATGCGAGTTAATTATTGCTTGCGGCGGATAAGTAATTTGGCAAACGTTGATTTCAATTCGTTGTTAATCAGCAATGCTCCTCGTCTGTTCAAATCTCCGTATTTAGGAGAATCAACCTTTGTGTATTCTTTGGTTTTTAGTCCATATTCATTACCTCTGTCTGTAATGCCTACAATCTCAAACTGCTCTGGATTGTACTTGTATACGAAAGTTATTGGGACCCCCATAATTCCATCAAAATCCATAGGAATATCAGCCGTTTTTCCTACATCAATCGCATTGTAATTGTCATAATATTGATACTCGGCTGTACTATAATGTTTGTACATATCTAATTCTTCATGACGTTTATTGTGGTCAAGATTAGTGAACCAGCAGATATTCCCGAATTTGGCATATTTCTTACCATTATCCATGTATGTATTATTTCTTTCAAAGCTCAATGGAACTTCGAATTTCTGAGCACCAGCATTCACTCCTGCCCATATTTTATTTTGCATGATCAATTTGAAAATCTCCTTGTAAGTCACATTGTTTTGATTTCCAATAATCAAAAATGACTTCTGATATTCAATGATTTGCGCCATATATTCACGAAAAAGAGAAAATGGCGGATTGGTTACAACAATATCAGCTTCTTTCAGCAGGTCAATGCATTCATCGGAGCGAAAATCGCCACTGCCCTTCAAACGTGTAAGTACGTTTTTATCGTTTTGAATCAAATATTCAACGTCACCAAGGTTTATTGCTCCATCGCCGTTGACATCGGTTACTTCGGTAATTACAATCTTGTGTGGAACTCGCGTTTTTTTCTCCTCGGGCTGTTCTTCGTCGAAAATCGACATCTGCGTATCGGCGATGAGTGACCCTGCATAACACGTAGCAATGAGTTTTTTCAATCCTAACTGATTGAAATTCATAGCAAAATACTTGAAGAAGTTGCTTTCGTAGGGATCATCGCAATTGCAAAGAACTACTTTCCCGTTGAAGTGTTTACGGTAGTGACGCAGTTCGTTTTCTATGTCCTCCAATTGAGTATAAAACTCATCTTGTTTATCTTTTCTTGCTATACGTAGATTTGTATTTCCTGCCATAGATATGGACCGATTATGCCATTGCTATCAGTCACAAAGCGGCAAAAAGAAAGGCGCGGGCCTAACTATTCACGTTCACGGGGAGCCTCGCATGAACCCCGCCATTCATCATAGCTTCAGCCCACACCGTTGTGGTGTGAGCATTAACAATTTGATGAATGTAAGGTTAGCTACGAGCGCCACCCGTGAACGCACTATTGCTCTTATCCGCTTGTAGGAGTCAAGAGTTTGCGAGGCTTTTGATTCGAACGTGAATAATAGTCAATGCGTTATGTTATACTTTATGTTGTTTTCTTCTCT
>JAFYCM010000085.1 GCA_017539645.1 Bacteroidales bacterium
AACTTCTATGTGATGCTCTCTTAGTAAATCGCGGCGTTCTTCGTCCGATAGTTTCAAGTCATCGTATTCGGGGCGTGGTTGTTCAACACCATCAATGAAGAGAACGGGCTCCATGTATTTTTGAATTTCGGCAGGGGATGGGTCGTCTTTGTATACGCAAATGATAAAATCATCTAATGACATTTTTACTATAATGGTGTCATCTTTCTCTTGCGTACCAGAAAATTCTCTTTCTCTCCCTGATTGCATTGAACGACAAGAGACTTTAGGATTATTATGATGACTATCATAGTAAAAGGTCTTGTCAATTGTTCCTGTATTAAGATAGAATGTTGTTGATTTCTCCAACGATTTCTGATAAGAGCGGTCATATTCTCGTTTAGCATATGATAATAGGAAGTGTAGTATGAAAAAGAGCATGGCCATACCCCACCGTTTATTTAAGCCCATATATAAAAACAAGGAAGCAGAAAATATTATAGGAGAGCCTATCGCTGGAAGGTCCAAGTAGTAATACTTGAATTGCAATTCTATTACAGATGGAATGTAACCCAAAACAATCCCGACCAATGAGACTGCAACAATAAGCCTAAACAAAAATTTTTTCATTCGTCATCGGTTATCTTTTCAACAAAATTTTTTTCTCATGTATAAGTCTGTTCAATAACAATATCTCACTGATTTACCAATTATCATAATCCCCTAAAACTAAATCTATCTACTATTACTCTTTCTTGAAATTCAGTTCATACAAATCTAAGTCGAAAAATATTTGTCCCTTATTGATTAATATATTGTCTGTTCTACGCCAAGAATGATAGCGCTTTTTATATTCTATTGTTCGCACATCAAAATCTTTCCAATCATCAAATGATATATGATACTGATTCCCATATTTATATAATTGGAAGAAACCTTTGTGTTCTTTCTTGATATTATTCTTCTCATAAACATGACAGAATGTACTATCAGGAAACAACTCTAAATAGTGTATAGTTCCTTTTTCTTTGAACCTAGCGTGATAAACACCAAAGACTTCGTTGTCATCACAACATCCATACGCTAATAGGCAAATCGAGAGATATACAACTATTCGTTTTATCATTTATGTAGCTTTAGTGGCTCCAAATTTACACCAAACAAAAACAGCCTCCATATAACCGAGGAGGCTACATGGAGGCCGACGTACGCATGGAAGCTACGTACTTATTTCGTAATTATTTGTTCAAGCGGAATTTCTCGTTGCCATCTTTTATGAAGCCAACGATTTGCTTTGCAGCAGCAATACCTGCGTTGATGTTTGCTTCAGCGGTTTGAGCTCCCATTTTCTTAGGAGTAGCGAAGTAGCGACCTGCAAATTTCTGAGCAAACTCTTCGTTGGCAGCAGGCATAATATCAGCGATATATTTCAAATCTTGGCGCTCTTCCATCAACTTGATGAGTTCGGCCTCGTTGATAACCTCTTTGCGAGCTGTATTTACGAGAATACCACCTTTAGGCATACGATTTACGAGAGCATAATTGATAGAATTCTTAGTCTCGGCAGTAGCAGGAATGTGGAGCGAAACAATGTCGCACGTAGAATAGAGTTCTTCTACAGAAGCCACAGCCTTCACACCGTCTTTCTCGATAACTTCTTTAGGGCAGAAAGCATCGAAAGCGTAGATGTCCATGCCGAAGCCTTTAGCTACGCGAGCCACATTGCGACCTACGTTGCCGTATGCATGGATACCAAGTTTCTTGCCCATAAGTTCGGTGCCCGAAGTTCCATTGAAGAAGTTACGAACAGCATAAACCATAAGACCGAGTGCAAGCTCAGCTACAGCATTGGCGTTCTGACCTGGAGTGTTCATAGCGCAAACTTTGTGAGCCGTAGCAGCATTGAGGTCGATATTGTCGTAGCCAGCACCAGCACGAACAACAATCTTAAGATTCTTGGCAGCGTCGAAAACCTCAGCGTCGACAATGTCCGAACGAATGATGATAGCATCAGCATCTTTCACTGCATCGAGGAGCTGTTTTTTATCGGTATATTTTTCGAGCAATGCAAGTTCGAAACCTGCAGCTTCTACTTCTTTACGAATGCCATCGACAGCAACTTTAGCAAAAGGCTTTTCGGTAGCAACTAATACTTTTGTCATATCTATATAAATATTTACGATTAACTATCTAAAAAAAGAGAAAGTTGAAAGCTGTAAGAGTTCACCTCACGGCTTTCAACTTTGATATCCTCTCTCAATTAATGTTTGCTTTCAAATTCTTTCATTACAGCCACGAGAGCGTCGACGCTTTCTACTGGAAGAGCATTGTAGGTAGAAGCACGGAAACCGCCAACTGAACGGTGACCCTTGATACCAATCATGCCTTGAGCAGTAGCGAAGTCGAGGAATTCCTTCTCGAGATCTTTGTATTCGTCCTTCATTACGAAGCAGATATTCATGTAAGAACGATCTTCGTGGTCGGTAACGGTAGGACGAAAAATACGGCTGCCATCGATAGCCGAGTAGAGTTTGTCGGCTTTTACGAGAGCGCGACGCTGCATCTCTTTCACACCACCTTCAGCCTTGAGCCATTTGAGTGTCTGAAGTGCGCCAAATACGGTAACGCAAGGAGGAGTGTTGAACATTGAGCCAGCTTCGATATGCGTACGATAGTCGAGCATAGTAGGAATGTGGCGGTCAACTTTGCCAAGAGCATCAACCTTTACGATAGCGAACGCGAGACCTGCAGGAGCGAGGTTTTTCTGAGCGCCACCGTAGATAATAGAATATTTAGAGATGTCGATAGGACGGCTGAAAATATCAGAAGACATATCGGCTACGAGAGGCACTTTCACATCTGGATCTTTATGAAGCTCGGTACCATAAATAGTATTATTGGTAGTGATGTGGAAGTAGTCTACATCGGTAGGAACTTTAGCTTCGAAACCTTTAGGAATGTAGCAGAAAGTTTTGTCTTCGGAAGAAGCAACTTCAACAACTTCGCCGAAAGCGGTAGCCTCTTTTTGAGCTTTCTTTGCCCAGACACCAGTCTTGAGGTAAGCAGCTTTCTTGTTGAGAATGTTGTAAGGGACCATACAGAATTGGAGACTTGCACCGCCACCAACAAATACAACTTCGTAACCAGCTGGAACATCGAGGAGTTCCTTGAAAAGGGCTTGGGTTTCGTCCATTACAGCTTGGAATTCTTTGCTACGGTGCGAAATCTCGAGCAGAGAAAGACCTGTTCCGGCAAAATCGAGCACTGCTTCAGCTGTATTCTTGATTGTGTACTGTGGCAGTATCGAAGGACCTGCATAGAAATTGTGCTTCTTCATTTCTCTCTTATTTTGTTATTCTTGTTGTTTTTTGAATTTTTGCGCGAAATTAACCTTTTATCTCTAATGATGTCGTACTTATTTTACGTATGTAATAAAATTCAGCAAAACACGTAAAACACACAATGTGTTAATTTCTAACAATCTGGAAATTGGTATCGCGTATTTACTTATAGAAGTTGGTTTTGAAATAGATATGCCCTTTTTCTCTACCCAAAATGCGGCGTATTAAGGCTGTTATGAAGCCCAAACCATAGCCGGCAATCTGGATAAAGCCAGCCTCGGCGCAGAGCAAACCAGTGCGAAAACTCCGGGTATAAATTGAGCCATCTACGATGAGCATAAGTAGCCAAAATGGCACCACAAGGAAGAACAACCAATTCGTCGTTATGCCCAAAACTATCGTTGTAGGAATAGCCACAACGAGCGCCGAAGGCAACAAATGAACCAACTTCAATGCTCCACTATGGCGCAAAGCCAACGTCACACGCGCTGTGCCCGAGCAGAACACTTGTTTGTAGAACGATTTGAACGTGTTGCGGCGCTTATGGTATACAAACGTTTCGCTAACCAAGCCAACTTTGTAGCCATACTCCACCACGTTCATACTGAAATCTATATCCTCGCCATAGCGCATCGAACCGAAGCCGCCAATCTCCTCAAACACAGATCGCTGCACGCCCATATTGAAGCTACGAGGATAGAATTTGTCCATCTTCTTCTTTCCACCACGAATACCGCCCGTTGTCAAGAACGACGTCATGGAGTAGGAAATAGCTTGCTGAACGCGGGTGAAGAATTTATGAGCTTTATCCGGTCCACCAAAGCACTCGAGCGGATCGCGTTCGAGGTGAAGTCTGGTTTGCTGCAAAAAGTCAGAGGGCAGCACGCAATCGGAGTCGAAAAAGAGCAAATATTTACCCTTGGCTATCGACGCTCCATAGTTGCGAGCCTTGCCCGGACCTTTATTTTCTTGATATAAATATGTGATATTTAGTTGATTAGAAAACTTTTCAACCACTTTTTGGCAAGTCACGGCCGAACCATCTTCCACAACTATGACCTCCATTTCGTCGCGCTCAGACTGCAAGGTGAGCGAATCGAGGAGTTCTTCTACTTCTTCCGGACGATTATAAACAGGTATAATTACGGAGAAATACATCACATTAACTTATTTATATACAGACATTTATATTTATTACGCTTTCTTTTCTTCCTCTTCTTTATCCATATCTTCAGCCACGAGGCCGCAAGCCTGAAGTTGGTTATACCACGAGAAGAGTTTCTTCAAATCTGACGTATATATACGAGCCTTATCCCAGTTAGGCAACACCTTATCCATCAATGCTTTGAGCTCTTCGGGAGTAGCTTTCTTTGCATCGAGAACTGGCTGACCTTTAGCCTCTTTGCATACGTTAGCAAGAACGGTAGCGAGTTTCACGTCGCCATCTTCGGTATACATAGAAATATCTTGCAAAGCGCTCAAACGCTGCGTTGGCTGCACCGACTGACGTTTCTTGTCTTTGAGCGATTCAACAACCATTGTGCGCTGACCTTGCGAGATAACTTTATAGAGTTCGCTATGACCTGAGATAGATATAATACCTTTCAACATATTTCTTTTAGTTTTTGAATTTCGGGCGCGAAGTTAGTCGTTCGCTTTTTTATTCCGCATAAATATTGCGCTAATTTTAGTTTCATATTTATACCACGTTCAACATATTTTTTTTCACTTTTCGTGAACGATTCTTCCGTTTCTGTGTATGCGCTGTCAGAAACTTGAATATGTTTAACCATAAAACAACGAAGTCAATGAAAGAACAAAAAACATGGTTGTGCGTCGTAAGTATTATGATAGCAACACAGCTGGCAGCACAAACCAAACCAGAGAAAATCGAGGGAATGATCATTGCGGAGCGTGATACGGCATGGTATGCAGTGCAAACCGAGGCGTGGCACAATGTTGTGCTTCAAAACCCTACCAACGAAGAGGCGTGGCGTAACTACTTCGCAGCAGCGCAATACAAAGAACGCAATGCCTCAAAAAATTCCTTGCCGCACCAAGTGCTGGTAGAGATGCAGCAAGCCATTCCTGATACGTATACATTCAACTTCTGCGCCTTTCGTGGAGTAAAAATGGGATTCGGATTGAGCGACGATATGATTACGTATGCTGAAGCAGCCCTTGCCAATCTGCCCAATGAGATGCAATTTGCCGACTACGACACGTGGGTTTGCTACTTTGCCATGAGGGGCGATGATGCTCGCAAAGCAGAGATGGCAAAACGGTACTTCGAGAGCGGCATCTACTCCGAGAATGTGCTACGATATAGCTACAACGAGATGCAAGGCATGGCCGATGACGGTATATACATAGGTAATGGCGATGCCACGATCATACCTAAATGGCTAATTCAAGAAGGCATGAACGTACATGGCGACAAAACCATCATCTGTCTCTCTTTTCTTTTACTTGAAGAGTACCGCAACTGGTTGTTCAAAAAGCTCGACATACCTATGCCTTCGCTAAAACCTATAACTAAAATGAGCGACTTCTACGATAACGAACACGCTCTTGTTCAGGCAATTATAGATAAGTATGGCAACAAGGTTTACTTCTCTACGCTGATGCAGAGCAATAATATTGAGCCCTGGAAAGAGAATCTCTACAACGAAGGATTGCTGCTGAAGTATTCTAAGAATTCGTACGACAATTTGGCTGTGAAGCGCCACAACGTTGAGGATAAATATTTACTTGAATACTTGAAAGTATCGTTTCACCCCGATTGGATTGTTGGACAGCGACTTAACGCTAATTATGCTGTGCTACTTGCCGACCTTCTACCATACTATCATGAAAAGAACGACACGAAGCATTACACGTGGCTTAAGAGTCTGCTACTCAATGGCGTAACCAACACAACGCTCAGCGAAGAGCACAAACAGAACATTTTGAACCTATTAATGAAGTAAGCCAACACGATGCTGATACCATTCCGAATGTCGGCACAAACCGACGAACAGCTGATGCAGCGTGCCGCCAATGGTAGCGAGCGAGCTTTCGAAGAACTCTACAACCGTCATGCGCGGCGGTTGCAGGGTTTCTTCGCGCGAAGACTCGCCGACGACAAAGATTTGGCAGCCGACTTTATGCACGATACGTTTTTGCGACTCTATGCAGCCCGCGAAAGCTATGTTGACGGGCGCAACTTCCGCTCGTGGCTCTATACCATCGCGTATAACTTGCTCAAGAATCACTTCCGCAACCAACTCACACTCGTCTCCGACGAACACGAGGATGTAGTTAGTGATAATAATATCGATGTAAATATTGATATGAACATCTTCCACAACGCTCTGCGTGAGGTGCTTAGCCACTTGCACGAGCCCTACGCTATACTCTTCTCGCTTCATTACGAGGAGGAGCTCACCATTCCGCAGATTGCACAGATTACCGCGCTTGCCGAGGGCACTGTAAAATCGCGACTACACAAAGCCATGAATACGATAAAACAACAACTCAAGCAATATGAAAATAAATAACGAAGATATAGCTCGCATGGCACGCAGCCTTCGCGACGAATCGAACGAGCAACAGAACATTGCGCCATGGAGTCAGAAACGCCACACGCGCTTCCCTGCTTGGATAGTAACCATTCCTGCCGCCATAATGATTGGCTTCTTCTTTGGCGTTTGGACCGATAGTCACTTGAAATCCACCGCTCCAATGACAGCGTTAGTAGATACGGTATACATACGCGTAAACGACACCCCCACAACGCTCGACACCGCCCAAGCCATACCGATGCCGCAATTGCAGCCTACTGCCACGCAACCCAAGGGCAACAAAACGCTCATACATAAAACGCCAGCCGTACAACCGCAGCCCATGGCCAACGACAAAATTCGCTATGACCTTTTGGTGATGGATTAGGGGATTACGCATAAATATTGCGCTAATTTTAGAGCGAATGCTATTCTTCGCTCACTTCCGCCATCGTCCTCAGCACTACTCTACTCTCGCGGCCCATATTGAATATCAAATCGAGGATAGACAAGTGTGGCACGAAGCCATATTTATCACTAAACACCTGATAATACGGCACTTCGCTTGTACGTAGCAGATGTTGAAATTTAGGTTCTATAGCTATGCGTAAATCTTCTTCGCAATGCTCAGAATTGTCTGTTTGCCATATATCTTGCGGAATACGCACATCGATAAGTTCGGCAATGACGGACATGATTTTTGTGTTGAAATCGACCAAAAACTCATGCTGAGTATTGTAGACGCGCTCAAAGTCGTCGATAAAATATTCGTAGAAAGGCGAACTACTATACGCCGACATTATTGCGCGTAGATGCTGCGTAGCCCAATCGGTGTCGTAGTTGAGACGAATATCACGATAAGGCTTACCATATTCTGCCACCACAGGCACAGTGATGGCAAGCGGACCATTGGCAGACATAATTATGGTGCGCGAACGGAACGTGCGTCGCTGGTACACGCCATCGGCAGTGAGTTTTCCGCCTCCGTAAATAAGGCGCGCCCAATGGTCTACACAACCACAATATGGGAGCGTTTGCAAAGATTTATTGTTGCTAATATCGGACATACGTATGTATTATGTAAACACAGATATACACGGATTAGACGGATTTGCACAGATTTTTATTTCCCACAAATTGTGAAAAATACATACCACAAATCATCATAAACATCAATAGTCATATCCTTTATAATCTGTGTCTTCTGCGCGAGAACTGAACAAAAAAGAGAGATTTGCTGCCACCACAACAACAAATCTCTCATCAATATCTAATAGCTATTACTGAGCGTATTTCGATTCACGAAGAGCTTTGATAGCCTCGTCTTCCATATAATCTTCGAAATCCATGTATTTATCTATCGTGCCGTTTGGCGTAATCTCTATCACGCGGTTGCAGACGGTGTGGATAAACTCGTGGTCGTGTGAAGTCATAAGTATGTTGCCGGTGAAGGTCTTCATGTTGTTGTTGAAAGCCTGAATCGACTCCATGTCGAGGTGGTTGGTTGGGTGATCGAGCATAATAACATTAGGATTTGCAAGCATCATCTTTGCAATCATCATACGCATCTTCTCACCACCCGAAAGCACAGGAGCTTTCTTCACAAAATCGTTATTCGAGAAGAGCATTTTTCCTAAGTATGTACGTAGGAAATAATCCTCGGTATTAGAGCTAAACTGAGCCAACCACGAAGTAAGATCGAGATCTTTTTTGAAGTATTCCGTGTTGTCGAGTGGCAGATACGACATAGTTATTGTCTGACCCCAACTGAACGAACCTGTTGTAGGCTGAAGTTCGCCGGCAAGAATACGGAACATAGCTGTGGTAGCACGCACATCGTGAGAGAGGAGCGAAATTTTGTCGCCACGCTCAATATTGAACGACACATCGTCGAAGAGCTTTTCACCTTCTGGTGTGGTGTAACCAAGTTTCTTCACTTCGAGCACTTTGTCGCCAGCCTGACGCTCAGGAGTAAATATTATGCCCGGATAGCGACGCGTAGATGGCTGAATCTCTTCAATATTAAGTTTAGAGAGCATCTTCTTGCGCGAAGTGGTTTGCTTACTCTTAGCAACGTTGGCAGAGAATCGGCGTATGAACTCTTCGAGTTCCTTCTTCTTCTCTTCGGCCTTCTTGTTTTGCGCAGCTTGCTGACGCAGAGCCAATTGCGAAGACTCGTACCAGAATGAGTAGTTACCAGCAAACGGACGGATCTTGCCATAATCAATATCTACGATGTCGGTGCAGACATTATCGAGGAAGTGACGGTCGTGCGAAACAACAATCACAGTGTTTTCGAATGACGAAAGGTAGTTTTCGAGCCAAAGCACGGTATCGAGGTCGAGGTCGTTGGTAGGCTCGTCGAGCAATAGGTTATCTGGATTACCGAAAAGAGCCTGAGCAAGAAGAACTTTCACTTTCTCTTTACCAGTAAGGGTTTTCATCAGTTGCTGATGCAAGTTTTCCTTTATGCCAAGACCACTCAAGAGGTTAGCAGCATCCGATTCTGCGTTCCAGCCGTCCATCTCGGCAAACTCCTCTTCGAGACGAGCTATTTCGTTGCCATCTTCGTCGTTGAAGTCTGGCTTAGCGTAGAGTTCGTTTTTCTTTTGTATGTTATCCCACAGACGTTTATGACCCATAAGGACGGTATCTATAACCGTGTTTTCTTCAAAAGCAAAGTGGTTCTGACCAAGCACCGAGAGACGTTCGCCAGGAGCCATCTCCACACGACCTCTCGTCGATTCGAGTTGACCAGATAGAATTTTCAAAAATGTAGATTTGCCAGCACCATTTGCGCCAATGACGCCATAACAGTTGCCGGGTGTAAACTTAAGGTTAACATCCTCAAACAGAGGTTTTTTGCCGAATTGAATTGCTAAATCGGTTACTGTAATCATATCTATATCGTTGTACTTATTTTTTTCGACTGCAAAATTAGCTATTCATACCGTTATCACCGAATTAAACTAACGAAACTGTTTTCTTTTCGAAGTAATTTATTAATTATTAACAAGTTGGCAACATGATTATGGCCTTTGCAGCGAGTGAAAGTTCACCGAAGAGCAGAAACAAAGAGCCAAAGGCTACGATGCTGCTATAGTTTATGGAAGCAAACGATTAGATAAAACGAAAGCTATCATAAGACAAATTCGCAAACAAGCTAAAGAGTAGCAACAGAAGTTTGTAATTCATATTTCGTAACTTATAAATTTGCGTCACTGGTCTAATTACAATTTTATAATCAATGAGAAAATCAATTCTAACGCTCGGTGTCGCCTTACTTGCTACGTCCGCGGTTTGGGCACAAGAAACTACAATCGAATTCATCACCCCTAACATCGTACACATCGTCAAGGGGCAACCTACAAAGAGCCTTGTTGTGACGGCGACTCCACAACAGGTCAACGTTACGCGCAAAGGCAACGACGTGAGTAGCAACGTTTTGACTGTACGCAAAGATGCCAAAACGGGCAATTTGACATTCCTAACAGCCAACGGCAAAGTGTTGTTGCGCGAAAAATCGTGCGATATAAATGACGCGAGCCAAACATTCACGCTCGATAAAGACGAGGCTATATATGGTCTGGGCACTATTCAAGACGGACAGATGAACCGCCGCGGATGCCACAAACGTATGGAGCAGTCGAATCTCGAAGATTTTCAGAACGTTTTGCAGAGCATCAAAGGTTGGGGTATCTACTGGGAAAACTACTCCCCTACGCAGTTCGACGACGATGCCAATGGCATGACTTTCAATAGCGAGTGTGGCGCCGGTATCGACTATTATTTTATGTATGGCGGTTCGGCCGATGGCGTTATAGCTCAGATGCGAGAGCTGACGGGCGATGTGCCTATGTTTCCTCTTTGGACATACGGTTTTTGGCAATCGAAAGAGCGCTACAAATCGGCAGCCGAAACGGAATCTATCGTAGATAAGTATCGCGAACTGAATGTGCCTCTCGATGGTATAATTCAAGATTGGCAATATTGGGGATCTAACTATCTATGGAACGCCATGGATTTCTTGGCAGAGGACTTTGCTCGTGGCCGTCAGATGATAGAAAACGTACATAATAAGCATGCTCATTTTATGATTTCCATTTGGGCAAGTTTCGGCCCTATGACGCTGCAATTCCGCGAATTGGAGGCAAAAGGAATGTTGCTACCAATAGAGACTTGGCCTCAAAGCGGCATTTCACACGTATGGCCTCCAATCATGGATTACCCATCGGGCGTGAAGGTCTACGACGCTTTCAATCCTGAGGCTCGCGATATTTATTGGAAACACCTGAAACGTCTGTTCGACTATGGCACCGATGCTTGGTGGATGGACTCTACCGACCCCGACTTCTTCAATCCTCGCGAATCGGACTACGAACATAAAGTTTATGGCGGCACATGGCGTTCGCAGCGCAATGCATTCCCATTGGAAACGGTGCGTGGCGTGTACGAGAAGCAGCGTCAGACTTCGTCGGCAAGCGCGTATTCATAATGACACGAAGCAGTTTTGCTGGACAACAGCACTATGGATCCAACATGTGGAGCGGCGACGTGGCTTCGTCGTGGGATATGCTTCGCAAGCAAGTACCAGCAGGTCTGAGTTTCTCGTTAACGGGCAACCCTAACTTCAACACCGACATAGGTGGCTTCTTCTGCGGTTCGTACAACACTCGTGGTAGCGGTTCGGCTCCTCAAAACCCTCAATATCAAGAATTGTATGTACGTTGGATGCAATACGGATTGTTTTGCCCAGTCTTCCGTAGTCATGGAGCTGATGCGCCTCGCGAAATATGGCAATTTGGCTCAAAGGGAGAGCCTATCTACGATGCCATAGAGAAGATGATTCGTTTGCGCTATCGTCTGATTCCATATTTATATAGCACAGCATGGCAAGTTACTTCGGCCAACGGGAGTTATCTACGCCCATTGTTCAGCGATTTTGCCGCCGACAAACGCGTGTGGGATACCACAGACGAGTTCCTTTTCGGCAACGAGATTCTTGCTTGCCCGATACTCAATCCGCAGTATACGCAAGAGAAGATTATCCGCGAAGACGCTATGACGGGCTGGGATCGCAAAAAGGTAGAAAGCAAAAATGAAGATTTAGAAATTGATTGGACTGCCACAAAATCAGTTACTAAATACTTACCTAAAGGCGCCGATTGGTACGACTTCTGGACCGGAGAGCGCATGAAGGGCGGTCGAGACATAACTATAGCTACAAATATCGACCGTGTGCCAATGTTTGTACGCGCTGGCAGCATCTTGCCACTCGGACCTGAAATGCAGTATGTAGGCGAAAAAGCGTGGGACAACCTCGAAATTCGCGTCTACCCTGGCGCTAACGGCGAATTCACGCTCTACGAAGACGAGAGCGACAATTATAATTATGAGCAAGGATACTACTCCAACATCATATTCAAATGGAACGACCGCAGCCGCACGCTCACCATCAGTCCACGACAAGGCGGATACAAAGGCATGATATTGGAACGTACGTTCAACATTATCCTACCCGACGGCACAACCAAAGCCATCAAGTACAACGGCAATGAAGTGAGCGCTAAGTTCTAACGAAATAATTATAAAAAAAGATAATGTAAAGCCCCTGAAATATGGGGCTTTATTTTTTATGATAATAACAATTTCTTTGATTTTAGCTTTATAAATAGCGGTAAGAACAAAAATATTCCCACAACCGACATGATAAGACCGCCCATTGTGCCTGCAGCCAACGAGAACCAGAATCCGCCGTTGGAATCGATTATAAATGGAATAAAACCTAACACGGTGGATAGAATGGTGAGCAGTATGGTGCCCGTTTTTACATCGTAGGCTTTGAGTAGACAATGCTTCAGGCTCCAGTTTGGCTGACGTTTCCTATTGCGTTGGAATTCATTTACAATATAAATACTTGCATTCACCGTGATGCCACAGAGGAGCACCATGGCCGCAAAACCACCTTGGTCGAAGTTGATGTCGAAAAGGTAGAAGGTGAGGAATAGACCAACAAACGAAATAGGAATAGTTCCCATAATCACAAGTGGCTTAAGCAAAGAATCAAACAAAATTGTCGAAACAACAAATATTATTGCAATAATAAGTAGCAATAATGGCAATAAACTATCCTCGCTTCCGTGCCCCCAGAAGTATCCGCGGCGACCCTTTATGGTATAGCCAGTAGGTAAAAGTTTTTGATATTTATCAAGAATTTCGTCATACACACGGTCGCCGCCTTTGGAGCTACCGATGTATTCGTATTGCAAAACGAGTTGGTATTCTTGGTTCTTCTTCTCGATGCTTTGAGGACTTGTTTGGCGTGTCAACTCGCACAATTCGGAGAGTTTGCAATGATGGTCGCCAATAACTATGGGCATATTGCGCAACGACCATACATCGTATGATTTCGATTCTGACGCAGCCACTTTTATTCCTTCATATTCGCTGCCATTCCATATTCTGCCGCAGAGAGAGCCCATATTGAAAGCAGGTTTTATTGCGCTGAAAAATTGGCGTGGCGATACGTCTTGCTCTGCCATTTTGGGCATGCGTAGTTTGAATACAAATTCGGAATAATCTTCTTTCCAATACACTTGATGCGAGTTGCACGACACTTCACGAATGCGCTTATGGCTCGTAAGATCTCGGCTTATATCTTCGGCAAAACCCAGCAGTTGTTCATAATTATAGCCATAGAGTTGTATCATATAGCTGCCTACTTGCTCCTTTACGTCGTTGCTGAAGCCGTAGTCTTGCAGTCCATAAATCGACCAAGATCCGCCGCCAAGTTGCAAGGCTTTTTCGGTCAATCGGCTTTTTACTACGTATGGGTAAGAGGTGTTGCGTGTAGCCTCGGTGAAACGTATGGAAATATCGGCCGAACGAGCTCCTCTAATATTCGTTTCGAACATACGTATGCCATCAAGCGTAGATATGTAGCTCTCCATCTTTCGCACAACGGTGTTCATCTGGTCCAGAGTGCTTCCGTTGGGCATTGAAGCGTGCACGTAAAGCACTAATTCAGAGGTGTTGCTCATAGAACTTGAACCGCCAATATCTTGTGCGAAAAGGCGCAGCGTGCCACCAAGTGCCTTATCAACCCACGGACGAATTTTTTGTGTATATACTTCACTACCAAACACTTTGTTGTAAGCATCGGTCCAAAAACCTTCGCCCTCAATTTTATCAGGCATAAGGAACGTAGGTATGCCGAATATAAGTATTAGAAATGCCGTGGATAGGCGGTTGTGGCGACGAATGAAGCGAATAGAAGCTATTTGCGCGCGGCGCAGTCGTACTATACGGCGCAACTTCCAAAGAGACTTTTTGCGTTCATCTTTTTCGTCGGCGGTGAGTTCGATGAGGGCGGGCACAATGAAAAGTGACACGAGCATCGATATGAACATATTCACTATCAGCACAGTAGCAAAATCCATTAGGCTGAGTTTCAGTTCGTCGTCGAGGAAATATATTATCGACAAAGCACCTGCCGTGGTGAGTGTGGCTGCGGCAATTGGCAAAATGGCTTTCAAGTTGTGCTCGCGGCGCCAATGGTTTGCCATGACAATAATATTATCAATGATGAGATTTAGCGAAATAGTTATGCTGGCAAGAGAATAGGTATGTAGCTCAACATCAAGTAGATAGTAAGCTATCACCGATGTCGTCAAAGTAACAATAAGGCTTGTAGTGGTGACGAAGACACTCCGCAAACTAAGCGACGTTATAAATATGAAAATCAGCAATATAAGAGTGGTGAGCCCCGAGCGATAGTATATATTTTCGAGCTCTTGGCTTATGTATTCCGTAGCATCGTACATGACGTGCAACTCGTAGTTTGGCGGAAGTAACTTTTTTTGTTGCTCTATAACTTCCACCGCACGGTTGCGCACGTCAATTTGGTTGGCATCGTCGTCGGCCGTAAGTTGCAAATAGATGGAGTTGAGGCCATTTATTCTGTAATAGCCCGAAGCGGCTTGCTCTTGATGCTTTAGGTGGGCAATTCTGTTTAGCTTCACACATTGGGTGTCGGCAGTAGCAATGCTGATGTCGTTGAAGAGGAACACGGAGTCTGGCACGCCCGTAGAGAGGCGATAGTCACCAATATTTATCTCTTGTTTTTCGAGAGCTATAGCGCGTGAGATGTCGTTTTCGGTGATGCCAGCCGCCTTCGCCTCATCATTATCGTATTCTACGATCCACTCCATTGGCTCGCCGCCCGATATGTTCACATCCGATATGCCATCAACATTAGCAAAAGCCGATTTGAAAATTTTTTGTGCCGTCTCTTGTATCTCGGCAGAATTTACAGGAGCATTTATAGTATATACAATGAACGGACCTTGCTGATTCTCGTTGGTTTTGCTCACACGTATGGTTGGGTATGAAGTGCCCGCAGGCAACTCTTGCCACACTTGTCTGATGAGCATAGAAGCCTCAAAACGAGCCATATCCATATCGGCATGTTTGTCGAGGCGTATAGTTATGCTGCCCGAACCATTGTCCGACCGCGACGATATGCTGCTAACGTTACTCAGTCGTGAAAGCACCGCTTCTAATCGACTTGTAACATCGGTCTCTATAACTTTTGATGTAGCGCCATTGAGTCTATAACTAACCGACATACGTGGCATCTGCGACGAAGGCGACAGTTTGAGCGGCAATAGCGGCAGTAATGCCATACCAATGATGGAGAGACATGCCGCAATGACGCAAATGGTGAAGGGAGAAAAGACCAGCGCCCGCCTACTATTTGTTGATTTCGTTTTCAAAGTCGAATTTGTCGCTAAGTGAAAAACCTATTGAGAAGTCGAAAAGCGTCTGACGGCGCAGTTTATAGTAGCAATTCCAAAATTCGTATATGGCGCTTATGTAGCTCTCTTGTGCCGAGAGCCTATTCTGTTGAGCCTGCGCGAGCGAAGTGAGGTCCGATGAGCCAGATATGAAGCGCTTCATTGTCTGGTCGTAGACTTTGTCGGCAAGTGTGAGAGTCTCTTCGGCAGTAGAATAGAGCTCGCGGCGCGAATTCAATTCGCTAATTGTAACAAGAACCTCCTGCTCTTTCTCGGCCATAGTCTGTTGGGCACTTATGCGGGCAACTTCCATTTGGTTGTATGCCATATTCCTTTTTCCCTTGTTCACGCCCCAATCGAGTAGAGGAATATTGATATTTACGCTTACAATATCCTGTCGCATATGGTCTTTATAAGCTTTACTGACCTCATCGCCTTGCTGGTTGAAACCTACACTCGCACCAATGCTTGCCTGAAATCGAGTCTGTTTTCTCACTTTGTCGAGCGTTTGCTCTGCTTCGAGCACGGCTTGCTCCACGTCAAGAAGTTCGTAGCTATTCTTATGCATCATCTCGAGCGCCTTCTTTGTATCTATCTCAAAATCAGGTAAAACACCAGGCATGTTTATGTGTAGCTCGGTGTTAGGATTCATACGTAGAAACGAAGCCAACCTCATGCGCGCCTCTTTTAGCTCCACCTCGGCAGAAGTCTTAGCAGTCTTGGCTTTTACGGCATCGAGGCGAAGTCGCATAAGATCGGTTTGCGTAATGGCTGCTATCTCGGCTCTGCGTTTGCCAATGTTGTAGAGCGTGTCGCACTGTGCCGATTGCTGAATTGCCAAGTTGAACTTTGCTTGCGCACTGGCAAGGTTGAAAAAGTATTGTATTGCCATCGATGACAAATACTCCATGTAATAGAGATAGTATAGTTTGGCTTTTTGGTATTTGAGCGGCGCTATTCGTTTGTCCCAGCGATGTTCGTTGTAGCCAAGGAGCGAATTGTTATAGCCTATTTTTATTGGCACTGTGCTGTACTGAGTATAGTCCGATGAGCCATAGTTACGCAGACGCTCAATGCTCGACGTCACATAAAAATAGCCGCCCAAAGGATCGAAGTTTTGCGTGAGCGACAATGCTGCCGACGAAGTGAACATCTGCTGCTGACGATAGACGTCGAGGTCGTTGGCGCTGTCGTAGCGTTTTGTCAAATATCTGTAATACTCTATTGGCATGAGGTTTAGCGCCAAACTGGGCAATCGCTCAGCTTTGTAGGAGCGAAACTCCCAATAGCTCGATTCTAATTGGTTTTTATACTTATATGCATAAAGAGAGCTATCGGCTGCAATGCGAATTGTTTCTTGCAAGTCGAGCGTACGGCTCTCTTGTGCGTACGTATAATTACAAAAAGTTGCTATTATAGATATTATGTATACGAATTTTTTCATCTCTTTCTTGCTTCAATAAGTGAGTAAATAACAGGAACGACGAAAATGCTGACGAGCGTACCTACAACCATCGTAGCTATCATAGTTATGGCAAGTGGGCGTTGCAATTCCGAGCCCATGTCGTTGGTGAAGAGTACGGGAAGCATGGCGCCAATGGTTGTAAGCGTTGTCATAATAATAGCTCTTATGCGGCGTTTGCCTGCCGTATGTATGGCTTCGTGCATTGGCATTCCAGCCTTGCGCAGCTCGTTGATACTGTCGATTTTCAAAATAGAGTCGTTCACTATTATACCACACGACACTATTATACCTATGCCCGACATGAGGTTGAGCGTGTCGCCAAGCAACCAAAGCACAAGCAGCGCAAACGAGGTGTCTATTGGTATCTCTATAAGTACGATTAGAGGCTGAACAAAGCTCTCGAACTGAGCGCAAAGTATGAAATACATAAGCAAAATGGAGATGAGCAACACAACTACAAGGCTGTTAATCATCTCTATGTTAGAGAAATATGCACCATGGAATGCTACGCTAAACTTATTATCGTTGGCATAAGCCGTGCGCACCGTTTGGCAAAACGCCTCAGGCTCGTCCATATCGTAGAACATTATGGGTATGTACTCGCCATCTTTGCCAGCCGTGATGTCTTTCAATTCTTCGGTGTTGGTAACCTTTAGAAGCACGCGCAGAGGCACTTCGGTTCTCTGACCATCGATAGTTGTAGTTATGTATCCATTTCTAATCTCGTTTTCGATGTTGCTATTGGCCTCTTGCGTGAGTCGAATGGGCATTCTGTAGCTATAAGACCTCATGGTGGTAACATCTTTGCCACGGACAACGCTTTTCAGTTGGCTCTCTATTTGGCTAAGGCTAACGTTGTAGAGACTAAGCAGTTCGCGGTCCACAATGATAGTCTTGCACGAGCGGAAAGTCGTCGACGAATGGCGGCATTGACCAGCCCAAGCGGTTATCTTGTTTTCAGCGGTACGTATGTCGTTGCAAGTGATGTCGGGGGCTTTGCGAGTAAGCTCTACACAAATGTCGGGTTCGCCAGTGTCGAAAATCTGCTCAAAGACCGATGCCGGAGGAGCGAATGTTATGGCGGCTTCGGGGTAGTTCTCCTCTACCCAACTACGTATGGCTTCGGTAGCATTTTCCACGCTATCGGGCGAAGCTGTCAGCCAATAGAGATTCGCTTCCGATGCAGAAATAGAGTTCTCGTTGCCCAACATATAATCTTGCGAGCCAACACTTGCCGAGCACTCTAAACTCATATTGTCTACAGCTTGCTGCATTGCCATGACACGGCGATTGTTTTCTGCCACACTTACGTTGCTATTCCAATCGATATGCGCGGTGAAGTCCGGATTGTCTATCTCGGGCATACGGCTCTTTTGGAGGTTAGTAGCCAAGAAGTAACACATTGGCAGCGTAAGTATGGCTATAATTATAACTATCAGCCTATGACGTTCGCAAAAGTCGGCGCCACGGTCGTAGCTGCGGGTTATAGATGTTGGCAGAGTGGCAGTGTTCGATGATTTTTTTCGCGAGCATATCAGTTTGTATAGTACAGGTAGAAGTATAATAGCTACTATGTACGACATTGCTAATCCGGAAGTTATGGCAAAAGCTTGGTCGGCGAATATTGCGCCTGCCATGCCGTTCAGAAAGACGAGAGGGAGGAACACAGCCACCGTTGTGAGTGTGGAACTTAGCATTGGCGAAATCATCTCGTTTGTGCCTATCACACACGCGTTGCGCATTGTGCGTCCTACACTGCGCCACTGCATGATGTTTTCTGCCACTATTATGGCGCTGTCTATCATCATACCTACAACGAGTATCATGCCCGAAAGCGATACTATGTTGAGCGACCTCTGCCCTACGAAGAATGGTATGAACGTCAGCACTACAGCCACCAGCATTGCTATACCTATGACAATACTCGTGCGAAAATCTTTCATAAAGAGCATTGCCGTAATCATAATAAGTATAAAGCCTAAAATGAGGTTTTGCTCAAGGTTGCTTATGCTGTAGTCGAGGAGTTCGGTCTGGTTGCGGCTTATGGTGAACTCATATTCTGGGAATTGCTTGCTAAACTGTTCCACTGCGCCATTCAAGTGGTCTTTTAGCTCGTTCATGCCATCTTCGCTCTGCTTAATCACAGCGAAGGTTACGGCGCGTTTACCATTGCATAGCGAACGGCCATCGCTACCTATGGGCTCTTCGGTAATTTTGCAGAAGTCTTTCAGCTGCACCAATCTTCCGCCGCATCGTATATATATATTGCCTACGTCACTTTTGTCGCTCAATACGGTCTTTGTTCGTATAGTATACTGATAATGACCATCGTTCACCGTCATGCTGCCAGCATCGATATTATTCTCGGTGAGCGCATTCTCTATGTGGTATTGCGTCAAGCCCATCATCTTCATCTTCTCCTCGTCGGGCTCAACGTTCAGCACACGCCCCGGAATGCCCGTTACGTCGGCCATTGCCACTTCCGACATCTGCTCTATGCGTCGACGAACTATGTTGTCGGCTATGTCGCACATCTCGAGGAATTGCGCTTCGTTTTCTTGCGCATACTTATCCTCGTTTGCCAATGTCAAATTTATGTAACATACGGGGATGTCTGTAGCACTTGCTTTTATGGCTTTCGGACGAGACACGCTGTTGCCCAAGGAGTTCATAGCACCATCAATCTTCTCGTTTACCTCAATGAAGGCAAGGTCGGTGTTGGTGCCAAATTCAAATCGCATATCTATGATACCAATGCCGTCGCGCACCGTGCTGCGTATGCTCTGCAGACCTTGCACTTGCAGCAACTGACGACGTACCACCGACACTATGCTATTCTCAATCTCGCGTGCCGACATGTCGTTTTCGTTCACCTTGACCGTTATTTGAGGAATAGCAATGTTGGGCAGAAGCGACACTGGTAGCGTATTGTAGGCCACTATGCCAAGCACCACAAAGGCGAGAAATGTCATGAAGACGGCTATTGGCCGCCTAATAAGAAAATCAATCATAGCCTAATAGTCGGTGGTGGTTGCTATTATTACTGGTGCATTATGTGCGAGGTCTGTAGCTCCATCTACCACAATGGTGTCGCCTATATTTATACCCTCTTTTATGGCTATTAGGTCGGCATTTTCTACAGTCGTCTCCACATAGTTCCATTTGGCTATACCCTTGTCTACGCTGAACACCACAGGTTTGCCCGAACGCATAACTACAGCACCTTTGGGCACAGCAATATGTCGACCCGCATTTTTGTTTATCCACACGCGCACGTTCATTCCTTCGAAGAATGTTGATTCTCGGCTATTTATGGCGGCGTGAACCACTATGGTGCCGTTGGCTTCTACCACAGGGTTGATGTCAGTGATAGTGCCTTGTGCATATTCGCCAGGAGCCGAGAAGGCCTCTATCCTCACCGATGCTCCTTTGCTCACTTGAGGCAGTTCGCTCTCTATTATGGTGAACTCCACCGTCATATTATTCATATCTATAACGCGGCAAAGCGGTTTGCCTGTGTTTGTTCGGTTGTTTACGTGCGCATCGAGGTTGGCTACCACGCCATCGAAGGGCACTTTGATGCTGGCTTTGCGAAGTTTCTCGGCTTGTAGCTCATACTGAATTTTCGCTTGCCGATAGCCACTCTTTATTTCGGCTATCTCGCGCTGATTTTGTGGAATATCATCGCTGTTTGGGTCGAAGCCTTGCCCAATGAGTATGTCGTGGAGCGAAAGGCGGCTCTTCTCCATGTCGGTTTTGATAGAGAGCACGTTGCGCGACAGTTCGAAGGTGTCTATTCGTGCTATCAGGGCACCACTGCGTACGTAGTCGCCATTCTTCACGCACACTTCGGCTATCTCGCCCGACGTTTCCCAATATAAATCGGCATAGCGCATGGGCTTCACCTTGCCATTGCTGACTATGTTTTCGTTGAAATTTATCTCTTTCACCACCGCCACAGTAACCCTGCGTTGTTCTTCTGCCAACACTTGGTTAGCCTCTTCTTCTGTAGGCTGCGGATTTTCGCTACATGCCAATATGTTTATAGCTACGCACGTGGCAAGTGTTAATCTCGTTACAGTTGGGAATTTCATGTAAAATAGTTAGTTATTAGTCCGTTAGCGTTTATAAATTAGTTTGTTGGGGCAACTCGTTTTATTCAAGTAGTATCCAATGTTTATAAAACGAAATTAACTCTTTTTCATAAAAATTAGTTATTCATTTACAAAATCCAATCTACTCTTCCCACAATAAACTCTTCAGGCACAAGCCCCCAAAAACGAGAGTCGAGAGAATTTGATGTATTGTCGCCACACATGAAATAGTAATTCTGCTGCATTATGTGATACTTTATTGGTGATCCGTCGGGGGTTGAAAAACCTTTATCATCCCAAACAATCTTATGTCCAAGTTCCCACTCTATGTATTTTCGATATAAGCGCATGTTATTTTCATTGAAAAATATTGTGTCGCCTTTTTGTGGAATATATAATGGACCGAAATTGCGAACGTTCCATCCTAATTTGTCCCAAAATGGAAGTGTAGCGTAAGGCATACCAACATAGCGTACATAAGCTGTGTCGCGCGTAATTTTTTCATGAATTTCTTGCGATTCTGGAAAACCAAGCACTTCGTCTGAACCCACGATATGGTAACGACAACTATCGATGTAAAAACTATCGCCAGGCAATGCAACGCAACGTTTTACGAAATATTTCGTCAGGTCGAAGGCTATTGTGTCCCATCCGAGAAAGCATGTTTCATTGAAAACAAACAAATCTCCTCGATGAGGCTCTGACATAGCATACCCACGCCTTATTTTACCATGTCGAATAGAATCGCGATCGATGACATCGAAAACTCTCCTACCTAAAGACATTTTGTTCACTAAAATGTGTTCTCCAGCCATCACTGTGGGTTCCATCGATGGTGTGGGTACTTTGAACGTCATTAGCACGTATGTGAAAAGCAGATTCTTTATGGTGTAAAGAATAGCAGCAAATAACACAGCTAATAGAATCTTTTCGATAACCTTCTTTCTCTTAACCACACTCATACCTAATTTTTTATCGCCATTCTACAATGCTATCATTGCGAATTATGAACAGTCGCTCATCCCAACCTCGTGTGAGGTCACGTACCCAATACAAAGCATTGGTGGGTACACTGTCGTAACGCAAAACGTTCGCTTTGGCAACTTGTTGCTCTAATGCGACCCACTCTCTACCATTATAGTAACGGAGTTCGTATGTATCGCCAACACGAACGTCGTTATCATCAGAGCGTGGTATTATGCGAACGAAACTAATTTTCTGCGCTTTGTCCAATTTTATTCCTACCCAATTGTTGTTCTGATTTTGAGTTTCAAAGTTTGTCAAGTAGTCTTCATCAAATGCCTTTACTATAGTTTCCGCTGAGGCATTGGGGCAAGCAATATATTTACCTACAATTTCAGTGGTGTCGGCATCGTAGCTTTTATCTAAGCTATACATATTTATTGTGCCAAAACGCCGAGTTATAGAATCCCAAACACAAGAAATTCTTCTATCAGAGTCTTCTTTTATGCCTGCATTTCTCATCTTACTCAAATGTTCAAAGAATACGTTGTATTTATCTATAATACCCCCCCCGAATAGGAATATTTGTCAGACATATTGGCAATTAGCCACTTAGCTGCATAAGATTTTTCAGTATCGCCAATGCTATCGTAGTATGCAATTACACGTTCTAACTCTTTCCTATTGCCATTTGCAGAGTCTAATACAAAGTCTAACTGCGCATCGAGTTTTGATTGACACGCAGTTAGAATATGTACACTCAAAAAAATTAGTAGTATTTTTCTCATTATTCTACTGCAGAACCTTCTATAGTAAGTGTAATAGGTTCATTTTGCCAGTTTGTATGAACATACACCTCACGCATAAATGTTGATGCACTTTCGGCTGCATAGCAGACCTCAACGCGTAAAGTGTCGTGTGGCAAAACTTCTGTTTGCGAATATTTGGCTGTTGTACATTCACATGATGTTGTTACTGTGTCTATGCGCCATGCCGCATCTCTTTGGTTGGCTATTTTGAATAACGCTGTTTGCGGCTCTCGCCAATTGAATGTGCCGAGATTTATTGTGTAATTTTGGCATCCAATAGAACTTACAACACCTAAAATCTCCATATACAAATCTGCGATTTTCATATTTTGGACAGGATTTCCAATAGCAATAACGCGATTGGCCGAATCAAGAAGAAACGTACGAAACGCGTCGTTTTTAGGAAATTGGTTCAAAATGTTAAAAGAGTCTGCATGATCGATGAAAATAGGATGATTAAACTTGTGCTGAAAAGTGAAATATTTTATATCGCGAGTTTCAACATTTCCAATTATTGTAAGAAATTTGATATTAGGAAGTTTAGTCATAAACGATTGCCATTTGAATAAATCGAGCTTGCAACTTAAACATTCGGCCGAATCGATATAATGAACGATTTTGGCATTATTGAAATCTATTGTCACTGAAGAATCTTGAGGATATATTCTAAAATCTAATTCTTGAGGAAAGAATATTTCTTTGCCTGCCCATTTTGAATACATGCTTTGTATTTCACTTTGACGTGAACATGCACATAATATGAATATGGCGATGTATGGGAAGTAAGACTTCATTATTCTAAAATATTGTTCATGTCGTAAATAACTAATTCAGGGTCGTCTTCTCTGCATATACCATATATAATATTTTCTTCTTGATCGAAACGGACATAAGAAAGTGGTTTTGTGACATTTATACAACATTTCGGCTTGCCATTCCAATCGTAAAAAAGTATTTTATTGCAATCTTGAACCGCCATACGATCTTTTTTTAGTGTTTTTCCTGAATAGAGCATTATAGCGTATTTGTCGCTCGCTGCGGCACAAATGAAATAGTATGGATTGTCTTGACTATGTACCAAAAAACCAGAATCGTGTTTTCCTGCTATTTTCATAGAACCATAAATATATTCCCGCGTTTTCTTTATGGACGTTCCTTCAATTGTTCCAAAGGCTAAATATCCAGCATGAATACAACCACAAACGAAATTTTTATTATTAGGCGACACTGCAATTTCTGAATTAAGAAAAATTGACCATCGGCTTTCTTCGGGGACCTTATCAAGTTCTGGGTCGTTAGCAAAATCAATTGACGATAAAATATCTCCATTGTAGTCTATTAAGTAAGCCCAATAAGAATCTTTGGTTAAACCGATGACATAATTTGTATCTACTGGGAAAGGATTTCTCATTTGTAATTTGATTTCTTTATACCGTTTTACAAAAACGGAGTCGCTATCGTATCCAATACTCCAAACGCATCTGTAATTAGAGTCGAAAGACACTGCCTTGCCGTTTATTTGTCGCAATTTAGTTGCATTCGCTACTTCGTTTGGCCCTTGTCCTTGAGATACACCATGAACTGCATAGTTAGAATCACGATACAAAACGCTATATCGCCGCTCCGTATCAATCTTATTTTCAAAGATATACACTTGGCCTAATTTCTCAACTCGGAAAGGGTTGTCAATATCGTATTTATCCAAAGCCAAAACTTCTTTCGGAGAAAGTTCTATGGTTTTACCTTCAAATTGAGAGTCCAAATTATCCTCGTTTTTACACGACGCAAATATGCAAACAACTGACAGGAAAAATATAAAATTCTTCATCTTGAATTATTTTTCAATTTTTATAAAACCCCACCTTCTATAAAGAAGGTGGAGAAAAATGCTATATCGCCATTATGCTGCCCAATCGCCATCTACTTCAAAGTTACCATAGTCACAGCATCCAGGTAAGCTATTACAACATAGGAAACGACCATCATTTGGTCTATCATCTGTTCTAATAACATCTGCAGCCAAAGCCTCAAGATTCTCTTTTTTGCAAATCAGTGAGTTCTATTTCAGTTTCTGTGTAATTATATGCAAATGCTGCACCTACAATAGCCATAGCTACTGCTAATTTTATTTTTTTCATTTTATAATATTACTAATTATTAATAATTATTGATGGACGTAGGCTTACCACATTTTTCTTGTGGCCGTTGCAATGTTCTGCTTCAGAACAACCATCATTTTGCAACGATTTCTAATTTTATTTGTATACTTGTTTCGTTTTAACTATTAAATGTTAATACTAATAGCAGCCATTCTTTAGTTCTCCAGACTTGCAATGGTTGCTATTTTTATTTCACTACAAAAATAAGTCACACACTTACAGAATGCAAGCATGATTATACTTTTTTTTGCTTTTTATTCGTCCAAACACACAATAACTTACATTTCATAAGACACAAACATCTATAATAGGGAATCGACAATTACCATCAACCCCTTATTGCTTCCGACATATCATTTGGCATAATCTAACTTCAAGCACCTAAACACCATCAGGCTATCGCTCATATCCACACCAATGCGCTCGTAGTTGTTTTCCGAAAGCCAAAGGCCCTCATCGTTTACGAAGAAAATCTTAGGGGCATACTTGCCTGCTTTGAACATGGTTTCGCCAACCACTTGGAAATCTTTATTGATGATTTGGATTGAGAAATCTTCGCGAGATAAAGCTGTCTCAAAATAGTATTGAACGTCTACTTTCTTTTTACTCTTGGCATAACAGAATCGGTAGTATACTTCGCGATATTGGTCGTAAAGTATATTGCCGTATTCTGCTTTTGTCAAAAAGTCTTCTTGACCTTGTTGAATGTCGACCGAAGAGTTAAAACCTTTATTTGCTATTTCTCCAATAAGTTTGCTTGTAGCAGGATACGAGGCGAATTGTTTGAAGTCTTGCGTTACATATATACCGCTGAGGGCGCAGAACGAAAAAACGAATTGTTTGCCATCATATATTCTACTATAGCCTTCATTATGATAGTAATGACCATCGTTTTTATCAAAAAGTTCTGGAAAACCGAGAGGTAGAGCCGCAAAGACACCAGTAGCAGTGTCCAAAGTGAGAGATAGTGGACTCTCGTCAAACTCAAAGTTTGCACCATTAGGAGAATTATTCCAACGGGTCGGGGGAATGTCTTGTGGACAGTATATTTTACCATTTATGATAACTAATGGATTGTATACTAAGGATAGGCAATTAGTGTTTGAACAAAGCCTATTTTCAGTGCAATACGACATCAAATTATAGTTCTTTATCACATCTCCATTTCTGTTAATTCTGTAAACATATGGATTCATTGTGGTAATGAAAATATCGTCAAGATTTATTACGCCATGCGAGCCAATATTTATTGGGTACTTGCCATCTCTTTTTATTCGTATTATGTGAGATAGTTTGCAAGAATCTAAGCGATAAAAAGCAATATTATTGGCATTCGAATTACCTATTGATAAGTATTCGACTCCCGACGGCTCTTTATAATAATGAATATCATTACTATAAATGTTAGTCTCATCGCTGATGCCAATTTTCTTAGTGCTATTAGATTCTGCCAACTTGTAAGCGACATTATTGTCCGCTTTTTCGGTACAAGCGGCAAAAAGTATTATAAAAAGGGTAAGGTATATTGCTTTCATAATCAGTTTTATTCATTTACATACTTTTCAATATCATACACATGAATCACGGCTTCTGGCTGTTTGGTTAGTGCGTATAACTTTTTCGTATTTTGAGAATAATATAAGCTTTCAATGTCAACGTCGGGTTGCAAACGCCACACTAAATCGCCATCCCAAGTATACAACTGTATCTCCTTGATTTTCGGATTTGCCTTACGCTCGTCTTTGGATTGTCCGCTGTATAGAAGCGCCACATATTTGTCGTTTATCGCTGCAGACGCGAAGACGTGTGCCACATCCGACGGATTGGTATCTAAATAGCCAATTTCGTTTACACTTTTCACATGACACAGCTTTTCTTTCACATCTTTCTTAACAATTTGCAGTTTTTCATTCTCCAACGAACAGAAAACCGCTATTCCTTCGTGTCTGAAAGCAGCTACAACTTTTTTATTGTCGGGCGAAACCTCCAAGCTCGACGTTCCCCATATAGATGCCTGCATACTTGCTGGATATTTACTCAGCTCTGACTCTTGAGGATATGGAATAGACGAAATCATATTACCTGCCGTGTCGCAATACATAAACAGACAAGAATCGCTATACGTCGAGGTAATATATCTGCGGTTATCTACAATCTTCGTCGACATGGCCATCAACATATATGGATATTTGGCGTAATATTCTATTTGTGCAGTTTTGTTCACTGCATCGATATTTATTTTATAGACATTTTTATTGATCATATCTATAATATAAGGAGTGTCGTTATAACAAGTTAAGCACGAGAACTTTGAAATCTCTTGAGGTCCTTGTCCAACTGTTATCGCCTTGAAGCTAATGCTATCTGGCTGCAATTGTAGAAAAGAGTACTCTTTTTCGTCATTTATGTTTTGCGCCACCAAGACATCTTTTGCAACTACAAATCGAGAGATGTTTAGAATATCAAAGTGTTCAAGATCAATCGTAGATTCGGAGGTAATTGATTCAGTTTGAACTTTTACATTTTTACTCTCTTGCGACAATTGACAAGAGGTTGTAACTGCAGCGGCCATAGCCACAAAGAGGATGTTTTTATTCATAACAATTTTACTTTTAGGAAAGTTTTTATTACAATATTTCCGATAAGTCATACTTTACCAAATTCATTTCACCATCTGAATCTTTGCCAGTGATGTATAGCGATTTCGAATCGTCGCAATATGTCAGTTCATAAATGAAATATGGCGTTTTGCTTTTTATTCGCGCCACCATATCGCCATCCCAGCTAAACACATATATGTCGTTGGCTTCGGCCATAGCATTTTCGCGTTCTAGTCTCGATTTATGGGTCGGTTCTTGCTTATATTCATGGAAGTTACATACAAAAATGTATTTATTGTCGCACCCACCATTTCCATAGAAACCATTATTAACGCCTCCTTTATAGAATAGCCCACCTAAATCAGGATCATACTCATATTCAATATCGTACTTTTCTGGACCAATGAACTCTTTTATCAAATTGAAATTCAAATCAAAAAAAGCAACACGAGGAGTAGAATTATAACTTGCAAAAATTATGTTTTTATCGGTATTGCTATAAATAGCAGCACCAGAAACATAAGAGCAATTTATTTTGTTCATAGCTGTATCTGCCGTCAGTCGTTGCCCTGTACGACCGTCATATTTTATGAATTCGGGAATATTTTCAGGATCATTATATTTTTCTAGGTACAAACCATTATATGCCACAAACAAAGAATCACCAAACCAGCAAAAACCCTTCACAAAATCTGTTATTGTAATACGATGCGGGCGATAATTCTCTCTTTGTATAAACATCGAATCCAAATCCATCATAAAGTTTGCCTTTGTGAACGAGTCCATTATACTAAGATTTCCATTGTGGCAGCTGTTTTGAACGAGCGGATACATAACGTCGTTTGGGCCATCACCTTTGTTGAGGTATTTGGCTATTAGCTCTCCAGTTTTCAGATTATATACCAACAGATATTTATCAATCGGTTTCTCGTCTTTTACCACCAAAATACTGTCTCTGAACACCATATATTTGGGGAGCAATGCATCGTCGGGCGTTTCTAACACTGTGCCCTCTACAACGGTTAATGGCGGCATGTTGTCTTCAGTAAGTAGAATAGTTTTTTCTCCGTGCAATTTCTCGTTTCCATTGTTGCACGACGACACACACAATACGCCCATACATATCGAAATGCACTTTAGCGCTTTGGCTAACGCCAATTTCTTTTTGTATAACATTTTCATATAAACAGATATTTTTTACCAAGAAACTTTCAATCCTACACCAACTTTGTATGGATAGCGATAATCGACCTCGCCCGGAACGCCAGGCGGCAATGGCAAAGCTTCAGTTTTGATGTATCCAATAGATGCCTTGAACCCATTTTCACCATCTTTGGTTGCAACTCTATTATCAAGCACATCTATATAGCGGCTTGACTCTTTTGTTATAATCGGATATTTAACCTTGGAATCTCCTATGTCAATGTGCGTTTCAACGACATCCGTTGTTTTTGAATGGATTTTGAAAGATTTTTGCAACGAATCGCAATCGACGTGCAAGAAGCGAGAGTCGTTGCTTCTGTACGTAGTATCACTCGAAGGACTGTATTGAGCAAAGCATACGCACTCCAACGCTGATCCTATTGCCATTAGCAAGATTTTTCTGATTATTGGTTTCATAATGTATCATATTTGATTAGTAGTCATGTTGTTATATCATAATCATCTACTTTATAAAAGTTTCTAAGTAGTGTATTATTTTCTATAATTAGAAATCTTTGAGAGTATAGAACACCAAGAACGGATTATCCTCGGCATCTAACGCATCAAGTTTTTGACGGTCGGCCACACTTACGTACTTATCGCTTTGCAAACTGCCTTTTGCGTAACTTTGTGGCAAGTTCCACGATACGAATTGATTGTACCACGTCGTTTCACCTGACCCCATTATGATTTCTTCTTCAAAATTTCTGCTACAGTTTATACCGCCTATTGTATGACCATTATCCTTATTTCTGAAAAGACTGTAACCATAACGACCTTTGCTGAAATTCATTACTTGATGATGTTCCGTCTCAAGATAATTAGCATTGAACACAAAGCCTTCAATAGGTTTAGAGTAATAGGCAATTATCTCAGCCGGGTCAGTTGGTTCGACGGGAATCACCTTATGCTCAGAAAAATCGAATGCATATTTGGCCATAAAATCATGATTACCATAATAATACACAGTATCGCCATCAGGCACACTTATGTACGCCGCATCACCAATATGCCCCATTCTCAAACTAACACCTCTGTTTGAGGCGTATGGACACATCATGTGTTTGATATTCAAATTTTTATCTGTGACTATTATGGAATTGTTGTCGCAGCCTTCAAATTGAGGATTTGCATGTCCGGGAATCTTACTAAATAGATATTCATCTGCAGTTGCGAGAATATGGTCGGCAGAAAAATCTGCTATTTTGACATCAATATAATTCCCATCTTCGTCAAAAAGGTAAACGAACGGGTTGCCATATACAATTAGTTGATTAGCAAACTTATCAAAAGTAAAATTAATCATACAAGCTATTTCTCCAGGCCCATTGCCTTGGGGCAATCGCTTTATAAATTTTCCATTTTGATCAAAAATTATCAAACCCATACTCTGATATATATCAGATATGTATATTCTCTCGTCTGTAACTTCTATCTTCAATATTGGCGGATGAATCAAACTAGAATCATTTGTTTCGAGGAATACAATCTTTTTTATCGAATCTATAATGTCGCTTTGCTTGTAAACCGTTTGTTCAAGTGCCTTGTTTAGATCAATTGCTTGTAGATCAGACTTTGTTGAAGACTGAATGTCATATTGATTATTATTGCGGGCACAACGAGCAAATATCAATACAGCAGCAATTAGTAGGATTATTCTCATAGAATTTAGATATGTAGTTAGTCTGTTTTTTTTACTGTCGTCAGTTGCAGGGTTAACTGTTATTAATAAATGCAAATTTATGTTTCTTTTTTACATACACCAATTTTTGGATAAGGAAAATTTATGGCACGTAGAGACGTCACAATGTGGCGTATCTACAACGTCCAACATATCAACATGTTATATATAGAGACGTCATAGTATGGCGTCTCTACAATACAATGCCGCCGTTACCTATGGCGCGGGTTGCAAATCGCCTCAAACAAAACCCAAGAACAACCCTCCCCGAACATTTTCAATTTTCAACTTTCAATTTTCAACTTTCAACTTTCAATTTTCAATTCTCAATTTCCTAATTACACTATTTACCATCTTTAGTGTAGTTTTGCGACATTTTGAAACAATCTACAAACAACGGCATTGCACTGGATTGACCTTTTTATAGTTATAATCTCGTTGGTGTTGGCACTTGCAGTGGGATTGCGTTTTGCACGCCGTCAGCGAAGCACCGATACATATTTCAAGGCCAATGGCCGCATACCGTCGTGGGCGGTGGGCATGTCGATGTTTGCCACCATCATTAGCAGCGTCACTTTTTTGGCATATCCGGGCAGCGCCTACGAGGGCAACTGGATTTTGCTCGTACAAGGTCTTATGGTACCCATAGTGCTTGTGGCTATAATCGGCTT
>JAFYCM010000086.1 GCA_017539645.1 Bacteroidales bacterium
CGCTATATAATAACTTTTTCATTTTCTAAGTCTTTTTAGATAATTAATAACCAGGATTCTGAACGAGATTAGAGTTAGCATTCATATCATCGTCAGGAATAGCGAATATGTTGAGGTGTTCATCGAAGTTTGCACCTGCTTTTACGCCACCTTTCCATTGCCATTTGTATGAGTTGTTGCCACCGAAATATCCGAAGCGGATAAGGTCCGAACGACGGCGACCTTCGTAGTAGAATTCGCGGCACCATTCGTCGCATATTTCAGCAAGAGTGTAGCTTGCTTTTTTAGTAGCATGAGCACGAGTGCGGAGAGCATTGAGAGCGTCGAGAGCCTCTTGAGGTGCTACGCCTCCATTCTGACGTGTAAGAGCTTCGGCGTAAGTAAGATTAGCTTCAGCAGCACGCATCATGAAGAAGTCGGCATCGGGGAACTGAGGATCTTTGGGCGAACCACCATCGGAATAGAAGTTGGTGAATTTGCACACAGAGTAACCTTCGGTAAACTCGGTAGTATTGGTGATGTCGAGGCTACGATCTTTACCCCAGAAGAGTGCACGGTCGTCGCCTGCTTTCTCTACCATTTCCCAAACATCTGCTTGAGGTGCATCTCCATTAGGGAAGAACTTAGCAAGAAGTTCAGGACGAGCTCGGTTACCACCCCAAGCCTCTGAGGTTCCATTGGTTGCAGAACCTACCATAGTCATATCGGCTTTGAAGGTCGAAGCCATAAGGAAGAGCGTTGTGCCCCAACTTGTTGTCTCCAAGCCATCTTGAAGGATAGGGAAAATAGCTTCAACCTGAGCGCCATTTTCACCATTATTGCCCATGAAGAGCATCTGATATGCCGACCAACCGCTTGCACCTTCGTAATTACCACCATTGTCGAATACTTTGTAGCCAGATTCCATTACTTTTTTAGCATATTCTGCAGCTTTAGTCCATTGAGCTGTGCCTGTATATACTTCAGCATTCAAATAGATACGTGCAAGGAGCATCCAAGCTGCAGCTTTATCTGCACGGCCATACTTATTTGTACGAGGCTCAGCCATATCTTCTACACACTCGAGGAGTTCGCTCTCTACAAAGTTGAACACTTCTGCGCGCTTAGCTTGAGGAGCATTGTCTGATAGGAGCTCGGTAGCAAAAGGTATGTTGCCGAAGCAGTCCATAAGTTGAGAGTAGTAGAATGCACGCACGAAACGAATTTCGGCAGTCATTGTAGCATCTACTGAGCTGCACTCGCTGAGGTAGTGGTTGCAGTATGATATGCCAGTGGTGAGACGGTTGTAGTAACCTTTGAGCATTGGGTGAGCAGCAGTCCACTGGTTGAAGTTGAATTCAGGAATACCAGGGTCGCCCCACGCGCATATCGATTCGTCGGTAGTAAGTTCGTTGGCGTTGAACATCTGACGAACGAAGCCGGTAGTACCGCCGTCCAATCCATCGATGTCGCAGTCGCCATTGGCGCCGCTGTTGCCAGCCACAGCCATGTTAGCGTAGCACTTGTTGAAGAGGCCATTAGCATCAACAATCATCACTGTACTTGGGTCGATAGGTGTTACGTCCAAGTCGTTGACGCATGAGCTCATTCCCATAGCTGCCACAAGAGCCGAAGGCAGAATATATTTGAGTTTCATGATAATTCGGTTTTTAGAAGTTAAGTGAAAGACCTACAAGGAATGTGATAGGACGTGGATAGATGGTATTATCTATGCCACCAAACACTTCAGGATCGATGCCCTTGTAGTCGGTGATGGTGAATACGTTCGATACACTACCATATACACGACCACTAAGCGGAGCCGAAGCTATGTTCTTGAAGCTGTAGCCAAGTGTGATGTTGTCGCACTTGAGGAACGAAGCGTTCTGTACGAAGTAGTCCGACAAAGCCGAGTAGTTTGAGAGTGCGCCCCAGTTGCGTTCGAATGCATATTTAGGACGATTCGATAGATATTCGAATGAAGAGTTCCACAAACCTGTGCTTTGGCTAAGGTCGCTCGAACCAGCTTCGCGGTCGTTGTATACATAGTTACCTATGCTTGCACGGAGTGAGAATCCGAAGTCGACATTCTTCCACTGAAGTTTAGAGCTGAAACCAAATGTCCAAGGTGCTGTGGGTTGCTTGTAGAAGTAACGGTCATCTGAGGTTATTTGACCATCGCCATTGCGGTCTACGAACACGCCTTCGAGAGGTTTGCCGTCAGAGCCATAAACTTGTTGATATACGTAGAATGCATTTGCAGCGTGGCCTACGGCGTGTGCTTGGCAATAGTTACCAGTACCCGAAGAGATGCCACCCGTCTCTACATAATAACCTTCGTCGTTGCTGATGAGTTCGGTGATTTCATTCTTGTTATAAGTAGCGTTTGCGCTCACTTCCCAATGCCAATCGTCGTTGTGAATTGGGTGACCGGTGATGCCAAGTTCGAAACCTTTGTTCTCGAGCGAACCGATGTTCGATGTCACCTTGTTGCGGAAGTTAGAACCTGCTGCCACAGATACGGTGTTCAAGAGGTCGGTTGTTTCGCGATAGTAGAAGTCGGCATTTACAGTCAAACGGTTGTTGAAGAAGCCGAGATCGAGACCTGCGTTGTATGTGGTTGTAGTTTCCCATTTGAGGTTTTCGTTATATGCATCAGGACGATACATAGTACCATCGCCAACGAGGTTGTATTTGCTACCTACGCCTGAGCTGATGTTGTATGAAGCGAAATAGTTATAGTCGCCAATGCCTTCTTGCTGACCTGTTTGACCATAGCCAAGACGTACTTTCATATCCGAAATAGCTTCAACATCTTCGAGGAATGCCTCTTGCTTAACACGCCATCCGAGAGCAACTGATGTGAATAGTGCCCAGTGATCTTTGAAACGTGAAGAACCATCGTCGCGCACGTTGATGGTGAGCAAGTAGCGGTCGAGGAGAGAGTAGTTCAAACGGCCGAAGAACGAAACAAGGTAGTTTTCTGTCTTGATAGTCTTAGCGCTACGGCCATAAGGCGTGCCCGCAAGAGCTGAAGGCTGCGTAACAGCATTGCCAGCTTCATCTTTTACTACTTTGCCATCTGCATCTTTCACGGTCTCTACATAAGTACTCTGATAGAGTCCCCAGCCATCATATTCTTGCACTTTGTGGAAGTGTTGCCACTCATAACCAGCCATTACATCGAAGTGCTGAGTCTCGGTGAAGTCTTTGCTATATTGTGCGTAGGCATTGAGCGACAGATTGTATTTGTCGATCTTGTCCCAACCGTCCCAACCGAAGTAGGTGTTTAGGTATGAATATGGACTAACAACGGTTGTCTGCTTACCAGTAGATGCGTCGATGCCAATGCTACCATGGAGGCGGAGGTCTTCAAAACCGTGAATCTTGTAGTCGCCTTCCAAAGTACCGATGAACGACTTAGAAGTTGCTTTGTCTTCTTTGTCTTCGAGATACGAAACAGGGTTGCCTGGAGCGTTGCGGTTGGTGTTGTATGCCCAGTTAGGGTCGCTAAGCGATTCGCCATTTACAGTCCATTGGAAGAAACCGCCGAAGTTCTTATACTTCTCGTCGTCGCTCTTCACTGGCTGTGTTGGGTCCATACGATAAGCAGCCGAGATAGCACCCGTGTCGGCAAAACGGCTCTTAGCCAACATACCTTTTGCAGCAAGGTTGAAGCTGAGGTGCTTATCGAGGAATGTAGGATTAACATTGAGCGAAACGGTGTAGCGCTCGAAGTTTGATGTGTCGAGAATACCATTTTGTTTGGTATAACCAAAGCCAACGCGATAAGGGACATCTTTCACGCCACCGCTGATGGTGAGGTTGTGGTCGGTGCTGAGTGCTACACGGAAAATCTCGTCTTGCCAATCGGTGTTTGCGTCGCCGAGGTTAGCTTTGATTGCTGCATACGTCTTCTCGTTGTAGTACATACCACCTTCGCCATACAACTCCTCAATCTTAGCGCGATATTCATCGCCATCGAGCAAATCGAGTTGGTTCTGTATCATACTTACAGACACGTTGCCGTTGTAGCTTATCTGTGGGCGACCGCCGTTGGCTTTGCCTTTTTTAGTGGTGATGATGATGACACCATTTGAACCACGCGAACCATAGATGGCTGTAGCCGAAGCGTCTTTGAGTACGGTGAATGTCTCAATGTCGGCAGGGTTGACCATCGAAAGTGGGTTAGCCAAACCTTTCACACCGCTCTGGTCCATTGCAAGTCCGTCGATGACGATAAGAGGGTCGTTAGATGCGTTGAGCGAAGAACCACCGCGAATACGTATGGTAGAGCCACCACCCGGTGTACCACCATCGCTTGTAACGTTAACACCTGCAATCTTGCCCGAAATCATATCTTGGGCGTTGGTTATCATACCCTTGTTCATTTCGTCGGGCTTGATGGCGGTAACCGAGCCTGTCATATCGTTTTTCTTGGCAGTACCGTAACCGATAACAACCACGTCGTCAAGTTCTTTGGCATCGCTCTCCAAAGACACCTGCATACTGGCAGCAGCCGCAAGTTCTTGGTTTGCATAACCTATAAACGAGAATACGAGCACATCACCTTCGTTGGCATTAACACTAAAGTTGCCATTGAAATCGGTGATGGTGCCCCTTGTTGTGTTTTTGACTACGACCGAAACGCCCGGAATTGGCGAGTTGTCGGCCGCATCACGAACAACACCCTTGACTGCTATCTGCTGAGCCCATACTGAGAGCGAGCCTACCATACATAGCAGCGTCAAAAGCGCTTTTCTGAGGAATTGTCTTCCATTCATGATAGATTAGTTTTTAGATTGATAAATAATTAACACTCTTTTTTCTATTAGTTTTTTGACTTCATTTTTCACTTGCAGAAGCATTCTGCTGCGTCAAGTTCGCATCACTGCGGCTTTTTCACATAACTCCCGCAACGCAAATTTCACTCAGTAACGAGAAGAAACAACATTTTTTCACACATCTAAACCATGTTTAACCGAAAAACCCTCTGCAATCGGTTGCGATAACGTTTGCGGTAACGTTTGCGGTGCTGTGCTCAACAAAAAAATTTATCACACATATAGCTGAGAAGCATAAATTTTCACAGAAAAAGGCCGCGATGTGAACTTTTCACCTTCGTTCATCGAAGTCTGTAGACCTCATCACAGAAAAGAGACAAACGACCATGCGTTCAATACTGAAAGGCTATAAGTAAGGCTACATTTGTAAAAAAAATCACTCTCTATGTCACCTTTCGCCTATGCATCTTGTTATATATACGAACTGGTTCACAAAACAGATGTTTAACTATAAAACAAAAAGACAATGTATTTAGATTCAATATTAGTACCTATCGCTTGTGGATGCATTCTGCCTATCACATTAGTGTGGCTTAACGTTCGCCAAAAAGCAAACGAAAACCAAGCTCGTACGCAGATAATTATGGCGGCTCTCGAGAAGAATCCCAATATGGACGTAGAAGAGCTGATAAGAAGAATGTCGCCTAAGTCCAAATTGCTAAAAGAGAAGTTGCTCGCGTTGCTGCGTCGTGGCTGTTTATCGCTGTTAATCGGCATCGGATTGATAATTGGTGAACTATTTATGGCTTACTCTGGTGGCATTAAGAGCAAAGAACTTGCATTTATATGCTGCGTAGGCGTAATTCTGATAGCTATCGGCATAGCATTCCTCATCAACTATTACGTTGGTAAAAAGATGCTTGCCAAAGAGATGGAAGCCGAGCAAAAAAATTTACAGGATAATAAATAACCTGTGACACGCGACGATTTCATACAACACGTTGAGCGTGAGCAAGCGGCACTACGAAGCTTCTTGCTTGCGCTCTGCTGTGGCAATAAAGACGAAGCCGACGACATAGCACAAGATGCTCTCGTGAAGGCGTATCTATCGTTGACTATGTATAGAGACGAAGGGCGCTTCCGCTCGTGGCTCTTCAAAATTGCCCACAACACTTTTCTCAACCACAAGGCGAGTCTACGCACCACTGAGGACATCGACGAGGCTCGGACGCTCATCGGCGACACTGCTGCCGATTCGTCCTTCGAGCACCAAGACCTCTACCTCGCCTTGCGAACGTTGCCACCTAAGGAGCGCTCGGCCATTACGCTGTTTTATCTCAATGGCTACAACGTCAAAGAGATTGCCTCCATTACCGACGCCACCGAAGATGCCGTGAAGAAACAACTCTCGCGCGGACGCGACCGACTGAAAATGCAATTGAAAATAGAAAGTTGACTATGGATACAA
>JAFYCM010000087.1 GCA_017539645.1 Bacteroidales bacterium
AAACAGGGCCCCCAGTGAGCTCCAATACCGAAAAATTGTTTGGCTATTCTTAATAGCGCATGTTTGTAAAATGTGTTCATATCTCAAACTTGTCTCAACAAGCATGTGTTAACTATCTCTTTCCATAAAAAGCGGGGCAATTGTAGAAATATTTATTCGTTTTTGTCTCATAAAGGCCCTTTTTTGTTAATAGGTAATTATACTCATGTAGGTGTAATAAATTGTGGTTCAGTGTGTTCGTGTTTTGAGTGCAAGGAGCTAGGAAATTGAAAGTTGAAAGTTGAAAATTGAAATTCTCGCACAGATGACACAGAAAAAAAGGATTAATGTAGGGTCGTCACATTGTGGCGTCTCACAATATCAGGCGCAAATAATTTGGTACACGTAGAGACGGAGCGCGCTCCGTCTCTACAATGAAAAACAATATCCACGTTTAGCCGAATTTGAAATTTCCTATCGAACGAATATGTTACATGTAACATTTAGCGTAGTCGTTCGGGATATTTATATACATGTTTCGGGATAGGTTTGTGCTGTAGAGACGGAGCGCGCTCCGTCTCTACAATACAAAAACAAAATCAGCCGCCCATCAATCAGAAATTTGCCGTTACCGGCAAAAAAGATATGTTTGTATAGCATTTTTGCGAACAAAACTTGCCGATAACATGGAATACATATCAGTAACTCAATTTGCCGAGAAATATGGTATAAGCGAGCGCACAGCCCGTAACTATTGCGCTGTAGGCAAAATAGAAGGCGCGTTTCTTACGGGTAAGACATGGAATATCCCTGCAGACGCAGTGCTGCCGCGCAAGAGCAACCAAAAAATTACGCCGCTTCTGCGTCGACTCATCGAAGAGAAGGAGACAAAGCTAAAGGGCGGCATATATCACCGTACGCAAATTGACCTTACCTATAACTCAAATCACATTGAAGGCAGTAGATTAACAAAGGAGCAGACACGTTATATATTCGAAACTAACACGCTTGGCATAACTACCGAAAACACGCGAATAGATGACATTCTGGAGACGGTAAACCACTTCCGCTGCATAGACTATGTTATCGATCATGCCCTTGAAAAGATTACCGAGCTGCACATCAAACAGTTGCATAAACAACTAAAGAATAACACTTCCGACAGTCAGAAATCGTGGTTTGCTGTGGGCGATTATAAACGGTTGGCTAACGAAGTGGGCGGCGAGGAGACTGTTTCGCCTTCTGATGTGCACAAGCAAATGAAAACGCTGCTTGCAAAATATTACAGCCACCCTGCTTCACTCGATGACATCCTTGATTTTCACGTTCAATTTGAGCGCATCCACCCTTTCCAAGATGGCAACGGGCGCGTAGGTCGCTTGGTGATGTTTTGGCAATGCTTGCAATCTGGCGTTGTGCCATTCATCATTTCTGACGATTTGCGATTGTTCTACTATCGCGGCATACAAAATTGGGGCAGAATAAATGGCTTCTTGACGGATACTTGCCTCACTGCACAAGATAATTACAAGCAGGTGTTAGAGTACTTCAAAATTGAGAATTGAGAATTGAAAATTGAAAGTTGAAAATTGAAATTCTCGCACAGATGACACAGAAAAAAGGATTAATGTAGGGACGTCACATTGTGGCGTCTCACAATATCAAGCGCAGATAATTTAGTTCATGTAGAGACGGAGCGCGATACGGCTCTCTTCGTCCAATTCTTCTTTCATATCACCACTCCTTCGTTCATTACGTTGATGTAAAATGGAGTTTTGAAAGGTCGATTCTCCCACTCTTTACGCGGCATAATCATAGGACTAATCACTATGCCCGACGACAATTCTATATCGTAGAGTTTGTCAGTCAATGCGTCTTCTTGCTTGCCATCGCGTTTGTCACAATCGAGCAAAATGAGGATGTCTATATCGCTATCTTCACGAGCTTCGCCTCGAGCCTCAGAGCCATATAGAATGACAGTCGCAGATGGTGCTATATGCTTAACTGTCTGACTTATTTGGTTTACAATGTCATTTCTACTCATTTCTCTTGCATGCAATAAGTACGAAATTAGCGATATTTATGAAAACACCTTCATTTTTGCGGATTTGATATGTTTCGGCGGTTTGCAAATGCCTATCAAACAGATATGTTACATGTAGAGACGGAGCGCGCTCCGTCTCTACAATACAACATAATCTGTGATCAAAATCAGACAGGGGATTAATTAGCATGATATTTAACAATTCTTCACTTTCCGTGTAGTGTGCAAACGTTTTCATAAGCTAATTTTGGCACCGTAGTTCCCTTATAATCATGATTGATACTCATACTCACCTTTTCGTTGAACAATTCGACGATGACCGTAGCGAGGTTATAGCGCGAGCCAAGCAAGCTGGCGTTGAGTGTACTATCCAGCCAAATGTCAGTGTGGAATCGCTTGAGAGATTGGCTGCTCTGTGCGATGCAGAACCCGCGTTTTGTCGTCCGCTCTATGGCTTGCACCCGACAGACCTAACGGAGAATTACATGGCCGAACTCGAAGCCATCTTCCGCTTTGCCGATGAGCGTGGCGACATGATAGGCGTGGGCGAGATTGGACTCGATTTCTATTGGGATAAGTCGCTTGCCGCGCAGCAGATTGACGCTTTCCGTCGTCAGATTGACATAAGTATTGAACGCCAATTGCCAATGTCGATTCATGTCCGAGAGGCTTTCGCGACGCTTTGGGAAGTATTGTCGGATTACGACCCAGAAAAACTCGTAGGCTCGCTGCACTGCTTTTCGGGCACTGCCGACGATGCGCAACTGCTCGTAGATAAATATCCAAACTTGATGATTGGACTAAATGGTTCGCATACATATAAGAAATCCATTACGCCCGAAATACTCAGCATCGTACCTATAAATAGAATACTCCTCGAAACCGACGCACCATACTTAGCTCCGATACCCAACAGAGGAAAGCGCAACGAACCTGCATACGTACGTTTAGTTGCAGAACACATCGCAAATTTGCTCAACACCACAACCGACGAAATAGAAAGGGTTACAACAGACAACGCAAAGCGTCTTTTTAGATTATAATAAACATTTTATGAAAAAGGTTTTTGTATACATATCCATACTCGCGGCTTGCATAACAACAAAAGCACAAGACAAGGTGACGCACGACGCGATGCAAAAAATTTACGACGAAGTGCGCACGCCATATAAATATGGTATGGTGATAGTGCCGCAGGACAATGGGCACAAGATTGACTGCCCGACAGTCTTCCGCAAAGACGGACGTTGGTATATGACATACGTATGCTACAACGGGCATGGCGGCACCGACGGGCGAGGCTACGAGACGTGGATTGCTACGAGCGACGACCTCTTGCATTGGCAAACTGAAGGACGCGTGCTCGAATACTCCAACGACACAGCCTCGTGGGATGCCAACCAACGCGGCGGTTTCCCGGCTCTCATAGATATGAATTGGGGCGGAAGCTACGAAATTGGCACCTACAAGGGCAAACATTACATGACCTACATAGGCGGCCACGGCAAAGGCTACGAGGCTGTGTACGAGCCACTTTCGATAGGAGTAGCTACTACAAACGATAATATCACAAAACCTTGGAGCGCAGCCATCAAGCCACTCATGCGCTACGACGATAAAGATGCGCAGTGGTGGGAACGCCTCACGCAATACAAAAGCACCATATACAGCATCGACAAAAAGATATTTGGCTATCCGTATATGATGTTCTACAACGCAGGCGGCAAAGACGCTACGCACCCCAAAGGCGAACGCATAGGCATAGCGCTGAGCAAAGACATGAAGAAGTGGAAACGCTACAACGGCAACCCCGTTTTTGCCCACGACACCGATGGCACTATCACTGGCGATGCTCAAATAGTAAAGATGGACAATCTATGGGTGATGTTCTACTTCTCGGCATTCAACCCCGAGCGCGAATACAATGCATATAACACATTTGCCGTCAGCCGCGACCTTGTGCATTGGCAAGATTGGGACGGCGAAGACCTTATCTATCCGTCGAAACCATACGACGAGATGTTTGCCCACAAAAGCTATGTGGTGAAGTGGCAGGGCGTGGTTTACCATTTCTACTGCGCGGTGAACAATTCGGAGCAGCGCGGAATAGCCGTAGCTACAAGTAAACACATGGGACAAAGCGAATTGCACTTCGTTGCGCCCGATGCCAAGGGTCACAGAACAACTCAGAGCCTCAACGACGATTGGCAGATTGAGTTTGGCGGTAAAAAATTCTCACACTCCATACCCATAAACCTCGACGACTACTACGGTGCACGTCAGCTTGTGCACGGCAATCTGCACGGCGAAGCTACATTCACGAAGCATTTCGTTGCTCCCGATAAAGGCGAGAAAGAATATTTTCTAAATATCGAAGGCATAGGTACTTACGCAGACATTACGCTCAACGGCATACATATAGGTAAGTATGATGTAGGCCGACTGACTAAGGTTGTAGATATTACAAACGCAGTGAAGAAAGACGCAGAAAATGAGCTCGTTATACATGTGTCGCATCCATCGGGAATAACAGATATGCCATGGGTATGCGGCGGTTGCAGTTCGGAATGGGGCTACAGCGAAGGCTCGCAGCCGTTTGGCATCTTCCGCCCAATAACTCTTGAAATCACCGACAAAGTGCGCATTGAACCATTTGGCGTTCACGCATGGAGCAACGCACTGACTGATAGCATATTTATAAATACAGAAATAAAAAACTACGACAGCGAAGAGGCGACATTTAGCCTCATAAATAAGCTCTGCGATAAGAGCGGCAAACAGGTCGTTCGACTTACGGAGAACGTAATGCTCAAGGCTGGCGAAACGAAGACTATTCATCAGTGTGCACGCGTTGAAAATGTGCATCTGTGGAGCGTTGAGAATCCATATTTATATAATGTAAATACCATAATAAAACGCAACGGCAAAGCCACCGAGAGCACCAACACAGCCTTCGGATTCCGCACCATAAGTTGGCCAAAGACACGCAACGACGGCGACAAACGTTTCATACTCAACGGCAAGCCAACATTCATAAATGGCGTTTGCGAATACGAACACGAGTTTGGGCAAAGTCACGCGTTTAGCAACGAACAGATAAAAGCGCGTATCAAAGAGACCATCAGCGCAGGCTTCAACGCCTTTCGCGATGCGCATCAACCACATAACTTACTATATGGCAAGTTGATAGAAGAGAATGGATTACTTTGGTGGCCACAGTTTTCGGCGCACATCTGGTACGACACGCCGGCATTCCGCGAGAGCTTCAAACGCCACTTGCGCCAATGGATCAAGGAGCGCCGCAACTCGCCAAGCGTCATTCTTTGGGGCTTGCAGAACGAGAGCACACTTCCTCCCGACTTTGCCCGCGAATGCACCGAGATAATTCGTGAAATGGATCCAACGTGCGGCAGTCAGCGCTTAGTAACAACTTGCAACGGCGGCGAAGGGTCGGACTGGAACGTGGTGCAGAACTGGAGCGGCACGTATGGCGGCAACATAGATAACTACGGCAACGAACTGAAAGACGATGCTCAGCTACTCAACGGCGAATATGGCGCGTGGCGAACTGTTGGCAACCACACTGGCAATGGCTACACCGAAGAGAAGTTTTGCGACATACTTAGCAAGAAAATCGACCTTGCAGAGAGCGTTCGTGATAGCGTTTGCGGTCAGTTTCAGTGGTTACTTGTCAGCCACGACAACCCCGGTCGTAAGCAACCCGACGAAGGTTTACGCCGAATAGACAAGGTTGGACCTTTCAACCACAAAGGCATTTTCAGCATCTGGGAGCAGCCGACCGACGCTTTTTATATGTATAAAAGTAAGTACGTATCGGCTGATAGAGAGCCGTTTGTATATCGAACAAAATCAGGTATCGTCTATACCAATTGTCCACAGACAAGAGTCCGTCTGAAAGGCAATGTGGAATACATCGACGGACTTTTAGAAGGCAATGTGGTTTGTACCTACAAACGTCTCACCGCTGGTGAACTAACCGATGATGACCTTCTTCAACCCAAGAGTGGTGTTGCCTACACACATCGCATTAATTGCGGTGGCGACCGATACACGGACGCGTGGGGTAATGAGTGGACTGCCGATGATAGTCTTATTTGTCACTCTTGGGCTAACGATTTTGATGGCATGAATGCCTACAGCGCAAGTCAGACTGCCGACTACGATATGCCAGTCTTGCCACTTTTTCAGACCTCGCGCTATGGTCGGCACAGAATGAGCTACAAAGTCGCAGCACCCAAGGGTACTTATCGCGTTGAGCTATATTTTGTAGAGCCATGGTATGGCAATGGAAGTGGCGAAAAAGCCGACTACGAAGGCTGGCGAACGTTTAGTGTCGCAATAAACGGAAACATCGTGGTACGTAATCTTGACATTTGGGCGCAAGCTCATTATGGCAAACCATATAAACGTGTCGTTGAAATAGTCAACGAACAAGATAGCATAGAAATATCATTCCCAGAAGTGCGTAGCGGACAGGCTATTATTAGTGCTATAGCCATTGCTCGCATGCCAGAGACTCCTGGTGGTTGGTGGCAAAACCTTGATAAACTCGAGCGTATAGGAAAGCAGTCTATCGAGTATGGTTTCTGGCACATTGCCGAAAATGACACCATTACCAAAATGCCCGACAATCTGTTGCCACCACGTGCCGACAACTCGCTTAAAGTGAGTGGTAAGAAAACTCGGAAAGGTATGCAATGGACCTTTACCGTAGGCGTAGCTAAAATCTATGCCATTCGTTGGCGTTATCACAATGCTGAGGCTCCGCGCAAGTTGCATGTAACGTTGTCAGACCAAAATGGCGTTATCTACAAAGACGACGATGTAAGTTTCCTACAGACGCAAAAGAAAATCACCAAGCGCAAGATGACGAGCATAACCACCGGAAACTTCATAAACGCTGGCACTTACACGCTTACGCTCACAGGCGAAGGCATTCAGAAAATGACATTTGACGAACTAACAATAGAATGAAAAACTTAATTATAAATATTGCAGCGGCGGCTCTCTGCGTGGGTTGCACCGAGAATGCTCAGGAAAAACCTCAGCAGCGCGAAGGGGAAAACCAGAGCATTTTGCAAATCAACCGCGAGGCTGCAAGAGCTTCATTTACGCCATATTACAAGCAAAAAGGCGACCGCAGCATGAGTCTCAACGGCACTTGGAAATTCCATTGGACCACAACGCTCGACGAACAACCAGCGGATTTCTACAAAACTTTGTTCAGCGATGCCTCGTGGGATACTCTGCAAGTGCCCGCCGATTGGGAGATGAATGGCTATGGAACGCCTATCTACAGCAGTTCGGGATACACATTCAAGATAAATCCGCCATACGTAATGGGTGAACCCAAAGAGAGCTACACAGCATACGTAGAACGCAATCCCACAGGCTGTTACCGTCGCACGTTCGAAGTGCCAAACGAATGGAGTGGCAAAGAGCTATACTTACGCTTTGGCTCGGTGGCAAGTGCTTTCTATGTATGGATAAACGGTCAGTTTGTGGGCTATTCGCAAGGCAGCATGGAGCCTGCCGAATTTTGCATCAGTAAATATGTATGCGAAGGCAAGAACACCATTGCACTGAAGGTTCTAAAATATTCCGACGGTAGCTACCTCGAAGACCAAGATCAATGGCGAGTGGCTGGCATTCATAGAGATGTAACTATCTATGCCACAGAGAGAATACGTATACGCGACTTCGGCGTACGTACTATTATAGATACTAAAAATGGCACGGCGAAGGTCATTATTGCACCTGAGTTAAGTTCGCCAGACAGCATAAGTGGCAAAGGCTACACCGTTTGTGCAACCATAATTACACCCGACGGCGAAGCGCTCCCCGACAGTGCCCTAACAGCCGATGCTGAGACGATGCTCAACAAAGCGCACAAGGCCAAAATTATGAATCAGCGCACGCCACAACGCGGCTACCCGATGTGGGGCTGGATGGAGACGACCATCGAGAACGCTAAATTTTGGACCGCCGAAAATCCGCAACTATACACTCTAAGACTCTCATTGAAAGATAGTTGTGGCATAAGTATAGAAAATATAGAGACGCGCATCGGACTGCGCGACATACGTATAGAGAACGGGCAGTTGCTTGTGAACGGCATACCTACGCATCTGCGCGGTGTGAATCGCCATGAGATGGACCCGCGCATGGGCAAGGTGATGACCGAAGAGTTGATGATGAAGGACTTGATACTTATGAAGCAAGCAAACATCAACGCAGTGCGCACTTGCCACTACCCCAATTGCGAGCGCTGGTATGAGTTGTGCGACAGCATAGGTATGTACGTCATGGACGAAGCCGACATAGAGGAACACGGACTTCGCGGACAGCTTGCAAGCGACCCTACGTGGACTGCCGCTTGGCTCGACCGCACACAGCGTATGGCCATTCGCGACCGCAACCACGCGTGCGTAATTAGTTGGAGTCTTGGAAATGAAGCTGGCTGGGGTGTCAACTTCGCGGCTTCGGCGGCTTGGCTTCACGAGTTTGACCCGACGCGTTTCGTTCACTACGAAGGTGCGCAAGGTTCGCGCGAACTGCTCGACGGCGAAAAAATCCACGAGAACGATCCTGCATACGTAGATGTGATAAGCCGATTCTATCCACGCACGCAAGACGAATATCTCAATCCGGGCATCACCGACGGCGACATGGAACGTCCCGAGAATGCACGCTGGGAACGTCTGCTGAGCATTGCCAAAGACAAACGCGACAACCGCCCAGTGCTGACGAGCGAATATGCACACGCCATGGGCAACGCTCTCGGCAACATGCGCGAATATTGGGACGAGATTTATAGCAATCCTCGTATGCTCGGCGGCTTCATCTGGGAATGGGCCGACGAAGGCATCGAGGCGCATACGGGCGATACTACGTACATAGCTTATGGCGGCGACTTCGGCGATAAGCCTAACCTCAACTCGTTCTGCATCAAGGGCGTTGTGGATAGTTATAGAAACGTTGGCGCTAAATATTACGAGGTGAAGAGCGTTTATGCGCCAGTGCGGTTCAAGCTTGAAGGCGGCAAAGTGCGCACCGAATGGCTTGATAAACACGTAGATATAAATAATTATGAGATAACCGAAACGCGCGAAAATGGTTTTGTGAACATATCGGCTACACTAAAGAACGCCACAAAATGGGCGCCAGCAGGATTTGAGGTTGCCAAAGCGCAATTCGTTGTAGATAAAAATTGGTGGAAAAGTGCTGCCGATGTTAAGCGCGATAAGGTTAATAATGAGCCTGTTACTGCCGACGAGGCTATTGCGCTCTTTGCTCACGTGAAGCCGCATTTCTATCGCGCACCGCTCGACAACGACCGCGGTTTCGGCAGCTGGATAGCAAAAGATTGGAGCAAGCAGCATCTTGACAGTCTGACGGAAAGCATAATAAGCGACTTTGCCACCGAGACGCTCAAAGATGGCAGCGTGGAAGTGAGCACTACGCGTGCATACGCTACGGCAAATGGCAGCATAGAGACGGCATACGTATACATAGTTATGCCCGATGGCTCGATAGATTTCAAGGCTACATATACGCCCAAAGGCGATCTGCCTACGCTGCCTTGCCTCGGCACAACGCTCGTGTTGCCTAAGTATTTCAACGAGTTGCACTACGTAGGTCGCGGACCGTGGGACAATTACCCCGACCGCAAAGAGAGCTGCCATATCGGACGCTACAAATCGACCGTGGCTGAGCAATATTTCCATAATCCGAAGCCGCAAGACTCTGGTAATCATGAGGATGTTGCATACGTATGTCTCTCCAATGGTCGCGACCACATCAGTGTGTCGGCTATCGATGGAACGTTCAGTTTCAGTGCGTTGCCATATTCTGCCACTCAGCTCGCCACCACGAAGCACGACTACGAGTTGCGCGCCGAGAACTACGTCTACCTCAACCTCGATGCGGCGGTGCTTGGCATTGGCAATGGCTCGTGCGGTCCGGGTGTGCTGAAGAAATATGCAATAGAGCAGAAGCCGCATACGTTGCATGTGAAATTGAGAATTGAGAATTGAAAATTCATAATTCGTAATTGGGAATTCGTAACTCGCAACTCGTAATTGGAAACTCGTAATTCGTAATTAATAAATTAGCGAATCAAAAAAAACGACAACAACATAAATAAAATGAAAGCTACTATTAGTGCCTTAGCCATAGCAGCGATGCTGTGCTCCACAACAATGGCACAACCAACCAACATTCAAACCCAACGTAAATATCTCAGCGGACACGGCTGCGACGACATGGTGCAGTGGGATTTTCAGTGCACTGGCGGACGAAATAGCGGCACGTGGACCAAGATAGGAGTGCCTTCGTGCTGGGAACTTCAAGGTTTCGGTACATATCAGTATGGAATGAAGTTCTACGGCAAGGCTCACCCCGAAGGCATAGCCGACGAGAAAGGTCTCTATAAATATGAATTCACGCTTCCAAAGCAGTGGGAGGGCCGCCACATCGACCTCGTTTTTGAAGCTGTTATGACCGACGCCGAGGTCAAGATAAACGGTCGCAAAGGTGGTGTGAAGCATAGTGGCGCTTTCTACCGCATAACCTACGACGTGAGCGACCGAGTTTTCTTTGGCGATAAGAAAAACCTGTTGGAAGTGACCGTCTCGAAAGAGAGCGAAAACGATGGTGTGAACCTCTCGGAGCGCCGAGCCGACTACTGGAATTTCGGTGGAATATTCCGCCCAGTATTCATTGTGTCGAAGCCTGCCATCAACATCGAACGCTTTGCCATCGATGCCAAAGCGGACGGCGATTTCAATGCATACGTAGTGATAAATCACTCAATGGACGGAATGAAGATTCGCACCGACATTGCCGACGAAAAAGGCAACACCATCTCGCAAAACGAAACTGCTGTGCGCGGTGGCAGCGACCATGCCGAAATATCTTTCAAGGCAGGCAACAATCTCAAACTTTGGACTGCCGAAACGCCTAATAGATACGTTGCAACTTTCTCGCTCATAGACAAAAACGGCAATATCATACATAAAGAGACCGAGAAATTTGGTTTCCGCACCATTGAGACGCGCGAGCACGATGGCCTATACATAAACGGCGAAAAAGTTCTTGTGAAAGGCGTCAACCGCCACAGTTTCCGTCCTGAGACGGGCCGCACTCTGAGCTACGAAAAGAATCTCGAGGACGTAAAACTCATCAAGAGCCTAAATATGAATGCCGTACGTCTGTCGCACTACCCTGCCGACCCAGAATTCTACGACATCTGCGACAGTCTTGGTCTTTATGTTATGGACGAACTCAGCGGCTGGCATGGGCATCAGGAGACTATCAATGGTCAGAAACTTGTGCGCGAGATGGTCACACGCGACGTGAACCACCCAAGCATCATCTGGTGGAGCAACGGCAACGAAGGCGGCTGGAACAACGAGTTGAACGACGAATTTCATAAATATGACATACAGAAACGTCCCGTTCTGCATCCGCAAGGAAATTTCGGTGGCTACGAGACGATGCACTACCGCTCGTATGGCGAGAGCAACGAATATATGCGCAAGCCAGAGATTTGGATGCCTACCGAGTTTCTGCACGCGCTCTATGATGGTGGTGCTGGCGCCGGACTATACGACTATTGGGAAGTGATGCGCACATGGCCACGCTGTGCTGGCGGATTCATCTGGGCTCTCGTGGACGAAGGCGTGGTTCGCACCGACATGAATGGTATGATAGACAACGTGGGCAACTACGGCGCCGACGGCATTGTGGGACCGCACTACGAGAAAGAGGGCAGCTACTACACCGTGAAGCAGATTTGGAGCCCGGTGCAGATATTCACGCCTAACCATAGCTACGATGGTTTGAAAGCCGCCAACGACGCGCTCTCTACCAACTTCGATGGCAAACTTACCGTAGAGAATCGCTACGACTTCATCTCGCTCGACGACACAAAGTTTGAATATCAATATGTTACGTACGAAGGCGCGAAGACTCGCACTATTTCGAAAGGCGCAACAAGCGTAAAAGGCGTTAAGCCTCATCAGAGCGCAACGCTCGACATTCCTACTAACAAAAATGCTGATGCTCTGACTATTACAGCTAAAAACAGCAACAACGACGAGATTTTCACTTGGACATTCAAGATACGCAATGCCGCAAGAATCGAAGGCGGCAAAAGCGCTCGCACTACCACTCAAGAAACTGAAACAGAAGCAACTGTAAAAGCTGGCGATGCAACATACGTATTTAGCAAAACGAACGGCCGCCTGATGCGTGTAAGTATAAAAGACAACGACACCGAATTTGGCAATGGCCCAGAGTTCTTCGCCTACAAACGCAGCGACCGCTCGATGGATCAATTCCTCGACACCGACGACAAAGAGGCTTTCGAGAAGCGACTTCAATACACTGCATACGCCGAGCAGGGCAAATTCAACCGATTGGAAATCGGCAAAGGCACAAACGACACAACCATTGTAACGGCTATATACGATTACGCAAGCCTACAACGCGCCGAATGGCACATTGCGCCCGATGGTTCGGTTCGTCTGATTTATACATACGTATTCAACGGCGTTGTCGACCTGATGGGTGTGAAATTCGACTTGCCCGAAACGAGTGTCGAAAGCAAGACGTGGCTCGGCAAAGGTCCATATCGTGTGTGGAAAAATCGCTTGCACGGACCTCAACTTGGCATCTGGCAAACCGACTACAACGATCCTATTCCGGGCGAGAGTTTCACATACCCTGAATTCAAAGGCTATTTTGCAGGAGTTCAGTGGATGAACATACATACGAAAAATGCTACAATCCGCATTGAGCCAGGCAACGACACCACCGACTTCGTGGGCGTTTATCAACCTCGCGACGGTCGAGACAATCTGCTGTATCAGTTGCCAGAAACGGGCATCTCTATAATGCAAGTCATTCCTGCCGTGCGCAACAAGGTTAACAGCACCGACCTCAACGGTCCTTCGGCACAAGCTGTTTGGGCAAATGGCGCATATACTGGCGAAATTCGCATAACATTCTCAGCCAAATAGTGTTATGAAAAGCAGCGTATCAAATCACCGAATAGAACGAAAATATACTAACATAATTCGTTTCGTTCGTAGTAAGATGGAAATGCTTATAATTGAACGATTTACTAATTGCAATTTCGTTTCATTCGTTCAATTAGGTGTTATGAAAAAACATTACTTGGCAACGTTTGTGGTTGCTGTAATGTCTTTATTTACAGCGTGTAGCAGCAATACGTGGCACGACGATTTTCGCCAAGCAAAATGCGAAGTCGAGCCTTGGACATTCTGGTATTGGATGTATGGCAACGTAAGTGACGATGGCATCAGAGCAGACCTAAAAGCCATGAAAGAGGCTGGCATAGAAGGGTTTTATCTGATGCCGATAAAGAGTCCGGCAGACAACGCTCAACTTGGTGGCACGGCATTGCAGCTCTCGCCCGACTGGTGGAACAGAATGCGCACCGTGGTTACCATTGCCGACAGTCTACATCTTCAAATGGGCATTCACTTCTCCGATGGTTTCGCCCTCGGCGGTGGTCCGTGGATTACGCCCGACGAGTCGATGCAAAAGGTCGTTTGGTTCGACACCATAGTTAGTGGAGGCAACATAGATATGGAGCTACCACTACCTAAGCATTATGCTGATTACTACGAAGATATAGCTACGTATGCATACCAGACTCCATTCGCCAACGACATAAAACCGTCTACCGACACGCAATTTCCACTAAAGTCGAAAGAGCCTTGCGATATTGTATACAAGTATGCAGAGCCATTCACACTTCGCAGCGTTCAGATTGTCACTGGCGGCAACAATTACCAAGCGCACCGCTGGACGGTAAGTTCTTCCGACGATGGCAAGATCTATAAAGAGATAACTCGCATAGAGCCAGCACGTCAAGGGTGGCAAAACACCGATGCATACGCTACGTACGCCATACCTACCACTACAGCTAAATATTTCAAATTTCACTGGACGCCTGAAGGAAGCGACCCTGGAAGCGAAGACATGGACGCCGCCAAATGGAGTCCTACGCTAAAAGTGGCAGCCATAAACCTTGGTTCAGAACCTATTGTAGATGGCTACGAGGGCAAAAGTGGCGCAGTGTGGCGCGTTAGTAAGGCATACATAGATAAAAACAACGAAGCTATCGATGCTAAATCGTTGAGATTTATCGATATAAATAATAATAGAATAGAGACTGTGCTTCCTGAAGGAGAGTGGCACATCATACGTATGGGTCACACATCGACGGGACACACCAATGCCACAGGCGGAGGTGGACGCGGTTTGGAATGCGACAAATTCTCCATTGCTGCCATCGACAAACAATTCAATAGTTGGTTTGGCAGCATCGATTCTATGACGCAGACAATCTCGAGCGACGTACTTACGCGCCTGCATGTGGATAGCTGGGAATGTGGCAGCCAGAACTGGAGCAAGAATTTCGCGGCAGAATTTCAGCGTCGTCGTGGCTACGACCTTTTGCAGTGGTTACCCGTATATGCAGGAGTTCGACTCGAGAGCGAAACCAAAAGCGACGCTGTCTTGCGCGACATACGCCAAACAATAGCCGAGCTCATCAACGATGTGTTTTTCGTCGAAGTGCGACGCCTTGCCGATGCTAACCACAAGCAACTATCTACGGAGTGCGTATGTCCTACGATGGTTAGCGATGGCATGCTCCACTTTGCCAAAGCCGACTATCCGATGGGCGAATTTTGGGTAAACAGTCCTACGCACGACAAGCCCAACGACATGCTCGACGCCATCAGCGCGGCTCATATCTATGGCAAACGCACCATACTTAGCGAAAGCTTCACCGAAGTTCGCGGCACGTGGGACGAGACTCCCGCTATGCTGAAACCGCTTCTCGACCGAAACTTCGCTCTGGGCATCAACGGCATTGTGTTTCATGTATATACGCACAACCCATGGCTCGACCGCAAACCAGGCATGACACTCGACGGCATTGGCACCTTCTTCCAACGCGACAACACTTGGTGGCGCGAGATGCCGGCGTTCACCGAATACATAAACCGTTGCCAATCGCTGCTACAACGCGGCACGCCAGTGGTCGACATTGCTGTATATACGGGCGACGAGACGCCACGCCGCGCCATTTTGCCCGAACGCCTGACGTCGTCGCTGCCGGGACTCTTTGGTGAGCAGATTCTCAAAAGCGAACGCGCACGCTGGCAAAACGAGGGCGTACCTATGGAGACGAGCCCTGTAGGTGTGAAACATACGCGAAACATGACCAAAGCCGATCTCTTCACCAATCCTTTGCATGGCTATAAATATGACTCTATGAACCACGATGCGCTTGCCTCGGCACACGTAGAGAATGGCGCGATAGTCACCGCTGGTGGAATGCGCTACGAAGTGCTTGTGGTGCCGCAAGAGCGCAAGATGAACCCCGACCGCATTGTGGATTGGGACCTCATTGAAAAACTCAAAGCACAGGGCGCGAGAATCATCAGCGAGCCGTGGACAGAGCCGACACTCAGCAGCATTGATATTGAGCCTGACGTGCAAATTTGCAAAGGCGCTGACTTCACGCATCGCCGAACTGGCACCGAGGATATTTACTTCATTGCCAACTTGACGGACAGCGCCATAAATATGAAGCCTACTTTCCGCTCAGCAAGTGTATATAAGTATGCATACGTAGCTAATCCACTGAATGGTAGCATCTTCGTATACAACAATGAACTAAATTTGGAGGCAAACGAATCGGCATTTGTAATATTTACGAACGAAAAAATTGCCGTCGACAAACTACAGTCGGCAACGACCAGCATAACCATAAATACGCCATGGAGTGTTGCGTTCGAGAGTGCCGACACAACAATAGCTATGGATATTCTACGCGATTGGTCTACTTACGACGAGCCTAAACTGAAATACTATTCTGGCCATGCTACGTATGAGAATAGTTTCGACGCAGGCCGCTCTGTTTCTGGTGCATACATACGTATAGAAGGACTGCACGACATAGCTACGATATATGTAAACGACAAATGCTGCGGCACAATATGGACAAAGCCGTACATTACAGATATAAGCAACGCCATCCGTAGCGGCAAGAACACGCTTCGCATCGAAGTGGTGAATACGTGGGCTAATGCGCTGCTCGGTAGCGATATAAATACGCCTCCATACAGCGGCATTTGGACCAATGCCAAATATCGTCGAGCCGAGAAGAATACGCTTCCAGCGGGAATTGTTGGCAAAGTGGAGGTCGTGTTAGAGTGAAACATCCATGATAATCACCGAATTACACGAATAAAACGAAATTTGATTAGTATAGTTTCGTTCAAATTGGTGATGAATCACGCGAAAGAAGCAAATTGAGATTAAACGAATTCGTTCAATTCGGTGTTTGGAATACACGAACAAAACGTGTTGAGGTTAGTATAAATTCGTTCAATTCGGTGATGAAATAGACAAATAATAATGACAATGAAAAGACATATAGTAACATTAGTATTGACAGCATTGGCAACTTGTTTTGCCGAGGCAAAGGTAACTCTGCCGCACATCTTCGCCGACGGCATGGTGATGCAACAACAGACGAACGCCAACATTTGGGGAACTGCCAAGGCAAATGCCACAGTGAAAATCAGCGCATCGTGGAGCAAGGATATTGTGAAGGCTGCAGCCAACAAAGATGGCAAGTGGAGCATAAGTATAGCTACGCCCAAGGCTGGCGGCCCATACACCATAACTATTGACGACGGCGAAAAGCTGACGCTCAGCAATATACTTATTGGCGAAGTATGGATATGCTCTGGTCAGAGCAACATGGAGATGCCAATGGAAGGCTTCAAAGGTCAGCCCGTTGAAGGCGCAACCGAGGAGCTCATGAACTGCGCCGACAAGCAGCTTCGCCTCTTCACCGTGAAACGCAATAGTCAATTTACGCCCACCGACGATGTCACGGGCGTTTGGAGCGAAGCTAATGCCGAAACTGTACGAGCATTCAGCGCTACGGCATACTATTTTGGCAAGCAGCTACGCCATTCGCTCAATGTGCCTGTTGGACTGATAGTTACGTCGTGGGGCGGTTCGGCTTGCGAAGCATGGATGACCGCCGAATGGCTCAAGGCCTTCCCCGATGCTAAGATTCCACAATCGGCAGCCGACATAAAATCGAAAAATCGCACGCCGACAGTGCTTTTCAATGGTATGCTTCATCCTCTCATCGGCTACACCATGCGCGGCGTGATTTGGTATCAGGGCGAGGATAATATTCCTCGTTACAAGACCTACGCCGACATGCTTTCTACCATGATAAAAGGTTGGAGAAGTCTTTGGAAGCAAGGCGATTTTCCATTTTACTATTGTCAGATAGCGCCATTCGACTACGAACTTATCAACTGGAAGACAAACAGCGCACTGCTACGCGAGCAACAATCGAAGGTAGAGCGCATGGTCGACAACTGTGGCATGGCTGTTCTCGTAGATGCTGGTTTGGAATATGGAATACATCCGCGCAAGAAACGCGAAGCTGGCCAGCGTCTTGCTATGCTTGCCCTTTCGGATACGTATGGCATGAACGGACTATCGAAAACAGCTCGATTCGAATCTATTGAATTTCTTGGCGACACAGCCGAAATACGATTCGACCGTTCGCGTATGTGGGTATATTTTGAAAACGGCACCGAAAGCGACAACTTCGAAATTGCTGGCAGCGACAAACAGTTCCACAAAGCCAAAGCTTGGATAAGCAAAAATCGTGTATACGTAACATGCCCCGAGGTTAAGAATCCTGTTGCTGTGCGCTATGCGTTCCACAACTGGGTAGTAGGCGACATCTTCTGCGACGGTTTGCCTATCAGTTCGTTCCGCACCGACGATTGGGACGATGTAATTGTAGAATCAAAAGGTAAAGAATATGATATACACTAAATACTTAATTGCGGCGCTATTAGTTGGCGTAGCAGCAACCTCGTTTGCACAGAAATCAAGTGGCGACTACACGCCAGAGCCCTACACATGGACAACGCAAAGCCACAACTCGTCGGAGTCGATGCCTTGCGGCGGACACGATATTGGTCTGAACGTATGGGTTGAGAATGGCGATGTGCTCATATATATAGCTCAAAGTGGTTGGTTCGACGAGAACAACACCTTGCTCAAGGCTGGACGTCTGCGCCTACACGTAGATGGCAATCAGCTCGATGGCGCCGACTTCAAGCAGACGCTCAACCTCGATGGCGGCAACATTGAAATTTGCGGCGGTGGACTTACCATAAACATCTGGGCCGACACCGAAAATCCTATGATTTTCTGCGATGTGAAAAACAATGTCAAAGCTCGCACGGTGCTTAGCTTCGAGTCGTGGCGCTATAAAGACCGCATTGTTTCGAAAGACGAATGTCAGCAGACTTCATATAAATGGTTTATCAAAGAGGATTGCACAACATTTGCCGACAATATTGTAGCAGAGCGTAATAAGCTGACGTTCACTCACAAAAACCGAGAATCGACAATCTTCGACTTCACAGTTGAGCATGAGAAGTTGAGCGACATCAAAGATCAGCTCTACAATCCACTTACTGGCCGACTGATGCAAGGCATCATAAATATGCCAGGGCTCAACTTTGAAGGTACAAGCGAAGGCACGTATACCAACACCGACTACAAAGCGTGGAACTTCGCTGGCGTTGTGAAAAGCACAACCATCAGCGTGGCGCTTGGCACATCAACACCCGATGGCATCGAAAAACTCAAGTTCGACGAAAAGCTCAAACCCGCCATTTCGCGCAAACGCTCGAAAGCTTGGTGGCATAGCTTCTGGCAGCGTAGTTATATATACTTAGATCCTAAAAACGGCGTACAGAACGACACCGCCGCTACCATGATTCGTAATTATGAGCTCTTCCGCTACATGCTCGGCTGCAATGCCAAAGCTGCGTGGCCAATGAAGTTCAACGGCGGACTTTTCACTTTCGACCCTGTTTACTCCAACCCTAAGTGTCCGTTCACGCCCGACTTCCGCAATTGGGGAGGTGGCGTCATGACGGCTCAAAATCAGCGACTTGTCTACTGGCCTATGCTCAAGAGCGGCGACCTCGACATCTTGCGCGTGCAGCTCGATACATACAAACGTATGCTCGGCAATGCCGTGAAACGTAGCCAATATTATTGGGGACACGATGGGGCTTCGTTCACCGAACAGATGGAGAATTTTGGATTGCCCAATCCTGCTGAATATGGCAAACCTAAAGCTGGCAACGATATTGGTGTAGAACGCAATGCCTGGTTGGAATACTTATGGGATACGTCGCTCGAATTTTGCCAAATGGCGCTCGAAGCGAACGCCCATTATAATATGAATATTGCTGAATATGAGGATCTTATTTGGCAATGTCTACACTTCTTCGATGAGCATTATAGATATGTAGCACGCAAAAATGGCTCTAAAGAGCTTACCGAGGATAAGAAACTTATGCTCTATCCGGGCTCTGGTGCCGAAACCTACAAGATGGCCTACAACGCGTCGAGCACCATTGCTGCGCTGCAAACTGTTGGTAATGCGTGGCTTACGTATGCACAAAAAGCAGGCAAAGACTCCACCACGATAGCCAATGCGCAGACGCTCATTGCTCGCATTCCAGAATTGCCTATGCACACCATCGACGGCTACACTTGCATTGCTCCTGCCGTAGCTTGGGCTCGCATACAAAACGAAGAGACTCCGCAGATGTATCCCGTTTTTCCTTGGCGTATGTATGGCGTTGGGCGTCCAAATATCGAGGTGGCTATAAATACTTGGACAAAAGATCCGCAAGCCATAAAAATGAAGTCTATCAAAGGTTGGAAGCAAGATAACATCTGGGCTGCGTGCCTTGGACTTGCCGACGAAGCTGCCGCGCTCAACGGCAAAAAACTTGCTAACGGTCCGTTCCGCTTTCCTGCATTTTGGGATCGTGGTTTCGACTGGGCTCCCGACATCAATCGCGGTGGCGCTGCCATGATTGGTCTTCAAGAGATGCTCTTGCAATACGCGCCCGATGGCTCGAAGATTCTTCTTCCTGCTTGGCCTAAACGTTGGGGCAATGTTATATTCAAATTGAATTGATATTTATATCGCACAGAGAACACAGATGACACAGATTTTATAGGATTCAAAGGATATAAATATCTGTGTCAATCCGTTTCATCTGCGTCATCTGCGTTCATAATAAGATAAATAACAGACATTTAGTACGTATGAAAATAACCGCCGTCCTTGTTTGTATAGGCATATTTATAAGTATGCAAGCAGAGGCAAAAATCCGCATCGAAAACCTATCGTGCAACGGACAACACGAAACGGCCGTGGCTACAGGAGAGCTCAATCTGCATTGGCAAATCATAGCCGATAAAGATGAGCCAACCGACGCGCTTAACTACGAGATAACTATCGTAGATGGTAGCGATGGCAAGACTGTTGCACTACGCAAGACTGCCATGCTCGAATATGGGTGTCAAAGCGTAGCTATCGATTCTGGCGCGTTGGCGTTCAACCCTTCGGGATATATATGGAGCGTGAAAGCTACGTACGCGAACGGCAAATCGGCAGGCAAATGTGCTACTGGACAGAAGCTATTCATTGTACCCACTGAAAATGCTTTCGGCAATGCCAAATGGATTGGCGCCATAACTAAAGCCGATGCCAATATTCCCGATGGACGATGGAGCAACAGCGATTTCAAAAAAGAGAGCTTCAAAAACGCTTGGGCGAACACCCGAACCGACATTTGCAGCCGCAGCATAACAGTAAACAAGACCTTCAAAGTGAATGCTCCAAAAATCAACGGCGCATTACTACTTATCTGTGGTTTAGGGCATTACGATTTATCAATAAACAACAAACGCGTAACCGACAACATCTTTGCGCCACTCTGGAGCGAATATGACAAGACTGTCTATTACAATGTTTACGACGTACGTAACTTTTTGAAAACCACCGAAAACAATATTTCTGTAAAGCTCGGCAACGGCTTTTTCAACGTCATTCGTGGAGAACGCTACAGCAAGTTGCAAGCCTCGTTTGGTGCGCCACAGATGATAGCTCGTCTCATAATTAGTTATACCGATGGCAGCACTCAAGAGATATGCACTGGCGAGAATTGGTCGTATGCATTCAATGCCATCACTTTCAATAGTATTTATGGCGGCGAGAGCTACGATGCCACGCTCGAAGAGGCGCCCGAGATGCATCGCGCGGTGCTCACCGAAGGTCCACGCGGCACGCTCACGCCACAGACAGCTCCGCCTATACGTATTATGGAACGCTACGGCGTGAAGAAGTGGCTCGACGTAGACAAAAACCAACTTGCAGAGGCTTCCAAGAAGACAAAACGCGAGATAGCGCCATCGGTGAAAGTGGCCGACATGGGGCAAAACCACGCGGGCTTTCCTCAGATAAAGGTGAGAGGCAAGCGCGGACAAAAAATCACGCTCGTGGTTAGCGAAAACCTCAACGACTTCGGCGTGTGCGACCAGCGTCAAATTGGACGTCAGCATTTCTATGAATACACGCTCAAAGGCAGTGGCGAAGAGACGTGGCACCCGCTATTTTCATATTATGGATATAGATACATACAGGTGGAGGGCGCGGCGCTCAAAGGCGAAGCCAATCCCGACAACCTACCAGTGCTCAACGACTTGCAGAGTTGTTTTGTGTACTCCTCGGCAAAAGAAGTTTCAACCTTCGAATGCGACAACGAGATTTTCAACGTTGCCCATCGACTGATAGAGCGCGCCGAACGTAGCAATATGCAAGCTGTGCTGACCGACTGTCCGCATCGCGAGAAACTTGGTTGGCTCGAGCAAGACCACCTCTGCGGTCCTTCGCTTCTGATGAACTTCGACATGGAGGCGTACGTACCCAAAATAATCCGCGACATAGCCGACACGCAAAAAGAGAGCGGAATGGTGCCCACCATTGCACCACAATATGTGTCGTTCGGCAACCTCTTCGACGATTCGCCCGAATGGTCGGCTACGCTCATTGCTTTGCCTTATATGTATTACGAACGCAATGGCGATGACGCACTGCTACGCGAGTATTATCCAGTGATGCTCAAATACTTAGACTACTTGCAAAGTCGTGCGCGCTTTGGCATTCTCGACTACGGCTTAGGCGATTGGTACGACTACGGACCTTGGAAAGCTGGTTTTTCGCGCAACACGCCCATTGCTCTTGTGGCTACGGCGCACTACATACTTAGTTTGCAACAGATGCTACAAATAGCTATGATTCTCAATAAAAATGCTGACATCGAACGTCTTGCACTTCTTGCTGCATACGTAATTGAGGCCTTCAACGCAGAATTTTACCACGCCGATTCGTGCTATTATGGTACGAATAGCCAGACGAGCAATGCCTTGCCGCTATTCCTTGGCATAGCTATGAATCCAGATGGCGTGATGAAGAACCTCGTAGCAGATATCGAAAAACATGGCAACCGACTGACAACTGGCGACGTGGGCAACAGATACCTTTTTCAAGTTTTGGCTCGCAACAACCAAAACGAACTTCTATACAAAATGTTCAACCACAACGAGACGCCAGGCTACGGATTCCAAGCACTCCAAGGTGCTACCACGCTCACCGAGCAGTGGGATCCACGCCAAGGAGCTTCGTGGAACCATTTTATGATGGGGCAAGTGGACGAGTGGTTTTTCGGCACGCTCGCGGGTATTGGTCAGGCAGAGGGCAGCGTAGGTATGCAACATCTTGTCATCAAGCCCACTTTGCCCGGCGACATGAAACGCGTGCATGCCAAAACCGAAACTAAATATGGCACGGTGGAGGTTACGGCAACCAACGAAAAAGTTACCGTAAGTATTCCGTATGGCTGCGATGCCGAGATAATTACACCTCGCGGAAGCCATTCTGTAACGCATGGTACATATACATTTTAGAATAGAATTTCGCACAGATGACACTGATAACACTGATAGAAAAGAAATCTGCGTAATCTCGTGTAATCAGTGCGATTATAATAGAACTCTGAACTCTAAACTTTGAACTTTATACTCTAAACTTTGAACTATATACTCAGAACAAATGCATAAATTACTTATAACAACATTACTATCAGCGCTTTTCGTAGTAGGCGCGATGGCGCAAGAATATTTTGTATCCACCTCGTTTCACGAGCCAGCAACCGATGGACTACGCTTCATCTATAGCACCGACGGTTTGCGATGGGATACCATTCAAGGCACCTTTCTGATGCCCGAAGTGGGCAAACAGAAAGTCATGCGCGACCCGAGCATCGCAGTGGGCGCCGATGGCACGTTTCACCTCGTGTGGACCAGCAGTTGGCGTGGCGACCGCGGTTTTGGCTACTCTTCGTCGAAAGACCTCATACACTGGGAGAAGCAACGCTTCATTGAGGTTATGCCCGACACCAACACTGTCAACGTGTGGGCGCCAGAGCTCTTCTTCGACGACGAGAAGAAGCAATTCCTGATTGTTTGGGCTTCGTGCATTCCGGGCAAATTTCCCGATGGTCAAGAGGATCACAAGAACAATCATCGTCTGTACTATACCACCACTAAAGATTTCAAGAAGTTTGCCCCAACGAAACTCTTCTACGATCCTGGTTTCAGCTGCATCGACGCCACAATTGTCAAGCGCGGCAAAGGCGACTACGTGATGGTGGTGAAGGACAACACGCGCCCAGAGCGTAACATAAAAGTTGCGTTTGCCTCTTCGCTCTACGGACCATGGAGCAAGGCGTCGGAGCCGTTCACTGCCAACTTCACCGAGGGCCCAAGTACGGCTAAACTCGGCGATTTCTGGTATATATATTACGATAGTTATGGTTCGAAAACCTACGGAGCTCACAAAACCAAAGATTTCAAGAAGTTTTGGAATCAGGCTGGCGACGTGCATTTCCCCGTTGGTCACAAGCACGGAACGGTTTTCAAGGCTTCGAAGCAAATCATCGATGCACTCAAAGGCTACAACCGCGATGTGATACACTACACTGGTAAAGATGTTGCCACACCCATTCGCCACGACGGCGGTCTGCGTCCAACGGTTGGCGTACATAATATCCAAACTATGCGCGGCGAACGTCCTTGGACCTACAACCATCAGCCGATGATGGTCTACTGGAATAATAAATTCTGGATTAGCTACCTCACCGACCCTCGCAGCGAGCACGAAGCACCTGGCAAGACCATGTTGCTCACTTCCAACGATGGCTATTCGTGGAGCGAACCTTCGGAACTCTTCCCAGAATACAACGTGCCCGATGGATTCACCAAAAAGACTTGGCCGGGCGTAGTAGCCAAAAATCTAAAAGCTATTATGCATCAACGCGTTGGATTCTATGTATGGCGCAGTGGTGCTAAAGAGAAACTTCTGGCTATAGGCAACTACTGCGTTGCTTTAACTCCTAAAGACGACCCTAACGACGGCAACGCCATAGGTCGCGTGGTTAGAGAGGTGAAAGCCAATGGCGAACTTGGGCCTATTTATTTTATATACTACAACCACGACTTTAGCGAAAAGAATACCGATTACCCATATTACAAAAAGTCGAAGGACAAAGATTTCATCAAGGCTTGCGAAGCTCTTCTTGCCGACCCGCTGCAACGTATGCAATGGGTGGAAGAGGCCGACCGCAACGACAAAATAATTCCACTGAACAAGCCTTACAAAGCATTCTGCTACTACACTTTGCCCGATGGTCGCGTGGTGTCGTTGTGGAAACATGCGCTAACGAGTCTCAGCAGCGATGGCGGCAACACGTGGCGCACTCCAGTCTATCGCGCGCCCGGCTTCGTAAATAGCAATGCTAAAATCTGGGGACAACGCCTCAGCGATGGTACTTATGCCACGGTATACAATCCGTCGGAATATCGCTGGCCGCTTGCCATAAGTCTTAGTGGCGATGGCCTTGAGTATACTACGCTGAGCCTTATAAATGGTGAGGTCACTCCACTTCGCCATGGCGGTAATTACAAGAGCTACGGCGCTCAATACACACGCGGCATTCAAGAGCACAATGGCTCATCGATAGACAAAAATCTTTGGGTTACATATAGTAATAATAAAGAAGACATTTGGATTAGCCGCATTGCTGTGCCCGTAGCTACTACGGCTTCGCGCCATGCCAACGAGAATTTTAGTACGTATAAAAAACTCTCCGACATGACCGAGTGGAACATCTACTCGCTTCTTTGGGCTCCCGTCAGCCTCGATGGCGCTTGGCTAGAGCTGCAAGACAAAGACCCATACGACTATGCCAAAGTGGAACGCGTGATTCCTGCCACCGAAAACCTGCGCGTGGAGTTTGACGTCGTTGCCGAACAAAACAACTTTGGCGTTTTGCATATCGAGTTTGCCGACGACAAAGGCAACGTATGTAACAGAATCGTTATCGACTCCATTGGTAAGATTTCGGTAAAAGGTGGTGCGCGCTATGGCACAATAGCAAAAGAGTTCAAGGCTGGTCAGAAGTATCACCTTGCAGCAATCATAAATACCAAGTTGCACCAATCCATTTTCTACATCGATGGTCAGAAGGCATGCACGCGCATGTTCGACACACCCGTTGAGAATATCACGCGCATAATATTCCGCACTGGCGACCTCTTCCTCGAGCCTAATATCGAGACGCCAGCCGACCAAGATTTCGACATGCCACGCGCCGACGAGCAAGACCGAAACGCGGTGTACAGAATTGCAAACCTCACCAGTCGCAGTATCGACAACAACGGCGCTGGCTGCGTGCTCAACTATCGCGACTTTGCACATTATGCCAACTACTTCAACACTATGGAAGAGGAGACTCTCCCAACCGACATCTCCAATGCCCAAGCGTCGGAGTGGATGGCTGAGAACATTCCGCTCTTCGACTGTCCGCAAGACAATTTCCGCGAGATGTACTACTTCCGTTGGTGGTCGCTGCGCAAACATATCATACGTACGCCAGCGGGCTACGGCATGACCGAGTTCATCGTTAAGCGTAGTTATGCCGACCTCTACAACCTCATCGCTTGCGCCATTGGCCACCACGTGATGGAGATGCGTTGGGCGCGCGACACTACATACCTAAACCAAATAATTCGCACGTGGTATTATGGCAACAACGGCAAGGCGATGAACAAGATGAACAAATTCTCATCGTGGAATCCTGCGGCTATCTACGAAGCGTGGAAAGTCAATGGCGACACGGCATTTTTGCTCTCGTTGCGCCAACGTCTGACCGAAGAATATGACCGTTGGCAATCGACAAACCGACTCGAGAGTGGTCTCTATTGGCAAGGCGATGTTCAAGATGGTATGGAGGAGAGCATCTCGGGCGGCCGCAAGAAGAAATTTGCTCGTCCTACCATAAATAGTTATATGTATGGCAATGCCAAAGCCCTCGAAGCCATTGCGCTCCTCGTGGGCGACAAGCAGAGCGCCGAAAAATATGCTAAAGATGCAGCCGAGCTCAAGTCGCACATCACCAACAAACTGTGGAACAGCGAACAAAACTTCTTCGAGACTATGCGCGGCGACACACTTGCCAAAGTTCGCGAGGCTATTGGCTATATACCTTGGTACTTCAATATTCCAGACGATAATAGTACGTACGATGCAGCTTGGCAGCAACTCACCGACCCGAAAGGCTTCAGCGCGCCATACGGATTGACAACCGCCGAACGACGTCACCCACTATTCCGCAGTCACGGTTTCGGCAAATGCGAATGGGACGGCGCTATCTGGCCTTTCGCTACAAGCCAGACACTCACGGCACTTGCTAACTACCTAAACGACTACAGCCACACAGCTCTCACCGACAGCGTATTCTTCCGTCAGATGGAGCTCTACGTAGAGAGTCAGCACATGCGCGGCCGCCCATACATAGGCGAATACCTCGACGAGACTACAGGTTATTGGCTTATGGGCGATCGCGAACGCTCGAAATACTACAACCACTCCACCTTTGCCGATCTTGTAATCACGGGCATTGTTGGTGTGCGTCCTCAAGCCGATGGCAGCGTGGTTGTTAATCCGCTCATTCCACAAGACAAGTGGAACTATTTCTGCCTCGATGGAGTTAACTATCACGGACACTCGCTCACCATTGTTTGGGATAAAGATGGCCAACGCTATCACCGCGGCTCGGGCTTGTCGATTTTTGTCGATGGCGTGAAACGCGCAAATCGCAAGGATTTGGGAAGCGTGAAATGTGAATTGTGATTATAATTTGAGGAGGAGCTACAGATATGACCAGCGAAATTTTAGCGATCCAAAACAAGATTGTAACGCTTCGTAACCAGCAAGTTATGATTGATAGAGACATCGCTGAATTGTACGGTGTGGAGACAAGACGTCTAAATGAACAAGTGAAACGTAATAAAGAACGTTTTCCAGAAGAGTTTTGTTTTCAACTGAGCGAAGAAGAATTTGAAAATTGGAAATCGCAATTTGCGACTTCCAATTCAGATAAAATGGGATTGCGTAAAAGACCTTACGCTTTTACCGAACAAGGTGTTGCTATGTTGTCGACAGTTCTGAAAAGTGATACTGCAGTGATGGCAAGCATACAAATTATGAAGGCATTTGTAGTGATGCGTAGATTCTTGCAAAACAATCAGCAATTGTTTGAAGAAATAGTCTCTATAAAACAGCATCAGTTGAATGCAGACAAGAAAATAGAACAGCTTTTCAACTTGATGGACAAATACAGAATCAACGACACGCAAGGCATATTTTTCCAAGGTCAAATTTTCGATGCGTACGCCAAGTTTGAAAGTTTCATAGCGCAAGCACAAAAATCCATCATACTCATTGATAATTATGTCGATTTATCGGTGCTTGAACGGCTGACAAAGAAGAATAATGGCGTTGCTGTCACCATATATACTAAAGCGCAAACTCTCCTCACTTTGCAGGATATACAAAAATTCAATACTCAATACCCGACTCTCGAAGTAAAATTCACCGACTCGATGCACGATAGATTTCTAATAATCGACGATATGGTGCTTTACCATATTGGTGCATCTCTCAAAGATTTAGGTAAAAAATGCTTTGCATTTGAAGTCTTCGATACAAGTTTTATCGGAGATATTATGAATAAACTCGCAACTAATTGATATATGAGGAAATACGTAATTATCGGTTTGCTTTTCTGCGCCTTTACCACGGCAAGTGCGCAGAGCTACGACACCAAATTTGCACGTCCGCTTTCGGAGGTGATAAAGAACATCGAAGCGCGTTTCGGCGTTCGACTGAAGTGCAGCGATGTAGATACCACAGGCATCATTCTTAATTATGCCGACTTTCGCATTCGTCCATACTCACTCGAAGAGACGCTGCAAAATGTGCTCGCGCCGTTCGACTTCAAAGCCGTAAAGCAGAACGATAAACTTTATAAGGTTAAGAATTATGAGTATGCACGCCGTACGCCTGCCGATGGGCAGAAACTTACCGACTATCTACTTACGCTCAGTCCCGATAGCGCATCGTGGGAGGCTCGTCGGGCGCAACTGAAAAAGGAGGTTCGTGACATACTTAATATCGATGCTCTGCTTGCGCAATGCTCCACCGAGTCACCACAAGTGAGCAAGATTCGTAAGCACAACGGCTATACCACGCAGAATTTCTGTATGCAGACGCTGAATGGTCACACTGTTAAGGGCACTATTTATGCGCCGAGCAGCAAAGGCAAGCATCCGCTAATAGTTTGCCCGAACGGACATTTCTTGAACGGTCGCTACGGCAAAGTGCAGCAACTTCGTTTGGGTACGTTGGCGCGCATGGGAGCCATCTGTATCAGCTACGACCTTTGGGGCTGGGGCGAGAGTGCCGATGAGGTTGGCGCCGCAGCTCATCGCACCGACACGGCTCACGTGATGCAAGCTATCAACGGACTAAAGATCCTCGATTGGGCATATAAATTCAAAAATGTCGATACCGAGCGCGTGGCTGTGAATGGAGGTTCGGGCGGTGGCTCGCAGTGTGTACTACTTGCATTGCTCGATGACAGATTTACTGCGGCATGTCCTGTGGTTAGCGTCTCGTCGTGGTTCGATGGTGGCTGCCCGTGCGAGAGTGGCAAACCCATTCAACTTGCTTGCGGCGGCACTTGCAACGCCGAGCTTATGGCGACGTTCGCTCCACGTCCGCTGATGCTCGTCAGCGATGGCGGCGACTGGACAAGCTCTACGCCCGAGGTGGAATATCCTTTCATTCAGCATTTTTATAAATATTATGATGCCGAACAAAACGTAACCAATATTCACCTACCTAACGAGCGTCACGACTTCGGAGAAAACAAGCGCAATGCGGTATACGAGTTCTTCGGCAACGTGTTCCACTTAGACACCTCCAAGGTGGACGAATCGCTCGTAGATATTGAAAGCGAAGATGCGCTTAGGTGGGAAAAGAAAAAATAGAACCATATTTTTGCGATTGAGAATCAATAAGTTGTTCTATATGCAATTGTCTTGAATCTTAGAATTCGGAGAATATGGCCAAAATAATAGTACAAAATACTGAAGTGACCATCTTGTCACACGATGGCAAAGACTACATTTCTTTGACAGATATGGCCAACGGCAAACTTGATGAAAGTCGTGCCGCTGATGTTATCAAGAATTGGATACGTACCCGCTATACTATAGAGTTCTTGGGAACTTGGGAGATGATTCATAATCCCAATTTCAAAGTGGTCGAATTTGACCACTTTAGAATGCAAGCTGGTCTCCCCAATTTTACGCTGAGCGCTAGTGAATGGATTGAAAAGACTAATGCCATTGGCATTATTGTCAAACGTGGTCGCTATGGTGGTACGTATGCATTCAAAGATATTGCCTTTGAATTCGGTACAGCCATCAGCGTAGCTTTCAAACTTTATCTGATTGAAGAATTCCAACGGATGAAGGAGAAAGAAAAAAATCTTTTAGGTTGGACGGTGAAACGCGAGTTGTCAAAGATTAATTACCATATCCATACGGATGCTATCAAGCGGCATCTTATCCCCGAAGAAGTGACTCCTGTGCAGTCGAATATTATTTATGCAGAAGAGGCTGATGTGCTAAATGTGGCAATGTTTGGTATGACAGCAAGACAATGGCGTGAAGCTAATCCAAACCTCAATGGAAATATTCGCGATTACGCCACAATAAATGAACTTATTTGTCTCTCGAATATGGAGAATATCAATTCCGTTCTCATAGATGAAGGAATGTCGCAGAGTGAGCGATTGATCAAGTTAAACCAAATAGCCATTCGTCAAATGCAAGTGTTGGCGGATAATGATGGCCAAAGGTTGTTGAAATAATAAAGTATTACTAACTAAAAACAATGACAACAAGACAAATATTAACCGCGCTGCTGTTGGTGTTCGCTGCGTCGGCTATGGCGCAGAATCAGCATAATCTTTGGTACGACCAGCCAGCGCAGATGTGGACCGAGGCGCTACCTATTGGTAACGGACATCTTGGTGCCATGGTCTACGGCACGCCAGCCAACGACCGCCTACAACTCAACGAAGAGACTATCTGGGCGGGTCGTCCGAATAACAACGCCAACGCCGAAGCTCGTGAATGGCTTCCTAAAATCCGCGAAATGGTTTGGAATGGCGAGTATCGAAAAGCGCAAGACGCTGCCACTGCTCATGTGCAAAGCAACACTAACCATGGCATGCCGTATCAACCTTTTGGCGATTTATACATAACATTCGCTGAGCACAACAACTACACAAACTACTCGCGAACGCTCAACCTCGACTCGGCGTATGCCACAACTACATATAAAGTTGGCGATGTTACATACGTACGTAGATACATAGCTTCGCTTGCCGAAAATACCGTCTGCATACAACTCAGCGCCGACAAGTCAGAAAGCATCACGTGCAACCTCTCGCTCACTTCACCTCATAGCGATGTTGGTCTTCGCTCAGAAGGCGACCAGATTGTGCTTAGCGGCATAACCTCGAACCACGAAGGTTTGAAAGGCAAAGTGCAGTTCACAGGACGTGTGAAGGCGGTAACCAACGGCGGTTCGGTTACATCGCGCGATGGAGTAATAAGTATCGCTAATGCCAACGAAGCCACTATATACATAACTATAGCCACCAACTTCGTCAACTACCACGACATAAGTGCCAACGACACCGTGCGCTCACTCGAAGCAATGCAACGCGCGTCGGCTGTGCCTTTCGACAAACTCTTCAACAGCCATATAAATAACTACAAAAAATACTACGACCGCGTGCAGCTCAACCTCGGCGAGGATATTTATGCCAACGAGACTACCGATATGCGCGTAGCAAAATTCAAGACTCGCCCCGACTTGCACCTCATCGAGACTTATTTTCAGTTCGGACGCTACCTACTTATCTCGTCGTCGCAGCCTGGTTGCCAACCACCAACGTTGCAAGGCATCTGGAACGACAAGATGTTTCCGTCGTGGGATTCTAAATATACCACCAACATCAACCTCGAGATGAACTATTGGCCGGCCGAAGTAGCCAACTTGAGCGAACTCACCGAACCGCTGCTAAAACTCATCAAGGAGGTTAGCAAGACAGGTCACGAGTCGGCGCGTATTATGTATGGTGCAGATGGTTGGGTGCTTCATCACAACACTGATATTTGGCGAGTTACTGGCGGCATCGACAAAGCACCTTCGGGGCTCTGGCCTACTGGTGGCGCGTGGATGTGCCAACACATCTGGGAACACTATCTATATAGTGGCAACAAAGATTTCCTCCGCGAAGTTTATCCTACCATGGAGGGCGCAGCGCGTTTCTTGAACCAGATTATGGTGCGCGAGCCTAAGAATAATTATTGGGTGATATGCCCGAGCCTCTCGCCCGAGAATGCACACCCAGGCAACGCCACTACAGCAGCAGGCGTGACAATGGACAACGAACTCGTGCGCGACCTCTTCAACCACGTAATCAGAGCCACGCAGATTCTCGGTATAAATAGCTCGCTTACCGACAGTTTGAAAGACAAACTTGCAGGCCTACCGCCCATGCAAATTGGCAAATGGGGACAGCTACAAGAGTGGCTCGACGATTGGGATAATCCCAACGATAACCATCGCCACGTGAGCCATCTCTATGCGCTCTATCCGAGCAACCAAATTACACTCGAGGGCACACCAAAACTTGCCGAAGCTGCCAAAACTTCGCTTATCGCGCGTGGCGACCCATCGACGGGTTGGAGCATGGGTTGGAAAGTTTGCCTCTGGAGCCGCCTACACGACGGCGACCATGCCATGAAGCTCATCACCGAACAACTCACCCTTGTGCGCAACGAGAAGAAGAAAGGTGGTACTTATGCCAACCTCTTCGACGCACACCCACCATTCCAAATAGATGGCAACTTCGGCTGTGCGGCAGGCATTGTCGAGATGCTTCTCCAAAGCCACGACGGCAAAGTATCGCTTTTGCCTGCATTACCAACTTCGTGGAAGAGCGGCGAAGTGAAAGGTCTGAAGGCGCGTGGCGGTTTCATTGTAGATATGCAGTGGAAAGGTGGCAAACTACATCGCGCTGTGGTGACGTCGACCAATGGCGGCAACTTGCGCATAGCGTCGGCCGTGCCACTCAAAGGCAAAGGACTAAAGAAAGCCAAAGGCGCCAATAGCAATCCTATTTACGCCCTCGATGCCGCACCCGCCGAAAAAATTAGCAATCCGGATGCCGTGCATAAAACTATAAATAGCGAACCGACGTACCTCTACGACATTGCTACCAAAGCTGGCCAGACGGTAATTTTGGAAAGTAAAAAGTAAGAAGTAAAAGAGTAGAGAGTAAAGCGTAGAGCGTAGTGTTCTCTATAATCTCTACACTAAACAATAGGGCTGCCCTTCGGGGCGGCCTTTTGGGTATATATAAGAGGTTATAAAGAGTGTGCCGTCAGTCTACTCTGCGCGAGTTGTTCAATTTTCTTATTTTTGCCTTGGCAATGTCCTCTACTAAAATGCATTTGAAACGCTTATCATATATATTATCAACGTTGACCGTCGTGCTTGTCTTGGCGGCATGCTCCAACAAACGTAACACTTGGCTAAGTCGTAATTATCAAAAACTCACCTCTCACTATAATGTCTATTTCAATGGCGCTGAGGCATTTCGCGTAGGTACGGAAAAGATTACCGAAAACTACGAGTTCGACTATAGCCACATTTTGCCCGTATACACCTTTGCCGATGCATCGGCTGCGAAGGTCGGTAGCAGCGATATGGAGACTGCGCTCAAGAAGGGACATAAACTCATACAGTTGCACTCCATAACGGCTAAGCCCGAGCGCAAAGCTGAGATGACAGAGGCCGATAAACGTTTCTATGCGCAAGAGGAGTTTAATCCGTATGTAGCTGAGGCATATCTACTTATAGGAAAAGCCAACGTGGTCAATCATGCCGAAAATGAGGCTATGGAGGTTTTCGATTACCTCTCGCGTAAATATGAAGGACGCGACTGCTGCTACGAAGGCAAGATTTGGAAGGCTATCGGCTATGCGCAACTTGGCCAGTATGCCAGCGCGCACTCAGCACTCGAAAGTTTCGACCTCGATGGTATGGCGCCTGCTAAGTATTTTGGTGCATACGAGGCTGCATCGGCCAACATACTTATACTCGAAGAGAAATATGCCGAAGCCATTCCGCACATGAAAAACGCCGTCGACGGAGCTCCCGACCGTGTTACGCGTCGTCGTTATACATACATACTTGCTCAGCTCTACCGCGAGGTGGGCAACAAGACCGAAGCAGCTCCGCTCTTCTTGGCATTGTCGCGCCAACATTCCGACGCTAAGATGGGTTTTGCCGCGCAGATGGAGCTTGCCAGTGTTGCTACTACGCCACTCGAACTTGCTGCTGCCGAGAAGAAACTTCGAAAAATGGCCAACGATGCCAAAAACAAGAAGCGTCTCGACCAGATTTACTACGCACTGGGTCAGATGGAGGAAAACCGTGGCAATACCGATGCAGCCCTTGCCAACTACAACACGTCGATACTCGAATCGGTGGAGAACGACAATCAGAAAGGTCTCTCGTTTCTCGCCACTGCCGATATTTATCAAGCTGTGCCTAAGTATTTAGAGACCGCAACGGCTCTCGATAGCGCGGCTTTCTACCTCAACGACAATAACTTCCGCAAAGCCGAAACCGTACAACGTGCAGCTACACTTCAGCCGTTGGCACGCGACCTGCGCATAATAGTTCGCAACGACTCGCTCATGCGCGTAGCTACTATGAATACCGCCGACCGCGATGCTTTCATCCAAGCTATGCTCGACAAACAAGCTGAGGAGATTCGTGCGCGCGAAGAGGCTGCCCTTGCCGAGCAGGAGGCTGCTATGTCGCAGAGTGAATATTATCAACTTACGCGCGGAGGAACGAACGCTACGGCCACCAATCAGAAGTGGTATTTCTATAATAATACGAGTGTCTCGGCGGGTAAGAGCGCCTTCAGTGGCAAATGGGGACGCCGCAAAAACGAAGATAACTGGCGCCGCGCCAACAAGCAGTCGGTAGTTGCAACCAACGATGCCGACGATACGACCGAGAGCGATACCACATCTACCGCCTCGAATGCCAATGGTAATAGTAGTTATGGCGAACAGCCCGAAGGTCAGCCATATACGCGAGAGTCGCTCCTCGCTGGACTTCCACTCACTGCCGACGCCCAAGCTGCTTGCCTCAAAGAGACTGACGACGCACTCTTCGAGGCTGGTGCTATCCTCTACGATAATATCCACGATTATCCGTCGGCAGCTAAGCAACTCAGTACGTTGCTCAAACGCTTCCCACAAAGCGAACACCGCTACGATGCACTTGTGATACTATACTTCGCACGCCAGAAATCGAGCGATGTGTCTGGTGCACAAGATGTTGCATCGATAATAAAACGCGAATATGCCGAGTCGTCGTTTGCTAAATATCTATCGAATCCAAGTGGCTATTTTGCTAACGAGCAGCAAATTACAGATGCTAAGGAGGCTATGTATAAATCGGCGTACAACGCATACATAACCAACAACTTCGGTAGTGCCATAAGTATAAGTAGTAGTGCTATTGCGGACGAAGGCAATGCTACATACGTACCTAAATACTTATTAGTGAGAGCGCTCTCGTATGCTAAGCAGGCCGAATTGACGCACTTCCGTGCCGACCTCGAGACCATCACGCGCGACTATTCGGGCGGCGAAGAAGATTCGGTGGCTCGTGCGCTCCTTGCTATGCTCGACCAAGGTCTGACGCCGGTGCGTGCGTCGAATTACAACTCGCCGTTTGATAGCGATGTACTCAAAACCGAAGGCGAGGCGGCAACGCAGGATTACAACTTCGCATTCCGCGCCGACACTACGCACACTATTGTTTGTGTGATAAATAGCGATGCGCAAAACCGCGCGCAGTACCTCATTGCCGACTATAACTTCGACCACTTCTTGCTCCGCGATTATGAGATCCAAAGCACCACATTGCCCGATGGTCGCCTTGTAATTATGGTAGAAGGCTTCGACAACAAAACCGAGGCGATGAACTACTACTACGCATTGCGCGACTGCTCGTTCTGGAGCGAGATTACCGATGCCGCATTGCCCGAAATATATGCCGTGTCGGACAACAATACCCGCAACGCACTGCTCGCTTCGCTATCCGACAAGTGGCGTAAGTTCTTCAATGAAAATTATTTAGGAAAATAAACTATAAGCACACAGCAGATCTGCAATCCCCGTGCGGCGTAGTGTCTCGCTACATCGAAATTAGAAGCAAGGCTCCAGCCTTGCAGAAACAAAACAGAAAAAAATGGAAGTGCAACAAAACGATATAGCAAATGTGCAAGGCAGGAGCCTTGCTTTTAGCTCGGACGTAGGCGCAGCCTACGCCAAACGGGAGGTTTTGTTGTATTGAATTGACAAATATCAAATTATCTATGACTATAAAGCAAAAGGCATATATAGCGTACTATACTTTTATCTGTGTTGTATATTTCTATTTCAATACTGACAATATTATCGTTAATGCACAGAATAATATAGTCTTACACACGATTAGAGTGTTTTGGCCTCTCCTTTTCTTAATACCAATTTTCTTACCTCGTAAATACAGACATAGGTATCCTGTCATATTAGTTATTCTGTTTATTGGAACATACACGTATAGCGAAAAAGTGAGAAATGAGGTTCAAGAAAAATACCTTCTTCAAAATGACTTCTATATTGCCACAGCAAAGTATCGAGTAACTATAAACAGAGGTAGTCGATATGACAAGGCAAATTTTGACCATTACTCTATTATGCAATATGGAGGAGATGCAGAGTTGTATGTTGATGAGTCAAAGCACCTATATGATACCGTATTGGTGAAAATATCTTATAAATATAAGTTTTGCGGTGTTTATGAAGGCAATCCATCCCCTGCCGAAATTCAAAAATACATGGAGCCCGTTCTCTTCATTGATGGTGTTGAACAACCACGCCCCGAATACGATGACTTGAAACTATCGGACGAAGAACGCCGCGATTTACTAAGAGAGCATCACATAGAAGTT
>JAFYCM010000088.1 GCA_017539645.1 Bacteroidales bacterium
ACTATTCACTGTCAAGCACGAAATATTTTGAGCGCCCATAGGCAATCTACTCAGTTTTGGCAGAAGCAAACTGCTTTGGCGACATGCCATAAACCGCAGAAAAGCACTTAGCGAAATAGCTATTATTCGAATAACCAACGAGATACATCACCTCACTAACGGTGAACGAGCCCTGCGCGAGCAACATAGCGGCTTTCTTCATACGCACTTCGTTCAGATACTCAATTGGCGTGCGATTCGTTATGGCTTTCATACGTCTATAGAGCTGCTTGGGGCTCATTTTCATCTTCACAGCAAGCGCATTAACATTGAAATCTGCATCAGCGAGGTTTTCCTCAATACAGTCTTGCACAGCCATTACAAAGCGCTCATCATCAGACACTTCTGCTAGTTTTTTAGGTTCGAGTATTGTATCTATATGAGCCCTCTTCTCTATGGCTTTTCGCGAGCTCAGCAATTGTTCAATACGTAGCACAAGTTGCTCAATATCAAATGGTTTAGCAACAAAAGCATTTACTTTCAAACCAAGGCTAATCTTCTCGGTCGGAGCATCATCTTTTGCCGTAAGCATAATTATCGGAATATCAGTCGTTTGCTTATTCGCACGAATATGGCGAGTCATCTCTATTCCGTCCATCACTGGCATCATGATGTCGGCTATTATCACGTCGGGTAGGTATTTCAACGCGAGGTCGAGGCCCGCTTTACCATTGTGAGCAGTGTAGCACGTATAGCTATTAGAAAGCTCATTTTCAACAAAATCGGCTATCTGTCGATTGTCGTCAACAATAAGAACTGTGGCGCTTGGAGACACATCGGTAGGCCTCTCGTGGTTACGTTGCGGAGCTTTAGCAATTGGCAACTTCACCACAAACGTCGAACCGCTCTTGCCATCGCTCTGCGCCTCTACTGTGCCGCCAAACTTCTCGACAAACTGCTTCACTAAGAATAGTCCGATGCCTGTGCTTTCGCTGCCTTTAGTAGCTCGCGCTGGGCAATAATAGCGTTGAAAAATCTTCGACAAATCGTCTTCGGCTATGCCAATTCCGGTGTCAATAATATTTATACTTACATACTTATTATCAACTAATATACAAACATTTACAGCACCTTCTGACGTATATTTGCACGCATTGCCAATGAGATTATTCAGTACCGATTCCATCTTCACTGCATCAACGTAGACAAAAGCCTCGTCAACATCGGACTGAAACGAAAGCGTAAGTCGTTCACCGTCAGCAGTTTCCTTATGTATATTGAGGATACTCTCGGCAAATTCGACAATCTCTACGTACGAAAAATTGTACTCGTTAGCGATGTCGCTATCCACACGAGCAAAATTGAGCGCACGCGTAATCATCTTATTGAGGCTCAGCGCACTACTGAGCACGCTCTGCAACTCGCGACGCATCGATGAGCTATCTGCACGTTTCACCATTCTGTCGAGCGGACCGATAATTAGGCTCATAGGAGTCTTGAATTCGTGAGATACGTTGGTGAAGAAATCAATCTTCAACTGCGTCTGTTCCAGCGTTTTACGGCGCTCAATTTGTTCAATACGCAGACGATTGCGCACATTGTAGAACGTATAAATCAGCCTAAGGAGCAAAAAGAAAATCAGTACGTAGATTACATACGCCCAAATAGTTTGATAGAATGGTGGCAAAATACGTATAACCATCTCTCTATCTGCAACATACGTCATATCGGGCAACATCTTACCAACTTTCATTACATACGTACCGAAATGCAAATTCTGATACTGCACGCGATTTTCTCCAATAGGCAACGTATGCCACTCATTATCATGACCTTGCAACATATAAGCAAACGACTTCGATGACGAATAATCGTAGTCGGCAAGTTCAAAAATGAGATTGTTCTCTTTGCTCGAAAGTTCAATTTCGTCAACGAAGCGCAAATCTGGTCGCTCTGCATACGCTAAGTCGTTTATATACAAGGCACTTACGAATGTTTTTCTATCATCGACAGCATTCAAAATATTGCTTGGCGAAATCATCGAAATGCCATCATTCGCGCCCAAATAGAGAAGCGAATCGGCTGCCGAATAACACAACGACGTATATCTTCGTTGCGACACAACATAGCGCTTAACATCTTCATTATCAACACACCACAAACCATCGACGGCAGAAAGCCAAATTTTGTCATCGGCTTCGCACATATCAAAAATTTCGGTGTGCGGAGCAAGGTTAAGCACGTGTATTTCGGTGGTATCGGCATAAATATGTATGGCATCGTCGCAAGCCACAAAGAGTTGCCCACGCGTTGTTGACAAAATTTTTGTTGCGCTTTTGCCGGCACTCAGCTGCGTAAGTCGCTTATTTTCCTTGTCATAGCACCACACACCAAAACGATGCAAAAGCATGTAAACATATTTATCGGCAACGGCAAACTGCTCAATGTAGTCGCTCGGCAAACTGCCATCATTTTGCGACATCGAACGAATGGCAACAACATCGGTTTTTGTCGAGGTAAAATGCTGTTTTTCAGCAATTAACACACCGCCTTGACAAGTTGCAATCCACAGATGACCATCGCCATCATCAAACATATCGTACGCCCAATTGGCATTATGAACGCGCTGATTATCAACAACATTGTAATTGACAAATACTTCATTTTTTTCGTCATAGCGATTGACACCGCCATCTGTAGCGAGCCAAATAGCGCCGTCGCGGTCTTCATATATACTACGTATTCTATTGTGCGACAAGCGATTATCTACACTACCTAAACGAAACCAACGCGAAGCACCGCTGCGCTCAAGCATGATGAGACCATTCGTGCCGCCAAGCCACTTGCGCCCACGGCTATCAACAAGCATCGTAGTTATGGTATTGCCAATGCTCTCGCCAGTCAGCGCAGATAGTCCAACAAAATTGCTGCGCACAACGCATAATGAGATTCCGCAATCCGTGCCAACCCACTCATTACCAACGGCATCTACATAGATAGTCCAAACATTATTGCCAATGAGCGACGACTCGTCGGTTGAGCTATGTACAAAATGGCTTTCATCGCCATCCAACTCGCTTATAAACAGACCGTTATCAGTACATATAAGCAAATTGTCATCACCATTGAACGCGAGGTATTTTATGGAGTTACCTTGCGCAACACGTTCTTGTGTAAATTGCTCATTATCAAAACTATAAGTATATAAGAAACCTTCCGTGCCTACCAAAAGTTTACGGCGCTTAGTATCAACAAGAAGCGAATTGACAAAGTTGTTCATTCGGCTTCCCTTGGGCAACCCGATGTTTTCTACAGTATTATTAGCGATGTCATAGAGGTACAAGCCATCGTACGTACCAATAAAAAACTGATTTTCAGAATATTGTGCAAGAGAATAGATAGTTTCATTTGGCAAAGTGGCATTGGCGTCGTCATTCAACTTACGCGCACCAAATCGCTCAAAATCAAGTACATAAATACCATTACCAGCACCAACGAGAAGCGAATCTCCAATAGCGACAAATGCTCGGACTGCTTTAGCGCTGCACGGAATAGTGCTGCAAGTGCCGTGGGCTATGGAATAGAGCGAAATGCCATCTTCCGTACCGAGAAAAATTGTATCACGGCGAACAAATGCCGTATAAACCTGACAATCAGCATATAAACAACGTCGCGAAGTATAGCCGTCGTAACTATAAAGTCCACGCGAAGTGCCAAACCAAATTTGGCCGTAACTATCTACTACAAAGCAGTTTACTTGCTCCTGCGGATTATTGAAAATATTATTGATAAAATGCTTATCGCTACCCGCCCAAACATTAAGCGTGCAGAATAACATGCTTATTATCAACAATTTGCATTTCACTTATTACTATCGATAAGTTCTTTGGCATTTTGCAAGGCAGCCTCGCTAACCACCGAGCCACTGAGCATCTTGGCAATCTCGCGCAGACGCTCGTCAGGCGAGAGGAGAACGATATTGGAAACGGTGCGGCGCTCATCATCTACTTTGAAAACCGAGTAGTGGCGCTTGCCTTTGGCAGCAACTTGTGGCAGGTGCGTAATGGCGATAACCTGCATGTGATCTGCCATTTCGTTCATTATACGGCCCATTTTATCGGCCACTTCGCCCGAAACACCAGTGTCGATTTCGTCGAAAATGATGGTTGGCAAACCGATAGTCTTGGAAAGCATCGACTTGATGGCAAGCATCACACGCGACATCTCACCACCCGACGCAACACGCTGAATATCGGTAGGTTGCGCATTTTTATTAGCAGCAAAAAGGAAACGTATCTCGTCGTTGCCAGTAGGCAAGAAATCGGCAGTGCGCTGATGCTCAACAACAAACTGTGCGTTGGCAATGCCCATTTCATTAAGCTGAGTAATTATATAGTCGCAAATCTGCTTGAAAACGCCCTTTCTGCGCGCCGAAAGTTTGTCGGCAATAGCGGTCAATGCCTTGCGCTTGGCTTCTATCTGTTTCTGAAGTTCGGCAAGTTCATCGTCGAACGAAGTGACGGCTTTCAACTTCTGTTCAATCTCGTCCTTCAACGCAATGAGTTCGTGCGTACCATCAACATGATGTTTTTTCATGAGTGAGTAGATGGTATTCAGGCGATTATCTACGTATGCCACGCGCTCGGGATCGTACTCAACCTTATCGTTTATGCGTTCAAACGATTTCAGCAGATCTTGCAAATCGATGCGCGACGACTCAATGCGGCCGATGGCATCGTCGGTATCTTGCAGGAAATCAGAAATTTTCGAGATTTTGTTTTCAATATTCAAGAGCGTAGAAAGCACAGCCTCATCGCCGCTTAGCGACTCAATGGCATAGCCAAGCGCATCTTTTATCTCCTCGGCATGCGAAAGCATCTTCTGCTCGTTTTCAAGTTCTGCCTCTTCGCCGTCAACAAGCTTAACCTCAACAAGTTCGTTATACTGAAACTGCAAATAATCGAAATCTTTCTTTGCCGCTTCGTTATCAGCCTTGAGTTTGCTCTCGCGTTTCACCAATTCGCGAAATTCGTTGTACGACGCAGCATATTCAGCCAAAAAATCAGCCGAAGCAGCCACCGCATCGACCACGTTCAAATGGAAAGAATCGTCGTTGAGCAGTAAGTTTTGATGTTGCGAGTGAATATCTATTAGGTGAGCCGAAATCTCCTTCAAAAAGGTGAGCGCCACTGGTTGGTCGTTTACGAAAGCGCGCGACTTACCACCGGGTAGAATCTCGCGGCGCACGATAGTAACATCTTCATAATCAATATCTTCTTGCTCAAAAATCGGTTTCAGATTGTACGTAGAGATGTCGAAAGTAGCCTCAACAACGCATTTTTTCGTTTCATCGGCAAGCACACGCACATCAGCGCGACCGCCAGTCAGAAGTGCCAAAGCACCAAGCATTATTGATTTTCCCGCGCCCGTTTCGCCCGTGATGACCGACATGCCACCGTCGAACGAAATCTCTGTATGGTCGATAAGCGCGTAGTTGGATATGGTGAGTTGTTGAAGCATTATTTCTTCGTTAGTTTTTGATATTTACTGAGGTTTCCAGGGTCAGCTTCGGTGAGGAATTCCACAACTTTGGTACACTCCATCTGAGGTGCTTCGCTGAATATATTCACTATTTCATCGTTTTTGGCGGTGAAGAATAACGATAGCGCATAGGCATTACGCGTAGAATTCTTCTTCACCTTACGTAGCTCATCTATAACGTTATAGATAGCCTTGCGACCACCTTCGACATTCTCGCTCATCTGGTCGAGACCTTTGCGATGGTAATTATATAGCTGAGTACGAAAAACCTTATGATTATTATCTAATATATTATTAATCAGCCAATAACGATTCTTAGTACCATCGAACGACTTCCATCCTGGGAATTGCGACGATTGCGCCTGATTCACAATCTGTTCGGCCTTTTTGAAATACTCCGAACCGCCATTGAGCGAGAAGCTATCGTAGTCGTAGCCAAGAATTATGTAGCAATAGTATGCAATGAGCGGCAGCAAGTTGTCGCTGTCGTAGGAGTTCTCGTTGAAGTCGAACGCCTGACCATCGTTGTAGCGGAACTGAATATCCTCGTCCTGCATATTTAGCATCGTGGTAGTATAGCCACTGCCAAACACAGGTCGACGCGCCTGCACGGTGAGTGTACCTTTGAACTCGTTCGACGACATCTGGCTCGTAATATTGAAGTTCATGCTGCACTCTATGCGCTCTTTCGTGTCGAATACGTCGTTAGTCCACTTGTGCGTTTGGAGAAACTCACTGATGGCATTACGCATATTTTCAAACACTTGCTTGTTCGTTCCCTGCACCGAAGCCGACTGAACGCTCACACTGCACTGAAGTTCTTGAGCCACAGCGTATTGACATACAAGCGAAGCTATTACTACAAAAAATATTTTCATCGTTAATCGTTGATATAGCGCTCGATAGCATTCACAATGTCGCCTGCGACTTCTGCTTTAGGCTTGAGTTCGTATGCAATATGAACGCCGTCTCTATGATAAATAGTCACTTTGTTGGTATCGGTCATGAAGCCTGCACCAGCATCGCGAAGCGAATTTAGCACAATGAAGTCAAGATTTTTCTTTTGAAGTTTCTCAAGAGCATTTATTTCTTCGTGATCTGTTTCGAGTGCAAAACCTACGAGGAACTGCGTTTTTTGCTTCATCTTACCCATAGCAGCAGCGATGTCGGGCGTAGGCACAAGCGTGATTTGCATTGTCTGCTTGTTCTTAATCTTAGAATCGGCACATTGCGATGGAGTAAAATCGGCAACGGCAGCCGACATAATAGCGCCTTTGCACTTAGGAAATATTTCGCACGCAGCGGCATACATCTCGGCAGCACTTTCGGTCTTAGTAACTATGATATTTTTACGCTTAGCCGCAATTTTTACTGGGCCCGAGATTAACTCAACAATAGCACCGCGCTTCGCTAACTCTTCTGCGATGGCATAGCCCATTTTGCCCGACGAATAGTTGCCAATAAAACGCACAGGATCGATGCGTTCATAGGTAGGACCGGCAGTAACCATAATGCGTTTACCCTTGAGTTTGGTATCTATCTGCGCAAGCACATCGTCGATGGTTTCGGCAATGGTTTCGGGCTCTGCCATGCGACCTTTGCCCGAAAGGCCACTCGCGAGTTCACCGGCGTCGGGGTCAACCACCACTACCCCACGCTGCTTCAGGAGGTCGATATTTTGCTGAGTAGCTGGATGGGCATACATATCCAAATCCATAGCAGGAGCAATAATTATTGGGCAACGGGCAGATAGATATGTAGTTAGCAATAGGTTGTCGGCTATTCCATTTGCCATTTTTGCAATTGTGTTGGCAGTGGCAGGCGCAATTACCATAGCATCTGCCCAAGTGCCAAGCCCTACGTGGCTATTCCAAGCGCCATTCTCTGGGTCGAAGAAATCGACCATGATGGGATTTTTCGACAATGTTGCCATTGTAAGTGGTGTTATGAACTGCTTTGCCATGGGCGTCATCACCACACGCACTTCGCCACCTTGCTTTACAATTTCGCGCACTAAATAGGCCGTTTTGTAAGCTGCAATGCCTCCACAAACGCCCACAATTATCTTTTTGCCTTTGAGCATGATATTAATTACGAATTATGAGTTCCGAATTACGAGTTTCTAATTCCGAGTTACGAGTTCTCTATTTTGAATTCTCAATTCTCGATTATGAATTTTGAACTTGGAATTATAAAAATAACCCAAGCTCGAACCATACGGAACGTCTTGGGCTATGTTTCTTGCGCTATTTTCTTGCGAAAAGAGCTATTCTCCGACGAGTATTTTATTACTCACCTTGGTAGTCGTTAGCTTCGCTATTGTACGACTTTGAGTCGTCAACAACGGGGCGACGGAAGTAGATTTTGTTGTCAACAAATTCCTGAGTAGCAATACTAACAGGCTTCGGAAGACGCTCGTAGTATTTTGAGATCTCAATCTGTTCACGGTTCTCGAAAACCTCCTCGAGATTGTCGGTGTAAGAAGAGAATTCTTGCAATTTTTTTCCAAGTTCTTCTTTCAAATCAACACTAATCTGATTAGCACGTTTGGTGATGATGTTAACCATTTCGTAGATATTGCCGGTGCGCTGTGAGAGTTCAGCGGTATTCCACGTTTTAGTGTTGAGTGGTGCAGTTACTTTTTTGAAATCTACTGGCATTTTATAAAATGTTTAGTTTTTTGTTTTCCTTAGTTATTCTTAGCGTTTTCGGCAGCCTCGCGAGCAGCCTCTACTTCTTTATCGAGTTGCGAGCCATAGTTACGATAATATTCCATATCGTCGGCCGAAGGTGGTATCAATTTTTCAACCTCCTCAAGTCCCACTTTGGAATCTTTGAGAATCTTGTCGGCACGGCGCGAATATTTACTCTGCGGGAATTCGTTCACAAATGCGTAATATTCATCGATAGCATCGCGATAGCGGTCGCCCTGCTTGCTGAGTATGCTTCGCTCGGCCTGTATGTATTTCGACTCCAAAATCAAGAAGCTCAAATCCTCACGATGTTTGGTGTCGGGGTATCTCTTCAAGCAGTTTTGAGCCACAATAACCGCACTGCGATAGTTGTTGCCCATGTAATTGCCAAGTCGGTAGTAGAGCACGGCGCTATTGTACTCTTTGAGCGCGAGTTTATCTTGCATCTCACGCATCATGCGTTCAATATCTGGCACGCGGCTCGCATTGGGATACATATTTAGATACGTCTGCATCTCTACTATTGCGGTCTCGGTATCAGCCTGATCGAGCTCAACTTTAGGCGAAAGCATATAGTAGCAATATGCAGCCATATACTGACAATTTTCGCACTGATCTCCACTCGGATATGTCTTTACGTAATGCTGGAAATAGTATGCCGCGGTAGCGTAATCGTGGAGTTCGGCAAGCGAGCGCGCATAATACAATGTAACCGTATCGGAGCGCGAAGTACCTGCGTATGAGGTTACTAAAGGACCTAAAAGGTTGGCAGAACGCGCAAATTCTCCTTTGTCGAAATATTCCAAACCTTTACGATACCACAACTCATTATCGCGCGTCTTGAGTATAGCTTGATATTCGCTACACGAAGTCGACACAATCGAGACAAATGCACTTATAATCAGAAGAATAACAATATTCTGTTTTGCCATATTTACCATTTGATGCGCCATACAGAGCGCGTAAAAACAGTCCGCGAAGTTAGGTTTTTATCAACTTGTTGCAAAATTTTTCAACGTATAAAACGATTGAGTATACAAGAATTATTATTTGAACTATATACTCTCAAAACATCGCCATCATTATCGTGCACAATTTGAATTTTAGCGGTAGTACATAAACAAAAAAAAGAGGCAAACCCGTCAAGATTTGCCTCTTCATAATACTTTGTAGAATCAAACATCAATCATCGTCATGCAAATGTTTGCTTTCCTTCACTATTTCGTATTCTACCATACCCATGGCAGCCGAAGGAATAACCTTCACACGAAATCCGTACTTCAGTTTCCAGCGTAGAATGCGCGAAGGGAAACCTTTCTTCAAGTAAGCATGTATGTATGGATGACAGCGGACGAGTATAGATCCGCTCTTACGTTGTTCCACCTCTTGATGAATGGCAGCCTCAATCATTTCGGGCACATTCACAGAAGTTTCTATCCTGCCCTTACCCATACACGTAGGGCATGTTTCGGAAGTATCGATAGTCATCACGGGACGCACTCGCTGTCGCGTTATCTGCATAAGCCCAAACTTGCTGAGGGGCAATATATTATGCTTAGTTCTATCGCGCGACATTGCTTCTTTCATGCGTTCGTAGAGTTTATTGCGGTTTTCGCTATTCACCATATCGATGAAGTCGACAACCACTATACCACCCATATCGCGCAATCGCAATTGACGAGCTATCTCGTCGGCAGCAGCCAAATTGACTTCGAGAGCATTATTTTCCTGATTGACAGCAGATTTTGATCTATTACCACTATTTACATCTATAACATTGAGAGCTTCCGTAGTCTCAATAATTAGATATGCTCCACTCTTGAACGAAACTGTTCGACCACATGCTTGCTTAATCTGTTTTTCAATATTGAAGCAGTCGAACATCGGGACACTGTCTTTGTATTGTTTTACAATATCCACACGATCTGGAGCTATTTGGGCAACGTATTGCTTTGTTTCTTCGAAGACCGCCGAGTCGTTGACGTAAATATTATTGAAATCGGGGCTCAACAAGTCGCGCAACATGGTTGACGATCTATCGAGTTCACCTAATGTCAATGCCGGTGGACGGACTTCGCGGACGCGGGCTATGCATTTCTCCCATCGTTTATAAAGAGTTGTAAATTCGGCTTCTATCTCAGCCTCATCGATATGCTCTGCAACGGTGCGGATAATTACGCCAAAGTCCTTGGGTTTTATGCGCTGAACAATCTTTTTTAGTCTATTACGCTCTTCTGCCGATCTTATCTTTTTACTTACCGATACTTTATCCGCAAATGGAATAATAACAAGGTTGCGGCCTGCAATGGATATTTCCGAAGTTAGGCGTGGACCTTTGGTGGATATTGGTTCTTTGGCCACTTGCACCAAGACCTCTTGCCCTACTTGCAACACATCGCTTATCGTGCCATTCTTGTCAATATCATCTTCGCGTTTCACATGCGGCAGTTCAGCCGCCGAATGCTTAGACACAACTTGCGTAAGGAATTTTTGCATCGTGCGAAATTGCGAACCGAGGTCAAGGTAGTGCAAGAAAGCATCTTTCTCGTAGCCGACGTTCACAAAGGCAGCATTAAGTCCGGGCATCACTTTACGAACTTTACCTATGTAAATATCGCCAACCTCAAATTGCACATTTCGTCGTTCCCTACGCAGTTCTACCAAGCGTTTATCCTCGAGCAGAGCTATGTAAAGTTCCTCGGGACGTACGTCGATAAATAATTCTGCGTTCACGATGTTTTTGAATTATGTCAAAGATCTTTTCAGTTGTCCGATAGACAAACAAAACAGAAAGTCAGCAAAATGTGTTGACTTCCTGTAGTTTGTTATCTCGAAAGGGTTTACGACACGCGCCACATTAGGCTTCTGTGTGCCACCCAAGCAAAACAAGCGCTATAGATTAGTGCTTATGTCTATTTTTTCTTAGACGTTTTTTGCGTTTGTGAGTAGCAATCTTATGTCTTTTTCTCTTCTTACCGCTTGGCATAGGAGTACATTTATAAGGTTAAACAATAAGTTATTATTTCTTCGAATTCTTAACCTGATCAAGGAATTCGCGAGAAGGCTTGAAGGCTGGAATTGAATGCTCAGGAATTACGATAGTCGTGTTCTTAGAGATGTTACGAGCGGTTTTAGCTGCACGCTTGCGGGTTACGAAGCTACCAAAACCACGGAGGTATACATTCTGACCTGAGATCAACGACTCACGTACGGTATCCATGAATGATTCTACCGCTTTTTGTACTGTTACTTTCTCGATGCCGGTGGATTTTGAAATCTCACTTACGATATCTGCTTTAGTCATAATTATAAAAAATTGATACTATTAATTTTTTGTCTTATTTATGATGCCTTTATTCTTCTCAAAATTAGCATGCAAAGATAAACCGATTTTATTGATTATCACATCTGCTAATCATAATTTTCACTAATTCAACCATTTAGTATATACGTATATTTATGTTATAAAAATACGTACATTACAGACAAATGGCTATTTACGCTCCAATTCTTCGCGTAAATATACAGAAGTAGCCGATTTAGATGGTGTATACGCAACTTCCTCTGGGGTGCCGGCTATGCAAATTTCGCCACCACCACGACCTCCTTCGGGACCCATATCTATGATATAGTCGGCCTGTTTTATCACATCGAGGTTGTGCTCAATTACTATCACCGTATTGCCTTTATCTACAATACGAGACAAAACGTCCATCAATATACGTATATCTTCAAAATGCAAACCTGTAGTAGGTTCATCGAGTAGATATATGGTCTTACCGGTGTCGCGTTTCATGAGTTCTGTGGCAAGCTTAACGCGCTGACTTTCACCTCCAGAGAGTGTTGTAGATGGCTGACCAAGCTGCAAATAGCCCAATCCAACCGACTGCAGCATCTTGAGCTGGGAATATATATTAGGTATGTTGGCGAAGAATTCAACGGCCATATTTATGGTCATCTGGAGCACGTCGCCAATGGATTTGCCCTTGAAACGCACTTCGAGCGTTTCGCGATTGTAGCGTTTGCCTTGACACGTTGGACACTTCACCATAACATCGGGCAGTAGGCTCATTTCAATCACCTGAACGCCAGCGCCTTTACACGTTTCGCATCGTCCACCACTAACGTTGAACGAGAAGCGTCCGTTTTTGTAATTACGCAATTTCGACTCGGGCAATGCCGCAAATAGTTTGCGAATGTCATCGAATAGCGATGTATAAGTAGCTGGATTAGAACGCGGGGTTCGACCAATAGGCGATTGATCGACGCAGACCACTTTATCGATATTCTCCAAGCCTTGAATCTCTCTATATGGCAGAGGATCGCGGAGTGCTCGATAGAAATGTTGGTTGAGTATTGGATACAACGTATCGTTGATGAGTGTAGACTTACCACTGCCCGAAACGCCTGAGAGGCAAATCAGCGTACCAAGAGGGAACGAGACATCGATATTTTTCAGATTGTTGCCCGTACAACCCAAGAGGCGCAAAAATTTTCCGTTACCCTTACGGCGTTCGGTTGGTATAGGTATGTTTAAGCGACCACTAAGATAGTTGGCCGTCATAGAATCGAGTTTGAGGATGTCGGATGGTTTGCCTTGCGCCACAATCTGACCACCGCGCCTACCAGCGCCCGGACCGACATCTACAAGGTAATCGGCTTGAAGCATCATGTCGCGGTCGTGTTCTACCACGATGACCGAATTGCCATTGTCGCGCAACTGCTTAAGCGATTCGATAAGTTTACGGTTGTCGCGCTGATGAAGTCCTATGGATGGTTCGTCGAGTATATATAGCACATTAACGAGTTGCGAACCAATCTGCGTTGCAAGTCGAATGCGCTGGCTCTCACCACCTGAAAGCGTCACAGCAGAGCGAGAGAGAGATAAATAATCGAGACCTACATCGAGCATAAACTTCACACGCGAGCGTATTTCCTTCAATACTTCGGCGGCTATTATGCGCTGACGGTCGTTCAATCTATCTTCGAGACCTTCAAGCCAATCGCGAAGTTCGCGCATATCCATTGCAGATACTTCGGCAATGTTTTTACCATCAATGCGAAAATAGAGTGCTTCTTTGTTGAGACGCGCGCCTCCACACTCGGGGCATACAATTTCGCGCTCGAACTGCCCTGCCCACTTCTTCTCCTTCATCGAAGTGGATTGGTCTTGTATGTTATTGATATACTCTACTATACCATCGTATGTAGGAAAGAAATTTGTAGGCAATCCCATATCAGCACGTATAGGAATACGTTCTGTAGTGCCGTAGAGAATAGTATTTATGGTGTCTTCGGGAATGTCACAAATTGGGGTTTTGAATGTACAATCAACTTTACTAAGTATCGACTCAATCTGCGCAAAGAGTATCGATGTGCGAGGTTTACCTATAGGCTCAATACCACCTTCAGCGATGGAGAGTTTGTTGTTGGGTATAATCTTCGACATATCAATATCGGTGAGCATTCCCAAGCCTTTACATTTAGGGCAAGCACCTTGAGGCGAGTTGAACGAGAATGTGTATGGCGCTGGCTCGGCGTATGAGATGCCCGACGTAGGACACATGAGCGAACGGCTGAAATAGCGTGACTTGGCGCTATCGGCATCTACAACCATCATAACGCCTTTTCCTCGTTGTAGAGTAAGGTCGATTGACTGACGAATGCGTTTGTCGTCGGAGCCATCAATTTTGAATTTGTCGATGATGAGCTCGATAAAGTGCGTCTTATAGCGATCGAGCATAAGGCCGTGTGTTATCTCACGAATCTCACCATCGATGCGGGCATATAGATAGCCTCGCTTACGTATTTGCTCGAAAAGTTCTTTGTAGTGACCTTTACGACCTTTCACCAAAGGAGCAAGCAAATAGACACGCTGACCAGCAAACTGTTCGTTTATAAGTTGAAAAATCTGCTCGTCGGTGTACTTAATCATTTTCTCGCCAGTAACATAGGAGAAAGCTTCAGAAGCACGAGCATATAGCAAACGAAAGAAGTCGTATATCTCTGTGATAGTGCCGACTGTAGAACGAGGATTCTTATTAGTGGTTTTTTGCTCAATGGCAATAACAGGACTAAGCCCCGTGATTTTATCGACATCAGGGCGCTGCGATCCACCGAGAAATTGGCGCGCATAGGCAGAAAATGTTTCAATGTATCTACGCTGACCTTCGGCATATATAGTGTCGAAAGCAAGCGACGATTTACCACTACCACTTAAGCCTGTAAACACTACAAGACTATTGCGCGGTATTGATATATCTACATTCTTGAGGTTGTGCTCGCGTGCGCCAAAGACCTCAATATTAGCCTCTTCGTTTTCTATTTCGTCTAACATTTCTATGCGTTGCGTTCGCGTTCACGTTCAACGTGGGTAACTATAGGATTGGAAGTCAACTCATCGTTCAAGCGACGACTGCGATAAATATCTATAGCAAGATTTATGGCTGCGCGCATAGAACTTGGATCGGCCTTATCTTGGCAAGCTATGTCGTAAGCTGTGCCATGGTCGGGCGAAGTGCGTACAAAAGGCAGACCTGCCGTAAAATTCACTCCAGTATTGAATGCCAAAGCTTTGAATGGTGCCAAACCTTGGTCGTGATACATAGCAAGAACGGCATCGAAGCGGAATGCGGCATCGGTGCCAAACACGCCATCGGCTGCATAAGGACCCATGGCATATATATTCTCGGCATTGGCTGCTTCGATGGCAGGTTGAATAATTTCAATCTCCTCTTGACCGAGAAGACCATTATCGCCAGCATGTGGATTGAGGCCAAGCACAGCTATGCGAGGTCGACGAATTGTGAAATCGCGTTTAAGTGTAGCGTCGAGAATACGCAGTTTTTCGAGTATTCGCTCTTTAGTTATGTATGCAGGTACATCTTTTATAGGTAGATGACCGGCAACCACACCAACACGAAGGTTGTCGCTCACAAGCAACATGAGGGCTTGTCCTTGACCTGCTTCTTGTTGTAAGTATTCGGTATGTCCGGGAAAATGGAATCGGTCGCTTTGAATATTTTTTTTGTTTATAGGAGCAGTAACCAACACGTCGATGCGGCCCTCTTTGAGGTCGCTCACAGCCACTTGCAACGCATCGAAAGCTGCCTGTCCGGCTTGTTCGGTCGATTTGCCAGGTTCAACGTGAATGTTGTCATCGCCACAAGTGATAATGTTTATACGACGTGGATGAGCCTCCTCTGGGACATGTATAGCATTGAGGCTCATATTTTGGATATTAAGTGCTTTGCGGTGATAGGCTGCAGCTTTGGGCGATCCGTAAATAATAGGAATAAAACTCTCGTAAGATTCTGGTTCCATGAGTGTTTTGAGAATAACCTCGTATCCTATTCCATTGACATCGCCTTGTGTGATGCCTACTCTTATCTTTTCTTCTTCCATAAAAATCAGTTTGAAGTCGCAAATGTAGCTCACGACGGACAAAAATCGAATTGAAAATTAAGAATTGAAATTGAAAGTTGAAAATTGGAAGTTTCTCGCACAGAGAACAGAGAGAACACAGATTTTTAATTTTTACTTATTATTCCATACATTATTTTGTTTCCGCTCTTACACGCAGAGTAACGCACTCATACGCACATACTATATTGCTAGTTAGAGATTTATACTTATTTATGAGTCCCGAAAATTACCGTTCAAAATTTGGATTCAGTGCGATAGTATGCGTAATTTTGCTACATCATGATACAAGATTGCTACAGAAAAACTCGCATAAAACAAGGTAAAATCAATGAAGGCAAAGTATAAATTGGTACTCGGAAGAAGGAAAGATTATCCTCTGAATATCGAGCTCGAAATCTACAAAGGAGTAGACTGCCGAGTGTTCTTATCAACGGGCATCGTCCTCGATAATGAGAGACAATGGGATAAGGAGCGCCAACTGATACTACGCAATAGCAATGCTGCTGCATACAATAATTTTCTAAGGACTCTCATTTTGAATATTGAGCGGGATGAATTAGAGGCCGAGGAGAAGCACATTGCTTTCACGAAGGATCTTATTCGAATGGCAGCCAAGAATAATACTCTATTCGTGGAGATTAATGTGATAGATAAACTAAAAGAGTATCAGAGCGAGAAGAAAACGTTGAGGCCAGCAACAATGGAGAACTTGAGTGGTCGCATCAAGAAACTACAGAAGTTTGTTGATATACGTAAAGGAGCAAAGAGTTCGCCGTTGTACTTCAACGATCTCACGCTTTCATTCATAGAAGATTTCGACAAATATCTTGCTATATCGCAAGCACTTTGTTCGCGAGTTCAAACACACGATACAATCAAGCGGTTTCTTGGACGAGCAAAAAGAGACGGACTTATCAAATACAACCCATACGACGATTTTGAAATACCACATTTTGAGTTCAAGAGAAAGCCGAGTTTGTCCGAAGAGCAGGTTGTTGCCATTGAAAACCTCTCGGATGAGGATTTGAAAGCAATTGGCAATCAATATGACGTATTACGAGACCGATTTCTATTCTCCTGTTACACAGGACTACGCAATAGTGACAGCCTTGCGCTCAAGAAAAGCGACATCACGCGCGACGAGCGAGGGCTAACGATGCAGCTAACGACAATAAAAACTGACCATCAAGTGGTTATTCCGTTGCATCTGCTGTTTGATGGTAAACCTGAACGCATCGCGTTGAAGTATCTCAACATAAATTCGTCGGACCAGTTCTTATTTCCATGTTCTCACAAGACAAAAGCCAACGACAAGTTGAAACGCATTTTTAGGCTTGCAGGAATTCCCGAAACTTATTCGTTTCACACATCGCGGCACACGTGCGCAACATTGTTAGCCGAGAAGGTGAACGATCCATTTGTCATTAGGGATATTTTAGGTCATACCGTTATTCAAACGTCGATGAGCTACATATCGCAAAGTCATAAGACGGCCGAGAGGAAACTTGCGTCAATCAAATGGGACGGTCAGACGAATACGGATAATAGCATAACTCTAAAATGCAAAGAAATACGCAATTTGTGTAATGAGAATGGCTATTCTACTACGCAGATGTACATAATTATTGGAAATCTAATAAAGAATCCTGACAAGTTTCAGATTATCAAATCGTGGGTTGGAACACTCTCCGATAAAGATTGTTCAGCAAAAGTTATAGACAACAAACTCCAAACTCTCTTCAATACTCTATAAATACTCACATGGCAAAGGCTAAATACAAACTTATTCTTGGTCGGCGCAGAAACTATCCGTTACACCTTGAGTTGGAAGTCTACAACGGTGTGGATTGCCGTGTAATTATCTCTACTGGCATCGTATTGGAGAGCGAGAAGCAATGGGACAACGCCCGCCAACTCATTATAAAGAATAGCAACGCCAAACAATACAATAAATACATCCGCCAGATGATTGATAGAATCGTTGAGTTGGATGACAATTGCGAGAAGCGCGGCGTGCAACTGACGCCTGATGCTATCAAACTTGCTGCGAAGAGCCAAACTGCTAAAGGCGAAGATGTGTTCGAGATCTTCAATAGGTATATAAACGAAGAGAAGAACAACACAGAGAGCACTAAAGCTCTAAAAAGGAAACACCTAAAAGTCATCCAAAAGTTTGTTTGGCAATACAAGAAGAATGCGGCAGCTACGTTGTTCTTTGGTGAAGTTTCGCTCGCCACAATAAAAGCCTTAGATCAATACATGGCGAGTAGATTAAGCCCAGGCACTGCTTCGGACATTCATGCATTCACACGTAGACTATTTCGTCGTGCTGTGAAGGATGGGTATATTGGCAGCAATCCGTACGACCAGTTTGATATAGTATTCTACGATGATGACAAGCGTCAGGCGTTGACGAGCGAGCAATTGAAACATCTTGAAGAAATCGATCGAAGCCAACTTTCTAAGCTGCATATCAAGGAGACGATTGTGGATATGTTTCTATTCGCTTGCTACACAGGACTACGATACAGCGATGTCATTACTATTACACGAGAGCATCTACATAAAGATGTCCGCGGCTATGTATTGCAGAAGAAGACTATCAAAACTGGTATTGACGTGACTTTGCCGCTTTACTCACTATTCAATGGCAAGCCGCAAGAGATATTGGAGAAGTACATACATAATGAAGATACAGAGACCATCTTCCCTCAGGTGCAGAAGACAACAATGATGGTCAATTTACGTCGACTTGGGCAAGCACTAAGCCTTCCTTTTACGTTGACTTTTCACGTATCGCGTCACACTTGTGCATCGCAGTTGGCAGAGAGGGTTGATAATCCGTTTATAATTATGAATGTACTTGGTCATGGGAAGATTGATACTTCGATGCGCTACATACATACGAGTCACAGAACGGCAGCAAAGAAACTTGAGAATATCAATTGGAAGAATGAGCTCACCCCAGAAGAGATGGCACAGTCGGATGCTAATATTGCTCAAGTCAGCGATGCTTTATATGACGTCTGTCAGCGTAAGAATCTCAGCAATGTGCTAACCAACCTCGCACTCGGCTTTGCTGTTTGCAACCTCGACAAAAGTCCGATGATTATCGAATGGATTGGCAAGATTCGCAAGACTGACTACACCGAGGAATCATTCGAGAAACGTCTGGAGATGGTGGTGGAAATGTAGATGTCTATGTATCCTATAATATCACAATAGATGAACAAGAATCTCTACTCGTTAATATTCCGACAAATGGAACGAATACTCAGACTAGGCAGTCCATCGAGCGACTGAACAAGGTTTTCCTTTTTTTCAAGAATGACGGCACATACGGGCAAAAAGTTGTCATATACATCTATGACATTCTTGCCCTCTTTGCCCATACGCTACGACCTGCCTCATGAAGTTTTGTATTGTATTTCTATAGTCTAATATTACTGGCATAGTTATAAAGTCTTTAAGATTCTTGAAGCCGTTTCTGATTGATTCTTTCTCATAAACTCTAATACGGCACAATATTGGTCATATAAGTTCTTGTCACATATAATGTCTGACCTGTGATTTATATTGAGGCTATCTACATACATGTCCATGTAGCTTATGATTACCTTCTTATTTCTATTCCATGAAGACAAATCCCCTCGTGTCA
>JAFYCM010000089.1 GCA_017539645.1 Bacteroidales bacterium
CGTAGCAGCAATAGCAATCTTACCATCAACGGCGCTGCTCGTACATGACGGATTAATCTTCTCAACCGTCTCTACTTTGAGGTCGTTGATTACGAACTCGCGGCTAATTGAGCAGTAGCCATCGGAGTTATAGTCGCTCACGGTCAGTGTATACTTACCAGGCTCGAGGTCGTCCCACTTAATCCAGTTGGTCTGTCCTGCGGTATCCTCGGTAGGTTCAACGGCAGAGCCATCGGCATTGTGCGCTGTTACGTACGACATAACAACGTCGGACTTATACGAAGCTGTTCCTTCGCCAGTGAGCACAACTTGATAGTAGCGATAGTACTTATTATCGACATCGAGTTTCTCTACACCACCAGTGATATGGAAGTCGACTTCGGCTTTACCACTTACGGTATTCATCTGGTAGCGATCGAGCGAGATAGAGAGTGCACCTGGCTGGAGCACATCAACTTCTACGAAACCAGCTTCAGGGAACGAGCAGCCGTTGGCATCGGTAACTTGCAAACGGTAGAGACCTTGCGCAGCCTTCAAACCTGTGAAGAGGTAGTAACCATTGTAAGACTCATAGGTAGCATTGTCGACGCCATCGATGAAGTAAATCTGATATGGAGGCGTACCGCCCGAAACATTCACTGTGATACGACCCGTCTGCGAGTTGACGCACGAGGTGATGTTGGTAGGCGTAGCCACAAGTTGTAGTGGTGCTACAGACTGCGTAATCTCATACGGACCAAGATCTTTCTGGCAGCTACCAGCCTCAACGTGTACCCAATATTTACCAGCACTCAAGCCAGAAACAGAGCTCTTGGTAGAGAGCGGATCTTTCAGCGTTGTACCGTCGTAGCGGTCAATTTCGTCTTCGCCTTGAGCGTTAACCTTATTGTTGTACCACGAGTAGCTAAACGTCTCTATACCTTTGACGAGCACAACTTCCAAACCGCCATCAATAGAGCCTGGCATATATATCACATCGTTGTTAGCGAGGCTCAAACCTGCCGGAGCAAGCACTGTAGCAAGGTCGGTTTCGTTGGTTACAACCTTGCCCTTATTGTCTACTACTGCGAGGTCCTTCTTGTATACATAGTAACCAAGTGAAGCATTGTAAGTCACGCGGTTAGCTTCGAGGCCAAGATTTTCGAGGACAGTGGCAATCTCCGTTTCAGAAGTTACATTGTTGCCACTCGCATTCTTCACTGGCTTATCCTGTCCGTATACATAGTAACCACCAAAGCAGTTCACTGGAGTATAGATAACCTCTTCGGTTTCAATCTCTACAGGAATAGTTACGCTCTTGGTGAGCTTACATCCGTTGGCATCGGTCATAGTTACGTTGTACGTACCACCCTTAGCGAGGCACCAAACGTCGCCTTCGTGTAGGTTGACTGATGAACCATCGGATAGCTTAACTGCAACTACACCGTCGTCATCCATAGATACGGTTTCGCAATTCACCGAAATGAGGTTGTTGTTCGAATCTTCGTATTTATAACCCGAAGTAATCTTAGTTACAGGCGAAGCACCCGACCATGAGAAGCGGTAAGGGCCTGTGCCACCAAGCGGTGCAAGATATTCGGTAGACGACTCATAGTTAGAGCCATTCGTTGTATTGCGATATACAGGTTCGTTGCCATTGGCATCGAGAATACGTATGACGCGGTTGTATTTACCCGTCACGCCGCAGTTGACAGCTGCCATGTCGCCATCGAGGCGGAAGTTGAGTTCCGTAGCAGCGTCAACTATGAGGCCATCGGTAGTGAAGCTACAGCCTTCGCCGTCGGTGAGGGTGAGGAAGTATTCGCCAGGAGCGAGGTTCGACACCTTAGCGCCGCCATCGATCTGCTTATCGGCGCCACTCCACTTATAAGTATAAGTATCGTATGAAGGCGCACCGTTGTTGAGCACCGTAACGGAGATGCTACCATCTTCGGCACCTGCACATTGCTCTGGCACGATTGACGGAATGATAGAGAGGCGTTTCTGGTATGTCAAGTGAATCTGCTTAACCGCCTGAGCTATGATAGTGTTACCGCTCTTGTCTGTTGCCAAGATGGTGTAGTAACCTTCTTTGAGGAACGAACCAACAACACCCGTCAGATACATCTTGCTTGCCGCGTAGAAATCTTCGTACGATGGGTCGGTAGTAGCAAGCGTCTGGCTGTACTTCACAGCGCCTGTATTGTTTGCGTCGGCATCGAGCGTGGTAAATTGGTCTTTATTATAGAACCATGTATAAGTAACATCGTCAGAGCCAAGAGCGCCAGTGACATCAACGTTGATAGTACCATTGTTGAGCGATTCGCACGACGGATTAACATAATCGGCAATGAGTTGTAGCTGGCTCACAATGATTTGCTCCGTAGCCGTACAGTTGTTTGGCAACGAGTTAACGTCGAGCACAGTCATATCGTACGCGCTAGCATTCAAACCTTTGATTGTTATTGTTTTACCAGAATATTCAACAGTAGTAGAAGCCGGTTCAACGTTAGTAACGTTGCCATTTTCATCGGTAGTTACGGTGAATATGTTAGCAAAGCTCGTAGCGGTAAGGCTCACGCGATAGCTATGCGTTTGGACATTGTTGCGAGTCTGAGTAACACCGCCCGAAACGTCGAACTTGATGTAGCCGCCATTTTCGGTTTTACCAAGGTCAACGCCCGTAACTATGTTGTTTATCTTGAGCGCAGCAGGCTTACTTATTGCGCACTGCTGTATGTATTCGTCGTTGTTGGTTTGTGCGCTGGCGTATGTAACAGCCAAACAGCCATTAGCATCGGCAACCTGAACTTGGTATAGGTAGCCAGAAGCATCGGAAGAGCCAGAGAGACCAGTAAAGGTGTAGTCGCCGGTCTTGCTTGTAGCCGTAACAGCAGCACTGCTTGAACCATAAAGCATTACAGTGTATGGCGCAGTACCATTAACTACGTTCACGGCAATCTTACCTGTTGCCTCATCACTACAACCCGACTCGTCGAACGCCGTAGCGGTGAAGGTCATCTTGTTAGGCTGCGTAATTACAAACTTGTCTTGTATACCGCCAAAGGTCTTTGTACATACCTGACCCGAAGCATCGTTACGCGTGATAACTACCCAATATGTACCAGCAGGAACATTCTCGAGCGAACTTGATGTAGCAGTATTATTTACAACCTTGATGGCATCGAGTTCAGCATCGGTCTTGCCCTTAGGATCGGCAGTGTACCACTGGAATGTCGGGTTAACAACTCCCGAAACATCCAACGAGATGCTACCATCGGAACCGCCGTAGCAACTTACGTTCTTAATATCAGGCGGAATACTTATGAGCGTGATAGCATCAGGCACTTCGAAAGTCTGCTCAGCCACACAGCCGTTGGCATCCTCTACGTGCATAGTATATATGCCGGCATTCATGAAGTCGTGGTTAGCAAGGTCGGCATAATCACCCAACTGAATATCCGACGTAGGACCAGTGATGTTGTAACGATAGTGAGCGCCATTGGTATAGCGTACGCCACCCTTAGGTTCAGCAGTCGTTTCGTTAGGAGCAACCTCAAACTCGAAGCGGCGAGTATTGTTCTCGCAATCTACCGAACCATCGACAACTTTGAGCGAGTAGGTAATCTGCTCTGGCTGCTTAACTTCTATAGATTTGCCAACCGAGCAACCGTCGTCGTCGACAACTTGCAAGTAGTAGTAGCCAGCCACAAGGTCGGTTATGTTCTTGCTACCTGAAGCAAAGCCCGAAACGCCGCTCCAAATATAGGTGAGAGGCACGTCAGATTTCTCACCCTCTACCACTACACTGATAGCACCATTGTTATCGCCGTGACAAGTTACATCAGTAATATCCTCATTGATAATATACTGGCGTTCAACAACAAGTTCGAACTCTTGCGTGAGGCTGCCAATCTTATGGTTGTTATCTGTATCGCCAGTAGACACATCGTCTTGAGCGCCATCGTAAACGGTTACAATATATTTACCAGCCTCAACACCAACGAGCGAGCTCGTAGTCTGGAAGCTTATTGGCACCGGAGTACCATTTTCGTCAACCTTCTGCCAACTATACTTAACCACACCAACTGCACCAGTGACGTTCACACTAATAGCACCATTCTTGATGGTTGCGCAATATGGATTTGTGGTTGTGTAGGTGAGAGCAAGTTTGCTGAGTTCGAAGCCAGTGCTTGCTGAGCAAGTAGCCTCATTGGTAACAATATCTTGCGCAGAAATGGTATACGTACCAGCCTGAAGGTCGGTAAATTCTACCTCAAAACGCTGGTTAGCATCGTTCCATGTATAAGTATACTTACCATTAGCTATGGTCTGATTGCTATTTTGAGTATTGCTACTATTCAACGACACGTTGCGAGCACCGAAGCCGTCTACATCTTCACTTGCAAGAGAGAGGTTGATGCGGTATTCGCCACTTCTATTAGGTGTGCCGCCCGAAACGTAGAACGAAGCCTCGCCGAGTTTGTCGTTTCTATCGTCCATTACGTATGCGAGGTTGCTAATCTCTATAGGCTGATATTTATCTATAACGACTTGAACAGGAGGTTGCGAAGCGGCGCCCACAGCAGCGTTGCCAGCATCGGGCAATAGCGAGCCATCGCTAATACTATAGAAGTTTGCACAGCCGTTAGCATCGCTCATAGTTATGTAGTGCTGACCTGCAATGAGGCCGCCGAAGCGATAGTAGCCGGTTGTAGTCACTGGTGCACCACCATCGAGCATAACTTGATATGAAGGTGTGCCACCCGTAATTTGAACGGTTATAGAACCTGTAGCCACATCGGCATCGCAGCTGCGAACATCTTCGTGGCTCACGGTGTAGTAGAGACGCGTAGGCTCGGTTATTTCGAACTTCATCTCTTTCTGGCAACCATTACCATCGAGCACAACGAGTCTGTAAGAACCGCCAGGCAAACCATTTATAGAAACGGTATTCTGCTTAGAGTCGGCTGTAGAAGGAGCTGTACTTGTAGGTACAGTAGAAGTAGTCAACGTAAAGTCTTCATACGTATTATTCTCCAAGCACTGCCAGTAATATTTATACTCGCCATCGCCACCATAGATAGCAGCCGTGAACGAACCATCTTTAGCATCGTAGCAGCTTACATCGCTCTTGACTGGGCTTTCGATGGTTATATCAGAGTATTGTTCGATAGTTATCTCGCCCGAAACCTGACAGTTGTTCTGGTCGGTTACGGTGACTATGTACGTACCAGCTGCCAAATCGCGGAAGTCACCATCGGGCACTGCAAATCTATCGGCATTGCGGCGTGCACCAGGCGACAAGGTAATAGCCTTGTAGTGGTCGATGGTAGTAGTGCCATCGATTGTATGTGCAATGCTACCGCCAGTAACTCTGTAGTATACAACGCCATCTTTAGAGCCATAGCATAGCGGAGTAGCAGGCTCGGTAGCGTTGAAGTCGGTAAGCTTAAGTTCGAGGTTGAGCGCCGATTCAGCACCATCGGCATACTCTACAGCAATATCTTGCTCGTATGCACCACCGTCGCGGTCCTCAATACGTACTTTGTAGTCGCCCACAGCATAGCCATCGAGGATAAGCATGGTAGTTCCCGGATAGTCTTCCTTCACAAGTACATCGTCTACATAAATATTGAATGGACGCTTACCATTGTTAATCATGATATTGATAGCGCCGGTCTCGCCACCATAGCAGAGAACCTTGTCGGTACGTATGGTTACCGAAAGCGCGCCATTGTCAAAAATATTTATAGGCGTACCATTCACATCTGAGTAGCAGCCGTTTACATCTTTCACACGTACATAGTATGTACCCTTAGGCAACGGCGAAACCATATATTGGTCTTTGTATTGGTCATCGCCGTCGAATGGCTGCGTCGATGTTGCTGAATACTTACCAGTAGTGGCATCTTTCGCAACGCTGAACGCCGACCACTCGAGCGTGTAAGGCTGAGTGCCACCCGTTACATCGCCGATGCTAATCTTACCATTGTACGGATCGTCGATAGTTACATCGATAGTCTCGTAGCTGAAGGTGATGCGGTCTGGCGAATCTATGGTCACTTCGATAGGCACAACACAGTCGTTAGCATCATATACATAGAATATGTAGTTGCCTGCTTTGAGACCTTCAATCTTATCGCCGCTCGACAATTCGTTACGAACATCAGCTGCATCAACACCTTGCTGACGATAGCGATAGAGTTTCGTACCATTATCGAACGGAGTACCGCCCGAAACAGTGAAGGTCACAGCGCCATTTGCGTCATCGAAGCACTTCACGTTCTCAACCTTTGCAGATACGGTGAGCGGCTCGGTAGGACCTTTTATAGTGTACTCTTCCGACATTGAGCAGCCATAGTAGCGGTCTGTTACAGTAACTTGGTAGTTGCCACTTGTAAGACCCGTCTGGTTGTATACCGAGGTCGACTTGTTGAGACCATCGCCCGAACCAGTCCATGAATATATGTAGCTACCCGAACCACCTTGAACTGCCAAGCTGATAGTACCATTTTGCTCTTCGAAGCAAGTAACGTCGGTAGATACGCCCTTGACAGAGAATGGATAGTTGTCGCCAATCTCAATCTTCAACCAACCATCTTCGTGGTTAGCTGCGGTGCTCGTGGTCAACGGATATGTACAATTGGTCATTGCATCATTGGCATCCATCTTGCGAGCCACGTTATCTTTTATACGTACGTAGTATGTACCCTTAGCAAGGTTGCTACGTGCATTGAGGGCAGTAAACTCGCCCGGTTGTGGATTGTTCGGATCAACAAGAAGGTCTTTCCATGCATATAAGTATTCGCCCGAACCGCCAGTTGTGGTTACGGTGATAGTACCGGTATTGTTGCCCGTACAGGTTGAGTTCGACGATACGTATGTAGCACTCAATGGTTGAACGAAGGTTACCGAACGCGTCTCAGGGCAGTTCTTTGCACCTGTAGATGAAACTACCGAAGCCGTTACAGTGTAGCTACCGCTCACAAGATCAACTTGCGTGAGGCCTGTGTTGTCGCTAACGTTTGTACCGTTCCAGTTGATCTCAATCTGCATTTGGTTTTTAGTACCGTTCTTCTCGTAAGCTACAGTAAGTATGTGGGTATCTTTGTTCCACATATTACCGAGTGTAATATTTTCGCTATTTCCGCCCTCTTGAGCGGTCTTATTTGCAGTTATTTCAGCATCGGTAAGTTGATGAGCCGTAGCCAACGTCTGGTTACGCAGCGCAAAGTCGTCGAATACTATTTCGAGTTTGCCGTCCTCGCCGCTGCAGTCGATGTCCTCAGTCTTGGTAAGCATGAACGAAATTGGCACTGGTTCAACTACCACTGCACTACCCTCGTTCTGTGCGCCCTTCGAGTCTTTCACTACAACCTTGTAGCTACCAGCAGCCACATTCTTGAGTTGGTTCGTAGTCTGACCAGTAATAATTATGTAGTTGTCGCTCGCATCTGCCATATACCATTGATATGTATACGGAGCATTACCGCCCGTAGCCACAGCTGTAACTATAGCGTCGCTCTGTCCGTTGCACGACACTTGCGTAGCCGTAGCCTTAACCGACAGACCTTCGTATGACGGAACGATGATGTTTGTTAGCGTTGCGTTACATACGCCATCGGTAACAACTACTTTATAATATCCGGCTTCAATATTATCGTAGATTGGCTCTGTGAGGCCAGTAGCAACTTGAGTATATGTATTGTCGTTTACAGTCGAAGTATTTTCATCAAATGCAACGCTCGATTTATACCATGTATATACGTATGAACCAGCGCCGTTGCCGCCTTCAGCCTTGACAACAATCTCGGCATTCTGTATTGAGGTAATCGGCTCTACGTGGACAAGCTCGAGCGTAAGTTCATCATTCAGATGTACGCTCTTAGATACGAGGCTCGTACAGCCGCTCGTCTTATGCTGAAGCGTGAGAGTAAGGTCGCCACCATTTATGAGGTTCTTGAGGCTTCCTACGTATGTATAGCCAGAAGGCGCAGTTGTAGAGGCTGTACCGCCAGCCGTATATTGCGGATTGCTATTGCCAGTAAATGCATCGCCGCTCCAATTGTAGTTGTAGCTGTCGATGGTTGTGAATGCATCGGCACGCCATACTTCAACTGTACGTGTTTCTACATTGCAAGCGTCGCCCGTACCATCGCTGACAATAAGCATAAAGTCGACCACTTGATCTTCCGTAAGCGTAACAGGTTCCGACTCTGCGTAGCAGCCATCAGGGTCTGAACCTTCATAAATACGTACTTTATACGTACCTGCCGTGAAGCCCTTGAAGAGCTGACCTGCCGCCATTGTCCAGCTACCAGCCGGCATAGCCGCAAATACATACGGATCCGCAGTTGTACCTGAGCCGCCCGTAGCTTTATACCAAGTGTAGTTAACACTATTTACGCCCGTGGTAACAGCGTTGAGCGTGATAGTACCATCGCTATTGCCGTTGCAGGTTACATTGGTGTGGTTTGCAATAGATACGGTGAGAATCTTCTCATAATCAAGCACTATATCGGCAAGTGTGTATGTGCCTTTGTTGATATCCTCGTCATCGCTTACAACAATCTTGTACGTACCCGGCTCAAGGTTGTTGAACGATACGCCACCGGTAGATGATGTTTTACTTACTGTGTTTGAAATATCCGTATTATCCTTAGAAATGGTGTAGCTGAGTTGGGTCGCGTCGGTGTAGCCCGTGACACTCAAATCAATATGACCATCTTTATCGGTTAAACATTTAGGCTTATATGGATATGCCTTAACATTCAAACCGAACTTGAGACTCGCGCGGCACGAATATGAGTCACCTTGTGGGTCGTTGTCCGAAACTTCTACGCTGTATTCGCCAGCAACAAGATTATTTATAGTTACAATCTGTGTTGCGGCATCGAACGAATAGTTGGTATCGGTTGATGGCAAGCTGAACGAGGTAGACGAACCGGTAGTGTTGTTCACGAGCTTAACCATGTATTGCTGAGACTTACCACCAGTGATCATAATCTTAGCTGAGCCGCCGTTTGCATCGCCGGCTTTCATGGTAAACTCTTGAAGAGTAGCAGTAATTTGCTCAGTTTGTTCTACTGTTACAGAGTATACACTATCGCACTTAGTAGCATCTTCTACAACGATGGTATAGTCGCCAGCAGGGATGTTTTCAAATGTCCATGGATTGTTTTCCTTTATATCCTTCTTGGTCGACTGAACTTGTGAAGTATTAGCATTATTACCAACCTTAACCATTACAGTATACGGCGCGATACCACCTTTAGGACGAACAGTGATAGTACCCGTAGCACTTGCATCACAAGAGACTACGTCGGTGTGCGATACGTCGGCATTTATTTCGTATGTATCGAGATAGATATGCTTTGTTACTGAGCAACCACTGAAATCAGTAGTGTTATCGTTTGTTACAGTCACCTCGTACCAACCAGCAGGGCCGTCGAGCGCGTAAGGCGATGTCTTTTGTATATATACACCCGAAGCAGAGGTTTGGTTAGGAGTGCATTCTTCAGTAAAGATTGCATCGGTAATTTCAGTTTCTAACATGCCTACACTATTAGGTGCATATTTCCATGTGTATGTATAGCCATATTCAGCATACTTAGGCAGAGCGCCTACACCCTCGCCATGATTACCTTCAATAAGTATGTGACCATCGTTGCCACCTTTACAAGTTACTGGCGTAGTCTTGTATTCCACTACAATATCCGATGGCAAGAATATCGTCTCGGCATGAGAGCAACTTGCGTTGTCGCTCGCGGTAATGGTGAGTGTAACATAACCACCATAAGGCATTTTCGAGGTCTTCAGCGTAGCATTATCAAACGAGAAGTCACGAGGTATGCTGTCGCCAGTCCAAACGTAGTCGAATTTAGCGGTCTCGTTTTCGTACGAGAAGTCAGATGCGCTAATAGTACGGTTCTGAATATCGCAAATGTCGTTAGCTTCAATCTTGAATGTTATCGGCTTGATACCCAAAACTTTTGTAGTTCCCTCGAATACACAACCCGACTGCGGAGCTCTGATAGTGAGCGTATACTCAACTTCTTTTGGTTCACCGTCCTCCAAATAGGTATCGAGTGTAGCCGACTCGAGATAATACTGATTGAGTTTACCCGAAGATCGCGCAATCTTCACTTTCTTGGTTACATCCTTGCCTGGGTGTCCGCGCCATGTGAAGGTTACGAGGTTATTCAAGAAGTCAACCTTCTCTTGGTCGGTCATGCCTATTGTATCGCGGGTTATCTGCAAGCCAAGTTCTGCATCGGTAAAGCCATTGAGTGTAACGAGGGCTTGAGTAGGAACACCTTCGCCAGCACATGCTTCTACTGTCTTGATATATTGGTCGAACTCAACCGTCTTTTGGTATGCAAGTTCAACCATCTTATAGAGCTGGAAGTCACGGAGTTTGGTTATTCCATCGGTGTCGTAGACAACTTCGTTTACATAGCCAACATAGAAACCTGGTTCGAGCTCTTCTATGCGGCTCTTACCATTCGGGTAATTAGTTACATCAGTGTTAGTTAGCTCTGTGTAGTGAGCTATGTTGTCTGAATAAGTATCGGAATAATACCATTTATATGTAACCGTACCAACAGCGCGAACAAGTTCTGCCTCCAACGAACCTTTGTCGGATGTTGCGCAGAGAGGCTGAACATCTTTCAAGTTGTATGAAAGCACAAGGTCGTCGAAGCGTATCATACAGGTGTTGTTGGTTGTAGGATCTTGGTCTATCGAGTTGAAGTCGTAAACCATCAAGTAGTATACCGCTGCTGTTAAATCTGCTTTTGTTGTGATAGTACTTACGCTATCAGCAGCATTCATAGTAGATACTGTACCTTGATCACTTGCTTGGTCTTCGCCCTCTTTGTAGAGATACCAACGATAATTAGGATTGCCACCTTTTATTGCGCCGCCTTTGATTTCAGCTGTAATAACGCCCGTACCATCTATATTAAGTACCGACGTTACCGCACCTCTAACCATGTTAGATATGTTGCTAATTACAATAGGATCGAGGTCGACACTTACGTTATTTCCATCTACGACAGTGATTTGGTACGAACCAGCCATCAAGTTGCTGAGGGTGTAAGTTACGTTCGCATCACCAGCGTTAACTGGCATAATATTATCGGCTCTGTTACCTTGCGCGTCAATATATACCTCGCCGCCCAACTTCACTGTATATGGTGCTTGACCTGTGATAGTAAGTGTGATAGAACCTGTACCTGCATTCTCAGAGTAACATTGATTGTCTATCGATGTGGCATCAACTTGCAATGAGTTGCCGCCTACGGTAAACTGCTTATCGAAGTAGCATCGTTCGGTATCTACAACCTTAATTATGAAGTTCTTCGACTCCCGACGGTTGTTTTGAGAGTCGCGAACTGAAAGGTGATCTATTGGGTTGGCATTCTTACCTGTTGCGTTAGTTGGAGTAGTAAGCGGAGTTGTCAAATCGTCTTCGGCATACCAATACCATTCGTAGCTCTGACCAATACCATTTTCAATTGCCTTTATCTCAATAGAACCTATCGACGTACCATTATCAGGCAAAATCTGCTCTTGCTCTACGCGAATGTCCTTAGGTTGAGTAATAGTTACAGACGCTGTCTCAGAGTAGCAAGTGCCTTCGCTATCTTTCTCGCCGTTGTACACGCGAACTACGAATGTGCCGGTGTTGCCGCTCTGGAGTTTGAAGGTGAATTTCGTCTCCTTTTCTGCCGTATTGGCCTCATCTTCAACACCTGTGTAAGAATCATTATCCTTTATAGTTTGCGATGCTTCAAGCACATATTCTACTGTGCCCGTAGCTGGATCGGTTACGAGTTTGTATAGTTTATAGTAGTGGTATTCCGAATTGCCGTATGTAGCCGAAGCCGTAATAGATGCAACCGACTTGCTGCCAATGGTATGGGTTGTATTATTGTACTCCTTCTCGTTGTCGGCACAGAGGAAGTCAACTTTATCGGTAATCTGCGCAAAGATTTTTGGCTCAATGGTCACCGTCTTCTCGCCGTAGCAAGTAATCACATCATCGGTCTGACCATCAACCGTGTACGCCATCGGATTGGTCCACTTAGCGCGGTAAGCAACCTTGTAGTCAACCGGCTTGGTGATGTCGGTCATATTTATGATGAACGACTTGTTCACACCATCAGTAACCGTAGCCCAGTCGTTGGTCATAATCCATGTAGTACGCGATTCGTCGTAACGCCAAACAGAGAGTTCGAACGTTGTAGCATGGTTGCGCGGGTTCTTCTGCGCCGTAACGGTGTTCCAGCTACCGGTTATGCTTGTCTTTATCGATGCGGTACATACATCGAACGTAGGCTCAACAAGATCAACATAATCTGGCTCATAGATGGTTATCTCATTTTCATCTTTACAACCCTTCGTATCGCTCACTTGCAATGTGTACGTACCAGCGGGCAACTCGGTGAAGAGGTAAGGCTTCGTTGCGTCTTTTTGGTAAGTAGAGGTTACATCATCGCTGCCCTTGAACAGCTTGTAAGTATAGTTGGTAAGCGTACCCTGCTGAGATACGTTGCCGCCCTCCATTGCCGTAACTTGGATAGAACCAAGCGTACAGTTTGCAGGATTAATATCGTTTGGCGAAGCACCAGTTTCGCACTTACAGTTGACATCTTCAACGGCGTAGCGAACTATCTTGAGCGCCTTGTCTGGCTCGGTGATGGTGAAATCTTCGTGGTATACGCAGTTTGGATAATCTTCGTACTTATACCAGATTGTATAGTCGCCAGCCACAAGTTTATCCACGGTCAAGGTGTTCGAGATAAGTATCTGACCATCTTGCTGTGGAGTTCCGGTAGTGCCGGCAGTATATGTAACCTCCGAACGAACGTTGAAACCTGAGATGTCGTAATTAGCCATAGTAGCAAAGTCGGAAACCTTCTTCCAACCTGAGCTATTGCCATCTACCGTGCCGCCCTTCTCTACTATAATGAAGTTCACCTTCGAGTTGAATGCGCGATACTTCACGTAGTTGGTAGATGTTGCCGTTGCATTAGCAGGCACAGTGTATTCAGCCACATCTTTCAGGTGAGTAAAGGTTATCACTGCTTTACCATCCTGCGCGCCCTTACAGGTTACTTCCGTAGGTACGTATGTAGTGGTAATGTCGGGCAATGCCTTAATCTCAAATTCCAAATCGTTGCTACAAGCGCTGTTGTCGCCCGAGTAAACCGAAACGGAATAGTAGCCCGCTTCAAGGTTCTGGATATTAGTATTATGCGTAGTAAACTCAGCGCCAGAACGTTTTGCCCAATCTACCACGAAACTTGAGTTGCTAACCCTCTCGATGGCTGCCGCACCAATAGCTGTACAGTTGCTGTAAGGTTCAGTGATGTCGAGCACAAAGTCTACAGGCTCAACCGCGCCAACTGTCTGAACATCCGACTTGTAGACGCAGCCCGTAGCATTATCGGTTATAAGTAATATGTACTGACCTGCTGGCAAATTCGGATATGAATATTCGTTGTTTGCCATTGCTTTGTCGCTCGAAAGGTCATCGCGATTAGCACTGTAATCGTACCATGCATATTTGAATGCCGACGATGTAATATTCACCGGCTGACCATTCTTAGTCAAACTGCTAAGGGTTACCGAACCGTTTTTCTTATCAGTGCCACCAGCCTCGGTACATGAGTTGACAATATCGAACGCCATCACATAATCTCTATGCTTGATAGGGATAATCTTGGCAATCACGTTGTCGCATGTATTTGAGACTGTGGCATGATCAACAGTCAAACCTGCTGGCAAGCTGCGTCCAGTTATATCCGCACCATTCTTGTCGAGTACATATATATATGTATCGTCATTCGAATTGGTAGCTGTTGGCAATGTGCCGTTAGTTACTGTGTTTTCAGCGCTAAGTATGTACTTGATAGGCAGACTTGCCGTCACGTTCCAACCATCTTGAGGCTGAGCAGTCTCATAAACCTTATGGTCTGCACCAGCTTGGTTAGTAATTACATGCGTAGCAATCACATTGCCCGAGTTAGCCACATATTCATCTTCGCTATTCTTAGAGTTCTTTATCTCCATATCATAGCTAATGGCGCTGTTGGTGGCGTGCGTCATCTTGAAGGTGTAGTAGCCGTACTTCTTCTGGTCGAGGTCTTGCATTTGGAATTGCAACTTGTCGGTCAGCAAATCAAGGCCAAGCGAATGACCATCTTTATCAAGTTCCTCGTTGTTGAGCCAGTTCTCTTTGTAGTTGCCATCTTTATCTACGTAGAACGGACAGTAAACAATTGTATCCGTCGTTTGATATTGATGTTTAGGCGCTACATAGTATTGGCGGAAGATTGTTTGCGGACATGAGCCGCTCTCCGACATAAATATGTAGTTGATATTATAGATGCCCGGCGAGAGGTTCTCTGGGTTGAAGTAGAACTGACCCATATCGTCGGTCACATCACCATTGCAAGGCACAGAGGTGAGTCTCGTTCCCGCAAGGCTCGACGAAATATTCTTCTGAACCGTGGTGAGCGTGCTTGCATCAACGTTGAGCGCAGCAAACTCAGATACTATAGTATTCTTCTTGTAGTATTCAACGCCATCAATAGTAACCGCCTGAGCTGCAGACGAAAGTATCTTAGCATTGAGCGTCATTATTGCATTCACATCGGCAGCAGTGTAACAATCCACTCCATTTATATCTACCGACGTAAGCAAAGCTGAAATGCCAAGCAACGTAAATTGTGCGTCAACTTCGCTCTTCTCATAATATGTATTACCACTCTCAACTATCGGTGTAGCCGTCACTCTTGGCGAAGCGGTCGCAAGCGCTGCATCTACCTCACTCTTAGCGAAATAGTCAACGGCTGTCGCGCCATAATTAGAGTTATATACGAATTCCAAACCGAGATTGCGGCTCGGATCGTTGGCAGTGTAGTCCGTCTTACCTTGCTTTGTCACCTCGAAGTAGCCATAGCCCGGCACGCGCTCTGTTGAGCTACCCGACTTGAGTGGGTGCTCAGTAGCAAGCGGATAAGCACCTTCGTCGCTGCGGCAGAAGATACGCGGCTCTTCCGTAGCACCATTGAGCGACGACACCTTGAAGTTCGGATTCGAGTTATCGTGTATCATGAACTCCTTGGTGGTGGTGTTCCAGCAGTCGCCAGCTTGGAATGTGAAGTTGAGGTAGAACGTAGCGTCATCCTCATTCTTCAAACTCTTCTTATATTCATCTATATCGAGGTAAGTAGTATAAATTACCTGATCTGCAGTCTCTTCTTTTGTTGTTGTTTTGCTAAGCAACTTCTCTGGCGATATAGAGAACTTACCATTCTGAATAGCAGTACCAGTGGCAGTTACCTTTATCAAATGGTTAACCTTCGAGGTTGTCAAGCCATTTATGTTCTCCGAAGCCGTAGTACACTGTACGTAGCTACCATCGCCAATTTGTATAGTTACTGATGAGTTGCCAATGAGGTAAATCTCACGCATCCAAACCACACCACAGCCTTCGTAGTAGAGCACGCGGTACTTCTTGTCTTTCAGCGCAGTAGTGTAAACCGAATAGTTATTCAACCACTGGTGACCCGGGAAGTTCGTTTGGTTAATCTCTATCACACCATCTTGACCATCAACAGGAATCGTAGGCAGTGCGTTGGTAGTGCCATCGTCGTTTACTACCTCTTGCAAGTAGAAGATACCCGGACCATATGTTGCAGAATCTGAACCTGTCAATACCAAATCATCAGGCAAGAAACTCAATATATTCTCATTAGTATAGAGGTTTACATCGGCAGTATTTGAGTTCCAGCAGATACGGATTTCAGGCAAACCTTCTTGGTTCTTCAACTTGCCAGTAGAATCGAACCAAGCGGTATCTTGCAATGCCGCATAATCCCATGTCTGCTTATATTTTTTCGAACCATCAGCGGCATATTTATCACTTGTAACGCTCGTAGAATCTTTTGCTTGAGTAGGATACTGAGGTGCGGTTGTCGCATTGGCGAATGTCGTACCATGATAAATACCGAATGGGGCAGACTTACTTATTACTTCTACCGACCAAGTGGTATCCATCTCGCAGCCCTTCGCATCTACAAACTTCCAATAGAATTCGTATGTACCTTCACCCGAAGCGCCTCCATCGAATGTGAAATAGAACGACACTGGATCTGTTGCTACACACTTATGCAGGTCGAAGTCTACACGTCCAATACCATCAGTAGTGCTATACGTCACTTTTGGTTTAGCAGTAGTTGACGACAAACTAACTGGAATTGTGTGCGTGTAATTATCATAATATAGTTTCTGATGAGTATTTGCATCGTACAATACATTGCCACTCGCATCTTTCTGCACTTTCTTTATAGTTACATAAGACACACCGCAAACGCCCTCATAATCATAGTCATAAGTTGTCACTTGGTCGCTCGTAGCAAATGCCGAATTCGTTCCATTCACAGTTTCATTAGCGGCAAGTGGACGCGACGGATAGTTAAGTGTTACTGGTATACTATTACTATCGTATGAGCAGTAGCTTGTACACATATTATGCTTCAACTCACGCTTGATACGTATTGGACGGCTTACAGATGCGCGGCACTGATCGTTTTGATTACCACGGCACTCAGCACCATTGTCTACATACAACGTTATCTCTTGCGCATTGTCGTTGCCAATCTCCGCAGGCACAAAGTAGTAATAGCCAATGCGCGGAGTATTAGTTGTTGGATCTATTTCTGCTTCATCTTCCTTGTCGGTATACTTATATGTATAGTTTTCTGGATTACTCTTGTCTGCACCATCGAATTTCAACGTTCTTTCTTTCACAAACATTGGATATACTGGCACACCCGAGAAGTTATAGTAATAATTATTTACACCTGCACTTGTGTAATAGCTAAGGTCGGTTGGCAACTTTTGCAAGTACGCATGATGTGCAGCAATATCAGCAGTAGTAAGGCTGATTGCTGAAATAACCTCATCATTACTAAAGGTATAGAACGCATCTTCGACCACCCAAATAGTTTCTGTAACAGTATATTTATCACCTACTTGCAAGAATTTGATTATAGACGTTATCAAAACTTTTGCGCCATCCTCGACATTCACGTTAATGTCTAAAACATTTAGCGTACTCATAGTTGACCATGGCGATACATAGTGCACTTTTTTGCCTCCTGCTGGAAGTATCACAGTCTTTTTCTGCTCATTGAGTTTAGAAAAACCTGCTGGCCAAGCTGCATTTGCTTGTGCTTCGGTGCCTTCATTCACCACATAGAAAACTTTCTCTGCCGCTGAGTGGGCATAACCTTTCGTATAGGTCACTACGTTAGTCGTCGACGATGGGCTATCATAAACAAGAACTGGGTTACCGCTGCCATCGTTCTGATATTTATATTGGAATACGTACGGCACAAGGCGATACTTCGTTGTGTCATCAGGACAGAAGAAGTCTTCACTGAAACCTTTTTGGAACGCAAGCCCATCAGGCGCTTTACCATTGCAAGCTATTGGCAATTTTTCTATACCGAAGAATATTTCATCTGCCACTGGCTGATAGAGGTACGAAGTTTTCTTAGCGGTATAAACACAGCCTCGATCGTCTTTATATTCGTAGGTAAACTCTACAGGATAGCCGTTTGCATTTCCTCTAAAACGGATAACTGGGCTAAAGGTGTATTGCCAAGTGAGATTATCGTCCGATGGGTCATCAGCCATATACTTACCTTCGGCGTACAAATAGCCGTAACCCTCTGTTGGTGGCACATTTGGCACACCTTGAACAGTTATAAGTTCATTTGTACAATAGCAATCGTCGGCATTGACACTTACAGAGAATGTATTCTTCGCATTCACAGTGAAGTAGCCTTCGTCAAGGTAGAAGTTGTCGGGGCACTCTGCACTGCGTGCTATAATATGGTAAGTTGCCGAAGTACCAGCCGCACCACTCACACTAAATTGATCTACATCGAGTGGTATCGGATTCCCTTGAGCATCTTTCTTGGCTGTGAAGCACGATAGATAACCATTTGCTTTGGCGTATGCTACATTTATGCCATTTGGCGTAAACACTTGTGGGTCAAACACTGCCGAACCTCCAATTATCTGAGTAATCTCACAGTAGTTGCCCGAACCATCGTCGGCCATGATGTAGTATTTGTATGCACCGTTGTAGTAGTCCGAAAGTGCTACAGGATCCGAATCCTCGCAAAGTCGCCAACGATAATCCTGCAATGGAATGTTGTACGACATCGGGTTCTTCTTAACATAAACATTTATCGTACGTTCTTCTCCTGGACAAGAGTTCTCACTGTCGGAGCTACGAGGACGCGCATAATACTTTGTCATGTAGTAGGTCACACCATTTTTCGTCACTTGCGTGCCACCTTCAACGGTTGCCTTGTCGGTATAGACTTCGCCCACACCTGTCTTAGCCTCTATGCTCGAGAAGTTTGCATCTTTCGACCATTGTATGAAACCGCCTGCTGGCACTGGCGAAGCAATCAAGTTGATAGCATCACCATCACAAACGTAGAGTGCTTCAACTTCGGTGGCGGCATTGCTCGGATCACAAGTTACATTCAACGTTCCTTCGCCAGAAGTACCGCTAATGCAAATCAAATCTGGAGCACGCTGCACGTTGAAGGTCAACGTTGCTGGCTCGCAATCCATTGGTATATCAGGATTTACGGTGTTGAGAATAATCGATATGGTGTAGTTGCCAGCAGCATCTAATGGCAATTGGTCTTTCGGCACAAACTTGAACAAGTATGTGCGCTCATCTTTATCTTGAACCAAAGCATCGGTGCTCGCAATATCTTTATTCACACCACTACCTTGTATATGTATGGTGAAGTCGTATGGTTGAGGTGTGCCATTCGTGGCATCTAGGTATGGTATTGGGAAGTAGATGGTTGTCTCATAATTATTTGCGCCATCGGAAGCCATACATATCGACTGCATGGTAGCATCTACTGGCGAGAGTGAACTCGTTACTGTTGGTATGTTCGGATACTTAACCACAGTGATGTTGGTTGTCTTGGTCTCGCAACCCAAACCACTCTTAGCTATGGCGTAGTATATGCCTTCCGTCACACCATCGAATACGTTATCTACTACAAGGTCTCGCGTCTCTACTTCTACCCCACCTGCTTTATAGAGTGTGATGGTTGAGTTCGATGGCATGTCGCCAACAGCAGTTATCTCGACTTTCGTTCCGTACGTATCAGAACAATAGTAAACCGTTGTTTCATCAACAACCAACGTAGGAGCGCCACCAACAACCACCGTTCCCACTTCAGCCTGACACACGCCACTCGACGATGTCACTGTAGATGGGTCAACTGGCGTTGCGTATACAAAATACTTACCTGGCAGCACCTTGTCGAATGTCACTGTTGTTCCCGATGCCAACTTAGCAGTTGAATAAACACCAGCAGCATCTTTCAGATAGTAGTACAAGCCATCTTGCGTACCCTCCAATTTTATCTGTGTCAAACAGCTCTCGGTAGATTCTTGCTGAATATCTACGTTGGTTATTACAGCAGGCGAAGGCACTACGGTGTAGCTACCTGGCACGTCGAACAATTCGCAGTCACCACGCTTAGCCTTCACGTTGTATATGGTAGTCGTTGTTACCGAACCTGCCACATTAGCCATGTTGAAGCGCACATCGGCATTATCGGCATTTGCAGTAATTGGGCTAACTGTAGTTACCTGATTATTACCCTCATACAAGAAATATGTAACATCTTTCTCGGTATTGAGCACCGAGAGGAAACCCACTTGGTTAGAGCAATATGCGAGCACATCTATTGTGGTCTCCGAACTGTAGCTTGGTTTAATGGTGAAGCGTCCGTCGAGAGTCTCAGTAGTTGTGTTGCAACCATTTACGCTGGCTTTCACTGCATACGTTCCCTCTTCGGTAAGATTGAATTGTATCGTTTCCGAAGCCGAACTTGCGGTCTTGGAGAAAGAGGTTGCCGTCAATGTCTCCGCTCCAGTGTCGTCTGTCGTTACCTTATATACTGTATAAGTAGCCTGCGCTTGCGCACCAGTAAGTGTAAGTATGCGCGATGAAGCGTCGCACATATAACCCACTGAGGTATTTGCTATACGTATGCTCTTGTCTACAGCTCCCGATTTTATTGTTATGGCACCATCGTTCACTTGCTGTAGCGAACTATTCGCTGTGCACGCTGCATATACATAATATGTACCTGCTTGCGTAACTGAAATTTTTCCAGCTCCATCAAACTGGCCATAATAGACACCATCACTATTGTACAAGAAATAGTCTGTATTGGCATTTTTATTTGTAATAGTAACAGTAGCAGGCGATTCCAACGTGCAACACTCATTACTAACATTGGTCGTAACCTTCTTCAAGCCTGTCGATACGGTATATATATTATTACCAGAAGCCGCAACCGGACAAGCATCCGTCTGCCCAGAAGGAACAGCCTTCACAACATAATCACCTGCTGCAGCGGCTGGAACTGTAATCTGAAGCGCATAACCCGTACCCTCGAACGGTCCAGCTATTTTTGCCGAGCCCATGTAAACATAATAATCTATGCCTACTTCCGAACCGTTCATCATAAACGAAGCCGTCTCGCCAGCGCACGCACCAGAAGTAGGTGAAAGCGTGTAGGTCTGCGCTGATGGGAATTTTATTGTGTTACTTACTTGACTTATTGCGCCACATTCCGATTTTACATAATACGACTTGCCCGCCGTAAGTCCTGTGAATGAACCATTTGTCGAAGTTTGAACCTTCGTATTGTTGCCAACCTCATACAAATCGTACGAGACATTAGGCTCCGTATTGAACGACACGCTATTTATGCCGCCGCTACATGCTGCCGTGATAACTATAGGCGCGGTTGGCACTGCCGAGTTTATCGAAAGCGAACCATCGACCTTCTGCGGATTCGAAGAACAACCTTCGCGCTGCGCATAAACGGTGTAAGTCTTACCTGCCGTAAGCGCTGCAATATTTATCTCTACCACACCATTATCTACCGCAGCCTTAGCGCTATATGCCGAACCCATGCTACTTCCATTGGCATAGAGCGTATAGGTAACACCCTTTTCGGCATTGCGCACGTGCAAGTATTGCACTTCTGCAAGTTCACCTTGGCAGTATGTCAAATCGGCTATTGTGGTAAAGTCGCTATAATTACGCACCTCATACGAGTCTGAGAACCACAGTTCGCATGAGCCATACGAAGCCTTTACCTTATATGTACCGGCAGTTGTTAGTCCATAAAAACGAATCGGGTCGCCCGTTGCCGAGTTACCCGTAACAGATGTCATTTGCGTGCCACCACTCGATTGCGCAAACGCCAATGGTGTATTCAAATTAGTTGAAGAGTAAACCTCATACTTCACTCCTTCTTGCGAACCCGAAATCTCGAGATATGAATTGGGGTCGCCTATACAACCCGTTGGATTAGTAATGCTAAAATCAGACAAGTTGCAACCCAACGCATTCACCGACAGCGTATTTGTGCCTTGGTTGGTTATGCTATTATTCTGTTTATTCGATACTACAGTATATGTATAGCTAACTGCCGTATTGCCTTGTGCTGGCGTATCAGTGAACGAAGAACCGCTATAAGTAAACTGCTTCGTACTATTATCAGTACCAGAGCGCGTAATAGTATATGTAGCATTAGCATCGGTATTCGAAAGAGCTATCGTCATAGTGCCACCAGCAGGCGAGAATGTTGCCGTGGTTGCAGTAGCCTTTGCCGGAACTGTAAGCGTAGGATTACCCGAGGTGTTTATGGTACTAAGCGACGCATTATTTGAAGATACAGTATACGTTACTGAATATGAATCTGATTGCTGTGTAGGCGTATTAGTAAAGGTCAGCGTTCCACCACTTGATACCTGAGTTTGCGAATAGCCATTAGAACCTGTCACCGTGTAAGATACACCCGATACCGTATTATTAATAGTAACAGTCATCTTACCATTCGAAGGCGTGAACATTGCCTTAGCTATAGTTGGGTTTGTAGTAGAACCTACAGTCTCAGTAGTTACTTCCGTTACAGTTACATTACCTGGATTTGTAGAAGTCAGGTTGGTTATTGGTAACGGAGAATTCGTCAATGCAGATATGAGAGCTGTCTGATTTGCTGTTGTAATAGAGCCACTCGTCAAATCTATCTTCATAGATCCAGCATGCGACCCAGAATTTATATACTCGCACGCAGCAGGATACGGCTGACCTCCTACAGTTATAGTACACATACTGCCATTTGTATTCGTATTGCCGACTCCGGATACGTACAATGCTATAGGCTTACCACTATCATCCAATTCCAAAACAGCTGTAGCTGCATACGCGCTAATAGTTCCCCAAATGAAAACCACCAGCATCAGCAGCAAACTCTTAAGTTTCGTAACGTTCATATCTGTTGTATCGTTTTTCTTAGTTTAGTGGCGAATCATATCGCCTTGTAATTATTTCCCGGCATCGCCTTCACCCGCTCCTTCATCTCCAAATCGAAGAGAATTGCGTTTACGTTGCGCACCGGCATTTGCATTTTCGCACTCAGCAGACTGGCTGTGAGTCCTTCTTTTTCATTTTGCAGCGCATCCCACAAAGCTTGTTCTTCGTCGCTTAGTGGTTCACGCGGCTCTTGTGTTGTTTTTTTTGTATTATCGAATCTATATTCTTCTAACCTATTATCGTCTTCGCCCCATCCCATCACAGTGGCAATGTCGTCGGCATTCTCCACCATTTTGGCAAATCCTGTCTTTATTGCCCAATTGCATCCGCGCGAGGTTTCGTTCATCGGCGAACCGGGCACAGCCATTATCTCGCGGCTATACGAGGCTGCATATCTCATCGTCAGCATCGAACCACCATTCTCGGGGCTCTCCACCACAAGCGTAGCATCGGTCAGCGCGGCTATCAAGCGGTTGCGGCTAACGAACTGCTTACGCTCCATCTGCGTGCCTACGCGGTATTCGGTAAGCAAAGCGCCAATTTCCATCATCTGCGCCGCCTCTGTCTTGTGCGCCGCCGGATAAATATGGTCGAGCCCATGCGCAAGAACGGCTATCGTAGGCAAATCATTCGCCAAAGCTGCTCTATGCGCCGCTATATCTATACCGTAAGCCAATCCACTAACAATGGTCACATCGGGACATCTGCGAGCGAGGTCTCTAACAATCTCGCTGCATATCTGCCGTCCATCGTCGGTAGCCTTACGCGTACCCACCACACTAATCGATCTTTTAGGCTCAAGCGAACCGTTGCCTTTCACGAAAACTGCAAGAGGGCCATCCAACATAGCATTAAGACGCAACGGAAACTCTGCATCCGAATAGTTAATCTGTCTTATTGCGTGTGTCCTCATATAATCCATTTCGCGCTTGGCTTCCTCTATCACTTCGTTGCGCTGCTCGGCTATACATTCGTACGTTTTGTCACCAATTCCAGCTATCGAATTCATTGCTGCACGGCTCATCGAAAACACCGATTTTGCATCGCCAACCTCATTAATCAACAGCTTTGCCGTATGCGGACCAATTCCGCGCACAGCAATCAATGCCAATATATACAAATCATAATCCGCCATTAAACCTTCTCTTTGTTTATGTATCAGCACGTTACACAAAATGCAATGTAACCGAAGCTGTAGAGTTCACCTTACGCAGGGATTAGGCGTAAAAATAAGATATTCTATGCTATAGACCATCGTATAAACCTCGTAATTATTGATAAACATGAAAAAAAAGAGAATTATCCACTTCAACTATCTTTTCTCTATTATATAATCAACTCTATATCAGCACATACTTATAACTACAAAACTAATAGCATACAAATATTTATAATAATAAACACAACTACACAACCTCATGTTTTTTACTTATTAATTCTTACTTTGCATCTATTATGATACTACTTTCATACTACTTTTATTCTACTTATGTACATAGTTATGTATCACGCTCAAAACATTTCACCCCCCAACAGCGAACAAACGAACCTTAAGACAATTACGATTTACGAGTTTTAGGCCGCTTCACGATTTCCGCTATTGTCATTCTGAGCGCGGCGAAGAGACAAAGTTCGACGTAAGTCAATCCCGTAGTTCCCGAGATTCTTCGCGTTGCTCAGGATGACACAACAATGACTCTGAGCCCTCTGCGCTCTCAGCGTGAAAATCAATTTTCAATTCTCAATTTTCAACTTTCAATTTTCAATTTCCAATTCCCAAATCACTACATTCGCGTCCGAAATCAAGAAAGCAATGCGCATATTACATACATATATATCAACAGCATTAATAATCTTATTTACAGCTTCTTGCGGCACATCAACTGAGCAGCAAACTGAGACAGAAGCAGAGCAGGCGCAAGCCGAAGTGGCAGCCAATCCTGCAGGAGAACATATTTATGGTATACCCGTCGACTCGTTTGAAGTGGAGCAGCACATGGTGAAGCGTGGCGAAAACCTCGGCACTATCATGGCTCGCAATGGCATTTCGCCGCTCATAACCCACAACATCAACGAGGCTGCATTGCCACAGTTCGATTTCCGTGGCATTCGCGCGGGCAACAGCTACACGCTATTCTTCTCGCCCGACACGCTGCGTACACTAAAATATTTCATCTACGACATTGACGCTCAACGGTACATACGCTGCAAAATAGCCACCGAGCCAGAGATTGAACTTGTGCAACGCGAGATACACAGCGAAGAGCACTACGCTTATGCCACCATAGAGACGAGTCTCTGGACAGCGCTCACCAAGCAAGGTCTCTCACCCGAACTTGCGCTCAACCTCTCGGAAATCTACGCTTGGACAATTGACTTTTTCGGCATTGAGAAGGGCGATAAGATTGGCGTCATATACACTGAAAACTTCGTCGACACCACATCGATAGGCATCGACAAGATTGTGGCGGCATACATGGATTCACACGGCAAACGCTACTATGCGTTCCGATACGAGCAAGACAGTCTCGTTAGCTATTTCGACATGGAAGGCAACAACCTAAAACGTGCATTTCTGAAAGCTCCGCTCAGCTACACGCGCATCTCAAGTCGATTCTCGAACGGGCGTATGCACCCGATACTCAAGATTCGCCGCGCACACCACGGAGTGGACTATGCAGCACCATCGGGAACGCCCGTTTATACCATCGGCGATGGCAAAATAGTAGCTAAAGGCTGGGACAAGAAAGGCGGTGGCAACTACATAAAAATCAAACACAACTCGGTTTATACCAGCGTATATATGCATCTTCGTGGATTCGCAAACGGCATTGCGGTTGGCAAAACGGTTAGCCAAGGCGACCTCATCGGCTATGTAGGCAAATCGGGCTTAGCCACTGGTCCGCACCTCGATTTCCGTATATATATGAATGGTAAACCCGTCGACCCACTCAAAGTTGACGCGCCACCCGTGGAGCCTATCAACAACGACGAACTTGAACGCTACATAGCCTACAGCGATAGTTTGCGCGTATGCTTATGTAAATAACTTTGCAAAACAATAAAGTCGAACAAAACGACTAACATAAATATGACAATAGAAGAAATACAGCAGGAAATAGTAGACGAGTTCAGCGGCTACGACGACTGGATGGATAAATACAGCTACCTCATAGAGCTCGGCAACGACATGCCGCCATACCCCGAGGAGCAACGCACCCAGCAAAACCTCATCGACGGCTGCCAGAGCCAAGTGTGGATTTATGCCGAATATCGCGATGGCAAGATATTCTTCGAAGCCGACTCCGACGCCATCATCGTGAAGGGCATTGTTGGTCTGCTTGTGAGAGTTTTCTCCGACCATACGCCGCAAGAGATTCTCGACACCAATCTCCACTTCATCGATGATATCGGGCTGAAAGAGAACCTCACCCCTACCCGCTCGAACGGTCTGTTGGCGATGATTAAGCAAATGAAACTTTACGCATTGGCATTCAAAGAGAAACAGAATTAGCAATGGACGATCAAACTACGATAGAGCAAAGAGTCATCGAGGCTCTACGCACCATATTCGACCCCGAGATACCAGTCAACATCTACGATTTGGGCTTGGTATACCAAATTGACGTGGACGAAAACAAAATGGTGCATATAGTGATGACCCTCACTACGCCCAATTGCCCAGTAGCCGAATCGCTGCCCGAAGAGGTAATGGAGAAGCTACAAAAAATTGAAGGCGTAAGCGCAGTGGAGGTGAACCTCACTTTCGACCCGCCCTGGTCGCAAGACAACCTCAGCGAAGAGGCTCGACTCGAGTTGGGACTTATTTAGTTACTTAATTTTGAATTACGAGTTATGAGGAGCAAACCTCGTAGCTCGTAATTTTTTTATTAGAAATGGCCGCCGCTGGATTAGAGTTCACAGCTCATCACTCAACTTATGTTAAGTACACGCACCATTGGTCAATGAAAATCTTTCAATAGTCAACTACAACAGCAAATCAAAAACCATTGACCAAAGAAAGTCACACACTAATCAAAACAAACTTTGAGGAATAGTTGCACTGAAATGCATACTCTATTTTTGTCTTCGGATAAAGACGACTAACAGGAGATGAAAAGAGTAATTCTTATTATTTTCACAGCGTTGTGTTTAGCATCAACAATAGCTATTCACAATATGTTCACCGACACAATCGAGAAGATTGATGCCATTACCTTTTCAGGAGATCTTTACTCGGCATTGGAGACTCGCGACGATTTATTTGTCGATTTGATATTCGATGCAAAAGGTAATCTGATTGAGAGCAACATTTACGAATGGGATCTCAATACTGACACGAAAGGTCAACTACTTTCGCATCAGGAAAACGGGCTGGTTTGCAACGACGTTTTCAATGGAAACGATCTTAGCGCAGACGACTGCTACTTACACGACGTCGTTTTTGACCAGAACGGACATTTGGTATCGGACGCCATTTACGTTTGGGACGATTCGGCTAACAAACGCGGCTGTCTGGTAGCACGGAATTTAGACTATTATGAAGAATTATAAGATATTTGGGGGAAACACACCGCATACTTACACTTCTAAATTGATGAAGTAAAAGCACACGGAAATAAAAAGACTAAGACACGCACAAAAGGGGGAATTTTTATCTCAAGACACACACTTTATGGATATGTATTAATAAAAGACGTTTAATTGTAAAAGAGCGGCAGTGTTTGTCGCTCTTTTATTTTGTATACATACGCATTGTTCACAAATACATACACACAAAAAAACACGCTCCAACAGACGTGAAGCGTGTTATAAATATGGTCGGCATTTGCGGTTATTTCACCAAGACCTTTTGTGTGGTCACGTTGCCGTTAGTATAAATAGTTCTAACGATATTGATGCCTTTAGTTGGTTCGCTGATGCGCTTGCCAGTGAGCGAATAGTATTCTACAGATATGACATCGTTATTTGCAGCAATGACTGAGACTGGTGTAACATTCTCAGATTCTCTACCAATAACAAGCGGCGAAGTCAATGTTGCGCCAGCGAATTGGGTGAGTTGCTCGGGAACAAACTGAACATCGAATTTGCTATATGTGTAAGGCACCGTAGTAGAGCCAGATTTCTGGAAGGTGTAAGTATCTTCGGTGTAGCAATCGATAAATAGATAGCTAAGAGCGCCGCTCTGCGAGAAAGGCTTAACGCCACTTGCGAAATAGCAATTCTCCACCAAAAATTCTGAGTTTTTGCGAGGATTCACAGCCACGCTATTGCCAGGGCAGTTGTAATAATTATTTACGAGGTGAATATTACCTGCACGAGCCATAGGCATACGCTGATTGCACTTATTGCCCCAGACGTTGGCAGCCATAGTAGTATTAAGGTAAGCCGCATTCTCTGAATCGGAGCTACCAATAAGGTTGGAATTCATGTGGTCGTACGCGCGGTCGGTATAGCTGAAAGTGCACCACGAAACGGTGTTGAAGTCGCTACTCTTGGTGATGTCGAAGTTGCCATCGATGCCATCGGTAAACTCGCAGTGGTCGACCCAGAAATGCTTCGAGCCAACGAGCGAAAGCAAGTCGTTGCCACCTACATCGCATGGACCAGGGCCAACGAAAACAATGTTGCGCATAATAATATTAGTGCAGTTGCTAAAGCCAAAGATACCAGCTTTCTGATACGATTCTGAGCTATCGCCGAGATAATCAATCAACGTTTGACGAGTAGCCAATTCGCGAGCCTCACTGACCGACGTACCATTAGAAAGAGTTCCACCAGTGCCACTACTTGAGCTCTTAGATTTCACATCGGCAGCATCGAGGGCTTCTTTTATCCCGGGCGTAATGTAGAATTTGGTGCATAGGCGAGCATTGTTCACACCCACAATAGTTTTATTGGACTTGCCACTGAAACTCATTGTAGCATTGACTGTAAAATCGCCATTCGAGCCATCGAGAATAATAACACTATAGTTATTGATAGCATTTTTGATTTTCGAACTCATATCTACCCCTTCGCCATCGCTGGTCAGGGTAATGGTGTTCGACGCAGTGCTTTCGCCGCCACCCGTAAGAGAATAATCGTCGGCGCTCGTCATGCTTGTACATACAGCCCAACCAAAAGGCGCATTCGCATCGTACTGCGAAAGACCTTCGAGATTTTGAGCCGAAGCAAGTGCCCCAAAACACACAAAACACGTTGTAACAAGATTCCTCATAATTTTCATTTATAACTATTATATATTAATAATCAGTTGCAAATATAAACCGCCGCCCCATGTAAAGTGAGCGCGGCGGATAATTAACATAACTATAATCCTTATTTCACTATAACTTTTTCTGACTTAGAATCGCCATTGGTATAGAGCGTTCGAATAATATTTACACCACGTTGAGGCGTTGCAAACTTCTGGCCAGCGAGGTTGTAATATTCGATAGCCAACACATCGGCATCAGCGTTGATGATAGAGACTGGCGTAATTCCAGACGCTTGAGACTTCTTCTCGCCGAAACCGCCACGGCCATTAGCCGCACGAACTTCAACCGTTGTTGCACCAGCAGCCGAATAACTATTCTCTGTAATTATGTCGGCAAGCACACCGTCGACATAGACAGCATAGGCAATAGCGCCATCTACAGCAGCCCATGAAGCTACGCCATCTTTGAGCGAAACTTCGGCAACTTCCACTTGAGCAGCACTATCGGCAGGCGACCAAGTAGGATAGATATTGGCGAGCGTAAAGGCTGACGCGCTATCGGCAGTAAGTATGGTTTCATAAGTATAATTGCCTGTAGCATGTGTGAATGTTAGCGTGTTAGAAGCTGGCGAAACCACAGCGCCGCTCTCATCTACACTATTGTATTCGCAGAACTTGTATGCTGCTACGTTCATACCAGAAGTATTGAAGCGATTGCTAACAATCTTAGTAGCAGCGTCGTCAGTGAATACTGTATTTATGTACGCAAGACGAGAAGTGCCACCCCACGAGCGACCAAGATTAAACTTCTGCGCTTGGTTGACAATGTTGCAATTGAGCATCACGTAACCCCATTTGCACGAAGAACTTATGTATGGAGCAGCAATGGTGCACTCGCCCTTGCCATCAGCTTGACGTGGGCGAACCACAATGTCGCAGTTATTGTAAACCACATCGCCATCGCCGCAAAGGAAGTCTACAGTGCCTTGAAGTTCGGAAGTCTCCCAATAGAAGGATTTTGCTGCGTTTGAGTAGTAGGTATCTTGATAAGAGACCATCTTCACATTCTTGCAAATGGTATTAGAGCCCTTGTCATGCAAGCAAACTGCGCGACCTGCCGAACCACTATTGTAGTAATCGAGGTCGTTTTTGATGGTAAGGTCTTGCATATAGAGATTCGAGCCCGAGTTGAGCAACGTTGCTGTTGTACCAATGCCTTCTACGCTCTTGTCGGGAGCATTCACAATGATGGTATTCTCCATGCTCTCGCCGATGAGCGAAACATTGTGTGCACTGATGGTAGTAAGAACCGTTTCGCCAAGGTCGTAGGTACCATTAGGCAAGAATATGTATGCGCGAGGAGCTGTCTTAGAAGCATTTGCGCCATTCACAACATCGAGGACGTCGAGGAAGCTGCTCGCATCGCCAGCTTTCACAAAATACCACTGCCCTTTGCTCTCGTAGTTCACGTTGGCAGTATTGACAATCTTCACGCTATGTATGTACATTTCGCCAGTTGCCTCAAAGTTGAGCGTAAGTTTGCCAGGCTCGCCTTCATAGTTATAAACTACCACATCGCCATCGGTTTCAGATTTACCAGCAAGCGTCGCAAGCACTTCGTCGCCTTTCTTTATTACGATGTTTGTAGCGCTTCCATACTTACAAAGGGCAATAGATATGGTAGCCTTAGAACCTACGAGCACCTCAACCACATCGCCATTGTAGAACGACCAACCGTGCTGTGCATCGTGAAATTTGCAAGCGCTACCTTCTGTCGGGCAAAATGCCTCATGGTCTTCGACATAGAAGTAGGTATCGTTGAGCGCGAAGGTGTATTTTTTGTACTCACTCGAGGTCTCTATTTCGGTAGCTACGGCATAGAGCGAAACGTTGCCAGTAATCACATCCGTAGTAGCATATTTCTGGCCGCCAGCCGTCTTGTAGAACCAACCACGAACTTTGTATCCTTCGGCAGCAGTGGCGGCAGCATAATCGACAGCAAATTCACCGATCTGCGCATCTTTCTCAACCTGCTGCGTGCCAAGAACTGTTTTCTTATCGGTATCTATATACGTAATAGTGAAATCAGGTTTCTGAACGAAGTTGATTACATAGTTTATAGATATTTCGCCAAGCGTAACAGGAATAATTACAGTGCAAGCGGTAGCATCGCCTTCGTATGCAATAGTACCAACAGTGCCAGTGATAGCCGCAACATTAGCAACGGCATTCACTGCACTAATCATAGTCTCCTTCTTCGATAGTTCGATGGTAGCCACATAACTATCGCCACTTGCCTCAAACACATTGTCGGCAACATAGTCGACGCCATTAGCCGAGAACGAGCCGAGCATCGGCACCTCTTTTTCAGTGCCATTGAGCACACCTTCTATAATAATATTAACAAAGCCGAGTTCTTTGGTAGCTTGCAAACCATAGAGATTAACCAACAAACCGCAAGCGCCTTCACCAACTACTGCGCCATCAACGTCATAAGAGAATATGGTATAAGGAGGATTGCCATTGTTGCGATTTGGTTTCTGAGCCGTAGCAAGCGATTTTGTAGTGCCATCTACGTTTTGCCACGATATATCGAGCGTACCATTATCAGTACCGTAGCGTGTAGACTGGAACTTCACCTTAGACGGCGTAAAAGTGAAGCCGAATTTAGGTTGAATGAGGAAACGTATAGCGTTCGTCTCGCCAGCAGCCGACTCTTGGTCGGTAGTTACAAATGTGGTGAGAGAATCCTTCTTGCCGAAAAGTGTCAAATTGCTACCATAAGTAATCTTGCTATTGAGGAAATAATCGGCACATTCGCCAAAGTCAGCCTTCTGACCTTCCGTTCCAAGGTTGAACGCAAACTTGGCAACCGTCGCTTGATTTTCAAGCACTATGGGGGCGGCATCAGCATCGGCATGAACTACAGAAACGCCAAGCATGTAGCCATTTTCGGTAATTGTAACGGTGGCAAAACCAGCGGCAACATCGACAGAAGTCGCTTTGTAATCGTACGTCAAATCTTCTTTGGTAAAAGTCTTGCCGCCAATGTTACCAGCGCAGGCATAAGTCTTATCGCTGTAGTTTTTGAAAGTCACAACATCATTAGTGGTAACAACAGGCACTTTTATAATAGTAGTAGCATTTACCTGAGCATCAGAGCCACGCATAAACAGCTTTCCCGCGGTGGCATCTATCTCAATGCTGTAGTTCTGTCCATCAGAAGACGAACTTGAGGCCAAAGTGCCGACGCCAGTTCCGGTGCCTTGAAATGTCACACAAGCCTCTGCTGCATAGCCACCATTGAAATTCCAATCAATAGTAACCTCATTTGCAAATGCTGATGTTAGCGCAGTGCTAAAAGCCACGCATAACAATAGACTTTGTAGTAAGTGTTTCATAGTTACGAAATAAGAGATTTATGCAAGCAAACATAGCAGACGAGATTAACTTTTGTGAACATTTTATAACAAATAAAAATTAATCCACCACTTTTCGACAAAAAGCCGACTATGGGTAAGTCCATTGTGAGAACTTGGGCGTAGAATATTATCATCACGCATTATGTTAACCAACACTCCACTCGTCAACAAAAAGCTCATATTCGTCAAACCCAAAGTGACAAAAGGCATCGAACGTCAAAAACAGCAAATTGTTAATCAACTGCAAAAAAGCAAATCGTATTTAGGAAAATAAACGTAACTAATATTGCATCGTTAATAATAAAGAACAATGGAGAAAACACTCACCGTAGTTGGCATAGCACTTTTGATTTGGGGAATAGTTTATTTCTCAATGAGCGTATCCGATTACAATGAAAATATAGATAGGATTAAACACACGGAGACTGAGTATATAGGAGTAAACACACAGAACGATATAACACACTATGAAGAATGTAGTGATAGCACTACATATTTGGGGAAAAGTAGACTAAGTCTGATTACCGTCATGTAACAGACTTGGTTGCAGGGTAGAACATAACACTATGATTTGAAGTCCGGTCTTGGGAGAGGTCGGACTTTGTTTTTGTATACATTTCAATGATTTTCATAATTACACCGAAATTTCATACGTATAAATAAAACAAAAAAGGCCGTCCCGAAGGACAGCCTCTATTGGGGTTTGTTAATCTCGGATTAACCACGAATTGCTTTGATACCTGGGAGAACTTTGCCTTCCATGTATTCGAGCATAGCACCGCCACCAGTAGAAACGTAGCTTACTTTGTCAGCAAGTTTGTTCTTGTTGATAGCAGCAACCGAGTCGCCACCACCGATGAGGGTGAATGCGCCGTTCTTTTGGGTAGCATCAGCAACAGCCTTAGCCACTGCAGAAGTACCTTTAGCGAACTTGTCGAACTCGAACACACCCTTAGGACCGTTCCAGATAACAGTCTTAGAGTTTGCGATAACGTCGGTGTAGGTTTTGATGGTTTCGTCAGCGATGTCGAGACCCATCCAGCCGTCAGGAGTTTCGTTGGTCTTAGAGATGTTGGTGTTAGCGTTAGCGTCGAACTTGTCAGCGTTAACAGCGTCGGTAGGCAAATAAACCTTAACACCTTTAGCTTTAGCCTTGTCGAGGATCTCTTTAGCGAGGTCGAGTTTGTCGGCTTCGCAAAGTGAGTTACCGATTTGACCACCCATAGCCTTTACGAAGGTGTAGGTCATACCACCACCAATGATGAGGTTGTCGACACGGTCGAGAAGGTTGGTGATGATGTTGATCTTATCAGAAACTTTAGCACCACCCATGATAGCGGTGAAAGGTTTTTGAGCTTCGTTGAGCACTTTGTCCATAGCCTGAAGTTCTTTGTTGATAAGGAAACCGAACATTTTCTTATCCTCAGCAAAGAAGTCAGCGATGATAGCGGTAGAAGCGTGAGCACGGTGAGCTGTACCGAAAGCGTCGTTTACATAAACGTCAGCATAAGAAGCAAGTTTCTTAGCGAAATCTTTCTGCTTAGCCTTGAGTTCTTTCTTAGCAGCGTCGTAGTTAGGATCGTCTTTCTCGATGCCACGTGGTTTACCCTCTTCTTCAGCGTAGAAACGGAGGTTTTCGAGCAAGAGCACTTCGCCAGCTTTGAGAGCCTTAACAGCGTCGTCGGCCTTCATGCAGTCGTCGCAGAACTGAATCTTCTGACCGAGGTTCTCCTCGATTTTGTAAACGATTTGTTTGAGAGAGAGCTTTGGATCAACGCCCTTAGCCTTACCCATGTGAGACATAAGGATTGCAGCGCCTCCATCAGCGATAATCTTTTTGATGGTAGGAAGAGCACCACGGATACGGGTGTCATCGCTTACTTTACCAGTAGCTTTGTCGAGAGGCACATTGAAGTCAACGCGAACAATAGCCTTCAGACCTTTGAAATTGAAATTGTCTATTACTATCATGCTTTTTGATGTTTTATGATGTTATCCTAATTTGCTCAAAAATTTTTCTCTATTCACCACAAAGCGCTCGTGGGTAGCTTTACCAATGAGGCCGCCTTCATCGTTAGCCTCGATTTCGAATGTTAGTTTTCGGCCATCAATATTTACAAGGTTAGCCGTAACAGTTATCGTAGCGCCCACTTTAGAGGCTTTCACGTGAGTAGTATTTATAGAGATACCAACCGTAGTGTTGTCCTCTTCCATATCGTTGGCTGCGGCAAGCATTGCTGCATTCTCCATAAGCGCAACCATAGCAGGCGTAGCGAGCACGTTCATGTCGCCAGAGCCCATTGCGCGAGCTGTCATGGTTTCAGTCACTTTGGCTGTAGTGGTATAGGTCTTCATAAATATTTATTTAGCGCCGCGAATTATACCGCGTTGCGAGGTACGTATGAAGTTTACAATCTTATCGCGCAATTCGCTTTGTGGCAATTCTGCCTCAATGGCATTGAGCGCTTGCGTCGTGTTGAGGTTACGCTGATATAAGTAGCGATAAATCTCTTGAACCTCAGCAATTTGCTGTTCGTTGAAACCACGACGTTTCATACCAATAAGATTTATGCCTTCGCAAGTAGCAGGATCGCGACCTACCATAGCAAATGGAGGCATATCCTTGCCCACGCGAGTGCCACCTTGCACCATAACATACGAACCGATGCGCGTGAATTGATGCACGAGCGAGCCACCACCAACAACAGCAAAATCGTTTATCTCAACCTCGCCAGCAAATTGGCAAGCGTTCGAGATAATGAGGTTGTTGCCAAGCACACAATCGTGACCAACATGCACATAGGCCATAAGCAGGTTGTTGCTACCCACCACAGTACGATTTTTCGAAGCAGTGCCTCTATTTATAGTTACAAATTCGCGAATCGTGTTATTGTCGCCAATTTCGCAAGTGGTCTCCTCGCCAACAAATTTCAAATCTTGTGGCACAGCACCGATAACTGCATTTGGAAATATTCTGCAGTTTTTACCAATACGAGTGCCTTCGCAAATCACAGCGCCACTCATTACGCGGGTGCCCTCGCCTATCACCACATTACGCTCAATGGTGACGAAAGGCCCTATCTCGGCACTCTCGGCTATCTGAGCTTCTGGTGATACAAACGACATTTGATGAATCATATTTTATGTATATCTGTATTCTATTGTTTGAATTCTTGCATTAACTGACGGGCAAAAGCCGTGTTGGATCCGTGACCGGAACGAGTGGCCAATATGCGTCCCTTTATAGGATAGCCCACAAGCGACAAATCGCCCACAAGGTCGAGCAATTTGTGGCGTGCTGCTTCGTTGGCATACTTCAAGTCGTGCTCGTTGAGAACTCCACTTTCGTGTATCGTGACATCGTCTTTGCCAAGTTGCTTAGCTACAGCCTTGCGCTCGTCGTCGGTGAGTTTCTTATCTACAAAAACGATAGCATTTTCGAGGTCGCCACCCTTTATCAAGCCCATATCAAGCAGAGGCTTAATCTCGTGAAGGAATACGAATGTGCGGCAGTCGTAGACTTGATCATATTCATCGAGGCTCTCAATCTGCGCCCACTGATTTGCAAGACATCTCGACCCATCGAAAGCAATATTTACTTGCGCTGCGAAATGATCTTCTGGAAGTGCTATTATACGTATGCCTTTTTCTGGCTTTTCGTAGACTACTTTGTGCGTAATCACCATGTACTTACGCTCTTTCTTCTGTTCTACTATGCCTACTTTGCGGATAGCCTCTACAAATGGTCGTGCGCTGCCATCGAGAATAGGCACTTCGGGGCCATCGAGTTCTATCTTGCAGTTGTCTACGCCCAACGCGCGCAAAGCGGACATCAGGTGTTCGATGGTAGAAATCTTCTCGCCGTTGTCGCCGGTAAGCACAGTGCCGCGTTGTGTGAACGACACGCGTGTAGCCTCAGCTTTTATCTCTGGCTGTCCATCGAGGTCGATTCGCTTGAAGCGAAAACCGTAATCTTCGGCAGCTGGTGTTATTGTTAGGTTTACTATTGCGCCTGTGTGAAGGCCTTTGCCTTTGAATATGTAACTTCCGCCTATTGTTGTCTGTAGCTCCATAGTGTTTTTTACTTTGTCTTAGCCATCAATGTGTCTATGTCGCGCTTGAGTTGTGGCAATTTGCGGAACACTACGAAGCTGCGCATAAAATCTTGTGCATCCATAACTGGCGAGCCAATCATCGGACTGCTTGTATCTTTTATCGATGAATTGATGCCGGCCTGAGCGCCACACTGCAATCCATCTGCAATACTTATATGACCAGCAATACCAACTTGACCGCCAAACATGCAGTGCTTACCAACTTTCGTAGAACCAGCCACACCACACTGTGCAGCCATAACTGTGCTTTCGTCAATCTCCACGTTGTGAGCAATCTGTACAAGGTTGTCGAGTTTCACGCCTCTATTTACGCGGGTGCTACCCATCGTAGCGCGGTCGACACAAGTATTTGCACCTATCTCAACATCGTCGGCAATAACTACATTACCCACTTGCGGAATCTTTTTGTAGTTACGGTTCTCGTCGGGTGCAAAGCCAAATCCGTCAGCACCAATCACACAGCCCGAATGCAAGATGCATCGGCTGCCTATTTTGCAATCTTTATATATACGAACGCCAGCGTAGAGTGTAGTATCATCGCCAATAACTACATTATCGCCTACATACACTTGCGGATAAATCTTGACGTTTTTGCCAATCTTCACATTTTCGCCTATGTATGCGAAAGCGCCTACGTATGCAAACTCGCCCAACGTAGCGCTCTTGCTGATGAACGATGGCTGCTCGATACCAACTTTCTGTGGTTGCATCTGTGCGTACATATCGAGCAATTTTGCCAATGCTTGGTATGAGTTAGGCACTCTGATGAGCGTTGCTTTTACAGGTTCTGTTGGTTTGAAATCGTTGTTTACTATTATCACCGATGCGTCGGTGGTGTATACATAATGCTCGTATTTCGGATTCGAGAAAAATGAAAGCGTGAATTCGCGGCCTTCTTCAATTTTAGATACATCGCGAACTATTGCATCGGCATTGCCTTCTACTGTGCCCTCAATCAATTGGGCAATCTGTTGGGCTGTAAACTCCATTCTGTAATATTTTATTTGCCTATTTATACGTATGAAAATACATACGCCAAAACTGCGCGAATTTAGTCATTTGCACTGAATTACTTTTTGTGCAAACGCATTTTTAGTTTTTGTTAGCCTATCTAACTGATATTATGCTGTCCACTACGTACTCGCTCATGCCTCGCCATGGCAGAGTAGATATGTATTCTTTGTAGTGCAGTTGCACATCGCGACCACTACACAACATCAATGAATCGGCAATGTGTGGGTCGGTCACCGAGAACTGGAATTCGTAGCTCTGAATGGCAGTCGATGTGCCAGGTGCAGAACCCGTTTTAGCGTTCGTTGCGCTCTTGAAACCGCTTTGGATAAGTTTGCCTTCGTAGGTTTTGAAAACTACACCTTTATATACTATGTAGTTGAGCGTGCCCGATTTTACGCCTTCGCCAAACACAAAATAGTAGCGAAAGAACACCGTCAATGCCAACGCCACCGCCACAACAAGCGAAGCAATAATTATGATTCTCTTCTTCATAAATACAAGACGTTTTATTTCGCGCAAAAGTAAGAATATTTATTAGGTGGTATCTGATTCGTATATGCATAAAAAAAAACTCCGATACCGTCACGGCTCGGAGTTTTGGATAATTAGAGATTTCTTACTTATTCCACTAAAACCTTCAGATAATTGGATAAAAACACTAAAGATGTTATTGTATTCGCGGCAAAAATAGACCCACAACACTCTCTGTGCAAATTATCATGTATGTTGTACAGCATACACGATATTTTATTCCAATAAGAACTTCGGAAAGCATACGTAGTAGCGCTTATCCGAGTGCGCAAGTGCTTGCAAATTGAACATATCTGAAGCGTCCGAAATGTCGCGAATGTCAGTCGGCGAATACATAATGTTTATGCGGTCGGTGCCAAGCGAATAGGTCTTGCTCGACACTTGACCAGAAATAACGAAGAACTCAGCATCTTCCATCGAAAGTTCGAGTTCTTTGGCTACACTCGCCTTCACCACCGACAAATAATCCTCCGAAATTGGCTCGCGCGTAAGTTTTATAGTGAATATGTTTCTATTCACAAACCACTTCGAGAGTTGACTCAACACTTTGTCACTATCGGTTTGCCATACTTTTATTGCCGAAAGCACGTCTGAATCATCGAGGTTGGTAAAGTGGTTTATCGCCTCATCGGTATCGATATTATTTTTATTTATATGCGTACATAGAAAATATTGCAGCGACGGCGCAGCAAACGGCATGTGTCCGTTACGAGCCAAATAACTTGCGCGGCGCACAATCTGTATGAGCATCTTCTCGGCTGCCACCACCGTTTTGTGTAGGTAGACTTGCCAATACATCAGTCGGCGGGCTAAGAGGAAGTTTTCTATGGAATATATTCCTTTCGACTCCACCACGAGGTTGTCGTTGGCTACGTTGAGCATCTTTATTATGCGGTCTGAGCCAATTGTACCTTCCGTTACTCCGGTAAAGAAGCAGTCGCGGCGCAGGTAGTCGAGGCGGTCGGTGTCGAGCTGACTTGACATGAGTTGATGCAAGAACGGCTGACAATGTCCGTCGAAGATGTTCAGCACGTCCGACAGGTCGCCATTCATCTGCTCGTTCATGCGGCGCATCATAATACGCGAAATGGTCTCATGATCTACCTCGTCGACAATAGAGTGCTCAAGCACGTGCGAGAATGGCCCGTGACCGATGTCATGCAGCAGCATTGCCGCCATTGCCGATCGCGCATCCGATTTAGAAATCTCGCAGCCTTTGTTTCTAAGTATATGTATGGCAGATTGCATCAGGTGCATCGCGCCTACAACGTGCTGAAAGCGCGTATGTTGCGCACCCGGATAGACCAAATTCGACATTCCCAATTGGCGTATGCGGCGCATGCGCTGAAGCCACGGGTGGTCTATAATTCGCAGAAGCAACTCGTCGTCGATGCTAATGAAGCCATAAACGGGGTCGTTGATGATTTTATGCGCAGCTTTTTTCATACTCAAATATTTTTTTCGTCCATCGCAAGTCCAGCCGACTGCATGTCGCGCCAGAACATCGGGTACGACTTCGACACAACATCGGGGTCGTCGATAGTTATGCCCATATCGGGGAGCGCGGCTACGGCTGGCATAAAAGCCATTGCCATTCGATGGTCTTTATACGTATTTATAACCGGCTGATTGTCGGGCTCGGTGCGTTCTCCGCTCCACGACAGCGCATCTATATTATTGGTACTTAGCACGTAGCCAAGTTTTCGCAATTCAGCTATGAGTGCACCAAGTCGGTCGGTTTCCTTTATCTTTAGGCTCTCAAGACCCGTAAAATTGAATTTTACATCCATCAGACAGCATACCACAACAAACGTCTGAGCCAAGTCGGGCTGCGAACTAAAGTCGTAGGTAAAATGCGCAGTGGTATCTTTTGTCTTATTTATAATTATGCCGTCGGCGCAAAATTCGGTTTTCACACCAAGATTTTCTGCAATGGTGCGCACCGCCGAATCGCCCTGCAAGCTCTCGCGCTCCAACCCAATGAGATGGAACTTGCATTGCGGACAGAGCGCCGCCATCTCGTACCAATACGAAGCCGCACTCCAATCTGCCTCAACTCTGTTTTGCACTGGCGTGTAGCGTCCTTCTGGAATATTTATGGTGTGGTCGTTCCATTCGCCCTGTACGCCGTAGCTCTTCATCGTAGCGAGCGTCATAGCTATGTATGGGCGCGAATTGATTTTGCCTTCAAGTTCAATATATAGTCCGCCTTTTACCATTGGCGCTATCATCATCAATGCCGATATATATTGGCTACTTACGTTGCCCGGCAGCGTCACTTTGCCGCCTTGTAGTTCTTTACCTACAATCTTGAGCGGCGGGAAGCCTTCGTTTTCTACGTATTGAATATCGGCGCCCAACGTGCGGAGAGCGTCAACGAGCAATCCAATCGGGCGTTGCTTCATGCGCTCACTGCCCGTGATGATATGCTCGCCTGGTAGCAATGCCAAGTACGCCGTAAGGAAGCGCATCGATGTACCTGCCGCGCCAACATCCACAAGCGAGCAATCGCTCTCGACGGCTTTTAGCATTACGCGTGTATCGTCGCTATCGGAAATATTTTCGGGTTTGTATGGGCTGTGGCACAACACGTTGATGAGCAACAAACGGTTGCTTATGCTCTTCGATGTCGGCAGTGTGATGTCGGCTGAACGAAACGCAGAACGACGCAATACATATTGTTTCGCCATACCTATTTACTATTTACGTTTATATAATTACGAAGCTCAGCCTCAATCTCGTTCGCCGGAATAATTTGGTCGATAATTATTTCGCCAATGCGCGGCAGAAGCGTAAAGTTGATACCTCTCGAATCGTTTTTCTTGTCGTGCGTCATCAATTCGATGAGTTCGGGCAGGTCGTTTTCGGTGTAGCTAAACTTGCCATAGCGTTTCTCTATTTCGGCAGCCACACGCTCGGCTTCGTTTCTGTCGAGTCCAACCTTTGCGGCACTCATACGTAGCTCGCAAACCATGCCGTATGCCACAGCATAACCATGCAAAATAGGCCGCTGATGGCGCATAGCAAAGGTCTCGAATGCATGACCGAATGTATGTCCGAAGTTCAGCGCCTTACGAACGCCTTTCTCCTTCGGATCTTCTGTAACAAAGTAATTTTTTATACCTATCGACTCACCAACAAGCGTTTGCAGCACACCGAAGTCGGGTTTATCGAAGTCGAATGCGAGCAATTTTTCTAGCGACGCAGCGTCGTGTATCAGCGCGTGCTTGAGCATCTCGGCAAAACCCGAAAGCAGATTTGCCTTGTCGAGTGTCTTCAGGAAGTCGCTGCATATAAGTACCGATTTGGCTATCGAAAAAACGCCAATCTCGTTTTTCAATCCGCCAAGGTTCATGCCCGTCTTGCCACCAATCGACGCATCAACTTGCGCGAGAAGTGTTGTAGGTATATTTATAAACTCAATGCCTCGCTTGAATGTCGATGCGCAGAAACCGCCGAGGTCGCACGGCATGCCGCCGCCTATATTTATAAGTAGCGAACGACGGTTTGCCCCATGTTCGCTTAGGAAATTCCAAATTTGGAGCGCCGATTCGTAATTCTTATAGTCATCGCCTTGACGAATCTCTATCACATTTGAATCAGAGAGCTTTTCTACTCCACGAACCAAGTCGTAGCAGAACTTGCGCGAACCTTGGTCCACAACAATGAATATTTGTTTTGCATCATAGTCGGCTACGAGACACGACAAATCGGCGCGCAGGTCATCAGTACCTACGACATTACATTTTTTTGCTATTGAATACATATTGAGTTGTTGTCTATTCCTTACTTCACGCCTTTCTTCTCGCCATTCACGTAGATTTCGGTGCGTATAAGTTTCTTTTGGTTATTATATATATACCACTCGCCATTTTTCAACTCGCCATCCACGAAATCGCCCTTTCTGTCGGGACGACCATCAAGGTAGTAAAGCGTGAACTTACCCGTTCCCTTGAATCCTGCGTTACCATCGACGGGAGCGGTGGGGGCATCAATATCTTTAGCGCCACTGAATTTGCCGCCTTCGTCATACATACGCTCTGCAGTCTTTACGCCGTTGGAGTTGTATATCGATAGCGTGCCAGTAATCTTGCCGCCTTTCCACGTGCCGTCGTACATAGTCTTACCGTTGTCGTGGTAGTATACTTGATGTCCTTCACGTTTTCCGCGGCGGTTATAGTTGAATTTGCAATATGGATTTCCATTTTCATAGTTACGTTCATAAGCGCCTTCCCAGTGGTCGACATTCCATATGCCATGCTCTTGCACAACACCATTTTCGTAGTAGAATGTTGCCTCGCCCTGAGCCATTCCAGCTGTGTAGGTTACCTTCGATACACAAATGCCCTTCGCATTAGTGGTGGTCCACACACCGTTTTTTTTGCCATCTACATATTCACCCACCATCACTGAGCCGTTTTTGTCTTCCTCGCGCCATTGACCAGTCTTCAAGCCCTCCGCGGTCTTCTGGTTCAACTCCTGCGCCGCCGCCATGCTCGTCAACGTTATCAATAATAGTATGGTGTTCAGTAGAAACTTCATCATTTTACATTTGACGCCTAATTTACTGAACTTTACACATAAAGTTCAAATCATTGTAAAGATTTGTTATTTTATACTTCGCCGTAGTCATAAATATTGGCACAAATATCAGTTATAAAAAGTAGGCATAAATATCAGCAAATCAACATAATACATTTCTATTTACACGCTTATTTCTTCATTCTTATGATATGTACAAGCGCCATAAATAGTTATACGCAAAAACCACATCAACAAATTATCTTTGCGCCATGATAGTAGATTTTGGTAAAGATTACGAGCTTATAGACACAGGCGATTTCGAGAAACTCGAGCGCTTTGGTCAGTACATATTACGCCGCCCCGAACCGCAAGCCATCTGGCCCAAGGCTCTGTCCGACAGTGAATGGCAACGCGCCGATGCGTGGTTTGAACTCAACGAAGAGGCCACCAACAAAAGCGACCGCGGCACTTGGCATGTGCGCAAAGGCATGTCCGACAAGTGGTTCATCTCATACTCTCACGGCAACATGAAACTTACGTTTCGCTTGGGTATGACTTCGTTCAAGCACGTCGGACTATTCCCCGAGCAAGCCAACAATTGGGATTATATCTACGATCATTTGAATGGCAAGATTGAAAATCCCGAAGTTCTCAACCTCTTTGCCTACACTGGCGGAGCAACATTAGCTGCCAAAGCCGCTGGCGCCGACGTCACTCACCTCGACGCTGTAAAACAAGTTGTCAATTGGGCACACGACAACATGGATGCCTCGCACCTCGACAATGTTCGTTGGATGGTCGAAGATGCCATGACATACGTAGAACGCGCTGCACGCCGAGGCAAACGCTATCACGCCATAATACTCGACCCTCCCGCTTACGGACGCGGACCGAAAGGCGAGAAATGGATTTTCGAAGAGGCTATCGCTCCTTTGATGAAAGCTTGCAGCCAATTGCTCTACCCTACTGGCGGAATGGTAATTCTGAACCTTTACTCAATGGGTTTCTCGCCGCTCGTTGCAGAAAACTTGCTACATTGCTATTTCCCGCAAGCCAAAGGCATCGAGTGCGACACACTGAGTTTTCGCGATAGAGCAGGACGCACTCTGCCATTGAGCGTTTTTGCAAGGTTTTCTACGCTATAAACATTAACATTTTATAACACATGACATATTGTTCAAGCTACGAATATGTCATAATTTTGCAAACGCAATTGAGACGAAACGATTCGCAAGAATCTTCAACAATACATTGCGGGGTGGAGCAGTGGTAGCTCGTTGGGCTCATAACCCAAAGGTCAGTCGTTCGAGTCGGCTCCCCGCTACTACAACCGAAAAATCCGAAAAGATTTTTCGGTTTTTTGTTTTTATACGTACATAGTTACGCACTACGAACGACCAAATACAAGTCACGAGAATTACGTCTCTGCAACATCTAATCTGCGCCATCGAAGCCTTCTGTGCGAGAATTCACATGCAGAACGAATGCACTCGTATAGCTCCGTTCAATTCTTGTATTTCAACAAGCAAACAGTATTATTTTTCCGACGGGAAGAGCTTATTCACCTCAAGAAGTGCAGCGTATGCAGCATTCTGTTCAGCCTGTTTTTTCGTTTTTCCTTCGCCAAACGACACATTGTTATCATCAACGATAACTTCAGAACTGAATGTTGGCACTTTGCTATCTTCCGACGCAACGATTTGCGTATTGAACCTCACCGCAACGTGCTGATGCTGCCCCCATTCCAATAGGCGCGACTTGTAGTTTTCTTCGCTACTGCCACTTTGGAACTTACTTATACATTCATCACTTGCGATATGCTTGCGCACAAATCGGCGTGCAGCGCGCAAACCGCCATCGAGATAGATAGCCGCAACAAAAGCCTCCAAAGCATCGCCTGGAAGGTGCGTATTTGAGATATTATGCGACGCTTTGTAGTGTATTTTTCGGCAAAACGACAACGTCTTAGCAACGTTATTCAAGTGCTTACGACTAACAATCATAGCGCGCAAACTTGTAAGTTGACCTTCATTAGCATTGGGCATCTTTTCGTAGAGAATTTCAGCCACAATCATGTCTAATATAGCATCGCCAAGATACTCTAAGCGTTCATTGTTTTTTATGTGTTTATGATGCGCCGCAGAACGGTGTGTAAATGCGGTCTCGTACAGCGATAGATTACGTGGCAAGTAGCCTGCTGTACGACACACAAAAAAGAAAAACTTCCTTCCCTCTGGGGAAAGAAGTCTTGTAATGTCTGAGAAACAGAATTTCAAATTTTATAGTGCTTTGAAGATTACAGTTGAGTTGTGACCGCCGAAACCAAAGGTATTCGACAGAGCAACCTTTACATCTCTCTTTTGCATCTTGTTGAACGTGAAGTTCAACTTATTATCTATTTCTGGATCATCTTCGAAATGGTTGATAGTTGGAGGAACTATGCCATTTTCAATTGCTTTTACGCAAACGATAGCTTCGAGAGCACCCGTTGCACCGAGCAAGTGACCAGTCATCGACTTAGTAGAGCTAATATTTAATTTATAAGCACTTTCGCCGAAGACTTTCAAAATAGCCTTCACCTCACCTTTATCGCCCATAGGAGTAGACGTGCCGTGAACGTTGATATAATCAACATCTTCAGGCTTCAAATTAGCATCTTTGAGTGCTGCTGCCATCACACGTGCTGCGCCATCGCCTTCTGGGTGTGGAGCTGTCAAGTGATATGCATCGCCCGAGAATGCGCCGCCTACCATCTCACAATAGATATGAGCGCCACGTTTCTTCGCGTGTTCATACTCTTCGAGAATCAAGCAAGCACCACCCTCACCCATCACGAAACCATCGCGACCTTTGTCGAATGGACGAGAAGCCGTCTTAGGATCATCGTTGCGGGTTGAAAGAGCTTTCATCGAGGTAAAGCCACCTACGCCAGGCTCTGCCAAAGCTGCCTCAGAACCACCACTGACAATAATATCAGCGCGACCGAGACGAATTTGGTCGAGTGCCGTTGCGATAGCATTCGTCGACGAAGCACAAGCTGCTATGGTACCAAAGTTTGGACCACCAAAACCATAACGGATTGAGATATAGCCAGGAGCTATGTCGGCAATCATTTTCGGAATGAAGAAAGGATTGAAACGTGGTGTTCCATCACCTTCACAAAATTCACGAACGCCATCATAAATAGTTTTGATACCGCCAATTCCAGCACCCCAAATAACACCTATTTGGTTTTTGTCTTCTACTTCTAAATCGAGCTTCGAATCTTTCACAGCCTCATCTGCTGCAACCACAGCATACTGAGTGAAGAGGTCAATTTTGCGAGCCTCTTTTACATCGAAGTACTTCGAAGGATCGTAGCCTTTTACCTCACAAGCGAAAGACGTTTTGAATTTGGAGGCATCAAAGCGCGTAATTGGCCCTGCACCACTAACTCCTTTTACAAGGTTTTCCCATGTTGTGGGAACATCATTTCCCAAAGGGGTAATCGCACCTATACCGGTAACTACTACTCTTCTTAACTCCATGTTTTACGGATTCGTCTGTATATTAATTATTTTGCGTTATTCTCAATGTATGAGATAGCGTCACCAACGGTGTTGATTTTTGCAGACTCGTCGTCAGGAATAGTAATATTGAATTGTTTTTCGAATTCCATGATTAACTCAACAGTGTCGAGAGAATCTGCGCCAAGATCGTTTGTGAAGCTTGCTTCTGGAGTTACTTGGTCTGCTGAGATACCCAATTTGTCTACTATAATTGCTGTTACTTTTTCTGCAATTTCTGACATGGTTTTTTACGTTTAAGGTTATTAATACTTTATTTTCTGCTTAGAAACTTATTTTCTAAAAACAGCGCAAAGTAAATACTTAGAAAATTGTTTTTCAAATATAAGTGCTCTTTTTTGCAGACTTTTGACTTGCTTTAGTATAATTTTGCTTATGTATCAAACTGTTATAAAACCGTCTGAAATTGAAATACATAGCTATTTTCGCCTCTGGCGATGGCTCTAATGCCGAGAATATTGTTAACTATTTTTCAACTTCGAACCGCATTCGCGTGGGGGCTATCCTATGTAATAATGCCAATGCATACGTAGTGGAACGCGCTAAAAAGTTGGGCGTTCAATGCTTCGTTTTTAGCAAACAACAGTTAAATGAAACGGGCGAAGTGACGGCATACCTGCACCGCAATAACATTTCTTTTATAGTTTTGGCGGGATTTCTTTGGCTTCTTCCGCAAGACATCACCGCGAAATACGACCATCGCATTCTAAACATTCACCCTTCGCTTTTGCCTAAGTATGGCGGGAAAGGTATGTATGGCAGCAAGGTTCACCAAGCAGTGATTGATGCTGGCGATGTAGTAAGCGGCATAACTATACATAGAGTGAACGAATATTATGATGAAGGCGGCATTGTTTGCCAAAAGATGTGTACAGTTGAACCAACAGACACAGCAGAGTCGTTGGCGGCTAAAGTGCATGCGCTCGAATATGAGTGGTATCCTAAAGTGATTGAAAATGAGGTTATAAATAATACATTATAGTATGAATATAAAATTGCGTCTAATAGTTATGAACTTCCTACAATTTGCAGTGTGGGGAGCATATTTGACATCGATGGGAGGTTTCCTTTCGTCGATTGGAATTGGTAGTAATATTGGTTGGTTTTATTCGATACAGGGGGTTGTGTCGATATTTATGCCAGCCATAATAGGTATAATAGCCGATCGTTGGGTTGAGGCGCAAAGGCTTATGGCCATTTGCCACGCGATAGCGGCTGCGGCAATGGGCTATGTGGGCTACATAGCTATGAATGGCGGCGTGACGTTCGCCGATATTTTCCCATTCTACACTTTGAGTGTTGCATTCTATATGCCTACGCTTGCACTGTCTAACTCAGTATCGTATAACGCGTTGGAGATTGCACATCTTGATACCATCACGGCATTCCCGCCCATTCGCGTGTTTGGCACGGTTGGTTTCATAGTATCTATGTGGATAGTCGATTTAGTTGGCGTTCAGCATAGCTACGAACAATTCTTCGTGTCGGCAGGTTGGGAAGTTTTGCTCGTTGCATACGCACTGACGTTGCCACATTGCACCATAAAGAAAGATGCTTCGCACAAAGATTTGATTGATGCTTTCGGCTTGCGTGCATTCAAACTCTTCAAGGAGGGTCGCATAGCTACGTTCTTCATCTTCTCGATGCTTTTGGGCGTTTGCCTACAGATTACAAATGGCTACGCAAACACTTTCATAAGTAGTTTCGAAGCCGACGAGGCTTTCAAAGGTTCGTTCTTCGTGGAGCACGCCAATATTTTGATTTCGCTCTCGCAACTTTCTGAGACGTTCTGCATACTACTTATACCATTCTTTATGAAACATTTTGGTATAAAGCGAGTTATGCTGATAGCAATGTTTGCTTGGGTGCTGCGCTACGGATTTTTCGCCATCGGTTACCCTGTGATGCCAGGCATAATATGGCTAACTCTCTCAATGATTGTCTACGGCGTAGCGTTCGATTTCTTCAATATTTCGGGTTCGCTATTTATAGATAACTACACCGACAGTTCTATTCGTTCGAGCGCGCAAGGCTTGTTCTTCCTATTTACCAATGGTTTGGGCGCTTCTCTTGGTATGATAGTAGCACAAGCCGTAGTGAACTACGCTACCGAAAACGTCAACGGCTTAACGGTTGGTGATTGGCCATGGATTTGGATGGTATTTTCCGCATACGCACTGACGCTTTGCGTTCTTTTCACCATTCTCTTCAAGTTCGACGACAAAGTCGAAAGCAAGACGCAACAATAAGCATACATATATATGTATATACAAACCCCGCTGCATGTAGATCATACGGCGGGGTTTTAGTTTGTTAGCGCACGAGCTTCAATACTTATTTATCTGCATACTGCTCTGCCATCTCACGAATCTCATTGGCTACAGTTTCGCGAAGAGACTGTGGTTCTAGCACCTTAACTTGATTGCCATAACGAAGAATTTCGTGTATGAACTCATAACCAGGGCAAAGTCGGTATTCAAAAACATTGTCTTCAAGTTCCTTCTGTGATGCATGCAACGGCAGATCGCGTATATACTTGGCTTGGCGCGCGGTAAACTGCAACTTGATAACCTCTTTCTTCGACTGCTCATAAATAATTACGCCGAAATAATCGTTGTAATATTCGGCTGCATTCCAATCTTTAGGCATTTCGAACTGTTTGTCGGTAATGGAAAGATTGAGAATGCGGTCCAGAGCATAGATATGTGGTGTTTCATGGATATAAGTCTGAGCAATCATATACCAGCGTTGACGAAATAGTTTTACACAATATGGTTGCACGTCAAACGTGCGCTCTTGGTCATGCCAATAACTATGATACGTCATATTTATGGCGCGATTTTCTTTCATCGCTTCTATTATCAGCTGCAGAAATTCTTGCGACGACGGCACAGTTTCGAGTTGTATGCGGTCTTTCACTCGCTGACTATTTATAAGCATGTTGCCAACACTCATTGTGTTGTATATCCACGACTCGATGCTTCCATTTTTCAACTCATCGAAATATGGTATGTAGTAATAGTATTCGCCCTTGCGCTCGTTTTCGATGTCGAGATTGAAGATTTCGGCAATCTTCTCGCACCAATTATCGAACGTGCGTTTGGGTAAATCATTACCACCGCTAAGTTCACTATTCACCCATTTTTGGTTGAGTTCGTCAAATGTGATGCGCTTTGACGTTATGATGGTGTTGATCACCCATACATATTTACGTATAATATCGTAGCCCATAGCTTTATAGTTCGTTATGCAAAAAATATTACTTATCTAACAAACCATTCTCCTTGATTATCGGATAGTTATAAATATTATTCTGCCCGTGGTCTTTCATTACATAGTAACCTTTGGTAGGGTCATCTCTAATGTCACCTTCCCCATCGTAGTCCATTTCGTCATAATGCATTAATTCTGCAAGTTCAAATATGACGCCATCTTCAGTGTAATATGGTTTACTTACAAGGTCTGCATCGGATCCCAAATATTCACGTATTGCTTTTGACCCCTCGTAACTATAGCTATACGGACGAATTTCGCAAGACGGTTGCTTGTCTTGCTCCTCTTGCTCGGCAATAAGCAGGTATACCTTTCTGCCTTTGGCATAATGACGGTGAGGGTTGTCAATAGTTATAGACTTCAGTTTATCGAAGTTCCCTCTTTCAAAAGCTTTATTGCTGAAAAATGACACTCTATTGAATCGTATGCTCGTTAGGTTTTCGCAATTGTCGAAGGAGTATGGTGCCACAACGAAATGAGCATAGTCAGGCATATCATAAACAAATTCATTAGAGTCGATAACAAGGTCAGGATCGCACTTCTTTTGATCAACCATTATAAGGTATTTGTCTCCACACCATTCAAGATACTTAACGCCATCGTGTACAGAGATTTCACCCCATCTTTTCCCATTCCCCAAATTCAGCCAGTCGGGTGCCTCATGGTTAAGTCCGCAAAATGAGTTTGAAAAATCAATATTGACAAAACTGACATCTTTATCAAACGTCAAAGTTTTCATCGCTTCCTTTTTCGCCTCGTTTGCATCGAGGTCTATCCATAGTAAATAGATAGCATTGTCGTATACTATGTAATATGGATTGTCCTTGTCAATCTCAATATGTTTCAGTTTATGGCAGTTGAAAAATAGCCCGTGAGAAATGTGGATAACATTCTTTGGTATGTAAAGGCTTTCAAGTTCGCGAGCTTCATAAAATGCGTTGCGCGTAATGCCAACTACTTCAACCTTTTTGCCATAGTAGTCGATAGACTCAGGAATCCTAACATCGCCGCTATATGGCACTTTAGGAATGGTGACGTAAGCGCACATATATAAGGTATCAATCAGATACGACAGCTTTTTGTCTTCATACAACACAAAAAATTTTTCTTCTTCGAAGATTAGATGGTGCCAGAGACACACATTGCTAACTTCCCATAATTGCTCCACTGTGATGTCTTCGCTTCCGTCCATCAAATTCCAGCGGCTTGTTATGTCTTTCGGAATGCCCTGTTTGTCAACAATTACGCCTATCATCGATAATCCGTATTCATCTTTCGGATTTTTATTAGTCTCATACTTAGCGGCATCGAGCGTTTTGTAATCATCGGCAAGAAAAACATAGAATCTTGAGCCATCATCGGTTATTTCTGCTTTGAATGCCTCTTCGCAAATAAATACGCTCCAGTTTGATGCATAATTGCGATATGGCTCGGTATCTTCCCACGACCACAATGGCACGACGTGGTAACTTTTGTGTTTGTCGGTGTTGTAAAATCTGTAACCCATAATATTGAAGTTTTCTTTTGTGTAATTATTTCAAATACGAAAGTCCCATGTAATTATAGTCTACGAAGTCCTTCTCTTTGTGGCAATTTTCGTAGAGCAGTTGCGGCCACTCGCTTAGAGGAATGTCGCTGCGTAGAAGTCTGTTTAGCGAGTCGAAAAAGATGAGGTTCTCTGCCTGAATATCAAGTTCGTCCGCTTCGTCGTAGCCTTCGCAAACGGCCTCGCCAAGATTTGTTATAAACATCGAAGAGAAAAATCCATGCAGCCCGTGTTTGTAAGCAAAGTCGCTTGCGTGGCACCAAAAACAAATCATCTTCTTGTCTTTCAGAAGCGGCGCCATTCTGTCGTCAATCACAAGCTTTTCCCAACTAGGACCGAGGAGACCGCTCGGAGATCCGTGACCCGTGCACAAAACTCGTTTGTCTCGGTTCGTTGCAAGCGTCAGAGCCACTTGCTCGCACGTCGGATTGTGAAGGTGGACCGAGATATTTTCCAAACCTTCATAGATTTTAGCATTGTCTCGGGTGTCGTAGAAACTATCTACCGAAATTACTATCATTTTTGTGCTGATTTTGGAAGTTGTACAACTGATTTCGACTACAAATAATACGAGTCCTATACGCCAAATCATGGCGTAAGCATGCAAATATTACATTTTTTATATCTCAGCGCAAAATTTTTTTAGGTACCTATCTATATATGTGAGATATACACATCGTTGCCATTCCGTTGGACATCTACATAAATAGCCCCAGCGTAAATATCGGCAACTTGCTCTTTTGTAATCCCCAAATAATCTAGTTCATTTTGAAGCACCATATCGAAACCATCGTATGACGAGCACTTTGGTTTTCCGATTGGCTCTTCATCGGAAATTCTATTTCCATCTCTATCTACGATGCGGCCATTGTTGGCATTCACAAAACAGATATAGAGAACTTTTGTTTTCACGCCTTGGTTGTTGAGCATTGCGGCGGTTGCCAATCGATTAGCAAATTGATAATATTTACCAAGCCATTTCTCATTGACCTCCACACCGTATGGCCGCAACTCGTCTTGCATCAACATGAAAATGGCATTTCGGGATCTACCACCATGCTCACGATTCGACTCAAATTCTTCTGCATACGACTTAGCCTCAACCAAATAAACAACGTCGTTGCGCACAAAAACGGCATCCCAGAACTGCCACTCGTCAGGATTATTTATACCATATTTATAATAGTGCAGGTTTGCCAATCTGTATTTTGAATCTACAACGCATTGCTTCAACCAGCCAAGCCCCGACAGCTCTTTGTCTCCAGTAAGTATTTGGTTGGATTCGTCATATTCGAAATCCAACCAATCGAAGCCTCCCAAACTGCCAAGCTTTTTATCGATGAGCGATTCTAAATACTTACGGTGACGAGCCATATATCGCATGAGATACCATTCGCTGCCATAGCAGTAGCCAATTTGAGCTACGTTTCTGATTTTTTTGTTTTTCATGATTTTTAGATTTAATCTGAATACTTGAATAAGCAAACTCTCTTTCCGAGATTTTTCGCCTTTTTGATAGAATCGAGAGTTCCTTTCGAAACCCCATCGTGGATCGCAAGAACCACATCTGAATGTTCAATTATCGTGGTGTTTCTCAGAATCGGAGCAGCTCTACCATACCTTTGGTAATCCGGTTTGAATTCGATGAGTGGAATTTTGTTTTCTCTTGCGTACTTGGCCGCCAAGCTGTCGATTCCTTTTGCACCGCCCGAGACGATAATTCCCGGTTTCAAATTGAAATGATTAATTGCCTCTGCAACGATTCCCTCTTTCGTAATAGAACGGGAACCAACAATCGCTAGTTTCATACTCTATAAATGATTTTGATTTATGAGTACAAAACAATTGCGTAGCTACGCCAAATCGTGGCGTAAAATATAAAGGAAATACAAAAAAATGCACCTCACTTAGTGGTGGGGTGCGTAAATGAATGATTTTGATTTTTGGTTATTAGGCTGAGAATTGCATATATCGTTTCTCCAAATAATCCTTTAGTTCTTTTAGATTATCTGGCGGCAACTTATTGAATAATTCTCGATACGTCATCCATCCTGGTTTATTAATACCATATTTTTTTGCGTTGTCGATAATCAATTTTTGGTATGCTTCATGATAAGCCTCATAATCTTCATGCTCATTAGAATATTTAGCATTCGGTTCAAATACAAGATTGACGAACTCTATAACATCAATATTTTCATCGATACTATATTTTTTCTTGAAGTCGTTTAGAATATCAGAATCTTGCATATTCGCAATTCCAACCAAATGTGTTATACCCTGCTTGAGTCCACCTCCATAAATGGGATATCTTCTTCTTTTAGTAGGCTTCATCGCATCAATTCCATCTTTGATATTGCTGATGAATTTATCCCAAGATTCTCCTTTATTACAATACCAATTTTGACTCTGCTTATACTTTTCACTTATATCAAACTTTCTATCGCCCCCATCTTCTGGTTCAAGGAACTTAGATTCCACAAAAAGTAAATAGTTTTTTCCATCATTTCCTTTTCCCAACAACATTACATCAAGATTAGCATCTTTGCCTCTACATTTGATGGTTTTCAGTTGCACCTCAAAATCTATTCTATAGTATTTTACCATTACCTTAGAATCATTGACACCTTCGAGGTCCAAAGTATTCTGCTCATTTATCCAATGAAGAAAATTATAACAAAGCATAGATGATGATCGTACGCATTTAGCATGCTTTGTTAGTTCGTTACCATCACCGTTATTGTACATTTCAACAAATTTACTTTGCATCTCCTTATTATACACATTGGATAAATAATCACGGAATTCTCCTTTCCCATTACAAGCTACATTGGACCAGGACTTCACTCCATTAAGCAGATCATCAATTAATTTCATCGTTGGATATTTTAGTGGTTCAACAATAATTACTTACAAATTATTATTACTTCATCGGCACGCCTGCCACCTGCGGATAATTGAGGTAGATCTCGTAGAACTTAACGAGTTCACGGTAGGTGAGGTGTATTTTGGTGGGCTGCATAAGGAATGCACGCACGTTTGCGTCGCCGCCGGTATGAAGATCGAGCATCTGCAAACCTTTTATTTTGAGATAATAGTCGAGCAAATCTTCTTTCGAGAAACGGTTGGAAGTCAATTCGCACAATCCATCAATTACCTCTTGCTTCTGCGCTTCGCCCTCGGGAAATAGTATGACACAGAGCCGCTTAATAGCCTTTTGCTCCATTATAAAATCGTACAACACCTTGCCAATAAAGCCCATTGGCAGCAGCACCGAAACGAAGACTATAATTGAATAATTCACTTCCGTAAGTTTTTATGACTACAAATCTCTGAGTTTCTTTTCGCAAAACAATACAAAATTCCGTTGTTCTACACTATCGAACCCCATCGCCTTGCATCTTTCTGCCAAATATTCTTGCTCTGCCTGCCCTGGCGTAGGCACGAGTATCGCTCGCCGACCAAGCACCATCAAGTCCATGAGCGAGGAATAGCCCGAACGACAAATTATCGTACGCGCCGATTTTATGTACGATGCCATCTCCTCTGCCGTAGCACTGCCGATAATGGTTACGTTGCCGCGCTGCACTCTTGTCTCGGTCATCGTGCCATTCACTAACAAGAATCTGCGCTCCGATGCCGCTGCAACCGTCAAAATCTGCCGTTCGAAGTCGCTACGCTGCGGCTCTGGTCCTGAAATCATCGCCAGCACATCAACGTCGTCGCGCTCCCGTATATCAACCGCCGACAATCGCGATTGCATACCTATATATATGATATTACTCCGAACGAATTTGCTCACAGACAATCGCCCCGACAAACGCGCTTCGTCATCGGGAATCCAACACTCGTCGAACTGCGAAATCCACTGCCCTATAATTCTACTTATAACAGTATTTACAAACTCTGAACTCCCGCGCCACGGCAACGGGCTGAGTTGATGCGTAATTATGCTCGATTTGCAATACGAACTACGCACGCCATAGCGATTGTCCGAGATTATTTCTTCGATATTATACCTACGTACGGTGCTCGCCGTTTGCCAACGCTCATACAATATATATAATAGAAATAGCGGCGTTTGTAGCATAATCATCAGCCACTGCGGCACATGTGACGAGAAGCGCGGCGAGAACGATTTCAGCGTTACGCACTCGAGTTCCGGAAACTCCATCCGCAAAAGCCTCAGCGACAGCCCACTTCCAGCAATCACCACCTCGCAGCCCTCCGCCAGGCGTTTGCGAATAATCGGCACTAAGCGCGTTGCATGCCCTAAGCCCCAATCCAATGGCGACACGAGTATTTTCATATTATGCATAACTACAGATAGCACGAAAATAATTGTCATACGCCAATGAAACGAATGAAAATTCGCAATTCGTAGCTTTTATATTTATGTCAAGTACTCATTTTTTCTACAAAACGCAATTTCGCTCCATCTTTTTTCTAAACAATCTCATAAAAAGGCAACACATTAGATTTTTATTCTACCACAAACAATTAGTCAAGATACCACGTACCAAATTACAACTGACATAGCAAACAAAAAGATGGTCATTCGCTAATTTTGCACAACCAAAAAGCAATAGACAAATATGCCAATTCGAATTCCCGACACTTTACCTGCTCGAAAGATTCTCGAAGGAGAAAACGTTTTTGTAATGAGCGAATCTCGTGCCTTGTCGCAAGATATTCGTCCACTAAACATTCTGATTCTCAACCTTATGCCAGTAAAAGTCGTCACAGAGACGCAACTTTTGCGCGTACTTTCAAACACTCCGTTGCAAGTAAACGTGACACTGCTAAAGGTGAAATCACACACATCCAAAAACACGTCCGAAGAGCATCTCACAGCATTCTACAAGGATTTCGAAGACGTGCGCTCTCGTAAATACGACGGCATGATTATCACCGGTGCGCCAGTGGAGCAACTCGCCTACGAAGATGTAGATTACTGGAAAGAGCTCGTGGAGATTATGGATTGGAGCAAGCAAAACGTCACCAACACACTGCATATTTGTTGGGGCGCACAAGCTGGACTCTATCATCACTACGGCATTCAGAAATATGCCACCGACATCAAGCAGTTTGGCCTTTTCAAACATACCGTGCTCGACACCCACGAGCCTCTCATGCGTGGTTTCGACGATGTATTTATAGCGCCACACTCGCGCCACACAACCATCCGCCGCGAAGACATTGAAGCTTGCAAAGGCTTACGTTTGCTCGCCGTATCCGACGAGGTCGGGCCGCACATAATTATCTCTGCCGACCAGAAGCAGATTTTCGTTGTCGGTCATGCCGAATACGACCGCAACACGCTCTCAGACGAATATCAGCGCGACATTGCTCTTGGGCTTACCATCAACAAACCAGCGCACTATTTCCCAAACGACGATGCCAGCATTCTGCCTAACGTCATTTGGCGCGCGCATGCCCATCTGCTATACTCCAATTGGCTTAACTACTATGTATATCAGGCTACACCATATATATTGTAGTTTTTATGTATAAAAAATATTAACAGCGCTTGCATTACAGAGAAAAACCTCTACTTTTGCATCGCTTTTAGAGAAGCACTTCGGCGATTCAGTAGCTCAGCTGGTAGAGCACAACACTTTTAATGTTGGGGTCCTGGGTTCGAGCCCCAGCTGGATCACTCGGTAAAAACCGACTTAGGGCGATTCGCTAGCTCAGCTGGTAGAGCACAACACTTTTAATGTTGGGGTCCTGGGTTCGAACCCCAGGCGGATCACAAAGAAAAACCTTGATGAGAAATCACCAAGGTTTTCTTTTTATATACACACGTTTTTCTCGAATGGCAAGGCGCACATCACTCGCCATTGCCATAAATTCAATTAATATTAATATGGATCTTTCTCGGTACAGAACGACGGCAACGGCATTCCAAAGCTATTGCACATATTACCTATCACAGTATCGGAGAATGCATAACGTGCCATCTTCGGATGCGACACCATGTGAGAGAAGATCGAGATGCTATTCTCTTTAGCAATTATCGTTGCTGGATAATATACGCTATCATTGCCAGCCACCTCAAACATCGAACGCTTCGAGTTGGCATTGACTATATTTTCGCCGTTTTCAAGGTTTACGATAAAAAGGTTATTATTGATAGAATAGCCAAGAATATTCAAGAAACGCGATTTGAGCGAATCATAGTGATATTGACTTGCAAGCGCCATTAAGCCCGCACGCTTACCAACAATTCTCTTGGGCACAGAAGTCTTTTCGCCAATCTTACCTATATCCATTAGGCTAACTAAGTATGCGTCTTCAATGTTGTCACAAGCTCTGCGCTGTGCCTCACGAAGTTTTGCGCCAAGTCGCGGATCACGCCAATCGGAGAAATCGGGAGGCGCAAGTTGCACCATAACTACAGGCAACTTAGGATTGCGGAACGATGTACGGAACGACGCAACCATTCTATGTATGAGAGACTCGAACAAGCGAGGATTACTAAAGTTCGTCTCTGCTTGATTATACATAAGTCCAGAAATCTTGTAGCTGGTTATAGGCGCTATCATACCGTTGTACGAAACGGTTGGCGTAGTACCATTATAAGGCATAGAGAGGAGTGGATGCTGCGCGTAGGAATTCTTCTTTATATCGAAGAAATACAAACGATCGCAGAAATACTGAGCAGCCACGCGGAATCGCCACTGGCCTTCGATAGAAATCGACTCGCCATTATCGAGTTCAACGCGCATACCACCGTCGGCGCCATAGAATCCACCTTCATTTTGGCTATCAGTTACGCGAATGGCAATATTCAAGACACCTTGGCGCGTGAGCGATGATGGAATAGTGTAGACTCTATCAACATCATATTCGCCACTTTTGTTGTGCGAGCCTATTTCCTGACCATTCACAAACGTCTTGTCGCGGTCGTCGATCTTACCGAGGTAGATTTTTGCCTCTTTGCCAATCCACGAACTTGGCAGATTAACACGTTTCACAAACCACCAAACGCCATCGAACGTCTCATATTCGGTATTCTCGAACATGGTCGGCAGATCCACAATGTCCCATGCGTTGTAATTTATCTCGAACTGCGGAACTATTTCGTCGCACACAGAAATGGACTCAACTGGGTCGCGGCCATTCGGCAGACGAATAATACTTATGGAAAGGAACTTCGAGAGCCACTGCTCATAGCCATTGTATTCGCGTGTAAGTTTATCAACATCCATAAAGGCCTCACCCCACGTAGTGTCGGCAAGCAGCAAATCTCTGCTTGTCCACGATTCACACGCAGTTCCACTAATAGCAGCATTGATTATACCGATGGGCACTTGCAGACTATCGCGCAGCTGTCGAGCAAAATAATATTCGGTAGCGCTAATTACAGCTTCGTTGTCGCGCAATGCTTCCACCCACATACCGCGAGTATTTTTGGCTGGATATGACGAGAAGTTGGTATCGATGTTATAGAAACGAAGGAAAGGATCATTCGCAACAAGCGTAGTGTCTGTATAATGATGATCGGCAAAATCTTTTTTCAACGTCAAGCCCAAATTACCTTGACCAACCGCCAACCAAACTTCGCCAAATACAACATTACCCACCATCAATCGGCGAATCTTATTATAGATATGCACCTCGTGTCGCTGATTGTCGGCTGCTGGAGTGGCATATTCTGTAGACCAAATGCTATCAGATCCAGCCACCACAGTACGCTTCTCGGCCCACGTGGGTGCAACATTAACAGCTACGCCAGGATTTGCCTTACCCCAAAATCTTATAGTGCTATTCTGCTGAATAACCATATTGTCGTTGATGATGGACGACAATTCAAAATAACCATCCTTTTTCTTGCACGAAGTCAGTGCGAGCGAACAGATGGCAATAAGCAACACTATATTTTTCATAGTAGCACTAGTTAGTCGATATATTTACGTATTTGGCTATTCAAATATGGATATACGCTTGGCGCCAAATCGAGCAAAGGCAGGTATGTAACCGACTCTTTTTTGCCATCATCGAGCGCCTTGCGAACATCAAAATTGAAGTATGTGAATATATATAAAACACAACTAATTATGAACAAAGATTTTGCAACATAAAATACTCCGCCACATAATCTGTTGGGAACGCTCAAAATTGTGTGTTTCACTAATCCATTTATAAACGTAGCCAAGAAATGTACACCAATGACTACGGCTATTACCGTAAGGCCAAATGCCACTATGCCAGCATAATTATTCTCGACATACGGACGCACAAAATCTTCCACGAAGCAGCTGAAACGTGCGGCGCACCAAATACCAGCACCTATTCCCACAAGTCCCGACAGACTAAAAATCAGCCCGCGGCGCATTCCTTGTGCAAAAGAGATGACCACTATCAGTATTACTATTATATCGAAGATGCTCATTGGGACTCTACGACATTAATTGATGTTGTGCGTTACTTAGTTGTTTCAAAGCGCAATGTGTATTTTGCGTTTATAGTTTTTTCGTTAGTAGCCCGACCCAGACTCGAACTGGAATCTAAAGTTTAGGAAACTTCCGTTCTATCCCTTGAACTATCAGGCCATCGTCTTAGCCGAACCTAAAGGCTCGAAAAAGCATGCAAATATAGCAAATCAGCGATATTTAGCGTTACTTGTTTCCACTATATTGACATAGCTTTGGTAGCGAGAGAGAGCTATTCGCTGTTCTTCTACGGCAAGCTTCACTGCGCAACCTGGCTCGTGCATGTGCGAACAGTTGTTATACTGGCACTTATCAGACTCGGCAAATATCTCGCGGAAGTAGTGAGCAATCTCTTCTTTAGTGATATTTACAATGCCGAATCCGCGAATGCCTGGCGTATCTATGATGCTACCGCCAAAGCTAAACTTATGCATCTCGGCATTCGTAGTAGTATGCTTACCGCTATTATTCGACTCGCTAATATCGTCGGTGCGAAGATTCAAGCCAGGTTCAATGCGATTGATGAGCGTAGATTTGCCCACGCCCGAATGTCCTGCAACGACACTGACCTTGCCGCGAAGTTTTTCCTTGATTTGCTCGAAATCTTCATCGTGTTTCGACGAAACGGTAAGCACATCGTAGCCAATAGACTGGTAGAGCGACTTCAGTTCTTCTACCTCTTCGAGCATATTGGCATCGTAGCGATCTATTTTATTTATAACTATAACTACGGGCACGTCGTAGGCCTCGGCCGATGCAAGAAAACGGTCGATGAAGACACGCGTTGTAATTGGATAATTAATCGTAACCACCAAAAGTGCTTGGTCGACGTTAGCCGCGAGGACGTGAGTTTGCTTGGAGAGGTTGGTCGATCTGCGTATAACATAGTTGCGACGCGGCAACAGTTCGCTGATGACATAATCTTTGCCGTCGGACTCCACATTGACAAAGTCGCCAACAGCAACGGGGTTTGTGCTATCGATACTTTCGAGACGCATTGCGCCCTTGATGCGGCACTCCACCTCGCCCCATTCGGTAGTACTGACCACGTAGTGACTACCAGTTGATTTTATTACTACTCCTCTCACGTTGTGCTAATTGACACGCAAAAATAGCAAATGCACCAATATCAACCATTAGCGACATTGGTGCATTTATTATAGTTATATACTTATGTACTAAAATTTGAATGTGAAGCCGAATGACATGAACGCGAAACGGTCCCAAGAAGTTTCGAAGTTTACACCGAATTTTTCGTTGAACATGTAGCGAGCACCTGCGAAGAGACGAGGCTCGATGAATTTGGTTTTTGTCTCAGAGAAGCCATCAACATTAACAGTAAAAGTCTGACCATAGACTTGCTTTGTCTCTGTATAACCATCCAGTTTATACTTATTAATATCTACAAAGCAAAAAGTGACACCACCATAGGTATCGATTTGAGGAATGAAAGAATAGTGAAGCGTACCACGAGTAGCAATACGAATACGACGCAGATCAACATCGCCTTCGCTGCCGAAGCCCATACCGAACTGACCACCGACTGAAATTGTACCGCGTTCGTTGATTACGTTCATAATGCCATATTCGCCCATAACACCAATAGAATGCTGCGTAACACTATTTGATGAGCCACTTGCATCCCAGTCGTTATCGGTGAATGCGCCAAGGCCATAGTTAACGTTGAGGGCAAAGTCGCCTTTGTTGAATTTACTTTGTGCATTTGCGCTGAAAGAGAGCGCAAGGGCAGCTACCAAGGAAAGAATTAATTTTTTCATCATTAATGTAATTACGTTTGACGCGCAAATGTAAACAATAAAACCACTCGTTTAGTTTTTTTGCATGTTTGAAGATTAAACGAGGTAGTTTGAGAATATGGTATGGAAAAGCGAAATAAATATCTACATTTGCGCCCGATTTGTAAAGCTAACAAATAGAAAAGACGAATGAAGAAGACTTTGCTGGCAATAGCACTTGTGACATCAACGATAATGTCCTTTGCTCAAGAAAGCACAACCGAGGAATGGACAACTTCAACGACGAAATCGAAATCATCAGTAGAATTCTCCTATGGTGTAAAGATAGGTTTGAACTTCTGTACATACGATAGCGACTGCGACGACGTACAAGCACGTATGGGTCAAGACGGTATTCTCTGCCGTTGGCGCTATAAGAACTGGGCATTGCAGCCTGAGTTGCACTACGCTCGTATGGGTGTTCGCTCGTTGGTAAAGAATGTCAACAAATATCCTGGCATTGGTGACGCACCTGTAACTGGCGGTACTAACTATAGCGACCGCTTCATGCTTCAGATTCTCACGGATAACATTCAAATGCCGATCATGTTCAAATACTACACTCCACTCTTCGAGCACGGTTTGAATATACAGGCAGGTCCGATGTTTAGCCAACGTTTCGACTATCACGTATCAACCTCATCGCAGAAAGGTCAGTTGCGCGACACAGCAACAGGTCAAGTGCTCGAGATGAGAAACTTCGCACGTGGTCAGAATCAGTTCACCGTACTTGCAAACTTCGGTATTGGTTACGACTCTGAATCGGGAATCGGCGTTGACCTTCGTTGCAGCATGGGTATCACTCCTGTATTCGACAAGAATTACAAATACGGTTGCTACAACGAAAACTCTCACGATCGTGTTTGGTCAATACAGTTTACATACGTATTCTAACGATTAGTTATAACTATATGTACAAAGCGCGGCTTTTCGGTCGCGCTTTTTGTTGATAAACAAGAGAAAAACATCAATATATGGGACTTCAATGTGGAATAGTCGGCCTGCCAAACGTAGGAAAATCGACGCTATTCAATTGTTTGTCGAATGCTAAAGCACAGTCGGCAAACTTTCCTTTTTGTACTATAGAGCCAAACGTGGGTGTAATTACTGTGCCCGACAAGCGTTTGGAGGTGCTCGACTCTATTGAGCACCCTGCACAAGTGATACCTACGACAGTAGAAATAGTAGACATAGCTGGTTTGGTGAAAGGCGCAAGCAAAGGCGAAGGTCTCGGCAATAAGTTTTTGGCCAATATTCGCGAGACAGACGCCATAATCCACGTACTACGCTGCTTCGACGACGATAATATTACGCACGTTGACGGTTCGGTAAACCCTGTACGCGACAAAGAGGTTATCGACACCGAGCTTCAGATAAAAGACCTTGAGACCGTTGATGCACGCATAGCAAAATGCGAGAAGCAAGCCATCAGCGGCAAAGATCCCGAGTCGAAAAAGTTGCTCGACGTACTGAAGAAATTCAAAGCCGCTCTCGAAGCTGGGCAAAATGCGCGATCGGTAGAACTCACCGAAGCCGAAGAGAAAATTGCTAAAGGTTTGTTCCTACTTACGCAGAAGCCTGTTATGTACGTTTGCAACGTCGACGAAGCATCGATACTGAACGGCAACGCGCATGTGGAGGCTGTTCGCAAAGCTGTAGCTAACGAAAATGCTGAAATACTTGTCATAGCTGCACAAACCGAATCGGAGATTGCTGAACTAGAGACCTACGAAGAACGCCAAATGTTCCTCGACGACCTTGGGCTCAAAGAGTCGGGCGTTGTGAAGCTTATCCGCTCGGCATATAACCTACTGAACCTCAAGACATTCTTCACCGTTGGCCCGAAGGAAGTTCGCGCTTGGACTTTCCGTCAAGGATACACAGCACCACAGACTGCAGGCATTATACATACCGACTTCGAACGCGGTTTCATCCGTGCCGAAGTGATAAAATATGACGATTTTGTAGCACTTGGTTCTGAAGCCGCTTGCCGCGAAGCTGGCAAACTGGCAATCGAAGGTAAAGACTACGTTGTGGAAGATGGCGACATCATGCACTTCCGCTTCAACGTGTAAGTATACCTATGCATATATAGGACAAGAAATGAGCTATACCAATGATGATATGGCTCATTTTTCTTTCTGATGCATGCGCTGGAAAACACGCAGATTCTACATATTGGATGGATTTATGCGTATTTGTGACGCTCGATAATACTTAACTATTGCAAAGGCTCTCAGTTTTGCTAATTTTGGTGGTTTTTGCAGGTTAGCATTCAAATGGAACAAGCATTTGCCCCTCGTTTATAGCAAATAAAAGATGGCAGAGAAAAAGAAATCGAAACTACTACGCAAGTTGCAAATAGCGGTCTTCGCCGACAACTCGTACGAGCAGCTATTCTCGTTGCAACTAACGCCGCTCTCGTTGGTGGTAGTCATTAGCGTATCATCATTACTATTGATAATTAGCGTAACATTCTTGATAGCATTCACATCGTTGCGCGAATACATACCAGGCTACCCTACTGGCGAGGAGCGACGCATGATGAATGAAAACTTCCGCCGCACCGACAGCATTGCCGAAGCCTTAGTGATACGCGACAAGATGCTTAGCAACATTCGTGAAGTGCTTGCCGACGAGATTCCCGAAGAGGCGTTCAACCACGATTCGATAAAGATTTCGCGCACTCCAGTGCAGATTTCGAAAATAAAAAGTTCGGAAGCCGACAGCATTTTCCGCGCGCAAGTGGAAGCCGAAGAAAACTACAACGTATCGTCTGCCAATAGTGCCACAACGGCCATAGATACACGCTTGGAGATGATGTTCCTCTTTCCACCAGTGAAGGGCATAATATCGCAAAGCTACGGCGAGCGCAATGGTCATTGGGGCGTTGATGTGGCTGTACCCGACGGCACAATAGTAACTGCCGTGCTCGACGGCACAGTGATATTCTCGGAATGGACCATAGAAACAGGATTCGTAATAGCTATTCAGCATAACAACGAACTTGTGTCGGTATACAAACACAACTCAAAAGTTTTGAAACGCGTAGGCACTCACGTCACGGCAGGCGAGGTAATAGCATTGTCGGGCAATTCGGGTGAGCTGTCGACGGGACCACATTTACATTTTGAACTTTGGTATTCGGGAGTGCCACTTAACCCCGAAAACTATATATCATTCAACTGATAGTGAAACGTTTAGCAATATTAGGAAGCACGGGCTCCATAGGTACGCAGGCACTTGATGTCGTACGGATGCACCCAGATGAGTTTGAAGTGGAAGTTCTCGTTGCCAACCGCAGCATAGAACTTCTCATAGCGCAAGCACGCGAATTTCACCCTAACGCCGTTGTTATAGCCGACGAGACGCTCTACCCTACTCTGAAAGAGGCGCTGGCCGACGAACCAATAAAAGTATACGCTGGCGCTAAATCGATAGAGCAAATTGTAGGTATGACCACCGTCGACATTGTGCTTGTGGCTCTTGTCGGATTCAGCGGTTTGCGCCCTACCCTTGCAGCTATCGACGCAGGCAAAACAATAGCTTTGGCCAACAAAGAGACGCTTGTGGTTGGTGGAGAAATAGTTATGGCGGCAGCAGCCAAGAAGCACGTAGCCATTTTGCCAGTCGATTCGGAACATTCGGCAATATTCCAATGCTTGAACGGCGAGCGCCACCTAACGCCCAAGCGACTGATACTCACCGCATCGGGAGGACCATTCAGAGGATATACGATAGAACAACTCCAGAAAGTCACGCCACAAGATGCACTGAAAAATCCAAACTGGTCGATGGGAGCAAAAGTAACCATCGACTCGGCATCGCTGATGAACAAAGGCTTGGAGTGCATCGAGGCGCGTTGGCTATTCAATATGCCAGCAGAGCAAATCGACATTGTGGTGCACCCGCAGTCGATAATACATTCTATGGTGGAATTCTCCGACGGTTCGGTAAAAGCTCAATTGGCAACACCCGACATGCGTCTGCCCATACAATATGCACTGACATTCCCCAACAGAATGCCATCGCCAGTGACACCGCTCGACTTCTTGAAATACAACTCGTTGACATTCGAAGAACCCAACAAAAAGCTATTCCGCAACTTGCCAATAGCCTTAGATTCTATACGTCGCGGCGGCAATGCACCTTGCATAATGAATGGCGCTAACGAGATTGCCGTGGCAGAATTTCTCAAAGGCAATGTTTCTTTCCTACAAATGCCTGATATTATTGAAGAAACACTTTCAAAATGTAACTTTGTAGAGCATCCATCGATCGAAGACTATTTCGAGACCGACAAGGAGGCAAGACGAATAGCCAAAGAAGCAATAGAAGCTTTGTAATCAATGAGAATGCAGCATCTATACATAAACACAATGCAAGTCGCCAGAGCAGGAATAGTTGCTATTCTTGCCATGTGCGCTATGAAAGTTTATGGTCAGACTCAGCAAGATGCTGCATGGACAAAGCACATAAAGCGAAGCTATCTTGAGATATTCAACCACGAAACTTATGGCACCGACGAAGGTCTTGCCAGCAACAACATAATCACCATTCTGCGCGATAGCACAGGCCTCATGTGGATTGCCACGAGCGATGGTGTAAACACATTCGACGGCTACGAATTCTCTTCGTATGCAATGGAAAGATCCGACTCGTTGTATACCACAGGTAAGAGCGTAAAGGGCATCTGCGAACTTCCAAACAACAACGTACTTATTGCATACTCCGATTGTGGTGTAACAAAATTCAACTGCCGCACAAACACTTTTACGCAAAACAATGCCATATTCGACGATGGCAAAGCATTCGGTTTAGCTTATCGCGATGGCTACGAAATAGTTGTCAGTCAGAGCAATGTAATTATTTACGACAAAGTTCACGAGCGCAGACGAAAGTTAGCTCTACCTGAGTCCATAAACGACGAACTATTGCTTGACCGCGCACGCATAGAGCCAATTGCCAATACGCACAATCTGTTTGCAATATTGCTATCGAGTCGTTCGCTTGGCATCTTAGATATTTATGCGCAAAGCATAAAACGCATATCGTTTAGCGACATCGACATCTTCGACATGTGCGCCGACAACGATGGCTCGGTATTTTTGGCAACCGATAAAGGTGTATATAATTACTCGCCAAAACTGAAAACGCTCACACAGATTCCTGTTTTGGTAGGTACGCCTGTGCAAGCCTTTGCCCGTGACGATTCCGATGGATATTGGATAGCATACAACAACAACCAGATTGCCAAGTGGGACCCGTATCGCAACACCTTCACCGAGATTAAGGATTGCAATAAATACCTCAATATCCAGTCGCGCGTGAACGACATTATGGAAGACCACAACGGCGTGCTGTGGGTATCGACATCGAACCTTGGCGTAATAAAACTCGACACCAAGCGTCCGAAGATTCGCTGCATGGAGATTGAATCGGAACAGCTGACGGGCAACTACACCACATACCAAATTAGCGCTCTCTCGCGCCGCGAAGTTTGGGCCGCTGTAGGTAGATTTGGCGTGCTGAAAATAGACACCAAAAGCAGAACTTCGCAGCTAATAAAGGTTGACGGCAAGCACGTATATTCAATCTTGACGCGCAAGAACAACGATATTTATTTCGGTACGAGTGACGGTATTTATAAATATGACCGCGCGACACAAAAGGCCGAACATATACATATAAATAGCGACGCCCCTGAGCAGTGTAAATCACTAAAAGTGAACTACATGATTGAAGACTGCTTGAATAACATTTGGATATGTACGCAGAGGGGACTTTACAAATACAATGGTAGCGAAGTCAAACAGCTACACGTAGGCGAGGCTAACGAACACATCAACGCAGCGTTTGAGGATAGCGACGGTCGCATATGGGTTGGCACCGAGTCGGGCGCGTATTTCTTGGACCCTGGCGACACCATATTCAACAAAATTTCGGTCGGTCCGGGCAAAGATCAACTATACAACAACGCATTCTGCTTCTCGGAATACCACAATTTGATACTTGTGGGAACAAACTCGGGCGTGATTGTATACGAAAAAGAAAACAACCGAACCCACGAAGCGTCGATAAACGCGGCATTCGGCAACTCGAAGATTTTCGATGTCTTCATCGACAACAATGGCATAACTTGGCTTAGCACAAACAGCGGCATCGGCTATGTATCGTTGGAGAATAATCTTATATACAAATTCAACCACATTGACGGTTTGCAATACGAAGGCAACGAATGCCGAAAGTTCACCTACAATAAAGGTCTGCTATACTTCGGCCACGCCACGAAGCTGAACTATATCGACACACATAAAGTGCGATTCAGCATGCGCACGCCAAAGACCTTCATTAGCGATATTACGTACGGCGAAAACGGAAACGAGCAGTCGGTTGTGATGGACAGCGACACGTCGTATATAACTAAATATCAGTCGCGTGCAATGTTGAAAATCGATGTTGCATCGTCGGACTTCTCAGTTCCGCACAGAAATCTTTACCAATACAGAATAGATAACGGCAACTGGATTCAATTGCCCGAAGCAAGCAACTCTATAATACTCTCGGGCTTGTCGCCAAACGTCTATCACATTCAAGTGAAGTCGTCGAACAGCGATAAAATATGGACCGAGACAGCCATAACCTTCACCGTAAATATTCTGCCGCCGCTCTGGCGCAGCACTATGGCCATAATATTCTACATCTTCGTAGCTATTATGCTCGCTTGGCTCGTGATAGAGATTCGATTCCGCGACATGCGTAAGAAGATGACCATTATGGAGAACGAAGCTCGTGCCAAGAAAACCGTTGAGGCGCAACGAAATAGACTTGTAAGAATACATAAAGATCTCACCGACTCGATAAACTACGCTAAGCGCATACAAGAGTCCATTATGCCGCGCGAAGACCAAGTGATGACTTACTTCTCGAAGCTTTTTGTACTCTACAAGCCGAAGGACATCGTTTCGGGCGACTTCTACTGCTTCTACCACCGCGACAACAAGACATTCATCATCTCCGCCGACTGTACGGGCCATGGTGTGCCAGGTGCATTCCTATCTATTTTGGGTATCGACCACCTGTCGAATATCATCACCAAGCAGAAGGAGAACGATGCAGGCCGCATACTTACTATGCTTCATAAAGATATGCACGCCATAGTTTTCAAAGAGAATTTGGAGACAAAGGACTTCAACGAGGGCATGGATATGACCATCTGTGTAGTCGACCACGAGCAGCAGAAAATCAACTTTGCTGGTGCGATGAACGACCTTTATATGATTCGCAACAACGAGATTATCGTCTACCACGGCGACCGCCATTCGCTTGGTGCCAACACTGCCCTCGAAAACGAAGATTTGCACGAATATCTCTCGCAAAACATTGACTATCAGAAAGGCGACATCTTCTACATGTTCTCCGATGGCTACATTGACCAATTCGGCGGACAAGAGCAAAAGAAATTCAAGACACGACGCTTCAAACATCTTTTGATGAATATTCATAAACTGCCAGCCAAAGACCAAAAGATTATCCTCAACCAGAAGCACAACGAGTGGCGCGGCAACATTGAGCAGACCGACGATGTGTCGATAATCGGCTTCGAACCTTTGAGCTAAATGCACGTGGCAAAGACATCAAGAAGCGAGCAACTGCTCAACGACCCCATCAGACCATTAATTCTCCGATTGTCCGTACCAACCATCATAGCTATGATGATTTCTACGTTCTACAATTTGGCGGATACATATTTCGTCAGTCGAATAGGTACGGCGGCATCGGGCGCAACGGGCATCGTCTTTTCTGTGATGATGATAATACAAGCCGTAGCCTTCACCATAGGTATGGGTTCGGGAAGTTGCATGTCGCGCTTGATGGGCAAAGGCGACTACGAATCGGCAAGCAAATTTCTCTCAACAGGCTGGTTCTTAGGCTTCACCATCGGCTGCATAATAGCTATAGTAGGAACAATATTTTGCGATGACATTGTTGTAGTCTTAGGCGCTACGCCTACCATAGAGCCATTTGCCGCAAGCTATGCACTATACATATTTATAGCTACACCGCTGATAATGTGCTCGTTCATAATGAACAATATACTGCGTTTTCAAGGTCACACGCTCTACGCACTCTATGGCATCGGCTTAGGCGGAGTGCTCAATCTGGCACTCGACCCATTTTTCATCTTCTACCTCGACATGGGCACAGCAGGCGCAGGCTTAGCAACAGCTATTGCGCAGAGTGTCAGTTTCTTGGTTTTGCTATATATATGCAACGGCAAGAAAGACACAATGGCCATACGTATGACGCACATAACCACCTCGCGCAAAGTATTTTACCATATATTCTACACCGGTATGCCATCGCTTGCACGCCAAGGCATATCGAGTGTATCGGTGGCAATGCTCAACATAGCTGCCGGTGCTTTTGGCGATGCTGCCATAGCTGCACTATCAATATCTACACGATTCACATCATTCATCGACGCTGCCGTGATAGGCTTCGGCCACGGATTTCAGCCCGTTTGCAGTTTCAACTTCGGCGCGCAAAACTTCAACCGCGTGAAGCAAGCCTTTCGCTTTGCCGTAGTCATGACCTCATCGATGCTTATAGTTATGTGCGTAATTTGTTTTCCGTTTGCCGAGGAGATTGTGCGATTTTTCCGCGCCGAAGATGCCTACGTGGTGAGCATTGGCACAGTGGTGCTGCAAGCTCAACTCATCACCATGCCGCTGTGGGGATTCTACACAATGAGCAATATGTTCACGCAATCCATTGGCTACGGCTGGCGCGCACTCCTTTTGGCAGCATCGCGCAGAGGCTTGTTCCTCATACCTATAATAATTACGCTGCCACATTTCATTGGCGTTTTGGGTATAGAGATAGCCCAACCACTTGCCGACGTTTGCGCCTTCACGCTTGCCATAATTATTGTTAGAGGCATCATGCACGAACTACCGAATAAGTAATCCCCGTAGAAATCAACGGCATCAACTCGTAACCATCTCTATTTCAACGTCGGAAATTTTGCTGCAACTCGTGCAGCATAGTTTCGCAAGTTGCGCAACTCCCAATCAATCGCAAAAATGACTTCCGCACGTTGCGAAACAGCCATTCAATCGTGAAAATGCGTTTTTCCACGTTGCGCAAGTCCCAATCAGTCGTGAAAATGGCTTCCGCACGTTGCGCAAGTCCCAATCAGTCGTGAAAATAGCTTCCGCACGTTGCGCAAGTCCCAATCAATCGTGAAAATGGCTTCCGCACGTTGCGCAAGTCCCAATCAATCGTGAAAATGGCTTCCGCACGTTGCGCAAGTCCCAATCAACAATGAAAACATAGTTTCGCACGCTGCGCAACCCCCAACGAGTCGTGAAAACGAATTTTCGCACACTGCGCTAATTTTTCATGCAGCCGTGGAAATGGATTACCTTTGTGCTTCAACATTTCCATTATACATACGTATGAGCACAATACTTTTTCCTGCGCCAATTTTTGGACCCGTTCACAGCCGCCGTTTGGGCATCTCGCTCGGAATTAACCTTCTGCCAGCCGATAGAAAAATATGTTCGTTCGACTGCCTTTACTGCGAATGCGGCTTCAATCAGAAAACGAGCAACAAAATAGTTATGCCTACGCGCAGTGAAGTTAGCGCTGCCCTCGAAGCCAAGTTGCAAGAGATGACAGCCGAAGGACAATTGCCCGATGTCATTACCTATGCTGGCAATGGAGAGCCAACGCTTCACCCCGAGTTTGCCGAGATTATCGACGACACCATCGCGTTGCGCAATACGTATGCACCCAAAGCCAAAGTTGCCGTGCTTACCAACGCCTCGCGCTTTGGCGACGAAAAAGTTCGCGCTGCACTCAGCCTCGTGGACGACTGCATCGCAAAACTCGATTCTGGTCTCGAGTCGACCGTGCTGAAACTCGACCGCCCGAACTATAAATATGATATTAATAAGACCATCGAACAGATTGCTATGATGGGCGACAATCTGGCGGTGCAAACCATGTTTGTACGTTGGCAAGAAAACGGACAAACCGTTGATAATATGAGCGATACAGATGTACTTCCATGGCTCGAAGCACTACGCCGCATCAACCCACCGAGGGTGATGATTTACACCATCGACCGCGACACGCCGCTGCACTCGATGAGTAAAGCTACGCACGAAGAACTTGACGCTTTGGCAGCGCGCGCACGTGAAATAGTCAAAAACGTTAGTATTTCTTACTAAATATCAGTCGCATAAGTGTTAACTTCGCGCGCAAAAACAATTTTATAAATGGTCATTACAAAACCTTCTATACCCAAAGGAACTCGCGACTTCTCACCAGCCGAGATGGTGCGTCGCAACTATATTTTCGACACTATAAAAGCAGTCTTCGCTCTATATGGTTTCATGCCTATTGAAACGCCAGCCACAGAAAACCTATCCACTTTGTTAGGCAAATACGGCGACGAGGGCGACAAATTGCTATTCAAAATACTCAATTCGGGCGACTTCCTCACATCGGCAGGCGCTCCACTAAGCGCTAACTCCGACAAAGCTTCGCTTCAGATTTGCGAGAAAGGTTTGCGCTACGACCTCACAGTGCCATTCGCACGCTTCGTGGTTCAACACCAGTCGGAAATCACGCTGCCATTCAAGCGCTACCAGATTCAGCCAGTTTGGCGTGCCGACCGTCCACAAAAAGGTCGCTATCGCGAATTCTATCAGTGCGACGTAGATATGGTAGGCTCTAATTCGCTCGTTTGCGAAGCCGAACTCGTGCAGATTGTCGACGAGGTTTTCCGTCGCTTGGATATTAATGTCACGCTAAAGATAAACAACCGCAAGGTTCTCGCCGGCATTGCCGAAGCCATTGGCGCTGCCGACCACATCGTTGATGTAACCGTAGCTATAGACAAACTCGAAAAAATCGGTTTGGAGAACGTCAACGCAGAGCTACAGTCGAAAGGCTTGAGCGATGACGCGATAGCTAAACTTCAGCCTATTCTACTTATGAAGGGCGACCGCGACGAGAAACTTGCATCGCTATCTAACATACTTACAAACGAAGTTGGTCAGAAAGGTATCGAGGAGTTGCGTACGCTCTTTGCATACATAGATGCGCTCGGTCTTGAGCTCAAAACCGAACTCGATCTCACACTTGCGCGTGGTCTCAACTACTACACCGGTGCAATATTCGAAGTGAAAGCCAACGACGTTGAGATTGGCAGCATCACTGGTGGTGGTCGCTACGACGACCTCACAGGCATCTTCGGATTGAAAGGACTTTCGGGCGTAGGTATCTCATTCGGTGCCGATCGTATTTATGACGTACTTACGCAGCTCGACAAATTCCCGAAGCAGATTGCAGCGCAAGCCAAAGTGCTCTTTGCAAACTTCGGTGGCGACGACGAGCTATACACAATGAAAGTTATTGCTCAATTCCGCAAGGCTGGCATCTGCTGCGACCTCTATCCCGATGCAGCTAAGATGAAGAAACAGATGGCGTTTGCCGACAAACAAAATATGCTCTTCACTGCCATTTGTGGCGAGACTGAGCGCAACGCTGGTCAAGTAACTATAAAAAATATGGTTACGGGCGAACAAAATTGTCTGTCGGTTGCCGATGCCATAGCTTTGGTAGAAAAAGCATAAAAGTGTAACAAACGATTTATTGGGGACTTATATAAGACAGAGTTAAATCGGCAGAGAGAGGTTGAAGAGATTTTTTTTGATTTATAACCTTTGATAGTATGAATAAAAACGACAAGCAATATCTATTAGACCAGCGCTATTTAGCTATGGCGCGCATATGGTCGCAAAATTCATACTGCAAACGCCGTCAAGTGGGGGCGCTTATGGTGAAAGATCAAATGATAATCAGCGATGGATACAACGGCACGCCGTCGGGCTTCGAGAACAACTGCGAAGACAACGACAACCATACATTTCCATACGTACTCCACGCCGAAGCCAACGCTATAACTAAAGTCGCCAAAAGTGCCAATAGCTCTATTGGTTCAACACTATATGTTACGGCATCGCCATGCTTAGAGTGCGCCAAACTAATTATTCAAGCTGGCATAACACGCGTGGTATACAGCGAGGACTATCGATCTTCGGATGGAATAGAGTTGCTGAAACGCGCGAATATCACTGTAGACCAAATCGACGAAGAAATCATAATCAAGTAAAGCAACACCATGAGTAAGAAAAACCTGATAGTACTCATACCAATACTTATGATGGGAGCTGCCGTAGTTGGCGTCTTCTTCGGACACCAAGCAGCCAAAGTAGGTGCGCGAGGCATTGGCAGTTTCATGTCGTCGCCGCAAACATTTATGCAGGGCAACAACACGAAGCTCAGCACCATTGTTGAACTCATCGAGCAGCAGTATGTCGATCATGTAGACGTCGACAGCATCACGGAGCTCGTCATACCTGAACTACTAAAACACCTCGACCCGCATACCATATATATACCGGCACGCAACCTCGCGCAGGTAAACAACGAACTGAAATCGAACTTTGGCGGCATTGGCGTGCAATTCACCATCAGAGAAGATACGGTAAACATTGTTTCGGTTATCTCGGGTGGTCCGGCATCGAAACTTGGTGTGCTGCCAGGCGATAAGATTATCAAGGTGAATGGCAACGACTTCGTTGGCAAAAAAATCTCCAATGAGGTAGTTATGGATTCGCTTCGTGGCGAGTTTGGTTCGAAGGTGAACGTTACACTTTTGCGCAACAAAGACGAGCAGATAAATATCGACATCATTCGTGGCGTAATACCTATGTATAGCGTCGACGTGTCGTATATGCTCAACGACAGCATTGGATACATACGTATAGACCGCTTTGCCGAAAAGACCTACGAAGAGATGATGACGGGCGTAGCAAAACTTCGTTCGCAGGGCTGCAAAAAACTTGTAGTTGATCTTCGTGGCAATTCTGGCGGTTTGCTCGATGTAGTTATAAAGATGTGCAACGAATTCTTGCCATCGAACGCATTGATAGTCTACACCGAAGGCGCGCACCAAATGCGTGAAGACACTCGCGCCAACGGGCTCGGCACTTGCCAAGATTTGGGCGTGGTTGTACTCATTGATGAATATTCGGCATCGGCGAGTGAGATTTTCGCTGGAGCTATGCAAGATAACGACCGTGGCATAATTATAGGTCGTCGCTCGTTTGGCAAAGGCCTCGTGCAGACGCAGATGGAGCTCTTCGATCAGTCGGCACTTCGCCTCACCATTGCGCGCTATCACACGCCAAGTGGTCGCTGCATACAACGTCCATACGACGAAGGCACAGAGAGCTACTACGAGGATACTTACAAACGCTATTCGTCGGGCGAGCTCTTCAATGCAGACAGCGTAAAAGTGGACGAGAACCAAAGTTTCACTACCAAGGGCGGTCGCACGGTGTTCGGTGGCGGCGGCATAATCCCCGACATCTTTGTTCCGCGCGACACTACCATGGCTTCGAACTACTTGATAGCACTTCGCTCTAAGAATATTATCTACAACTTCTCGCTCGACTATGCCGACAAACATCGCAATGACAACATCGGCAAGATGAACAACGATCAATTGATAAAATTCTTGAAGCATGCCAACTTGATGGGCGAGATAGAAGCCTACGCAGCCAAGAAGGGCATCAAACGCACCAAAGCCGTTAAGCCCGATGAGGAGCGATATATACTTACGGAAGCTCGCGCCTTGATTGGCCGTAACCTCCGCGACAACGACGTTTTCTACCCTATACTCAACGAAACTGACGATGTGGTAGAAAAGGCTCTTGAGATTATAAACAAGCGCGTATCGGTGATGGACGCACATCAATAGGTATGTTTGCCGCCGGATACGCAGGACTATTTCTCTCGGCATTCATCTCCGCCACATTGTTCCCGATGGCGTCGGAAGCAATACTTACGGCGATGTTGGTTGGCGGATTCGACGCTGTGGCTTGTGTGGCAATAGCTACTGTGGGCAATTGGCTTGGAAGCCTCACTACGTATGCCATAGGGCGCATGGGCAACCTCGCGACTATAGAACGATGGCTACGTATAAAACCTGAGGATACGTATAAGTATGAGCAGTATGCGCGTAAGTATGGCTATTGGGTTGGGCTGCTGATTTGGGTGCCGATAGTTGGCGACATCTTGGCAGTGTGTATGGGATTAGTAAGAACGCCCGTGGTATTGTCGGCAACGATGATATTCATAGGTAAACTACTACGATATATAGTATTTGCGGTTATCACACTTGGAATTATTAGTTAAGTAGGTATATGGAGAAGAAATATGACATATTGGTAGTAGGCTCAGGCCTCTACGGTGCGGTGTTCGCCGCCGAAGCTCACAAAAAGGGCTTGAAGGTTTTGGTTATCGACAAACGCAAACATTGCGGTGGCAACGTCTATTGCGAAAATATCGATGGAATAAACGTGCATAAGTATGGCGCGCACATCTTCCACACCTCCGACGTTGAGGTTTGGCGCTATGTAAACAACATAGTAGAGATGAACCGCTACACCAACCAGCCTGTGGCAAACTACAAAGGCAAGCTCTACAACCTACCGTTCAATATGAACACCTTCTACCAGATGTGGGGCGTGACGACTCCAGCCGAAGCAAAAGCCAAGATTGAAGAGCAACGTCAAGCGGTGATGAAACGTATGCGAGCTGCCAACGTTGTAGAACCGCGCAACCTCGAGGAGCAAGCTCGTATGCTCATCGGCGACGACATCTTCGAGACGCTCATAAAAGGCTACACCGAGAAACAATGGGGACGCTCGTGTGAAGAGTTACCAGCGTTCATTATAAAACGTTTGCCGGTACGTTTCACCTTCGACAACAACTACTTCAACGACACTTTCCAAGGTATACCTATCGGCGGCTACAACCGTTTGATTGACGGATTGCTCAACGATATTGAGGTTCGCGTAGATACTGATTACTTCCAGAACCGCGAAATGTTCGACAACATTGCAAAAACAATAGTATTTACGGGTCAGATAGACGAGTTCTTCGACTACAAACTTGGTCACTTGCAATATCGCACCGTACGTTTCGAACAAGAGCAGTTCAATACATCTAACTATCAAGGTAACGCCGTAGTCAACTACACTGCTGCCGATGTTCCTTACACGCGCATAATAGAGCACAAGCACTTCGAGTTTGGCTCGCAGCAGACAACCATCATCTCGCGCGAATACTCTACCGAGTGGCGCAATGGCATGGAACCATATTATCCTATAAACGACGAGCTCAACAACAAACTCGCCGAGCAATATCGTGAACTTGGTGCCAAAACCGAGAACGTAATCTTCGGCGGGCGCTTGGCTGAGTATAAATATTTCGATATGGATAAAGTGGTACGCAGTGCACTCGACGCATTCCGAAAGTTCAAGAAAAACTAACGAACAACAACATATAAATGATACGCAGACTAACTATCATCCTAATAGCCATAATGGTATGCTCCATTTCTGGCTTTGCGCAATCAAGCATCGATTTTTCGCGTCTCCGCAACATTGATATTTCTACGCTTTCCGATGCTCAGATAAAGCAACTTAGCAAAACGATACAAGCACGCGGTCTTTCTATGCAGCAAGTGAAAGCTATGGGTAAAGCTCGTGGCTTGTCCGATGCGCAACTAACGCTTCTAGAATCGCGTTTGAATAGCATTAGAAAAACTGCAAACTCGCAATATTCTGAAGAAAAACAGAATGCCACCGCTACTGGTACTGCGCAAAACATCTTCGACCCCGGAAATGCAACCAATACAACCGACGAAGACGTAGAGGTTTTCGGCTACGAGATGTTCAATATCGAGAATCTGACCTTCGAGCCTAATGCCAACATTCCTGTTTCAGACAAGTACATACTTGGTGCTGGCGATGAGATTATTATCGATTTGCGCGGCAACTCTTCTATGAACTACGATGTATATGTACAGAAATCTGGCGCTATTGAATTGCCTTTGGTTGGACCAATATACGTAGGCGGGTTGTCTATAAACGAAGCACGCAATCGCATAGAGCAGAAATTGGCAACTATTGTTAGCGACCTTGGCAACGGCACGATAGCCAACATACATACGGGTCAGCTGCGTACTATCAACGTAACTATTATGGGCGAAGTTCGCGCTCCTGGTACATATACCCTCAATGGCGCTGCATCGCTCTTCAATGCGTTGCATTTTTCTGGCGGGCCATCGTTCAAAGGCTCGTTCCGCGATGTGCAGCTCATCCGCAATGGCAAAATTGTAGCTCACCTCGACGTATACGACCTGATTGTTAGAGGTCGCATAAACAGCAAAGAGCCGCTGCTCGATGGCGACATAATTATGGTACCTACGTATCAGAAACGCATCAGAGTAGATGGTCAGTTCAAACGCACGGGCTACTTCGAGGCTAAAGAGGGCGAAACGGTAAAAGATATTATTGATTTTGCCGGCGGTTTCAAAGCTACAGCCAACACCGAAGCCGTTGAGGTTTATCACGTTGGACCCAAAGGCATGACATTCAAAAGCGTCGATGCCAATTCGTCGGAACTTGTTGCAAATGGCGACAGCATTGTGGCTCGCAACCTCAAAACCGACCGTCTCGACAATGTGGTTACCATCGAAGGCGCTGTGTTCAAGCCAGGTAATTATGAATATACCAACGGCCTCACGCTGAAAGATTTGGTTGCGCAGGCTGGCGGTTTGCAAGAAGATGTGTTCCCTTATCGCGGCGTAATTACTCGTTTGAAAGACGACCACACAACTTTGACGGCGCTGAATTTCAACGTGGCGAATCTTCAGAATGGTACATACAACATTGCGCTTCAGCCCAACGACTCAATCAAAATTGCCATTATGAGCGAGATGCAGGAGCGTCAATATGTAATTATAAATGGTGCGGTAAAATCGGCTGGCGAGTATAACTATCGCGAAGGTCTCACCGTTGGCGACTTGATTTTGCTGGCTGGTGGAACTACCGAGTTTTCTTCTACGCACGTGGGCATTGTTCGTCGCCTCGACAAATCGGAAATCGACAACGAAGCCATGCGCATAGGTTCGCAGAGCATCGTAACTATAAATAAAGACCTACAACTCGACGACAAAGGCAGCAACGAGATTCTCAAACCTTACGATGTCGTTACCGTTTATGAATACCCAACCTCGAATATGGGCGGCATGGTGACGATAACCGGCGAAGTGCTCTACAACGGCGAATATAGCCTGCTAAGTAAAGACGAAACCATTTCGCAACTCGTTCAGCGCGCTGGCGGACTCACCGCTTTGGCATTCCCAGAAGGCGCACGTCTCTATCGACTTGTTTCGCTTAGCGACAAAGAGCGACTCATCAAAGAGCAGCAAGCCATTGTGCTGGAGGATACCTCATCGAACTTCGACGATAAATATGAATTGGTAAGTATTTCGCTATCGGAGATTTTGCAAGGCAAAAGAGGTGCAACAGACATCATTCTCAAGAATGGTGACGAGATTAATATACCTATGAAGCAGCAAACCGTCCGCGTAAGTGGCGAAGCGCTCAACCCAATATCTATGGCATACGTAGAGGGCGACAACGCTAAAGATTGCGTACAAAAAGCTGGTGGTTTCAGCCCTAATGCTCGCAAGAAGAGTACATACGTAATAATGGCCAATGGTACGGCAGTGCCAACAAAGCACTTCCTCTTCTTCCGCCGCTACCCTAAATTAACTCCGGGCTGCGAAGTGGTTGTGCCTACAAAACCAGAATCTAAAGTATCGCTCCCTGCTATTATATCTATGACAAGTTCAATTACTACAATAGCAGTACTTGTAGCTACACTTATAAAAAATTAGAAATACATGGCAACTGAAGAAGTTCAAAACAAAGAACAGCAATCGGAACCTTTCGATATAGTGTGGCTCTTCAAATATCTGTGGGCCTCGCGTATGTTGATAGCAAAATGGGCCGTTGGCGCAGCAGTCTTTTTCTTGATTATAGCACTGCTGAAGAAACCAGTCTACACCGCCGACGCTACCATCGTACCTATAAATAGTTCAGCCTCGAAAACCGGATTGGCAGGACTGGCAAGTTTGGCTTCGAGCACGATGGGCATAAATATGTCGTCGCTCGCGGGCAATTCTGGCTCGGTGAATGTCATCTCGGCCTCTATGTATGAGAAAGTGATGCAAAGCAACTCATATCTACTCGAACTTGGCAACGTCAAACTCGATATGGGCGAATTAGGAAAAATGAGTATGTACGAACGCACTGTAGCCGACTCCGTGCCTACGGTTATTGGTACTATTATGAAGTATACCATCGGCTTGCCAGGCGTAATAAAATCGGCTTTTAGCGACAAGACGCCATTGCCAGCCGACTATATATATCCGGACACTTTCCCATATGCAAAACTCAGCGACGCGCAAAAGAGCGTGATAAAGAGATTGGAAAGCTCCATAAATATTACGGAAGACGACGATTTGGGCTGCTACTACATAAGCGCATCGTGCGAAACACCTGAGATGGCTGCCGAATTGGGCGCTGCGGCAATAAAAGTTTTGGAGCGCCGCGTGGCCGACTACAACACCAAGCAACTCAACTCGAAACTCGAAGTAGCTGAGAAACAGCTCGATGCCGTTCAGAAAGAGTACGAAACAGTTCGCACGGAATATTTCAACTACAAACGTACGCACCACTTCGTAGTGGAAGACCGCGAAAGCATTGAATACCAAAAACTTTCAGACAACTATCAACTTTTGCACTCGTTGGTTCAAAGTTCAACATCGTCTATAGCATCAATAAAAATAGAGATGAGCGAGATGCAGCAGCCGTTCATTCTGCTGTCGCCCGTATCTATGCCAGATGCAAAGTCGAGCCCGAAAGTGAAACTCTACATCATTGGCGGCTTCATCGCAGGTCTATTGGGTATTGTGGGATTTTTGCTACTGAAGCTTGCATACCTACAAACCTTCAAGCCATCGCGCTACAAGAAGTTGTACGAAGAATACAAACTGGAATTGGAAGAGGAGGCTTAATTCATAATTAGTAATTCATAATTCACAATTCATAATCAAGCGATAACTCATTATGAATTCTTAATTGTGAATTATGAATTTGTCTAATTGTGTACCTTTGCGCCCCGATTTAGGATAACAATAAATATTTATATACAAAGAAATGGCACAGCAAGAAGATGTCTTCAAGAAATTGGTAGCTCACTGCAAAGAATACGGCTTCGTGTTCCCTTCGAGTGAGATATACGATGGTCTTGGCGCTGTTTACGACTACGGTCAAAACGGTGTTGAGATGAAAAACAACATCAAAAAATATTGGTGGGACGCTATGGTTAAGCTCAACGACAACATTGTTGGTCTTGATGCTGCCATATTTATGCACCCAACAACTTGGAAAGCGTCAGGTCACGTTGATGCTTTCAACGATCCGCTCATAGACAATAAGGATTCTAAGAAACGCTATCGCGCCGACGTACTTATTGAAGAGCAAATAGCTAAGTACGACGACAAGATCGAGAAAGAGATAAACAAGGCTAAGAAGAAATTTGGCGACGCATTCGACGAAGCTAAATTCCGCGAGACCAATCCTAACGTTCTCCGCGAGCAAGCTAAGCGCGACGAAATCCACAAGCGCTACTCTGAGGCTATGAATGCCAACGACCTTGAGGCTCTTCGCCAAATTATCATCGACGAGAAGATTGTTTGCCCTATCAGCGGCACTACAAACTGGACCGACGTTCGTCAGTTCAACCTCATGTTCCAAACCGAGATGGGTTCTACGGCCGACGGCGCTATGAAGATTTACCTTCGTCCAGAAACGGCTCAGGGTATCTTCGTAAACTTCCTCAATGTGCAGAAGACCGGTCGCATGAAGCTTCCATTTGGTATTGCACAGATTGGTAAGGCATTCCGTAACGAGATTGTGGCTCGTCAGTTCATATTCCGTATGCGCGAATTTGAGCAGATGGAGATGCAGTTCTTCGTTCGTCCGGGCGAAGAGATGCAGTGGTTCGAGAAGTGGAAAGCTTTCCGTATGCAGTGGCACAAATCGCTCGGCATGGGCGACGAGAACTACCGTTTCCACGACCACGACAAACTCGCTCACTACGCCAATGCTGCTACCGATATTGAATATCGCATGCCATTCGGCTTCAAGGAGGTTGAGGGTATCCACTCGCGTACAGACTTCGACCTTTCGCAGCACGCTAAATATTCAGGCAAAAAGATTCAGTATTTCGACCCTGAACTCAACGAAAGCTACACTCCATACGTTATCGAGACTTCAATTGGTGTCGACCGTATGTTCCTAAGTATGCTCGCTGGCGCCTACACCGAGGAACAACTCGAAGGTGGTGATTCGCGCGTAGTGCTCAAGTTGCCTGCAATACTCGCTCCTGTTAAGGTTGCCGTTATGCCGCTCGTCAAGAAAGATGGTCTTCCAGAGAAGGCACAAGAACTCCTCGACTCAATGAAACTCGAGTTCAACTGCCGCTACGACGAGAAGGATTCTATCGGTAAACGCTATCGCCGTCAAGATGCTATCGGTACGCCATTCTGCGTAACTATCGACCATCAGACGCTCGAAGACAATACCGTAACTATCCGCTACCGCGACACCATGGAGCAAGAGCGCATCAATATCAACGCTGTTGCCGACATCGTTCGCAAAGCAACTAACGGCCACGAGCAGTTCAAACAACTTATGACTAAGCTTGTGAAATAATTCTGAGGAATATTGTTAGTATATATGAGAGGGTTGTCACATTCTTATGTGGCAGCCCTTTTATATTTCATACGTATGCCTATAGAAATATTTGAAAACGGGCAATAGAAGCCTTCGCGCAAATCCCACTAATCTGGTTATCTGCGTTCTGCTGTTCTCGCTATTTTCTTCTCAATTTTCTCGGGAATAGTTTTCTGAAACTAACTATTTGTTTGCTCGAACTGCCAGCCATAACTACCCACGTCACAGCTACCAATATCACCGTCAAGCCTATCCACTGCGACAATGACAGATGTTCGTTGAAGACTGTTATGCCAAAGAAAACGGCCGTTACGGGTTCCAATGCGCCAAGAATTGCCGTTGGAGTAGAGCCTATGTACTGAATGGCTTTTGTGGTGCATACGAACGAAATAGCTGTTGGCAAAACAGCCAAAGCTATGGCACAACCCCACATATACCACTCGTGCGGCAAACTGAAATCGCCGTTGTATATGGTGCTGGCTATGTAGAATAGCGAGCCAAAGAGCAACACATAGAGCGTAACAGTGAGTGTGGGCACGTTGCGCATTCGCGATTGGTTTATCAGCACTATGTATACCGCGTATGTTATCGACGAAATAAATACCATCAGCACGCCCATCGCGTTAAGCGTTACGCCGCCGTCTACGTGGTTTATCAATGCAATGCCAAACGTGGCGGCTATGGTGCTAAGTATTATATGTATGGACAATCGCTCGTGGAATACGAATATCATTATCAGCGCCACCATTATCGGATATACGAATAGCAACGTGGATGCTACGCCAGCATCTATATATTTATAGCTAACGTAGAGTGTTAGCGACGATGCAGCCATAAGTATGCCAAGCAAAACCAGCATGGGTATGTTGCGGCGTTCTACGGCAAACGAACGACCACGCAACTTCATCATAATTATAACTACGAAAATGGCTATGATATAACGCAACAGAAGCACCGAATCGGACGACATGCCATGCGAATAGAGTGGCAACGTAAAAAGCGGATTCATACCATAGGCACACGATGCCAAAATACCCAATAGGTAACCTTTTACTTTGTTGCTCACGTCTCGTCTGTTTTTTTGCGGGCGCAAAAGTACAATAAAGTGGTAAGTTTTGTCCTTCGCGCATAAGAATACAACAATAAAACACCAATCGTATTGCCGATGCGCTATTAGTATGGGTTTGCGCCCGGTGTTTTGTGGCAAAATGTAGAGACGGAGCATGCTCCATCTATACAGCATGAACGCATTATTATTTGGTTATTGTAGAGACGTAGCGCGCTACGTCTCTACCCACCATAACAAAAAAAGGCCGCCCCAACTTGGAGCAGCCCTCTATTACTTACTAATTCTTACTTTTTACTTCACGAGAACCTTCTTACCATTCTGAATCAAGATGCCTTTAGCATTCTTGTCTACACGCTGACCTTGCAAGTTGTAGATAGGTGCGTTGGCATCGAGGAGGTTAGCATTTACGCCTTCTACTGCGGTAACTACGCCTGGCTCAGTTGGAACTTCGCCAACATATTCGCATGACAAAAGAGTAAGAACGCCCTCGTTCTTATATGTAGCTGAAACAACAGCTGTAACGTTGTAAAGTTTGTTGGTATACTCGGTAGGAATCAAGCTATTGGTAACTTTTACCTCAACATCGTTATCACCGCTGTTCAACCAGAAATAATCGCCATCCTTCGTTATTGTCACCTTGGTCAACTCAACGAGGTCGCAGATATAGGTGCGAGTTTCAACATCGGCAACAGTAGCAGAGATTGCTGCTGCAGCATCTTCGCTGTTGGTAACAGTTACGTTAGCAGCAGTAGTAATCTTCGTAGATGCAGAAAGTTCAGGAATACCCTTGTATGCTTGCAACTGACCAGCGTATGTACCATTCAAAATATCGTTAGCAATAACTGCTTTCTCTGAGAATGGGAATCCGTAGAACTGCATAGCCTTTTCGCCTTGACGAACATAGATAGCAGTTTCGTCTGCATAGAGAACTTTGGCATTATCGAAGGTGATTCTCACATAACCTTCATACTTAGTAGTCTTTGTATAATCTTGTTCGATGCACCAATCGTATGCCTCAGCAAAAGTCATTGAGGTTACATCAACCTTGGTGAGAGCGAGCGAAGCTACTGAACTTGTTTTGCCGCCTTTCACTGCGATAGCCTTAACCGTAGCAGTTTCGGTAACATCGAAAGCTGCTGTATATGCAGTGCTTTCAGCAGTAGGTTCGGTGCCATCGGTAGTATAGTAGATAGCTGCGCCTTCCTCTGCCTTGATTGTTACAGTGGTAGACTCTTCGAAACTTGTTGCAGTAGCAGAAATCTCGGGAGCTGCAACGGTAACTATTGCGGTTCCTGTATACTTATAAAGTTGAATGGCCTGTTGTCCTGATGCAAAATAGCGGAAACGCTTTTGATCTACTGCAGAATTGAAACGCAAAGTTTTAGTACCATCAGTAGCACTTGTGCTTAATACGGCATTACTGCCATCAAGTGATATAGTATTAACAATAGCTGTAGTCGAGGCTCTTAAGCCGTTCTTTTTCGCAGTAAAACCTATATACTTACCATTTGCGGCCTTAACTGAGTAACCGCCATCTACAGCAGCAATAGTAAATTTTGCTGCATTTGTTGCTTCTGTTGCAGCAATAGAGCCATCGCTAATAGTGACATCAATTACATTATTCGCAACATCCAATTCTTCCAAACCGCCATCGAATGCAACGCTGCCAGTTTCATATACGATAAGGTAATCGCCAGACCAATCTGTGGGCGCAGATGTCACTTTGACATACTTATTGGTCTGCGCCATTGCCGAAATTGACGCAACTGATGCAACAACGGCTGTCAAAAATAGTTTGTAGGTTTTTGTCATAATAACTAAGTATTTATTTGTTTGTAGATAATGAAATTCTGGTATTTATATGCATAACCATCCACGCAGGTTGAGAGGGCGATATTACCTCCGCCCACATTAGTGTAGGTGATAATCAGAAGATTGCGGATATTTTTAGCGTCGATAGTCATTCTTTAGCACACATCCACATCAGGGTGTAAAACATGACGTACAAAGGTCATAAAAACCATTTAGAATTCATAAAGAAATGTTATCAATATTGGCTCACATAGGCAGCTAATACAAAAGTGTAACAATTAAGCACCTATTTAGTTACATTTTTTCAGCATCGGCTCTTGCTTTGGTCGATAATAATTTGAACTTTGCAAATGCGTTCTCATTGAGAATGAACACCTTTCGTAAATAATATGACGATTCGCGTACAACGTACGCATATCATAAGTCCCTGCACTAAAAATTTATTGTATTCATTGAGGTCGAAGGCTCTCTTCGGCCTCTCTTATTTTGTGGGAATGCATACCTTTGGCGCAACGTAATCAATAGACATCATACATAATTATGACAGCTCATACACAGCATATCGGACTAACGGACAGCGAAGTAGAACAAAGTCGCGCCGCGCATGGCAACAACAAACTCACGCCTCCAGCCAAAGAATCGCTGCTAAAGAAATTTCTATCGAAATTCTCCGACCCGCTCATCATCATCCTGCTGGTAGCCGGCACACTCTCCACTGGCATAGCATTCTACGAGCATTTCTCGCTCAACGAAGGCATGACGGCTTTCTTCGAGCCGGTGGGCATATTTATAGCCATCTTCTTAGCTACGGGTTTGGCGTTCATCTTCGAACTCAAGGCCGACAAGGAATTTTCTATCCTCAACAAGGTCAACGACAGCGAGCCGGTGAAGGTCATTCGTGGCGGCAACACCATAGAGGTAACTAAAAACGACATCGTTGTTGGCGACATAGTAATTATAGCTACTGGCGATGAGGTGCCAGCCGATGGCGAACTCCTCGAATCGGTAGACATGAATATCGACGAGTCGTCGCTCACGGGCGAACCAATCTGCCACAAGAGTGCCAACGAAGCGGAGTTCGACAAAGAGGCAACTTACCCCACAAACCACGTTTTGCGCGGCACCAAGGTGATGGAAGGCCACGGCATATTTAGGGTTCTGCGCGTTGGCGACAAGACCGAATATGGCAAAGTGTACGTAGAGACGCAGATTGACAACAGCGTGAAGACGCCTCTCAACCTACAACTCGATGGTCTTGGCAAGGTAATTACAAAAGTTAGCTACGGCATTGCGGCGCTCATTGTGGTTGGGCGTATGATTATGTACTTCACATCGACAGCCGCCACGTTCGACTGGACACACATCATGGCATACGTACTGCAATCGCTCATGATAGCCGTTACGCTAATAGTGGTAGCCGTTCCCGAAGGTCTGCCCATGGCTGTTACGCTCAGCCTCGCCTACTCTATGCGCCGAATGCTCAAAAGCAACAACCTTGTGCGCAAGATGCACGCCTGCGAAACTATGGGCGCCACCACCGTCATCTGCACCGACAAAACCGGCACGCTGACACAAAACCAGATGCGCGTGGCCGCCACAAATTTCTACGACGAGTCGCTCATAAATATTATTTACGAGGGCATTGCACTCAACACCACGGCTTCGCTCAAGCACTCCGCCGATGCTCCGCGCGTATTGGGCAACCCAACCGAAGGCGCACTTCTGCTTTGGCTTCACGCTAACGGCATAGATTATAAAGCGCTACAAACTGCCGCCACACGCATTGCTGAGATTCCGTTCTCCACCGAGCGTAAATATATGGCTACGGCTGTCGCATCGGCTACGGGCAAACGGCTGCTCTTCGTAAAGGGTGCGCCCGAGATTGTTATAAACCTATGTACGGATGTTTGCGGCAATGCCACCAAAAACGACGCAAGCGAACAACTCGCTAAATATCAGCAACAAGGAATGCGCACACTCGCCTTTGCATATCAGGAACTTGCAGAGGGCGAACTTGGTATAGAGGGCAACAAACTCACGGCGGAACACTTGAAACTGCTCGGCATTGTAGCCATTTCCGACCCTGTGCGCAGCGACGTGCCCGACGCCATCCGCGAATGTCTCGATGCTGGCATAAACATAAAAATAGTTACGGGCGACACACCTGCCACTGCCAAAGAGATTGCTCGCCAGATTGGACTTTGGTCCGATACCGATAGCGACGAAAACATCATTGCAGGCTCCGATTTTTCTGCACTTCCAACCGACGAACTTCGCCGCCGCATATCGAGCATAAAAATTATTTCGCGCGCTCGTCCGATGGACAAGAAACTCCTTGTGGAGACGCTGCAAGCCGAAAACCAAATTGTGGCCGTCACAGGCGATGGCACAAACGATGCTCCTGCACTGCGCGCCGCCCACGTTGGACTCTCTATGGGCGATGGCACGGCGGTAGCTAAAGATGCTTCGGACATCACCATCGTCGACAACTCGTTCACCAGCATCTGCCGCGCCGTGATGTGGGGTCGTTCGCTATATATAAATATCCAACGCTTCATCTTGTTCCAGATGACGGTCAACGTGGTAGCGTGCCTCATAGTGCTGGCTGGCGCGTTCATGGGCACTGAGTCGCCGCTCACCGTGACGCAGATGCTGTGGGTGAACCTAATTATGGACACATTCGCCGCGCTCGCCTTGGCTTCGCTACCGCCGTCGGAAGCCGTAATGAAAGACAAACCACGCGACCGCAAAGACTTCATCATAAATAAACAAATGACGCGCAGCATCTTGGGCGTAGGTGGACTCTTTTTTGCGGCACTTTTGGTATTGCTATACATTATGCAGCACGCCGACATCAGCAGCGCGGGCGACTTGCTCAACTTCACTCCAACGGCCGAGAAACACATCTCGCCCTACGAACTGAGTCTCTTCTTCACCATATTCGTGATGCTACAATTCTGGAACATGTTCAACGCCCGCGCCTTCGCAACAGGCAAGAGCGCATTCAACCTCCGCGGTTGTAGCGGCTTCGGATTCATAGCAGCCGCCATACTTATAGGTCAGATAGCTATAATCAGTTTCGGCGGACGATTTTTCGGCGTTGTGCCCCTTTCGGCTGCCGATTGGTGCATAATTATAGCCGCCACATCTATTGTGCTATGGATTGGCGAAATTCTCCGCGCGCTACGTAAGTAAAATTATGGGCACGAAAATCACCATACTTATAGACAACACGCCCGATGCGGCTGGCACGCTTCAATGCGAGAAGGGACTTTCGCTCTACATAGAAAACGGCCCGCAGCGCATCTTGTGCGACACAGGTCTTAGTGGTGCATTTTCCGACAATGCCGCGGCGCTTGGCATAGATATTAGCGCCGTCGACTGTTGTTTCATTTCGCACGCCCACGCCGACCACTCTGGCGGCTTGAAACGCTTCGTAGATATAAATAGAGATAGCAATATTTACATAGCCGCCGAGGCTCTGCACACGCGCTACTTCTCGCATCGCCACATGAGTGCACGCGACCTTTCGATAGATTTCGACGTAGCTAATTCGAACACCGATCGTTTCCGCGCGCTGCACTACTCTACTTGGCTGAGCGAAAATGTGGCTGCCGTTTTTTGCAACGATGACTCTCACGCGCGTCCACTCGGCAATAAATACCTTACCAAGATGAGCGGCAGTACCGAACTGCCCGACGACTTCGCTCACGAGATGTCGCTTGCCATAACCGTGGGCGACGAGTTGGTGGTTGTTTCGTCGTGCTCGCATTGTGGGGCAGCAAATATCATTGAGGCGTGCAAGGCGTTTAGCGGCAAAAGCAAGCTACGCGCGTTTGTTGGCGGACTGCATTTCATCGATAGCAACGAGACCTCATCGGAGGTCGAAAAGTTGGTTACATACGTAGAGAAGCAGGCTCGGCAAGCAAAATTTTTCGTTGGACACTGCACTGGCGACCTTGCAAAAGCCATTTTGAGCCGGCACGAGCAATTCTGCACATTTGCAACTGGCGATATTATAAGCATATAGCGCAGCAAAGACAGAATTTCTAAAAATTTCATAAAGCTATTGCTCAGGCGCAAAAAAGCCTCTACATTTGCAATCGCAATTCCAAAGGGATTTGACGCTGTCCTGTAGTATAATGGTAGTACAGAAGATTCTGGTTCTTTTAGTCAGGGTTCGAATCCTTGCGGGACAACAAAGTTGCACAGTCAACTGATTTGGATTGAGATATAGTATAATGGCAGTACAGGAGATTTTGGTTCTCTTAGTCGAGGTTCGAATCCTCGTATCTCAACTCACGAACGAGCCTTCAAGTCGAAAGATTTGAAGGCTTTTTCGTTGTTATATATTTACTTACGACGCACACCCAAAGCACACAATCTCCCAACATACCTACTTATGACTATTCACCCATTCTTTATTACCAATAGTAGCTATTTCCTTATACGTTGTAAACCAGTAAACTTGCAGCACAACAATAGATGGTCTACAAATAAATATGTTTAATCTTCTGAAACACCACATAAAGTGTGTGGCGTTAATCCTTATTCTGACGATAACATCGCTCCGTGTAGGGGCACAAATGAGAGTTGGCAATATAGAAGGTCGTGTGGTAGGCGCGGAAGGCGAAGGCATTTACGCAGCAATGGTGATTATTGCAGGCACTACGCAAGGTGCGGCAACCGATGTCGATGGACATTTTATAATTAGAAATATAGCTGCTGGGCACATCACATTGGAGGTAAAGCTGTTGGGCTATACAAATCGCACATTGTCGGTCGACGTAGTTGCAGGGCATAGCATCTCTACGGGCGACATAGTTATGCAACCTATCGACAAGGAACTCAATGAAGTTCAAGTGGTTGGAAAATCGGCCGTTCGCAGGCAGCAGGAGATGGCATTTGCCGTGTCGGTAGTCGACATGTCGATGGCCTACAACAGCACTATATCTATGGGCAACATAGTAGGCAAAGAGAGCAGCGTGCGAGTGCGCGAAGATGGCGGTATGGGCTCTAATTATAGTTTCAGCATAAATGGTTTTTCTGGCAATCAGGTTAAGTTTTTCTTAGATGGCATACCTATGGACAACTTCGGTTCGTCGTTCAGCCTGTCCACATTGCCATCAAACATGGCAGAACGCATCGACGTATACAAAGGTGTCTTACCCGTGGAGCTTGGTAGCGATGCCTTGGGCGGCGCAATAAATATAGTATCGCGCCGCAATGCCAACTACCTCGATGCTTCATATTCGTTTGGTTCGTTCAATACGCATAAAATAAATATTAGTGGTGCATACACCAGCGAGAATGGCTTCTCGCTACGCACAACGCTTTATGCCAACTATAGCGACAACGACTACAAAGTGAATGTGCAGATTGTCGATTTGGCCACAGGCGCCAAAGGCGGCTATCGTAAAGTGCGTCGTTTTGCAGACGCCTTTCGCTCGCTGGGCACATGGACAGAACTCGGCGTGGTTGGCAAGCCATGGGCTGACCGTCTGTTGGTGGGCATCATAGCATCGGCAAGCGAAAACAAGATTCAGACTGGCGCTACTATGGATGCCGTATATGGCGGCATAGTGTCGGTGAACCATTCTATTGTCCCCACGTTGCGCTACTCCAAAGACGACATATTTATCGATGGTCTTTCGCTATCTCTTTTTGGTACGTATGGAGCTGTTGGCACCGAATATACCGACACCTTGGCTCGTCGCTACAATTGGCTTGGCGAATGGACCGAGACAACCACACGCGGCGAATTTTCATTATCCGACAGCAAAATAGGCAATCGAGAATGGCAAGCTGTGGCTACACTCTCGTATATTATGACAGAGCATCAGTCGCTCACAGCCAACAATTCGTTCTCCACCAATGTGCGCAAAAGCCGCAACGACGCCGTCCCTGATGAGCCTACCAACGATGTAGAGCAGAATCTTACTAAGAATGTCAGCGCCTTGGGCTATAAGGTCAACTTCGACAAATGGAATCTATTGGCTTTTCTGAAAAACTACCACCTTGCCAATAGTACATATAAACAATTCGACATATTCACCGATAACGAACGTTGGGAGAAGGTATCGAGCACTAAAAATAAGGTAGGTTATGGCGCTGCACTGACGTTCTTTCCTATTGCCGACGTGCAGATAAAGAGTTCCTACGAGCAAGCTTGCCGTATGCCCGAAGTAAACGAGATGTTTGGCGATGGACTTATTCAGAAGAGCAACACCGACCTCAAGCCCGAGACAAGCCGCAACTTCAACATCGGAGCGGGATATAGTCGTGTATTCCGAAACGGGCAACGATTATCGGTCGATGCCAATTTTATTTATCGCAATTCCGAAGACTTCATTCGCAAAGGAGTGAGCGTAAGTAGCAATCCTACTACCAGCTACGACAACCTTGGCAAGGTGAAGACGCGCGGCGTAGAAGGTGGCGTGAAATACGAGTCGCAATTCTTCCATGTGGGCGGCGACGTTACGTTTCAAGATATTGTCGACGATGCTCGAACGGTGAAAGTTACGGGTAGTTATGTTGGCTCAGGCGAGACGGAGAATGTCACCTACGGGCAACGCCTACCAAATATTCCCTATCTATTTGCCAACGGCGAATTTGGCGTGCGCTTCTCGAACGTCGGCTTGCAACATTCTGTACTTACGCTCGACTACAATTGTAGCTATGTACACGAATATTTTCTCTCCTTCCCCGGACTTGGCTCTGTAAGTAGCAAGAAGATTATCCCCGAACAGACAAACCACTCTCTTGCTGTAGGTTATACGTTTAGCGACGGACGCTACAGCATTGCAGGCGAGTGCAACAACTTGACCGACGCTGAACTATACGATAATTATAAACTACAAAAACCGGGACGCTCGTTCAGCGTCAAACTCCGATACTTCATAAATAAGAAATAATCATATAACAATAAATAATGACAACAATGAAGAAGAATCTCTTTTGGCTTGCAGGCCTATGCGCCATGCCATTTTTTATCACTTCGTGCGACGACGACAATGGCACCACTACGTATAGCAACTCAAGCTCCTACGTATTGAGTTTAGGCGTTACTGGTACCGATGGTGTTACTGTATATTATGTGGTTAGCACCGACAGCCTCACCTCTGGCACTATATCGGCAAACGGCAATGGCATCGAGCAGACTGGCTACCACGACTACCAGAAGGGAGGCAACACCATTTTCTGCATTGGTGGAATGGGCGTCACGGAGTGCACTGGCATTGTGCGCGCCGACGATGGCAACCTCGAGGAGAATGGTAGTTTTGTTTTTACCAATTCGCTGAGCGGCCTCACTCAAATCGACGACAACACTATGCTCGGCGTAGAGATTCCTGCTAATGCCGAAGCTGGTGACAAGTTCACTTTCTATACAATTGATGCTAATACGCTCGAGATAACCGACAAAAACACTTCGGTTAGCGTGTCGCCTCTCTCCGACCTCGATTGGCCTTCGCTCACTGGCTTCGAGTATAGCAATGGATACGTATATCTAAGCTACTGCCCTATGAACAGCTCAACTTTTGATACTAATTACACCGACAATGGCTATGTGGCGGTCTTCAGCTATCCAGAACTCAAGCTCGTCAATCACATAGTAGACAGCAGAACGGGCAACATTGGTTCGTGGAATGCTTACAATGGTTTTATGAAAGATGAGCAAGGCGACCTCTATCTACTTTCCAACTCTAATATTGTGAATGGTTATTCTCAAACGACCAAGGGAGCCTCATTCACCCGCATCAAGAGTGGCGCAACAGATGTAGACGAGGACTATTTCTTCGATTTCAGCGAGGTAACAAATGGCATGAGCCCATCGCACGTAATCTATTGCGGCAATGGCATTGCATACGCCGAAGTCTGCACGCTCAACGCCGAACAGCAAGCCGAACATCGTTGGAGCGACACCGGACTGAAGGGCATGATTGTCGATTTGTATAACAAGACTGCTGTCGAGGTCGAAGGCATACCTATCCACGATGGCGATGGCGGACGCCGTTTTGCTGCGCTCTACGACAATGGCTACGTCTACTTCCGCATAGGCACAAGCGAGGGCAACTACCTCTATCAAGTGGACGTGAAGAATGCCACAGCCATCCGTGGCGCTAAGGTGTCGGCTACGTTTGTGGCAGGATTTTTCGCGCTGTAAGCCTTCGCATTTAGCAAGCAGAACGCCACCATGTGAACAAACTGTAATAAAATGATAATGTCCGAGTTGCGTAAGTAGCTCGGACTTTTTTGTGCCGCAGGTACCGCACTACGTTCCTACGACTTCTGAAGTTTTCGCAGATTTATTTTAGCCGCATAATTATTTATATGCGTAGCTATGCAACCTCGCGGCTAAAAATGTGCATACATAAAAAAAGAGACACTCGTTATCACAACGCGCATCCCCTTAACCCTTTAATTTGGAAGTCACAAATATATGAAAATATCTACAATAAACGTTAATTCTACACAATCTATTCTATTTGTATTTTTACACACTTTCATGTGCGCTCTGCTCGCATGCGTAACTATCTTATTATTATGGACAAAATAATATCTATGCCACTCGGTGTGGCCGACAAATTCAATAACATAACCAATCTCAGCACCGATGAATGGTTCGCCACAACCGATCCACAAGATGGCAGAGTGGGTTCTGGAGGTGGCACTGCGTGGGCAATTACTCAGTGCGCCAAGAGCCGCGGACTATCTATCGCCGAATATCTCAAATCGAATAAACATATAATGATTCATGCTGGCGGTCAGAGTCGACGGCTGCCGGCCTATGGTCCATCGGGCAAGATTCTTACGCCGATTCCAGTTTTTCGCTGGAGTCGCAGTCAACGAATCGACCAGACGCTGCTCTCACTCATCACGCAAGATTTCGAGCAGCTGATGTCTAAGGCTGGCGAGGGGCAAAATACGCTCGTTGCCAGTGGCGATGCATGGAACTTCATGCCGCAAATTCCGCCAGTGCCCGCTGCCGATGTTGTTTGTTATGGTATATGGATGCCACCGCAAACCGTCACGCATCATGGGGCTTTCTTCGCCAAACGCGAGTCGCCGCAAGAGCTCGATTTCATGCTTCAGAAGCCGTCGCACGCTACTATCGAAGAGCTTAGCGCTTCGCATATCTTCCTTATGGATTGCGGCTTGTGGATTTTGTCCGACCACGCCGTCGAAGTACTTATGAAGAAATGTGGCTACAATGGGCGCGATTTTGCCGGCGGTCGTCCATCGTACTACGATTTGTATTCTACGTTCGGCACGGCTCTCGGCGCCAACCCTTCGCAACGCGACATAGATATTGATAATGAAAAACTTAGCGTAGCCATGGTAGCCATCGATGGCGGCGAGTTCTACCATTTCGGCACATCGTCGGAGCTAATTTCGTCGATGGAGCGCATACAAAACCGCATCGTCGACCAGCGAAATGTGTGGCATACCAAGGTTAAACCGCAAGCATCAATATTCGTTCAGAATGCCGATTGCGCCTTCAAATTCACCGAGCATAATAATAATATCTGGATTGAGAATAGCATCGTAGGTAAAGATTGGAATCTTTCTTCGCATAATATTATTACGGGCGTTCCCGAGAACAATTGGAAGGTCTCTTTGCCCGACGGCTGCTGCATAGATATTATTCCTATAAATAATGATGAGTGGTGCATACGTCCTTACGGCATCAACGACGCGTTCAAAGGCGCGGTAGGCGACGACTCTACTACATATTTAGGTGTGCCGTTTGCTACATGGCTTGGTGCGCATAACATAACGCTCACCGACTTGAATATTGCACCTGACGTCGACATTCAATCTGCGCCGATTTTTTCTGTAGTAAAAAACATCAGTGAAAGCATTATCAACTGGCTTATTGGCACTTACGACAACGACGCTGCACGAAGCGAATACCTATCCGCTCGCCGCATCAGTGCCGACGAGGTAAGTATGTATATAAACCTCGACCGACTTTTTGCTCAGCGCCGACGCCTGCTTTGCAAGAATCTGCCCGCGCTTGCAGCCAATCGCCGCAGTGTATTCTACCAAACCGACCTCAAGGCTATGGCAAAGATTTTTGCCGACGAGCATCTGCCGTTGCCTGCGCCACTCTCGCCCGACGAGAATATTATGACTCGTATGCGCGACAGCATGTTCCGCTCTGAGGTGCTGCAACTCAGCGGCAAAGATGGCCGCAACGAGCACGAGGAGGCATTCCGCCTACTTCGCGACGCCATTCGCTACACGGCTGGAAAAGCACCCATTCCTCATTGCAACGTCTTTGCCGATCAAGTGGTGTGTGGCCGTGCACCAGCTCGCCTCGATTTGGCTGGCGGCTGGAGCGACACTCCGCCTATATGTATGCAAAATGGCGGTCATGTGGTGAATATCGCGGTGGAGATGAACGGACAGCCACCTATTCAGGCATACATACGCCTACTCGATGAACATAAGATTGTTATGCGCTCCATCGACAACGGCGGCGTGGAGGTAGTTGAGAGCTACGACGACCTTGCCAATTACAACGTTGTCGGCTCGGCATTCTCCATACCTAAGGCAGCACTTTGTCTCTCAGGCTTCCATCCCGATTTTTGCGGAGCTAGCTATGGTTCTCTGAAAGAGCAACTGCAAGAGTTTGGCGGCGGCATGGAGATTTCGCTCCTCGTAGCTATTCCCAAAGGTTCAGGTCTTGGCACAAGTTCCATTTTGGCTGGCGCTATTTTAGGTACGCTGAGCGACTTCTGTGGTCTTGGCTGGAGTCAAGCACACGTCTGCCATCTGACGCTCATCTTGGAGCAACTTCTCACTACGGGCGGCGGTTGGCAAGACCAATATGGCGGCATAGTGGGCGGGCTGAAACTTCTATCGTCTGTACCGGGCGATCAGTCGGACATAGATATTCGCCTGCTGCCAGAGAGAATATTTACGCATCCTAAGTATCAAGGGCGTTGGTTGCTCTACTACACTGGCATAACGCGAGTAGCTAAAAACATCCTCAACGAGATTGTTCGCGGCATGTTCCTTGGCGAGGCTAAGCGCATAAATATCATCAAAGAGATAAATATGCTCGCACTCGATTTAGCCAACGCGCTCCAACACGACGACTTCGAGAAAGTTGGACTTATGCTGCGCAAGTCGTGGCATCTGAACTGCACGCTCGATTCGGGCACATGTCCAGCGGAAGTGAAGCGCATAACGGACGCCATAGATAAGTATGCACTTGGCTACAAGCTACTTGGCGCTGGCGGTGGTGGCTATATGCTCATCTGCGCCAAAGACAGTGTTTCGGCAGACCTCATTCGTCAGACGCTTACCAGCAATCCACCCAACGCCAAAGCACGCTTCGTGGAGATGACACTAAGCAAAGAGGGCTTACAGATTTCACGAAGTTGACTTTTATAATTACGAGTTGCGAATTATGAGTTACGAGTAGCTCCGATTATGAATTTTCAATTCTCAATTTTCAATTTTCAATATGATAGGTGCTATTATAGGCGATATTGCTGGCTCTGTATTTGAGTTTCGCAATACATACGATTACAATTTCCCACTCTTTGCCGATGGCTCGGCTTATACCGACGATACTATATGTACTATAGCTATTGCAGATGCTATTCTTCGCGGCGGCAGCTACGAGGAGCGTCTGCATACGTGGTGTCGTAAATATCCCGACCCGAAAGGCGCATACGGCGGCAGTTTTTCGCGTTGGATTATGAGTGACAAGCCAAAGCCATATGGCAGTTATGGCAACGGTTCAGCAATGCGTGTAAGCCCAGTGGGTTGGGCATTCAACAATAAAAAAAAGGTTGCTGCCGAGGCAAAGAAGACGGCCGAGTGCACGCATAACCATCGTGAAGGCATAAAAGGCGCGGTAGCAGTGGCGAAAGCTATATTTATGCTACGTACTACCAACGACAAAAATTCGCTCAACGACATTATAGCTACATACGAAGGCTACAAACGTCCGGAGCGCGGCGTGTTCGACGTGACGTGCCAAGGTTGCGTGCCATTGGCGCTCGACATAATTATGCAGAGCCGCCACTTCGAAGATGCCATTCGCCTCGCAGTATCGTACGGTGGCGATTCCGATACACTGGGTGCAATAGTTGGCAGCATGGCCGAGGCTATATACGAAGTGCCAGATTTCTTGCGCGAAGAGGTCATGTCAATATTGCCAAACGAAATGGCACGCGTAGTAGCGGAGTTTGAGGCTAAGTATAAATAATTATGGCGCCCCAACGCTATATTTGCCACTCGATAATTTATGATGACACATAAGCATTACCAATAGTAACTATTTAGAAATGAGAATATTACTTTTCTGCGAAAATAAATACGCCATCGACATACTCAATCCGCTGCAAGAGGAGGCGCAAAAGGATAGCAGCAACGAAGTGCTTTGGTACGTTCACGCGCTCAAAATTCCGAATTTTCCGCTGAAAGATAGCGTTCGATATACCAATTCGATACAGGAAGCTTACGACTTCAAGCCCGAGGCAATTTTCTGCCCGGGAAACATTGTACCATACTACTTGTCGGGTGTGAAGGTGCAGATATTCCATGGCTATGCCGCAGAGAAGAAAGACCACTGGATTATTCGTAGATATTTCGACACATACTTCACCCAAGGTCCATACTTCACTTCTCATTTTGAGGCGCTTTCGCATAAGTATAAAGATTTTGAGGTGCGCGAAACAGGTTGGACCAAGCAAGATTGGATTGCCCGCCATCTGCACGACTTCGACGAGGATAAGCAACGTCTGCTGACCGAGCATAACAAAAAACGCATAGCTATTTATGCACCAACTTTTTCGCCAAAGCTCACCTCATTGCCGCACATCAAAGGCGCTCTCGAGCATCTGCTTGAAGCCGAGAAAGATCTATTACTCGTTATGAAGTTCCATCCGCTCACGGCAAAACAGTGGACCGACGAATATCAAGAGTGGGCAAGTAAGCGCAACGATGCTATTTATATTGATGCAGGCGAAAACGTCACTAAATATCAACTAATGAGCGATGTGATGATTAGCGACACATCATCGGCTGTGTATGAATTTTTGCTACTCGACCGCCCTGTGATTACGCTAAATACCATTGCAAAGGATATTTATTGGGAGAATATAACCGATGCATCGCAACTAACGACGGCATTCAACAAAGCCATCAACGACCCCGAAAGCATCGCAAAACGCCGCTGGATTGTTGAAAATTACGATCCATACAACGACGGACGTTGCTGCGCACGTATGCTCGAACAGGCTAAGGACTATATCGCTCGACATGGCGTACCCGAGAAGCGCAAGCTAAACCTTTGGCGTAAGTATGCAAGTATCAAGACTTTCGGTAGGATAAAGAAATAATTCTGTATGAACGAGAACAAAATATCGGTAGTAATAAATACATACAACGAGAGCGCGACGCTTGCCGAAACGGTGCAGCACGTGAAAGACTTCGACGAGATTGTTGTTTGTGACATGGAAAGCACGGACAACACCGTTGCTATTGCGCAAAGCCTCGGTTGTCGCGTGGTTACATTCCCCAAAGGCAATTACAACATAGTTGAACCGGCTCGCGATTTTGCCATTCATGCGGCTACATATCCGTGGGTTCTGGTAGTCGATGCCGATGAAATCATTACAGCCGAACTCCGCGAATATCTTTATTCATACATAAACAGCGAAAACCATGCGACTGGGTTGCTCATTCCACGTAAAAACTACGTGATGAATCAGTTCGTGAAGAACTCGTACCCAGATTACCAACTTCGTTTTTTTATGAAGGACAAAACCACGTGGCCGCCTCTCGTTCATGCCAAGCCAAACATCAATGGCGAAGTAGGAAAAGTGCCGTCAGCCGACCATAAGTTGGCCATGATACACAAGTCGATGAGCGTATATACGAAGTTGGCCAAGATGAATACTTACACCTCCAACGAGGTAGTTAAGCGCAAGAATGAGAGCGTTAGCCTGCTGCGTATGTTTGTGAAACCAACATTCCGATTTTTCCTTCACTACATAATAAAGGGAGGCATTTTTCAAGGCGTGAGTGGCTTGGTGCTCGCTATAAACGAGGCCAACTACAAATTCTATACGCTTGTGAAAATCTGGGAAGCTAAGAACGGGGAGAGAAATTAGTACTTTCCCTTTTTACATATAAGCATTTCATAAAAAAGAAAACATCACCAAAACTTTCGCTTTGATGATGTTATTTTCTGAGGTCGGTAGCAGATTCGAACTGCTGTAAGCGGTTTTGCAGACCGGTGACTAAGCCACTCATCCAACCGACCGTCATTTGCGCCACAAAAGTAGTCGTAATTTTGTGTAGTGCAATAGCAAAATGCGTTTTTTTCTGCGGCGCGTAAATATTTATGACTATTCGTCGAGCTTCAAGACAGCAAGGAATGCTTTCTGTGGCACTTCCACGTTGCCTATCTGCTTCATGCGTTTTTTGCCTTCTTTCTGTTTCTCAAGCAGTTTACGCTTACGCGACACGTCACCACCATAACATTTGGCGGTTACATCTTTACGAACGGCCTTTATAGTCTCGCGAGCAATAATCTTGGCACCGATAGCTGCTTGAATAGCCACGTCGAACTGCTGGCGTGGTATAAGGTCTTTCAACTTTGCGCACATCTTACGGCCGATACCCACAGCATTGTCGAAGAATGTGAGCGTAGACAGCGCGTCGACCTTTTCGCCATTGAGCAGAATATCCATTTTGGCGAGGTTGCTCGGACGATACTCAAGCGGCTGATAGTCGAACGAAGCGTAGCCGCGCGAAATACTCTTGAGTTTGTCGTAGAAGTCGAATACAATTTCGGCGAGCGGCATCTCGTATTCAAGTTCTACGCGATCGGCAGCTATGTATGTCTGATGAGTCAATGTACCACGTTTGTTGAGGCACAGCGTCATTATCGGACCTATATATTCCGACTTGGTGATGACTTGCGCTTTTATGTATGGCTCTTCTACGTGATCTATTACGGTTGGCTCAGGCAGCGCACTCGGCGTATGCACCTCAACCACTTCGCCCTTGCGCGTGATGGCTTTGTAAGGCACGTTTGGCACAGTAGTTATGACCGATTGATTGAACTCACGGTCGAGGCGCTCTTGAATAATCTCCATGTGCAGCAAACCAAGGAAGCCACAGCGGAATCCGAAGCCCAACGCAAGCGACGATTCGGGTTGGAACGTCAGCGAGGCATCGTTGAGCTGAAGCTTTTCTATCGATGCGCGAAGGTCTTCGTAATCGTCAGTAGATATTGGATAGATACCGGCGAACACCATCGGCTTAACCTCCTCGAAACCAGCAATTGCATTCTCGCACGGGCGCTCCACATGTGTTATGGTATCGCCCACCTTCACCTCACGACTCGTCTTTATACCAGAAATTATATAACCAACGTCGCCCGTTTCGAGCGTCTTGCGCGGCTCAAAGTCGAGGCGCAGAACGCCAATCTCGTCGGCATCGTACTCTTTGCCCGTAGCCACAAACTTCACGAGGTCGCCCGTATTTATTGAGCCGTTCACCACTTTGAAATATGCAATGATGCCGCGGAACGAGTTGAAAACTGAGTCGAAAATCAAGCACTGAAGCGGCGCTTTCGGGTCGCCCACGGGGTGCGGAATTTTCTCTACAATGGCGCGCAAAATATCATCGACGCCTTCACCCGTCTTACCACTTGCGCGAATAATATCCTCGCGTTTGCAACCAAGAAGTTCTATTATCTCATCTTCGACCTCTTCGGGCATGGCGTTTGGCATATCCATCTTATTCATCACCGGAATAATCTCGAGGTCGTGATTAATAGCCTGATAAAGGTTCGAAATCGTCTGAGCCTGAATACCTTGCGTAGCATCGACTACAAGGAGAGCACCTTCGCACGCAGCAATAGAGCGCGAAACTTCATACGAAAAATCGACGTGTCCCGGAGTGTCGATGAGGTTAAGTACGTATTTCTTACCATCGAGCACGTAGTCCATCTGAATAGCGTGACTTTTTATAGTTATGCCGCGCTCACGTTCGAGGTCCATATCGTCGAGCACTTGCGCTTGCATCTCTTGCTTCGCAACGGTGTTGGTACGTTCCAAAAGTCGGTCGGCAAGGGTCGATTTGCCGTGGTCTATATGTGCAATGATGCAGAAGTTTCTTATATTCTCCATTAACAGTATGATTTTCAACAAAAAAGCCCACTCGCAATAGTAAGTGGGTAAGTATGTACAATTGCACGCGAAGGTACAAAAAAATACGAGTTCAGAATGTGGTGTTTGCGCGAGTACAATTGCACGAGTTGGTCTCTATTTCAAATTCGCGCAACTCATTATTTCTCGTTCAATTTCTATAACCATATAGCCACGAACACACACCAAACACAGAGATTGAACATACTTATAAATATTTCAATAGTTCATCACATAAATAACACGAAAACGCACGTAAAATCACAACTTTTGCGTGAACAAATTTTCTTCTTTATATGCTCAAACGCAGTACAGAATGTCGCTCTTTTTCTATTTTTGTCGGCGCAAAATCTAACAGAGATAGCTCAATTTTGAATTAATTATAACAGATTTTATGAATATCAATTTTATGCAGATAGTGTCTGCATCTGTTGTTCTTTTCGCCGTGCTCGATATTATCGGTTCAATGCCTATAGTAATAGCAATGCGCGACCGAGGAGAGCACATCGACGCGTGGAAATCTACGTTGGTAGCTTTCGTTCTTTTGTTTGGTTTTATGTATCTCGGCGAAGCTCTGCTCAAGCTCTTCAGCATCGATATTCACTCGTTCGCCGTAGCTGGTGCCATAGTACTTTTGATATTGGGTATGGAGATGGTATTCGGCTTGCAAATCTTCAAGCAGGACGCGCCCCCCAATAGCGCATCTATCGTTCCTCTCGCATTTCCGTTACTTGCTGGACCAGGTTCGTTCACAACTATCATATCGCTTCGTGCCGAATATGCCGACATCAATATCATCATTGCGCTCATCCTAAATATGCTCTTTGTATATGTAGCGCTGCATTCGACGGAGAAATTTTCTAAAATACTCGGCGTAGCTGGTGTGTACGTAACTAAGAAATTTGCCGGCATCATTCTGCTTGCAATCTCAGTGCGTCTATTTATGACAAACCTTTCTCCGCTACTCAGCAGCATTTCGCAATAACATACTTATGGCGCGAGTTAGGAAATTCTACGTAGTTTGGAACGGACGTGTGCCGGGCGTATACTCCGATTGGAATACTGCCAAAGCGCAAATAGACGGCTACGAAGGTGCACGTTTCAAAGGCTTTCTTACCGAAGAGGAGGCCGAGCAAGCGTTTCGCGCTGGTGCACCCGCCTTCCGCCCGACGCTCAAAGCCGACGTAAAGCCACAAACTGACAAAGCGCCAAAACGTTGTATTGTAGTCGATGCCGCATGTTCGGGCAATCCTGGTCCGATGGAATATCGCGGCATTTCGCTGTGGGACGAGAAGGAGATTTTCCACATGAAGTTCGACCTCGGCACCAACAATATAGGCGAGTTTCTTGCCATAGTTCATGCCTTGGCTCTGCTGCAAAAAATAGGTATGACCGACATACCTATATATTCCGACTCGCAAATTGCAATAGGTTGGGTGAAGGCCGCTAAATGTCGCACAAAACTCACCATAGAGCCCGCCACAGTGGAACTTTTCGAACTTGTGCAACGCGCCGAGAAATGGCTTCAGACCAACCCCATAGTGACGCCAATAAATAAATGGCCAACGGCATATTGGGGCGAAATACCTGCCGACTTCGGGCGCAAATAACTGCAGATTTTTAGTTTGTAAGTAATAAGTTATATGTAGTAGGGCTGTTCCGCAAAGGGGGCAGCCTTTTCTATTTCCTTGCAATCCTCTAAACAAATGGCATTGTGTTGTAGAGACGGGACATGTTCCGTCTATAGATGCAACGTACACAAAAATGCTGTCTCTCAGCGCAAACATTTTGCTCGCACAGATAACGCTGACTGATAGCACTCCACACTGTAGGTCAAGTTGATTTCGGCGTCATAATCTCTAACTTCAAAAGTGAATTGGACTGAAAAAAAAGATCGCAGGACAAATTAATCACTAAGACTCTCTTTCACTTTACATGATTTTTGTACCTTGTGTGAAAAAAATACAGAACAACAAGATTATGCTAAACACACAATTGTGGAATCTCTACAAAGATTCTGACCAAGGTAAAAAAGCAATCGCTCTATTCGATTTGGGCGGACATCCCGAATATGCTAAAATTCAGGAAATTGCCGACTTTATGAGAAACAAACACGGCGATTTTCCATATGATTTCAATAGTGATTGGTTCATTGTATGGGAAGTTAACGTGAGCAGTATGGAAATCCCTGCAACTCGCGAAAATTTTGAAGATTATGTTACCAATTTCGACTTAGTTGATTTTTCTGTTGACGAGAAAGGTGAACTCCAATTTCACGAAGACCGAATTATTTTGCCGAACAACCGTTATCGCGACAAAAACTCGTGGATGCCTTTTTGGGCAATGGCATTATACATCAATAATCCATCAATGTACAAACCGCTTTTTAGTCAAACACGTTTTCCTATCATTATGCGCAACTGCGATGTCTTGGGTATTGAACTGCCGCCTATACCTCGCACAAAAGACTACAAACAATATATGATGTATTACTGGGATATTTGTCAAGTTTGGAACGAGTTCCAAAAAGAAAACAACCTATCCGATGCCGAATTTTGCGCTTGTCTCTACGATTTTGCACCAATGCTTGTTACGCCCACCAAACCATCCGAACTGCCAAATCCGACAAATGTGTGGCTTGTGGGGGCAGCACCCGGAGATTTAAAGCTTCTAGACACACTTGGCGCAGAAACCGATGATAATCCTGAACAGATATGGCAATGCAATGAGAAAACCAAACGCGGCGATTTAATTGTAATGTATTGCCGTTCGCCACGAAGTTATATACACTCTGTTTGGAGAGCAAACACTGACGGCATTTTCAATCCCTTCGACTATTACCAATGCCGCACAACAGTATGCGAAGGTGTTAAAATTCCACCAATAACAATCAAGGAACTGCGAGAAGATGCTTACCTGTCGCAAATTCCAATTGTCAGGAAAAACCTGCAAGGTGTAAATGGTGTGGAACTCTC
>JAFYCM010000090.1 GCA_017539645.1 Bacteroidales bacterium
CAAAGGACTGAAAATCCTTGTGTCACTGGTTCGATTCCCGTTGGTACCACAAACAAAAGACTACTCAAGTTTGAGTGGTCTTTTTTTGTTTGTGCATGTTTTTGTCTGACTTGCGGAATTTGTATAGCGTGTAACTCTCTGATATAGAGACGTTTATTGTAAATATATACAATAAAACTGGGTTGCATCATAGCTGAAGTGGTAGCTATGGTACAACCCAGAAGTTTTTTTGTTTAGCTCTGCTTAGTCTTTGCAGAAATACTTAATGTTGGTCTCTTGTCCGCTCTTGAGAGAGAGGATTTTAGAGAGAACGGCGTTGGCAAGGCTGCTTGCGCCAATGCGGAATAGTTCAGGACAGAGCCATTCGTCGCCGCATACATTTTTTACAATGCTATAGTAAGTCAAAGCATCCTCGATGCTGCGAATGCCGCCAGCGGGTTTGAATCCAATCTTTTTGCCGGTCTGTTTGTAGTACTCTTTTATAGCGAGGCACATTACGTATGCAGCTTCGGGCGTCGCACCGCCTTGCGAAACTTTACCTGTAGAGGTCTTAATCATATCGGCGCCTGCCATCATAGCAAGAACGCTTGCAAACCAGATGTTTTCTGGAGATTCGAGCATACTTGTCTCCAAAATCACTTTGAGACGAGCGTCGTTTCCACAAGTATTCTTAATCTTAGAAATTTCATCGCCGACATAGTCATAGTTGCCATCGAGGAATTCGCCGACAGAGATTACGGCATCGACCTCGTTAGCGCCAGCATCGATAACCTTCTTTACTTCGGCGCATTTTATCTCCGTGAAAGTTTGCGATGAAGGGAAGTTGCCCACAACCACAGCTTTGTATACGTCGTTGAGATAAGCAAAATTCTTATACAGCGGTGAGAAAACGGGGTAGAGGCAGATGCCGCCCACGTTAGGAATGTCGGGATAGACTTTAGAGAATTTGTTCACTTTCTGCACGAACGAAGTGATAGACTCCTTAGAATCTTCGGTGTTGAGCGAAGTGAGGTCGATGCTATGTAGAATTTTGCACAAAACCTCAACGTCATCTGTGTATTTTTCTGCGTTTTTTGCGCATTCAGCCACCTTTTGCTCTACGTCTTGAAGCTCAGATGGAATGGGATAATTAGAAAATGAAAACATATTATTCTTTATTTATAAAACGATTTTTATCTCTTGAAATCTTCTTTTGTAAGTTGTGCTGAAAAGCCTCAGTGAGGTCAACACCCGTTTGATTGGCGAGGCAAGTAACCACCCAAAGCACATCGGCAAGTTCGTCGGCGAGGTTGAGGTCTTCGTTGGGTTTGGCAACTTGATCTCCATATTTACGGGAAATTACACGCGCCAACTCGCCCACCTCTTCGGTGAGAACAGCCATATTGGTTAGCTCCGAGAAATATCCACCTCCGTATTGCTTAATCCATTGGTCGACTGATTCTTGTAGCTGTTTGATGGTAATGTTTTCCATACTTATATATAAACGCGCAAAAGTAATCCTTTTTTTGTGCAATCTTTTTTATATGAGTATAACGGCATCGACGGCAAAAATAAATCTTACATAAGTTGTGGAAATTCGAGAAATAAGCATACATTTGCACCCGCTTTTGAAGCCCAGATGGCGGAATCGGTAGACGCGTTGGTCTCAAACACCAATGTCGCAAGACGTGCCAGTTCGATCCTGGCTCTGGGTACTTCCAGAAAACTACAGCCCTTGAAGGTCGATTGACTTTCGAGGGTTTTCTGCTTTTTATGGCATACGAAAAATGTCACCGAATTGAACGAGACAAACGAAGTAATTTTCGGAAAGATGATGAATTTGCAGGTGTTTAGTTCTGCGAATCGAACGAATTCTACTAATATAAATTAGTTCAATTCGGAGATAGTCTGCTCACACTGATTTGCAAAAGAATAAGCTGTATTTAGCGTGCAGCGTACATAGAAAAAATCGGCAAAATGCAACAGTTAAGCATGGTGTACGTATAAATAGAATGTAGATTTATTCCTACATTTGCCTAAATGTCTAAGAAAAATGGAATTTCAACCTCAGTACATATTGAATTTACTCTTTGAGGAGGATTGTGTGATTGTTCCTAATGTTGGTGCTTTTGTGGCTCAACACATTGGTGCTGCGTTCGATAGCCGACAGATGCGCATGACGCCGCCTCGTAAGGAGATAATCTTCAACGCGCAAGTGCGTCATAATGATGGCTTACTGGCTTCATACGTATCTAATGAGTGTGGAGTGTCGATGGCTGAAGCGATGAAGAGCGTCGATGATTATGCAGCAAGTATAAATAGACAACTGAAGCAGGGCTCGTCGGTGATGATTGCTGGATTGGGCTCGCTTGTGATGAAGGGTGGCAAGGTGAACTTCACGCCGAATAGTTCGGTAGTGTTGCTAAAAACATCATACGGATTAGCGCCCATCGTTGTTAGCGAACACGTGCAAGTGGCCGAGATCCGCAAGAGTCAGTCGCGACTGAAGCAGGTTGTAGGTACAGCAGCTGTGTTGGCTGTTATGTTGCTCATACCATCGCAAGTAACCGACAACGAGGCTGACAGAACGTTAGTTTCGGCATCGGTGATTAGCTCGTTCATACAAGATCCGACGCAAATCAGCGGTGTTGCGCCCGAAGATGTAGAAGCGGTAGAACCCAGTACGGAGGTTAAGCCATATCACATAATAGTAGCAAGTTTCGCACGCGACAGTCAGGCTGACGACTACATAAAGAAGCAAGAGATGCGCGGTGTGAACGGATTGGTGAAATTGGTTGGCAAAAACAAAGTGAGAGTTTCGGTGGCAAGTTTTGCTACGCGTGCCGAAGCAGCTAAAGCCAATAGAAATATACGCAAGATGCCTGGCTACGAGAGCGCTTGGATACTCTACTACTAAAGAGAGTTTGTATACATATATAAACTAAAACCATACAACTATGATAAGAAAAGCAATAATAGCAGTAAGTGCAGTGGCTGTGGCGGCATTCTGTGCATGTTCGGATATGGCGTCGTTGGGTTCGCTTGCGGGCGTAACGAAATCGGCATCGTCGTCGCTGACATCGACTGAGATTACGGCAGGATTGAAAGAGGCGTTGAACCTCGGCGTTCAGGCTGGTGTGAAATATCTTGGTGCGAGTGGCGGCTATTACAACGACCTCGCGTACAGAATTGGTTTGCCAGAAGAGGCTGCCGTTATCACTAAAAACATATCGAAACTTCCCGGTGGTCAGACGCTTGTGACGAAAGTTGTGCGCAATATCAACGAGGCCGCTTCGGATGCAGCATCGAAAGCTACGCCAATATTTGCATCGGCCATAACAAGTATGACCATTAGCGATGCACGCAACATACTTATGGGCAACAAAACGGCTGCTACTACATATTTCAAAACCAAGACAAAACCTGGGCTGAAGACACTTTTCGGCGGTTATATAGATACGTCTATAAATAAGAAAATTATTGGCGATGTGTCGGCGCAATCGTCGTGGAACACGCTGACGAGCAATTGGAATTCGGTGGCAACAACTGTGGTGGGTAAAGCTGCAGGCCTCACAGCCGTAAATACCAATTTGAGCGATTACCTCACCGATAAGGCTGTAGACGGATTGTATAAAAAAGTAGGCGAGAAGGAGTCGGCAATCAGAAGTGATGCTACACAACGCACCTCGGCTTTGCTCAAGAAAGTATTCGGACATTGATGCGTGCTACACTCTGCCTATTATTATTTCTCGTTGCAACCATTGCAATAGCCCAACCAAGAGCGGCATTTGAAGGTCGTTATTTTCAAATAGATACTACAGCACACGCAGGCGACGTTGATTTGAATATCGATGTCGCCACGTTTTTTCGCAACAATGAGTATTTCAGTGCATACGTAGAGGGCTACACGCTGCCAGGATTTACTCTTCAGCCAACAATCTCATACTCTCCTACCAATAAAAGTAACGTAGAAGCCGGACTTCGTCTCCGTCAATATGGTGGCGATGACGACAAGATTACCATCTTTCCGATAGTTCGCGCCCAGCTGCTATTTACACCCAACACGCGTCTTACGGTTGGTGTGCTCGATGGCTATGCATCGCACGATTTGCCAGAAAGTATCCTCGATATAGAAAAAGAGCTCAACGGCCGCCCCGAAACAGGCATTCAGTTTAGGTATAGCAAAGAGCGTTGGTGGATAGATATGTGGATAGATTGGCAGAAGTTTATTTACCGTGATGATACTATTCCCGAGCGCTTTATGTCGGGCGTGGGCGTTAATTATGCCATACTTACGAATGAAGAGAGGTTGCGCTTGGAAATACCCTTCCGCATGACGGCAAATCATGTTGGCGGTCAGATAAATAATTACGCTGAGCCGATGCAGAGTTTGCTTAACGGCGTAATAGGTTTGCGACTGAAACGACGTTCAAATGCGTTTGTGAAGTCTTGGCAATGCGATATTCGCGAACTCTTCTTCCATGTGTCGGCTGGCGAAGCGGTCTATCCGGCGAGAGATGGAGCGGCATTCAATGCAGAATGGAAAGCTGCTACGCGCTATGTTGAGGCAACGGCTGGATATTTTCGTGGTAATAATTTCTACGCTATGCACGGCAATCCTACATATATGTGCATAAGTAATTTCAAAGAATACTACAGTAAAGAGCGTTCAATAGTCACGGGCGAGTTGAATGTGAATTATCGTGCGTCGGATGCTTTTCGATTCTACATCGGCGGCAAAGCATATTACGACACCGAAGCCAAGCAGTGCGACTATTATTATGGACTTGGTATAGTGTTCGATGCGACGAAAAACATCTATCGGCGTAAATGAAATAAAGAACTACCTTTGCGCCTCAAAAAGGAAATAATATAACAGCATAAAATGAATTTTGTTGAAGAATTGAAATGGCGCGGTATGATCGCCGAGATGATGCCGGGCACAGAAGAACAGCTCCAAAAGGGGCTCACCTCGGCGTATGTTGGCATCGACCCAACCGCTGATTCACTCCACATTGGTCACCTCGTTGGCGTAATGATGCTTAAGCATTTTCAGCGTGCCGGTCATCGCCCTATTGCCCTCATAGGTGGCGCAACAGGTATGATTGGCGACCCATCGATGAAATCGGCTGAGCGCAACCTACTCGATGAACAAACTTTGCGTCATAATCAGGAATGCATCAAAAAACAGCTCGCTCGCTTCCTCGACTTCGATTCTGATGCGCCTAACGCGGCTAAACTCGTAAATAACTACGATTGGATGCGCGACTACTCGTTCCTCAACTTCATTCGCGACATTGGCAAACACATCACCGTAAACTACATGATGGCTAAAGACTCGGTGAAGAAACGTCTCTCGCGCGATTCGTCGGTGGGTATGTCGTTCACCGAATTCTCATACCAACTCTTGCAAGGTTACGACTTTATGTATCTATATGAACATGAAGGTTGCCGCTTGCAGATGGGTGGTTCGGACCAATGGGGCAATATAACCACAGGTACAGACCTTATTCGCAAGATGCTTGGTGGCGAGGCCTTTGCACTCACATGTCCGCTAATTACAAAAGCCGATGGCGGCAAATTTGGCAAAACAGAGAGTGGCAACATTTGGCTCGACCCAGAAAAGACAAGTCCATACAAATTCTATCAGTTCTGGCTCAACACCTCTGATGCCGACGCGGAGAAATACCTCAAGATATTCACAACCCTTAGCAAGGAAGAGATTGAGCAATTGGCACGCGAACAAGCCGAAGACGCAGGTCGTAGGCCAATGCAAAAGCGCCTTGCCGACGAGATAACCACTATGGTGCACGGCAAAGAGGCTCTCGACGCAGCTATCGAAGCATCGCAGATTCTCTTTGGCAAAGGCTCAGTCGAGACATTGCACAAGATGGACGAAGAGACATTCCTCTCGGTATTCGAAGGTGTGCCTACATTCGAAATAGACCGTGCTAAGATTGAGGCTGGCATATCTGTTGCTGACCTACTTACAGCCGAGGCTGCAGTATTCCCATCGAAAGGGGAATTGCGCCGCAATATCGCTGGCTTGCAAATCAACAAAGAGAAAGTTGATGCTGCAGAGAAGACTATCGACAGCACAGCATTGCTCAATGGTAAGTACATACTTATACAGAAAGGCAAAAAGAACTTCTATATACTTATAACAAAATAGACGACGCTGTGAATGCGCTCTAAATACAAAATCCCGACGGAGGTAACCTCTGCTCGGGATTTTTTTATTAACCATGTAAAAATGCTCAAAAATGGTCGGAACAATAGTAAATACTTGCACGATAGTTATCGGAAGTGTATTAGGCTCGATTGTGAATCGTGGCGTGAAAGAGAAGTATAAAAAAGCTATCTACACCACGCTTGGGTTGGCGTGTCTTGCAATAGGACTGAATGCAACGATTAGCCACTTGCCGAAAAGTCAATATCCGGTTTTGTTTGTTGTTTCGCTTGCTCTTGGCACGGCATTGGGCACATGGATCGACATCGACGCGCGTTTTCATAGGCTTGTCGATAAATATTCTAAAGATGGTAAAGGCGCGCAACTTTCAAATGGACTTTCTACGGCTATATTGCTCTATTGTATCGGTCCGCTGTCGATGCTCGGTCCTGTGGTGAGCGCAATAAATGGCGATAATACATTTCTCTATACCAATGCAACGCTGGACCTTGTCTCGTCGTTGATTTTTGCTTCTACCTATGGCATAGGTATGATATTGGCAGCTCCGGTTCTTTTTTGCTGGCAAGGTGCGTTCTATCTTATAGCATCAATATCGAGTACCGCCATCAGTGAAGCGTTGATGGACGAGTTGCTTATAGTAGGCGGATTGATGATTGTGGCATCTGGGTTGTCGTTGCTCGAGTTGAAGGATTGTAAGACGCTAAATATCCTCCCATCTTTATTCATTCCGATAATTTGGTTCGGCGCGAAGGCGTTGGTGGGAATGTGATTTGTTCATTTTGCTTATGCATTCATCCATATCTGCATAGAAAACAGAAGGGAAATTGAAGCCTCTTATCGAAGCAAAGACTTTGTCTATCAGCATTGGTTTGTTGTAGGCAGCAGCGAGTAGAAACGTTCCAGAAACTTTGGAGGTTTGATATTCAGCGAAGAATGGTGTATTGGAGTGGATTAGCGCAAGAAGGAAATCGGCATCATTCATATACTGAGCAAAAAGGGTAGAGGGAACGTAGCTATTGAAATATATAATCTTATCCTCAACCCCAGCAGCGCGACAATTGCTAAGGAAATCGTTGCCATTGGCGGCGTTGATGTTGGAAAGAAGTACGACTTTCGTGTTGTGTGGGAAATCGCTACGCTGAAGTAGATGTAGCAAAAAATTGTAGTCGCGGCGTGTGTATTGAACAGTACCTGGAACAATCGCCCAACGCTCTCCTTGTGGCTTTATGTGCCCTGTGGGAGGAAGCGCTTTGTATGCTTGTATATAGCTGCAACTATAGCCTAAACTACGTACGTACTCTACTATGTATGCGCCAAGCACGAAGTAGTGCTCTATAAGCCGATGTGAAATGAACTTCTGCCCGAGACTTGTTTCGAGTTTCTTTGCGTTGTGCAGAATGCCAACAAAGCGCGTATTGCGCCAGCGTGGCAATAGGCAAAATTGAAGCATTTTGCTACCCGAAGCAGTGTTGAAAATTACCTGTTTGATATTGTTCTTGCGTATGGCTCGATGCAGCTTCAAAAGGCCTGCAAAATGGTCGAAATCCATCGCAATGAGTTTGATGTTGCTATGTGAGAACTCTACGCGGTCGGCTACTCTCTTATTTACGTATAGCCAAACTTCGTTGCTATGCTGTGCCCAATATTCAATTTGCTGCGGCAGACATTCGGTGTGCCATGTGTAGAACTCAACTATTGCAACGCGTTCTGTCATAATTTCACTATTCCGTTGGGCGTTTTTATGACTCTGTTTTTGCGTGTTTTTAGCATGACATTTCTATTGAAAGCCAAAGTCTCTTTCGTTTTATATGGACGCTTGTGGTCGAGGTGCACGCAGATGGCCGAAAAGCGCAACTGTATAGGCTTGATGCCGTTGTTTTGCAGTCTGTAGCCAAATTCTCGATCTTGTCCGCCGTACTGCATATCCTCGTTGAACCCATTCACAGCCAACAAATCGGTGCGCCAGCCCGATGAATTGCATCCGTTCCATGTGGGTTCGGCAGGTGTGATGAAGTTCATAAACTTAGCGAACCAATCAACGTTTTGCAATTTTGTCATTTTGGTGCTTATTGGCTGCCCTTTGCTAATTAGCCAATTTATGTCGAAAGCATCACCATGCGCAATGTCGTTTATTGTGATGGCGAGGCTCACACCCATAGTGAGTTTGAAATATCCGCCCGAGATGTAGCATTTTTCACGAGCATTTTTGTAGTGCACTTCTACAAAGTCGTTGCGTGGAATGCAATCTTGGTCGGTAAATATGAGATAATCCGACTTGGCGGCGACAAGTGCTTTGTTGAGAATCTCCGACTTGCGAAAGCCGCGATCTTCTTGCCAAATATGATTTATTGGCAATAGATTACGAAAACTATCGACAACCTTTTTGGTGTCGTCGGTACTTCCGTCGTCGGCAATAATTACTTCGTTGGGTTTATGCGTCTGAAGAGCGTAGCCCCAAAGAGTCTTCTCGAGCCATCGAGGATTGTTGTTTGTAGATATAATTACACCGATTGTAAACGGTCTTGTCATCGAAATATCCATAGAAATGCTGTGCAAACATATCTATTTTAGCACACACTGTACCAGAAGTGGTGCGTAGAACGCCCTTTTTGACATTTTTTGTACGTAAGTATAATTATGTACGTACGATAAAGGCTAACCGAAGCGGTGTAAGTATGAATTATTAGTATCGACTCTTTCTTTTGCGAGCCGGCACAATGCGATTATATACCTCGAATGTTTTTTGCGCAGCAATGTCCCACGAGAAGAGTTTTTTGCGTTCGTTGCCGCGATTGATGAGCTCTGCGGCATAGTTTGGCGTTCTAAGTATGTATTGAACGCAATTGCGAATGGCATCTTCGCTTTCGGGATCGAAAAATGCGGCTGTGTCGCCAGCTATCTCATGAAAAGCTGGAATATCACTCAAACATACGGGACATTCGTTGGCGTAGGCTTCAAGAATTTGGTCGGCAAAGCCTTCGTATTTCGATGGACAGATAAACAGCTTAGCAAAGTGGTAGAGGCTTGCCAAGGCATCGTCGCTAATATATCCAACGTTGACGATGGAGTGGTATATGTCGAGGTTCTTTATTATTGTTAGTTCGTCGTCGGTGAAAGAGCTGCCGGTGCATATTAGCTTCAATTTGCTATTGTTAAGTATGGGTGCAATGGCGCGAAGGAGGCCATCAAAGTTTTTGTGGGCATGGCGTCGCGAACCTACGTATAGCAAATAGTCGAAGTTGTATATATTCTCATACGAACCATTAAACTCGTTGCTGCCTGGATATATCACCGACACATTGCGTGGGTTGACTCTGTTGTAGATCTTCAGAAGGTCTGCTTGAGTAGTCTCGCTAATGCATATTATGTGTGCAGCAAGGTTGATGAGTTCGTGGCGAGGTGCGCGTTTTACCCGCTCATCGCTGATGTTGTATTTCTCGGCTACCACATCGTGAATACTTATGACAAGAGGCTTCCTCGTCCAGCGAAGAGCATCGCTTTTGTCGTCGGTGACGTGCACGAGGTCGTATCGGCGAAACCTCAAGTTTAGGTATGTATTGAAATGCTCGAGCTTCTCAATAATCTTTCGTTTGTGGTATGTATTGGGCTCGAAAGGCAGAGGAAGGCATTTTATAAGTTGCTTGAAATAATTATTTGTGGCGAAAAGTTTGCACACATGCAGACCATCAACTTTACCAACCATACGACTAACTATTTCGAAATAGTAGCGTGAAAGTCGGCTCGAAGACTTCATTAGACCATCGTGCGTGTATACGATTTTCATTGAATGTGTTGTAAATAAGTTGATTATCTGTATGGCGCAAATATAATAAGTATTGGCTCAAGTTTAGCAATGGTAATGCTCTTTACATTGCCTATGCTTTCCTGTGTTGGTACAAAAAAAGGCTGCCACGTGATGTGGCAGCCTGCATTTATACTTATGTAAGTACTTACAAATTATTTGCCTACAGACAATTTCTTGTAACCATAAGCAGCGTTGCTACCGAGCTCTTCCTCGATGCGGATGAGTTGGTTGTACTTAGCCATACGGTCGGTGCGGCTCAACGAACCAGTCTTGATTTGACCAGAGTTGGTAGCTACAGCGATGTCGGCGATAGTAGTATCCTCGGTTTCGCCAGAACGGTGTGAGGTAACGGTGGTGTAGCCGTGACGGTGAGCCATTTCGATAGCGTCGAGAGTTTCGGTGAGTGAGCCAATCTGGTTAACCTTGATAAGGATAGAGTTAGCAGCACCCATTTCGATACCTTTCTGGAGGAACTTAACGTTGGTTACGAAGAGGTCGTCACCAACGAGCTGGCAACGGTCGCCAATCTTCTTGGTAAGTTTAACCCAGTTCTCCCAGTCGTTCTCGTCGAGACCGTCCTCGATAGAGTCGATAGGATATTTGTTGATGAGTTCTTCGAGGTAAGCGATTTGCTCGTCAGCGGTGAGTTTCTTGCCTTTAGGATCTTTCTGAGTACCGTTCTTGAGTTGCTTGTAGTCGTAGAACCATTTGCCGCCTTCGTTAACAGCGAATTCAGAAGCAGCGCAGTCCATAGCAATCTTAACGTCTTTGCCTGGCTCATAACCAGCTTTCTTGATAGCCTCAACGATGGTGTCGAGAGCGTCTTCGATGCCGTTGAAGTTAGGAGCATAACCACCTTCGTCACCTACAGCGGTAGAAAGGCCACGAGCTTTCAAGAGTTTAGCGAGGTTGTGGAATACTTCAGCACCCATACGAACAGCCTCTTTCTCGCAGCATGCGCCAACAGGACGAATCATGAATTCTTGGAAAGCGATAGGAGCTGCAGAGTGTGCACCACCATTGACAATGTTCATCATAGGCACTGGCAAGGTGTAAGCGTTAGCACCACCAATGTAGCGGTAGAGAGGAATGTTGAGCGCTTTAGCAGCAGCCTGAGCTACAGCGAGAGAAACGCCAAGGATTGCGTTTGCACCGAGTTTGCTCTTGGTAGGAGTGCCATCGAGTTCAAGCATTTTGTTGTCGATAGCGCGCTGATTGAGAACGCAAGCGCCCTTCAATGCAGGAGCGATAACAGTGTTTACGTTGTTGACAGCTTTGGTTACGCCTTTGCCGAGGTAACGATTTTTGTCGCCATCGCGGAGCTCGAGAGCTTCGTTCTCGCCAGTAGATGCACCAGAAGGTACAGCTGCACGACCCATAACACCATTGTCAAGAGTAACGTCTACTTCTACAGTAGGATTGCCACGAGAATCAAGGATCTCGCGAGCCCAAATTTTTTCAATAATCATGATCTTACTTTTATGTAATGTTTCCTTTGTTTTGCTCGGCGAAGCTATCTAATTCTCAACTTTTTTACAACATAATTATTTATAACTGAAGATTTGTGGGTGAAATAGTCGTTTGACTGCCCTGCGAACATAAGAATTGTTGGTTTTGATATTCGCCTAAATAGAAAAAAGAACGCAAACTATGATGCTTGCGTTCTTATGTGTAAAAAGTATTTGCTAGTTATGCGCGCCCTAAATACGGTTTTGCTTAAGATCTTCTATGTAATTATTAATGCGTTCCATCTGTTTCGGAATGTCGATGCGCTGCGGGCAGTGGTATAAGCATTGCTTACAACCGATGCAGTGGTCAGCTTGTCGTAGTTTTGGCACTCTGCGGTCGTAGCCAACGAGAAAAGCTCGACGAGCTTCGACATATTTTTCATCGCGCGATGAGGTCGGCATGTTATCCTCATTGATGCATTTGTTGTAGTGTGCGAAGATTTCTGGAATATTTATGCCGTATGGGCAGGGCATGCAATATTGACAGTTGGTACATGGTATGGAAGGAAATTTGAGCATGTCCAATGCTGTTTGTTCCAGAAGTGCGAGTTCCTCTTCGGTGCATGGGTCGAGAGGAGAGAATGTTGCTATGTTGTCTTGCAAATGTTCCATGTAGGTCATTCCGCTCAATACGGTCAGCACGTTGGGAAACGAACCTGCATAACGAAAAGCCCATGAGGCTATTGAATCGTCGGGACGGTGTTGCTTTAGGCGTTCCTGCAAAAAAGTGACTAATTGAGCAAGGCGACCACCAAGCAGTGGTTCCATTATTACTGCAGGAATGTTACGTTTTGTGAGTTCGTTGTATAGATATTCGGCGTTGGTGTTGCGTTTATTGGTGGCTTTGGCGTGTAGCCAATCGACGTAGTTGAGCTGAATTTGCACAAAGTCCCAATGGTATTTGTCGTTTTGAGACAGCAGCAAGTCAAAAACTTCAATGTCTCCATGATACGAGAATCCAAGGTTGCGAATGCGCCCCGCTTCACGCTCTTTGAGCAAAAAGTCGAGAATGCCGTTATCTATGTATCTGCCATTGTAGGCATTCATGCCGCCCATACCTATGCCGTGAAGTAGCATATAGTCGATATAATCAACTTGCAATTCTTTGAACGAATTGTGATACATCTTGATAGAAGCCTCTCTACTCCACTGGTCGGGCGAGAAGTTGGAGAGTTTTGTGGCAATTAGGTATTTGTTGCGAGGGTGTCGCTTGAGTGCGATGCCAGTAGCACGTTCAGAGAAGCCTTCGCAATATGCGGGAGATGTATCAAAATAGTTTACGCCATGTTCGATAGCATAATCAACAAGACGATTGACAGCCTCTTGGTCGATAACTTTTTTGCCGTTTTGTTGAATAGTAGGCCATCGCATGCAACCATAGCCAAGTAGCGAGACTTTATCGCCGGTGTTTGGGGTGGTGCGATAGGTCATCTCTCCCAATTCCTTTTTGTTACCATTGGTAACTATTGGTGAGCCTGCGCCATTGTTTTCTTTACATCCGACAGCAGCTAAGCTTGTCATTGCTATGCTCTTCAAAAAATTGCGACGGTCCATATTTATATAATTACGAGTTACGAGTTATGAGTTACGAGTTATGAGTATCCAATTTTCAATTTTCAACTGTCAACTGTTAATTGTCAATTGAACCTATGAACTTCAATGCCCTCCACATGAATGGCACTTATTGGGCGTACAGGACAAAGGTTCTCGCATGCGCCGCAGCCTATGCAACGTTCGCTGTCGACAATAGGTATGGCGATTGATTTTTCGTCATCTTTGTCGGATGGTACCATTCTTATAGCGCCAACAGGACATTTACGCGAGCAGTTGCCACATTCCACACCATCGGTAAGTGGTAAACAGAGTTCTTTGTTCCAAACGGCTGTGCCAATCTTTATCGACGATTTTTCTACACGCGTTATTGGCCTTATTGCACCAGCAGGGCAGACTTGCGAGCATTCGGTGCACTCAGGTCGGCAGAAACCACGCTCGTACGACATCACTGGTTGCAACAGATTTGTCAATTCTGAAGACGGGCGCAGAACGCCATTCGGACATTTAGTTATGCATAGTTGGCAGCCAGTGCATTTTTGATAGAAATTACGCAAACTCTGCGATCCAGCAGGAACTAACGGCGTGTCGCGTTTTATTATGCTCTTATCTACGATTGGCGCAAGTCCGCCATCCACAGTTTTTTCTTGAGCCGAGGCGGCGGCTGTTGTAGCCATTATGCCAAGCATACTCAAGAAATTTCTTTTCTCTTGGTTTATTGTTTCAACTTTTGTCTTTGATATACGTTGGTAACTAATGGCGTGTTTGTTGCATTTGCCTAAACAATTGAAACATGAAACGCAACGAGAATAGTCTATCGTATGCTCCTTTACGTTGATGCACGAAGCTTTGCAGTTTTTGCTACACAATCCACAATTGACGCATTTCGAAGTGTCGATGATGGGCTTCAAGATGGAGAATTTTGCTACATAGCCAAGCACGGTGCCAACGGGGCAAATTGTGTTGCAATATGTACGCCCATGCTTCCAAGCCAAGAAGCCAATGGCGAGCAACGTAACTATAGCTACAATGAGTGCCGATATGGATTTCAGCCACAAATCGACTTTGTAGAATGCATAACTATTGTTTGCTTCGGCCCAATCGGCGAGTAAATTATTTATGGCTATGTATGCCGGTTGTACAATATTAGTTACTATTCTACCGTAAGCACTATAAGGTGCTAAAAGAGCCACCGCCGAACCGATGCCGCATATTATCATAACTACGAAAATGCCGAGCACCACCAATCGCAGTATGCGTTTTTCTTTGCTAAAGCGGAATCGATTTTTCTTCACGCGTCCGCCGATGTGCGATATTACATCTTGCATTATGCCAAGCGGACAAATCACCGAGCAGTATACGCGCCCCAAAATGAGGGTCGATACTATCAAAACGACAATTACTATCAAATTTGCACTCATGACGGCTGGTAAGAACTGCGCCTTAGCCATCCATGAGAGATAGTGACTGAGTAAACCTGAAAAATCAAGGAATAAAAGCGTTATGCCTAACAGAAAAATTGAGGCAAAAAGTCGTCGAAAGTTGCGCAACATAGATTTTGGCTTTTGTTATGCTCCAAAAATATAAATCTTTTATTATTTTCGTTTCTCACTTATCAGTAGTTACTACCCCATGAGTATGGATTCCAAATTAAACGACTGCCCTATCAGAGGATTGGTGAGCCATATTTGCGATAAATGGTCACTCTTGGTTATAGATACGCTCGCAAAAGATGGCACACTGCGCTTTACCGATTTGAGTAAGGCCATACCCGATATTTCTGCTAAGATGCTTAGCATAGCTCTGCGTAATCTCATTACTTACGACATTGTGCGCCGCGAAGCATTCCCAGAAGTTCCGCCTCGCGTTGAGTACTCGCTTACCGAAAAGGCTCATTCGCTCTATCCCATTCTTCAATGCTTGTTTGAGTGGGCTAAGGATAATATGCCTAAACGACAGTAAATCAGTAAAACTTTCTTTTGGTTATGAATGCGCTTGGCGTTGATGGAGAGAACTTTGCAGTTCAATACTTACAGCGCCGAGGGATGATTATCCTTAATCGCAATTGGCGCTACGGGCATAAAGAGGTAGATATTATCGCGCAAGATGGAAAATATGTTGTGTTTGTGGAAGTAAAGACGCGCAACATGGCAACTTCCGCCAACGATGTCATCACGCAAAGCAAGATGCGATTCCTTGTAGAAGCTGCCGAAGCCTATATGGTTAAGTATGGGCGCGAAGAGGAGATTCGCTTCGATGTAATGGTGCTTACCGTTTGTCGCGGAGGTGGATATTTTGTGGATTATATTCCCGAAGCTTTTCGATAGCCAGTTTTGCTGAGGCGAAGCTGATGTTAGTTGCCATTGCCGATAATCACGTGCAAAATGCGGTCTACTTTTTTGCCAATCCACTTGGCAGCTCCGAATTTCTTTATTACTACACGGCCTTTGTCGGTTATAAGTATCGAAGAAGGTATGCTCTTCTTCATTTCGGACGTGAAATCATGTGATGCCCAAAACTCTTCTTCTTGTACGTAGAAAAGAGGTCGCAGTGCAAAATATTTACGCTTATTTATGTATTCCAAAACCTCTTCGGGCTCGTCCTCGGTGAGAAATATGACGCGAACCGAGTCGGCATAACGTTCAGCTAGTCGGTTTAGACTGCGCATTTCGGCGCGACTTTGTGCCGACTGTATCGAACCAAAATTGTAGAGCGTTGGCGTGTCGTTTAGCCAATGGATTGTAGTGTCGCTGCCGTGTGCCGTGCGTAGTGTCGACGAGTCGTTTGGTATGTATATTACTCTATCTGTTTGGCGTGGCTGCGTGAGCGTTGCGCGAATAGCATATACACAGAAGCCCAAACGCAACTGCGGCACAGCGACTATAAGTATTATGGCAAAAAACAAAAAGTCGATGAATATGCCTATGCGAGTCTTGCGTTTGCGGTAAGTCTGCCAAGCCTTGCGTATTACTGACGTTTCCATTTCACCACAAGAGGAAAGGTTTTGCGCACATTGCCGTTGCACTCCACTTCGGCGCGAAGAGCCTTGAAGTCGAGTAAATCTTGGTTTTGTTCAAAGAGACGCTGCAGCGAGACGTTCACCACATGTTTGGTGTGCGGCTGCATCTCGAGTGGGAAGTCGGTAACTGGCATACGGAAGCGGCGACTGTTCTTGCCAATGAAGCAAATCATAGCATTATCGATGTTTTGCGGCTTGCGAGTGCGGTTGGCAACGCTGAGCGTAAATACTATTTTGCCCGAAAGGTCTTGCCAAAGTTTACCTTTCACCGATACGCAGAATGGCAGTAGCGCGCGCATCCATAGATATAGGTACGCCATTAATAATAGTATCGCTATACTTATAATTATGCTTACGATGCTCGATGAACTCCTCGGCGCGGTAGGTTCGTCTATTTGCGGAGCAGGTTGCTCGTCGGAGGGTTGTGCTATCTCGTCGTCGCTAACGTGCGATGGTGCCGATACAGTATATTTATCTTGAAGGAATGATATTTCTCGTTGTAGCGCCGAGATGGTGCATTGCTGCATAATTACGCAAATCAGCAAGCCCCAGATAACGTACGTGCTGTTGCGCTTGAGCCAAGCGGAGAATTTTAGTAGGTAGTTCATTTTGATATTTAGTTTGCGCAAAAGTAAAAATAAAAAAGGCCGCAAATCGAAATTTGCAGCCTTTGAAGCTCTCGAAGCTGGACTTGAACCAGCGACCCTCTGATTAACAGTCAGATGCTCTAACCAACTGAGCTATTCGAGAATACTTCCCTTCGGAAAAGCGGTGCAAATATAGAGGTTAGTTTTATACGTTGTACACATATGATGCAAAAAAATTGATTTTTTCTTCGTGGCATTTTTACTCGAATTTCAATATGTGCTGATTATTACCGAATTAATCTTTTTACACAAAAAGGCATTCGCTTCATTCGTAACAAGTAAACTTATGCCGATTGGTCGAATAGTAGACGACTGCTTCGCTTGCTTCCCTCCAATTTGGCGATAATTATGTTGCCTCTTTTGGCTAATTATGTGTGCAATTCCTAATTAATCCTAAAAAATAAGGTAAAACGAATCATAGCGTGGTTAATAGAGTAGTTTTGCGTACTATATAATTTATTGATTAAGACGCGATGATTTCAATCTTGATTCCCACCTACAACCGCAATTGCTTAGCTTTAGCAGCTGAGCTCTCTCGCCAGTTGGTAGAGGGCGACATTCAAGGTGAGATTTTGGTTATGGACGATGGTTCTACCAATCTCTATTGTAAATCGGAAAATAAGAAGATTTCTACCTTGCCTCTTTGCCGGTATATTGAGCAAGAGCGCAATCAGGGTTGCGAATACACGCGTCAACTCTTGGCTAAGGAAGCTAAGCACGACCTATTTCTTTTCGTTGATGCCGACACTTTTCCGAAGGATAAAAAATTCGTGGCTAACTATATAAAGGCATCGCGTGACCATTTTGCTGTGAGCGGCGGTTTGCTTTATCGCAAGTCGAATGGTACCACTAAAGTGAGCCCTTTGCGCTATGTATATGGCAGCAGAGTGGAGGCACATTCGGCACGTTGGCGCAATGCTCGCCGGTCGAAGATTGTGTATGGCGGAAATTTCTTAGTCACGCGCTACATATTTGAGAAAGTTTCGCTCGATGGTGTAAGTAGTAGCTATGGCTACGAGGAGTTGCTCATCAGTAAAGCCATTAGCGAAGCTGGCGTACAACTTTGTCATATAGATAATCCAGTATATCACGACGACGACCAAACGAGCGAGCAGTTCTTGTCGAGAACACGTTGCGCAGTAGAGAATCTTAGCCGTCATGCAGTGGAGTACTACGAACTCTCTAAGTTGCTGCAAACACACATGGTTATGGAGAGACTGAATCTCTGTTGGCTTATTGCTCGCATTTTCCGCTTGTTGTCGTTCGCTATGGAGCGTAACCTCAAAAGCAAACACCCTTCTTTGTTGATATTCCAGTTTTATAAGTTGGGATACTATTGTTGTATTTCACGTTTGTGATTTTTCTTGCAGGCACGGGCGCATTTCAAATCCGCTTGAACGAAGTCCTTTTTTATCCTTAGAATATAAAAAGTAGAGTTTAGAACGTCTGAGTTCAAGCTTATGAATTAGTTTTGCTCGCAATAAAACTAAAATCATGGCAAAAAGGCTTTACCTCGTAGATGCGTACGCAATGATTTATCGTGCGTTTTATGCATTTATACGTTCGCCGCGCAAGACCAGCAAAGGTGTCGATGTGTCGGCTGTTTTCGGATTCGTGAACATGTTTGTCGACCTTGTGGTGAAGGAAAAGCCAGAATATGTGGCAGTTGCGTTCGATAGCCACGGTCCGACGTTTCGTCATAATATCTATAGTGAATACAAAGCCAATCGCCCGCCGCAGCCTGAGGGCATAACTACAGGCGTGCCTCTCGTGAAGCAGTTCCTCGAGGCTATGAACGTACGTATGGTGGCTCTCGATGGCTATGAGGCCGACGATATAGTGGGTACGCTCGCGCACAAATTTGCTGCCGACGTCGATGAGGTTATTATGGTCACGCCCGACAAGGACTACGCGCAACTCATTGGTGGCAACATAAAGATGCTGCGCCCGACCACAAGTGGCGCCGAACTTTGGACGGAGAGCGAAGCTATGGCTCACTTTGGACTGAAACATTCGTCGCAGATGATAGAGTTGTTGGCACTGTGGGGCGATGCTTCGGATAATATTCCTGGCTGTCCGGGCGTGGGTGAGAAACGCGCCAAGGAGTTGCTGAATACTTACGATAGTATTGATGGTATTTATGCGAATATCGACCAGCTGAAGGGCAAACTGCGCGAAAATATTGAGAATAGCCGCGACCAGATTATGCTCTCGAAAGAGCTCGCCACCATAAATATCAATTCGCCTATCGACATAACTATAGACGACTGCAAGTTTCAGCAGCCCAATAATGCTAAACTCACCGAACTCTTCACCGAGTTGGAGTTTCGCGGCGTGGGGCAGCGCATCGATAAGATACTTAATCCGCAGCCCGAACCAAACGAAGGTTTGTTTGCGCAAGGTTCGCTCTTCTCAACCGAGCAACTGGCCGAGGTCACCAAGACATACGTATCGGCAAAAACCGTTGAGCATACGTATGTAACTATAAAGACAGAAGCCGAAACTCAAAAACTCGTCGAGGAGTTGACGCAGAAAGGCATCTTCGCTTTCGATACCGAAACAACTTCCATCGAGACAGACCACGTGACGGCCATCGGTGCTAAGATGATTGTGCTTACCATCAGTTGCGAGGCGCATAAGGCTTACTACATACCATTTGCCGATGATGACGAGTCTAAGCGCAAAATAAGTATACTAAAGCAACTGTTTGAAAATAAAGATGTTGTCAAGATTGGACATAACCTCAAATTCGATATTGAGGTATTGGCAAATTATGGTGTGAGCGTGGAGGGTCAACTCTTCGACACCATGATAGCGCACTTCTTGCTCTATCCGGGACAGAAGCACGGTTTGAAGGACATCACCATAAGTATGCTCAACTATGAATCGATACGTATTGACGAACTGATTGGCAGTGGCAAAAACCAGCGCTCTATGCAGACGGTCGATGAAGATTTGTTGCGCGAATACTCTGCCGAAGATGCCGACGTGACGTGGCAGATTTACGAAGTGATGAAGCCGCAGATAGAGGCGAGCGCATCGATAAAAAATCTGTTCGAGAATATTGATATGCCGCTCGTTGCGGTGCTTGCCGACATGGAGCGCACGGGCGTAGCTATCGATAGTGATGCGCTGAACACTTTTGCCACGAAGCTCAAGGAGCAGATTGACACGATAGTTGCCGAAGTGAAGGCGTTGGCAGGCGCAGACTTCAATATTGCCAGTCCGCGACAAGTGGGCGAAGTACTTTTCGAGAAGATGAAAATAGACCCAACCGCTAAGAAAACGCGCAGCGGTCAGTACAGCACCGACGAGGATACGCTAAAGAAATACGCAGACCAGCCCATCGTGGCGAAGATTCTCGACTATCGTGGCTTGGTGAAGTTGCTAAATACGTATGCCGAAGCGCTGCCTAAACTTGTGAACAAAACCACGGGACGGCTCCACACCTCGTTCAACCAAACGGTTGTGATTACGGGCCGTCTGAGCAGCTCGAACCCCAACTTGCAGAATATTCCTATTCGCGACGAGAATGGCAAAGAGATTCGTAAAGCCTTTGTGGCTGGCGAAGTAGGGCATAAAATTGTGGCAGCCGACTATTCGCAAGTGGAACTCCGCCTTATGGCGCACCTCAGCGGCGACGAGAACCTCATTGAGGCGTTCAAGCGCGGCGACGATATTCACGCAGCTACAGCGGCTAAAGTTTTCGGCGTGCCGTTTGCCGATGTAACCAAAGATATGCGCCGCAAAGCCAAGACTGCCAACTTTGGTATTATTTATGGAATCTCGGCGTTTGGCTTGGCTGAACGGCTTGGCATAAGCCGCTCCGACGCTAAAAAACTCATCGATGACTATTTCGTAAGTTTCCCGAGCGTACATAAGTATATGGAAGATAGCATAAAACATGCTCGCGAGAAGGGCTACGTAGAGACGCTTTTCGGCCGTCGCCGTGATTTGCCCGACATCAACTCGCGCAACCCGACAGTGCGAGGCACGGCAGAGCGTTTTGCCATAAATGCGCCTATTCAAGGTTCGGCAGCCGACATAATGAAAATAGCTATGACGAACGTATATAAGGCGCTGAAAACAAGCGGAATGAAAGCTAAGATGATGCTCCAAGTGCACGACGAACTTGTGTTCGACTGCCCAGCCGATGAGGTGGAGCAACTATCGACCATCGTCAAGCGCGAAATGGAGAATGCCTACGAGCTGCGTGTGCCACTGATAGCCGAAGTTGGCGTTGGCGAAAATTGGCTCGATGCTCATTGATGTTGATAATTGAAATACTCGTAAATATTAACCCGTAACTATATACATAAATATGTTTTCTGGAATTGTAGAAGAATCGGCAATAGTTAGAAAATTGCAGCGTGAAGGCGGAAATCTTCACATGACACTCACATGTTCGTTTGTGAACGAACTCAAGATAGATCAAAGTGTGGCGCACAACGGTGTGTGCCTGACGGTGGTAAATATTAGTGGTGATGAATACACTGTGACAGCTATTCAGGAGACACTCGACCGCAGCAACTTAGGCGGCTTGAAGGTTGGCGACCGCGTGAACGTTGAGCGCAGCATGCTTATGAATGGCCGCCTCGATGGTCACATAGTGCAAGGTCATGTGGATTGCACAGCGCAGTGCACCGCTATCAGCGAGGCCGATGGTAGTAGATATTTCACTTTCGAGTATCTCTTCAACCGCGAAATGGCCGAGCAAGGATACGTAACCGTTGAAAAGGGTTCTGTCACGGTGAATGGTGTGAGCCTGACGGTGTGCAACAGCAAGCCAAATAGTTTCCAAGTGGCAATTATTCCTTACACCTTCGAGCATACCAATTTCCGTGACATTCGCGTAGGTAGCAAAGTGAACTTGGAATTCGACATTATTGGCAAGTATATCAGCCGTTTGGCTATGGTATCGAAATTATAATTATGAAGAGATTAGCAAAATTCATAATATCTACCCTCGCAGCTGTGATAGTAGCTTCGTGTGCATCTAATGCGCCAACAACAAAAAACACAAAAACGAAGCATACGACCACGAAAACTACCGCAAGCAGTTCGTCGTCGTCGAGTACAAAAAACGGCGCAGTGACCAAAGGCAAGGCGTCGTATTACGCCGACAAATTTCACGGACGTAAGACGGCAAGCGGCGAAGTGTACGACAAGAAGAAACTTACGGCTGCTCATCGTACGTATGCATTCGGAACTGTGGTGCGCGTCACCAACAAGAAGAATGGCAAGAGTGTAGATGTACGCATCAACGACCGTGGACCATTCTCGTCGGGGCGAATTATCGACCTCTCGCGTGCCGCTGCCGAGAAGATTTCTATGGTGAATGATGGTGTGGTTGATGTAGAGGTAAAAGTTATTTCTGTGCCATGATTACATACATACAAGCAGACGACGTCATGGGGCTCGACATACGTAAAGGTATGTTGGCCGAGATGGCAAACAAAATCCTTGAATGGTGCGGCGTGTCGCGTATTCATGGTATATATAGCGACCTTATTTCCATAGCTATAGGCGTGGTGGCTGCCGTCGTAATATATATGATAGCTCGCCACGTGATAGCTCGCATCATAAAACACGTTGTGGCCAAAAGCGCTTCAACCATCGACGATGCCATACTTAACCACACCGTAATTCACCGTGGCGTGGTGCTCTTTCCGTCCATTACCATTCTCGCCTTCTGCAATGGGCTCGACGAGACAAGTCCGCTCATATTTATAGTGAAGATTTGCGCCGTGGTAACCACCTTCCACTCAGCGCGTTTCATAGTGGCACTGCTCGGCGGCATAACCGATGCATTCGTAGAGAAAGGCAGTTTGCGGCGCGGCTCGGTGAATGGCATCTACCAGCTCATAAGCCTTGCCATATACATAATTATGGCCATTATTATGATGTCGATACTTATCGAGCGTTCACCACTGAAACTATTGGCTGGTTTCGGTGCATCGGCAGCCATAATTACGTTGATCTTCAAGGACACAATAGAGGGCTTTGTGGCTGGCATTCAGCTGTCGCTCAACAGAATGGTAGAAGTGGGCGATTGGATTGAGGTGCCAGGCAGCGCCGATGGCGTGGTGCAAGAGATTACGCTCAACACCGTGAAGATTCAAAACTGGAACAACACCATAACCACCATTCCCCCATCGACACTCAAGTCGCATGCATTCAACAACTGGAAAGGCATGCAAGAGTCGGACGGCAGACGCATTACTTGTTCTATAAATATAGATATGACGAGCGTGGAATTCCTTAGCGACTCTACGATGACGCCACTGCACAAAATGGAACTTCTCAATACTTTTTTCGAGAATGAGGGCGAGAGCATAAGCAGCCAAACCAACCTAACTGCCTTTCGCGCATATATGGTGGCATATCTAAAATCGTTGGATGTTGTTAATAGCAATATGACGCTTATGACACGCGTGCTCAATCCCAATCAGTATGGATTGCCCGTTGAGTTCTACTGCTTCTCGAAAGACAAGCGATGGGAGAACTATGAAGAGATTCGCGGCCGCATACTCGACCATGCATTGGCTATGTTGCCAAAGTTCGGCTTGAGGGTTTACCAGAGATAACTAAACTAATTTATTATGAAACAATTATTATTGATTTTTACCTGCGTACTCATTACCATGCAGGCAAAAGCTTCTGAAAGCGGCGATGGTTGGAGCCTTAGCGATGATGGAACACTTACTATTACTGACAACTTTCCGTATAGTCCGTTTAGTAAATATCCTTGGTATTCATATCGAGAATCCATAAAAAAGGTAATTATTAACGAGGTTGTTACCTCTATTAGCGATAATGCATTCGAAAGATGCAGCAATTTGACGAGTGTCGTGATTCCGGAGAGTGTTACTTCTATTGGCTACGATGCATTCTCTGGTTGCAGCAGCCTCTCGAGCATAAATATTCCTACGAGTGTTACCTCTATTGGCGGGTATGCATTCATGGATTGCAACAACTTGACGAGTATCGTGATTCCTGTTGGTGTTGTCTCTATTGGCCGTAGTGCATTCGAAAACTGCAGCAATTTGACAAGCATTAAGATTCCTGAGACTGCTACATCTATTGGTTTTAGAGCTTTCTGGGGATGCAACAACTTAACGAGTGTCGTGATTCCTATGGGTCTTACATCTATTGGAGATAAAGCATTCGTAAATTGTAGCAGCTTAACAAGCATTGAGATTCCAGAAAGTGTTACAACTATTGGTGTCCAAACATTTGCTGGATGTAGAAACTTGACGATTATAAAAGTTGACGAGCGTAACGCTAAGTATGATAGCCGTGATAATTGCAATGCTATAATAGAGACCGCAAGCAATACTATGATAGCATGTTGCCAAAATACGATTATTCCTGAGAGTGTTTCTTCTATTGGTTGTGGTGCATTCTATGGATGTAGTAGTTTGACGAGAATCGTGATTCCCCAAAGTGTTACTTCTATTGACAATGTTGCATTCTTAGGTTGCAGTAGTTTGGCGAGCATCGTAATACCAGAAAGCGTTACACACATTGGAAAGTATGCATTTGAGGATTGCAGTAGTTTGACGGGTATCGTAATACCTAAGGGCGTTACTGCCATTGATAATAATACATTCTGTGGATGCAGCAGTTTGGCGAGTATAGTAATCCCCGATGGCGTTACTTCTATTGGTAAAAATGCTTTCTATGGTTGTAGCAGTTTGACGAGTATTAATATCCCCGATGGTGTTACTTCTATTAACAATTCTGCGTTTTATGGTTGCAGCAGTTTGACGAAAATTGAAATACCAAAGAGTGTTACTATAGTTGGCTGGAGAGCATTTTGGAATTGCAGTAATTTGAAGAGCGTTTATTGTTTTGCTTCTACTCCTCCTGTATTTGGGACTGAGGTTTTCAATGATGAAAATAAGAATCTCACTATATACATTCCCAAAGGAACTAAAGAAGATTATGAAGAAAGGAAGGGCGATTTCAATTTTGTAGAAATCCGATAAAGTTCTTGTGAAATAAATATTTGTATAAAACGCAAAATCAGGCTGCTCGAGATAATCGGGTAGCCTGTTTTGTTGTTTACAGGTGCGCAGGCCTCTGCGCATGCGGAACACCATATCTGCCATAGGTTCACACCTATGGCTAAGATATTTCACACCTTCGGAGTTATGCATAGCCACGAAGTGGCGACATAACTTAGGCTGAGGTGTGAACCCCTGCCGCCAAAGCCGAAAAAATCGCTGGCTGAGCCTGTCGAAGCCTGCGATTTTCCCCAATGTGATAAGATGTTTAGCTACGCTCAAACATGATAACTAATGTTGCTACTTATAACTTCTTAACTCACAACTCTAAATACATATAAATTATCTTTGCAGGCTCAAATAAGAAAAACAAGCATAAATGGAACAGAAGAAATACAAGAGAACTTTGGTTACCTCGGCATTGCCCTACGCAAACGGCCCAGTACACATAGGCCACCTTGCTGGCGTGTATGTACCAGCTGATATTTATGTGCGCTATTTGCGTTTGAAAGGCGAAGAGGTGTTTTTCGTTGGTGGTTCCGACGAACATGGTGTGCCCGTAACTATCCGCGCTCGCGCTGAGGGTTGCACCGTTCAAGATGTGGTAGACCGCTACCATAATCTTATCAAGAAATCGTTCGAGGAATTCGGCATCTCGTTTGATGTCTATTCGCGCACCACATCTGAGACACACAGCAAAGTTGCTTCCGATTTCTTCCGCAAGCTCAACGAAGACGGCAAGTTTGTGAAGCTCGAGAGCGAACAATACTACGACGAGCAGGCTGCACAATTCCTTACCGACCGTAATATCCGTGGCGAATGCCCACGTTGCCATGCGCCTGAAGCCTATGGCGACCAATGTGAGAAATGTGGCGCTACACTTTCGCCCGACGAACTTATAAATCCATACAACGCACTTACAGGCAACAAACTTGTTAAGCGCAAAACTACCCACTGGTATCTGCCACTCGACCAATATCAATCGTGGCTCGAAGATTGGATTTTGAAAGAGCACAAAGAGTGGCGTCCTAATGTATATGGACAGTGCAAGAGTTGGCTCGACACAGGCTTGAAACCTCGCGCCGTAACTCGCGACCTCGATTGGGGCATTCCTGTTCCAGCCGAAGGCGCCGAAGGCAAAGTGCTATACGTATGGTTCGATGCTCCTATTGGATACATAAGTAACACTATAGAGAAGTTGCCTAACGATTGGCAAAAATGGTGGTGCGACCCCGAAAGCCGTCTACTACATTTCATTGGTAAGGATAATATTGTCTTCCACTGCATTGTATTCCCTGCCATGCTGAAGGCTCACGGCGGTTTCAACCTCCCCGACAATGTGCCAGCAAACGAGTTCCTCAACCTCGAAGGCAACAAAATATCTACTTCGAAAAACTACGCCATCTGGCTCAACGAATACCTCGAAGATTTCCCTGGCAAGCAAGACGTGCTCCGCTATGTGCTTACTGCCAACGCTCCCGAGACGAAAGACAACGACTTCACGTGGAAAGATTTCCAAGCACGCAACAACAACGAACTTGTAGCAATATTCGGCAACTTCGTCAATCGCGCTGTGGTGCTTACTCATAAGTATTTCGAAGGCAAAGTCCCTGCTTGTGGCGAACTCACCGATGCTGAAAAAGAGACCATTGCCGAAGTGTCTACCATAAGAGCTCGCGTAGAGGAATTGCTCGACAACTTCCGCTTCCGCGACGCTCAGAAAGAGGCTATGACTCTCGCTCGACTTGGCAATAAATATCTTGCCGACACCGAACCTTGGAAACTTGCCAAGACCGATATGAATCGCGTAGCAACTATCTTGAACTTAAGTCTACAGATAGCTGCGAATCTATCTGTTGTGTTCGAACCATTCCTACCATTCGCATGCAAAAAGCTTCGCAAAATCTTGAATGTTAGCAATATTCAATGGTCCGATTTGGGCAAAGTAGACTTACTCTCTGTTGGACATACGCTTGGCGAGGCAGTGCTACTCTTCGAAAAGATTGACGATGCGCCTATCGATGCACAAATTGAAAAGCTCAAACGCATTGAAGAAGAGAACGCCAAGGCAAACCTCAAGGCCGACCCAGTGAAAGAGAACATCGAGTTTGAGACATTCGAAAAGCTCGACATCCGTGTAGGTACGGTGCTCGACTGCCAGAAAGTGCCAAAAGCCGACAAACTTCTCGTATTCAAGATAGACGATGGTCTCGGCGGACGCACTATAGTTTCGGGCATAGCCAAATACTACAAACCTGAGGATTTGGTGGGCAAGCAGGTTTGCTTCATAGCCAACCTTGCACCACGCAAACTCAAAGGCATCGAAAGCCAAGGCATGATTCTTTCGTGCGAAGACCTCGATGGCAACCTGGTCGTTTCGGCACCATCGGCTCCAGTGCGCCCAGGCTCTAAAGTTCTGTAGAATAGTACTTAGCATGTAAAATATGTAGGGCTGCTCCGAGAAGGGGCGGCCTTTTTTTATGTCTCATACATATACCTAACGGAGACGCAAAATTTCCCATTTCTGCTTATCGCATAATTATATCCTTAACTTTGTGTGTTTTGCTAAACAAAAAATGAAAATAACGCTTATAGAACCTTCGAGCCTCGCTCAGCCCGACGTGATAAAAAACGCGGTGCGCAACATAGAGCATGCTGGCCATAAGGTGAATATTTTGCCGCATGTATACGGCAATCCAAATGCGGGCGAAGAGCAACCTTTGGCCTCGCTCTTCAACGATTACCGCTACAATCAAATACGTGCTGCCCTCGACGACGATTCCGACGTAATCTTTTGCGCGCGTGGAGGCTATGGTGCCATACGTATGATTCAAGAGGTTGGCGTAAGTGCATTCACGCAGTGCGACAAGTGGATTGTTGGTTTTTCAGATATTACGGTCATTCACTCTGCCATGATAAGCGGCGACCGTGAGTCGGTTCATGGCCCGATGCTCAAACGCATAGCTGAGTTTGGTATGGACGACCCCGATGTGAATGGCGTCTTCAATATTATTTCTGGCAAAGAAATCCCATCGGTCATAGGTGACGCTCATGTGGGCAGCGTGCCTGGTCGCGCTTCGGGACGACTTATTGGCGGGAACCTCACTACGCTCATCTCGTTGCGTGGCACGCCCATCGATATGGACCCCAAGGGCGCAATTTTGCTTTTGGAGGATATTGGTGAGTATGTATATAATATCGACCGAATGATGCAAAACCTCGTCTTCTCGGGCGTGATGAAGCAGATAAACGGACTTGTGGTTGGGCAAATGACCGACATGAAGGAGGGCAAAACGCAATTCGGACAAACTGCCGAGATGGTTGTGGCTCAGGCCGCGCGCGAATACGATATTCCTGTGTGGGTAGGTTGCCCAATTGGCCACGACCGCTACCGCAATGCCCCTGTAGTTATGGGGCATGAATACGAACTCGATGTGAACGACTCTACGGCAAGGCTGATGCCAGTTTAGAGTAGAGGGTAAAGAGTAGAGTTTAGCTATGTAGGGACGCACCGCGAGCGTCCGCGAATAACTACGCCTAAACCTGGAAATCGCGGGCTTCGACAAGCTCAGCCAACGTTTTCCCTCAATGTAATGGGAAGTTTCGCTTCGCTCAACATGACAAAGCGGAACGGCGTGTATAAGCATAAAAATAGGGTTGTCACTGTTAGCGGCAACCCTTTGTGTTATAGTGTAATTATATAATTACAACTTCTCACCAAAAGCCAAGTCGCCAGCATCGCCCAATCCGGGAACGATGTATTTGTGGCTATTGAGCTCCTTGTCGACGGCGGCAACCCAAAGGCTTATAGGCTCATCTTTGAACATATCTTTTAGATATTGCACACCATCTTCGCTGCCTATCACGCTAAGGATGTGCGTGTGCTTAGGAATGCCAAATTTTTTGAGCGCCTCGTAGGTCTTGCCAAGGCTTTTGCCAGTAGCAAGCATCGGGTCGCAGAGCATAAGTACTTTGCCTTCGAGGCTCGGCGTAGCTACATATTGCAGCGCTATCTCGAAGTCGTCGTTCGAAGTATATTTTCTGAAAGCCGAAATGAAACAACTTTCGGCGCGGTCGAACATACCAAGCAATCCATTGTGCATAGGTAGTCCGGCACGAAGTATCGTACCTACAACGATTTTGTCAACTGGCAGTTGCACGGTAGCGGTAGCAAGCGGAGTCTCCACGTTGCACGGAGCGTAGGCAAGCGTTTTGCTCACCTCGTATGCCATCAGTTCGCCAATGCGCTCAATGTTGCGGCGGAAGCGAAGAGGGTCGGTTTGAATCTGTTTGTTGCGTATCTCAGCCAAGTAGTTGTTGAGTACGGAATTGCTTGTGTTGAGTATATGTATATCCATGGTTTATAAATTTCCTTCGTCGCAGTAGCTGTAATATTTAGCGTCGCCCACAATGATATGATCTTGCAGCCGAATATCGAAAATTTTTGCAGCATCGGCAATGACCTTAGTTATTTAATTGTCTTGTAGGCTGGGTTTCACTTCGCCCGATGGATGGTTATGGGCAACAATTATGGCGGTAGCGGCGCTTTCGAGCACCTTGCGCATAATTATTTTCACATCTATAAGTACGGATTTCATGCCACCCGCATTGACGCATTGTGGCACGCCAATCACCTTGCCCGATGTGTTGAGCATAATTAGCCAAAACTCTTCGTGGTCGAGGTCTTCTATGTATCCGCGGATGAGGTCGTATGCATCGCTCGACGACTTTATGGCAGGGCGCTCCAAAGCGTCGGCAGATAGGCGGCGTTTGCCAAGTTCGAGGGCGGCAACAATATTTATGGCGCGTGCCGGGCCGAGACCTTTTATGCTCGAAATCTCCTTTACAGAGGCGCGCGAAAGCAAAGTGAGTTTGTGCTGATAACGTTCGAGGAGCGAGCGGGCAACATCGAGAGCCGACTGACCTCTAATGCCTGAGCCAATGAGAATAGCAAGCAACTCCGACTCGCTGAGTTCCGATGCACCACGCTGAATCAACTTCTCGCGAGGTCGATCTTCTTCTGCCAACTCTTTTATTGTCAGGCGCTTATTCTCTTCGCTCATATTACATACTTATGCATGCAAAGATAGATTGAAATTGAAATAAATGAACCCAATCAGAACGACACACTAAATAGTGCTTCGCTTTTTGTCTGCTTGTCGTCGGGCAGATAGGTGGTGCGTACGCCAATGGTGACGGGGTAGGGCAGACGCAGCCAATATGTTGTGGCAAAGAACTCAACGCCTGTGCTCTGCTGTGTGAAGCGCACGCTCTCGGTGTCGGCGGTGCTGTAAGTGCGACCGCGCGCGGCATCGAAGAAGAGTGTTGCACCAATGCGTTTTATGTATACAACAGGACCGACGCTCCAGTCGGGGTCGATAATTGGCAGAGAATAGCCAGCGCGAATAGTCTGCATCTCTCTATTACTTACGGCGCTACAACCTCGTGGACGCAAAATGTTGTCGCCATAGTTACGATTATGCTCCACGCCAAGCATATCGTAGTACGCCTCGCCCATACTCTTCTGCTGCATAGCTATGTAGAGCGAAATGTTGTGGTGGCGCACCATGCCAGGCAGGTATATGTATGCAGCAGCGGATTTCTGGTTGCCGTAGTTTGTAGCAAATGGCGTGTGGCGGTAGTTGAGCCGTAGAGCCAAACCGTAGCGTGTGCCAATGTCGCGAGTGGCAGTGCGACGCATTATGTGGGCGTAGATTCCGTATTGAATATCGTTGATGTTGCTCTCGGCTATGGCGGTGCTGAGACTATTTTCCATAGGTATGTACAATTTACGGCGTGTATCAACGGAAACCTCTTGCGCCGTGTACTCTACGCCGTCGATGCGCTGATGGTCGAATGCTACCGATGGTATGATGCGCCTATTCCATGCGCCACTATTCATCACGAGTGGCAGCGATGCACTGATTTTCAGTTGTTTGTTTTTTCGTCGTGCGTCGTACGTAAGTAGCGAATAACCCGACTCGAAGCGCGCATCACCTACGATGCCCGAAAATTTGTAGTCGGCATATCCATAGATAGCGCTCAGACTAAGCCGCACGGGCAGCGCGTTGTACGACACTACAGCTTTGAGCAGTTCGTCTGTATTGCCCGAATAATCTACACTCGCACTGACGGTGGTGTTGCCAAACAAGTTTTGCGATGCTATACCTATGCGCGAACTTACGGTGCTACTGCTCGCATCGACCGAAGCTGGCCCCCAACTGTGGATATTTATCAGATGAGCACGCGAATAACTGCCATCTTCGTGGGCAATGCTGTCGTTGAGCGCGGGCATCAGTCCTTGCTCGAACTGCGCCAACGAATCGGCTACTGCGCAGTCGACATTAATATATTTATAGTGCTGCTCGGCCGTGTCGGCTTGCACAATGGAGTAGCCCAAGTCGCTGTAGTTGCTATAAATCAGTTTGTTGTTGTTTATAATGCCGTATGCAGCGCCAAAGCGAGCCGTAGTTATTCTATGAAGCGAGCCGTCAGCATCGATAGTATAAATATTGTCCGTGCCCTCGGCATCGTCGGTTATGGTGATGTTGCCGCTGCGTATGCGCAAAAAACGTAAGTTGGTGTGGCGCGGCGCGGCGAGCGTGCGTTGGTCGTAAGTATTTATATTGATGCACTCGACGCTTTTGCCTGCCGCCGAAGTCTTTATGTACGCCACATTCGCCTCGTCAAGCCATTGTGGCGACGATGCATTTTCGGTGATTGGAAGGCGGTGGCAAAACGTGATGTTGTCATCGAACGTGAGTATGCATACATGCTGAAAACCAGCCGAATCGGTGCGAATGGCGGCAATGCTATTGCCGTTAGGCGAGATGGCTGGCGCAGAGAATCGACCATTGGCAACCTTGCGCGTCGTCTTGGTGGCAAAGTCGTACATCATTATGGGCGACCAGCCGGCATTCTCCCAAAGAATATGTTGGCGATATTCCGCCCAAACCATCGTGTCGCCGCGGAGGTCGAAAGTGAGGTCGTTGAGCGTAGATGGCGTGAGGAGGTGGCGCACTTTGCCATCTCTATTTATAACTACAAAATCCTCCACCACCGATTGCGACGTGCGAATAGCCACAATGTCGTCGCCGTGGACTTGTGGTGCGGTGAACGAGCAGTAGCGTGACGGCTTAGTAATTATGGGCGTAATATTATCGTATGCCGATGCTTGAATATCAGCGTCGCGCAGTTCGTAGAGATGCTGCCAATAGCGCATGGCGTCGTTGTATAGCGATACTTTTCGCAATCCAGTTTGCTGACGCAGCGAACGGTTGAATGGAACGAGCGAATAACTCTTGCGGCCACAATTTGTAATAGCATTCGCCCAAACATCAGCGCCGAAGCGGAGACGCGTGGCAGCCACAGTTAGGTAGCCGCTGTGGTAATAGTCGGGAAACTTATACCGAAACGAGCCGAAGTAAGCCTCGTCATACGTTGGCGTTCGGCCGGCAGCCATCAGCGCGTGCATATCTTGCATAAAACTTGCCTTGCGACCGCGACCGCCACGAGTGAGCGCCGTCTCGGTTGCCACGGCATCGCCTTCGAGCAGCCAACGCGGCACATACAATCCCACAACGGCGCCTATAGCTTGCTCGCCAAAAATGCCATACAGAAACCTCGAAAAACCTTGATGCAGAAGGCTCATCTGCACATTGTGCCGATATTCGTGAATGGCGAGGTGACTCAGCCAAGGCGTGCAGTCGCCATCGTCGTCGGAGAAGTTGTAGAGTTCGGCGCGCGCAGGAGCCCAAACTACAAGACCGTTGGAGTAGGCCGCCATTGGGTGCATAAGTATGCTGAGATGCCGTGCCGGTCGGCCCATGGTGGTGCTGCCAAGCGTGTAGAGCGTGTCGAACTGTTGCGCTACGGCTTGTGCGGCTTGCCATTGATAGTCGGCAAAGACGATGCGGTAAGTAGGAGTATTTATGCTGCGCCATTGCGTCCGAAGTGGGTCGACGCCGGTGGTGTAGAACTGTGCGCGCACCACAAGCGAGGCGAACGTAAGTATGACTATGGCGCAGAGACGTTTCATCTATTTCTCATCAGTCTTGGCGTGGGTGAGGCGATAGTATATAAATACCATGAAAAAGCAGCTGATGATGGGCAAGAAACAGCTATCGCCATAAACTTTGTAGCTCAGCCAACCGATGCCAATTTGCGATGCGGCATAAATATGAAAACCCAAGCGTGCGTTGGACGATAGCATAATTACAAGTCCCACAATCTCGAGCACGCAGAAGAGAGCGTGATATTTACACGTCGCAACCAAGTTGGACATTAAGGCAGTCATCGTAGAATTGTAGCCGTCGGGAATGGTGAAGCCAGCATCAGTAAGTTGCTGAGTAGCAATGCCGATAGCACCGTTGATATGCTCGGTGTTGATGTGCGAAAGCGCCAAGTCGTAGAAAAGTGCACCAATAGAGGCAATGCCACTAATAGCTATAAGTATGTATAGAATAATGCGGTTGTTCATACGTATGTATAAATGTTTGTTAAGCAAAGATGACAAAAAAACGGGGCATCGCTGAATGATGTCCCGTTTTTATTCTATTGCAGCACCGACAATGGAGCATGCCCCACTGCCTACGAATGCTTGCTTATTTTATTCCGCGAACGTGTTTCTCCCAGTTCCAAGCGGAAGCGAGCGTATCTTCGATGGGCACTTGAGCCTTCCAGCCGAGTTCGTTGTTGGCGAGCGTAGTGTCGGCATAGATTTGCTCAATATCGCCAGCGCGGCGAGCCACAATCTTATACGGAAGGTTGACGCCCGTAGCTTTCATAAAGGCATTCACAAGCTCCATAACCGAGAGACCTTTGCCCGTACCTATGTTGAAATATTCGTAGTTGCTCTTGTTCTTGCCGTTCAAGAGGCGTTCGATAGCTACCACGTGAGCCTTCGAGAGGTCCACCACGTTGATGTAGTCGCGGATAGGCGTGCCGTCTGGCGTGTTGTAGTCGTTGCCGAAGATTGAGAGCTCTTTGCGAAGTCCAGCAGCCGTTTGCGTGATGTATGGCACGAGGTTGTTAGGTACGCCCACAGGAGCCTCGCCAATCAATGCAGATGGGTGAGCGCCAATTGGGTTGAAGTAGCGAAGAGCTATACCATTGATTTCGGCGTTTGCATGGCAGAAGTCGCGAATAATATCCTCGTTGACAGCCTTAGTGTTACCGTAAGGGCTTTCAGCTGGGAGGCGTGGCGTAGATTCGGTAACCGGAAGTTTCTCTGGCTGACCATAAACGGTGCACGACGAAGAGAATACGAGATTCTTCACACCCGTATATTTCATAGCCTCAAGAATATTCATAAGGCTATTTATGTTGTTACGATAGTATTCGAGAGGCTTGTGTACGCTTTCGCCAACGGCCTTGAATGCTGCGAAGTGAATAACAGCCTTGATGTCGCGATGGCGGAGGAAGAAATTGAGAACATCGGCACGATTCGAAAGATCGAAATTCTCAAAATCTGGACGCTTGCCAGTGATTTTAGTGATGTTGTCGACAACTTCAATTTTAGAGTTAGAAAGGTTGTCAACAATAATTACATCGTAACCTGCTTGCTGAAGCTCAACTACGGTGTGCGAACCGATAAAACCGGTACCGCCTGTAACGAGAATAAGATTTGCCATTTGTTGTAACGTTTATTCGTGCCACAAATATAGGAGTATATCAAGATTCATAAGTAAAAAAGCGCTCGTATATACCACATAAACACTGATTTTTCACATGTTTTATACATATGGATTGACATGTGTCGGCAATCTCACTTCTCGCGATGTAATTCGATTTGGTGATGCCAATAGTTAATAAGTGTGTATTTTTGCACTTTGATTATTATGACAAACAAAGCATCTATGACGAGACTGATAACGACAATCGTTGTATCTACAATATTCTGCGCAAATGTTGTTGCACAGAAATACGACCGCTCGGGCGGTTATCCCATCATTACCAATTTTGAACCAGAAAAATATAATGCCGAAGATCAGAACTGGGCTATAGCTCAAGACGATCGAGGGCTGATATACATAGGCAACAATAAAGGTGTGCTCGAATGGGACGGCAGCAATTGGCGCCTCATACGTACGCGCAACGATTCATACATACGCTCACTGATGAAAGCGGACGATGGTCGCATAATGGTAGGCGCGGTGAATGAGTTTGGCTACTTATACCCCGATGCGCGTGGCTGCTTGACCTACAAGTCGCTCTCAGAACAGCTTGGCGACAACTGCAATTGTGAGGATATATACAGAATCTATGGCATCGACGACAAGGTGTATATGTGCTCGTGGTCATACGTATACGAGATTGTTGGCGACAGCATCATGGCGCAAATAGCGCTGCCCGAAGAGTCGCAATACACATTCCTAATGGACGATGCGCTCTATTTCTTTAGCCGTGCCAATGGCGAACAGAAGTTGTACATAATAGAAAATGGTACCACGCGTCCTGTGGCAGATTACGATGAGGCAATCTACGGCGCGGAGCAGCTTCGCCCAGGACAATATCTCATTTCAGGCAGACATAAGTATACCGTATTCGACACTCGCACACATACATTCACGCCTATAACATCATCATACACAGAGCGTATACGCAAAGAGATGGCGCTGCCATACACACAGAGCAAAATAGGCGACGACTCGTATGCATTCTCGTACATATTCTCCGACGATAACGCACTCACTATTGCCGACTCGTTGATGAATCCGAAATATATACTCAACACGCGTGTGGGATTGATGAACAACCTTGCCACGTCGAGCAAACTTACGGGCGACAACGTGCTGTGGATTACGCTCAACAAAGGCATCGCACGCGCCGAAGTGGGTAGCTGCATAAAGATGTACAGCAAAGAGTCGGGCATCGAAAGCCAGATTACGGACATCATAGAATTCAACGACGAGCTTTATATAGCTACGTTCGATGGTGTTGAACGCCTCGTGTTCGACGGTCTTGGCAATCCCTATTTCAAACCAGTAAGTGGAATCAACGTTTCGGCATACCTATTCCAAACATTCAAAACGCCCGACGGCAACGAGAAGTTGCTTGTGATTACTCAAAGCAACATTTGCGAGATAAAAGGCGACAATGCTACCATAATAGATCATGCAGGCGGCCGATTGCTGCACCAGTCGGCAGCCGAACCATCGATTTTGCTCATAGGCGGACACGATGGCTTGCGCGCTAAAGTCTACAACAATGGCGCGTGGAGCAACAAGGCGTTGGATACGAACATCAGTGGCTCTATACGTAATATGAAAGAGGACGCGCAAGGCAACCTCTGGCTTATGGTGTATATGCATGGCGTGTATGAGATTACAAATCAAGGCGAGATTCGCCACTACGACGAGCAAAATGGTCTGCCGCAAGCTGGTCCGCTACAGATTTTGGACGTCGATGGGCGTTTGGTGTTCTTCAATGAGGCTGGTGCATACGAATTTTCGTCCATCAAGAAGCAGTTTGTGCCGAGCGAGACATTCAACGTACTCGGCAACGATGGTAACACGGCTATGCTTCCGTGCCACTATGCCGGTGGATATGCCGTGTCGTGCAATAGCAATGGAAACAAACGTGTGGAGATTCTCAAACGTGATGAAAATGGCAATTTGGTTGTCGAAGGTACTGCGCTGCGACGCTTGCCAAATATCTTCGCAGAGGTTGTGTATGCCGACAAGAAAGGTCGCTTATGGATAGGACAGTCGAATACGCTCTATTCGTATACACCCGACAATTCGCTAAATCCATACTACAAAGAGTCGTTCAATGCGCACATTCGTCAGGTTACCGTGCGCGACTCGCTGATTTTTGGCGGTGCCTTCTGCGACGACGAAGGTCATCTGTCGGCTCGTCAGCGCAAAGATTTCATTCCCGAACTTACCTACAACGACAATAGCGTAGATATTACCTACAGCGCCACATTCTTCGAGAAAGAGGAGAGCACCGAATACTCTGTGATGCTCGAAGGTGCCGACAAAGAGTGGTCGCATTGGACCACGCGCACGCTGTCGTCGTACAACAATCTTTTCGAAGGTACATATACCTTCAAAGTGAAGGCTCGTAATATTTATGGTGTCGAAAGTCAAGTGGAAGAATTCACGTTTGTAGTTAAACCTCCATTCTATCGAACCATTTGGGCATATATAATTTATGCGGCACTCTTCTTCCTTGCCATTCGCGGCATAATCAAAGTAAATACAGCTCGACTCGAAAAGGATAAAAAACGCTTGCAGGCCGAAGTTGATAAGGCTACCGAAAAGATTCGTGACCAGATGGAGGAGATAGAGAGCCAGAAAGACGAGATAGAGAGCCAACGCGACGAGATACAAGCCAGCATCAACTATGCTCGGCGCATTCAACGAGCACTGCTTACGCCTAACGAAGTGATTGATAAGATTTTCCCCGACCACTTCTTACTCTTCAAACCGCGCAACGTGGTTTCGGGCGATTACTATTGGTTTGGCGAATTTGGCGACTACAAAGTGGCCATCGTTGCCGATTGCACTGGTCACGGTGTGCCAGGCGGTTTCGTAAGTATGTTGGGTATGACGAACCTCAACTATATAGTAGGCAACGAGCTAAGCCCCGATAAAATTCTGAACAAACTCCGCGAAGCCATCATCAAAGGACTTCGCCAAGATGGTGTGTATGGCATTCCGCCGCTCGACGACGACGACCTTGCCGCCATGCCGGGTAGCAAATTCAAAGAAAAAGCCGCTGCCAAAGCTGCACAATCGGCCGATGAAGCAAGTGGCGCAAAACGCATCGACCGCAGCCAAGATGGTATGGACGTCTCTATGTACGTTTTGAACTCTAAAACGCTCGAGCTAAGTTTCGCGGGCGCCAACAATCCGCTTATAGTCATTCGTAAAGGCGCAGAAGAGCCCGAAGTTATCAAGGCAGATAAGATGCCTGTGGGTATATATTTGAAACTCGAGCCGTTCACCAAGACCGACATTCAGCTCGAGCACGGCGACTGTCTCTATTCATTCTCCGACGGTTTCCAAGACCAATTTGGCTACGAGACCAAGAAGAAATTCCTAAGCAAGAAACTCCGCGAACTCCTCTTCGAAGTGCACGAACTTCCAATGGAAGAGCAACGCAAGATTATCGAAGCTCGCTACTTAGCTTGGCGAGGTCCGAAAGACAACCAAACCGACGATATGGTGCTCTTCGGATTAAGAGTATAGAAAATGAAAAAAGGCTGTCGCATTGTGGCAGCCTTTTCTATTTATATGTAAAAAGGAAATTGCGCGATTGGAAATTTGCAACTCATAGTTTGTGATTTGTAAAGCGCAACTAAATTGATAATCAGCTAACGAGACAGGTGAAAAAACTCTTTTTCGCTTCAAAAAGAATTTTGTAATTTTGCACTGCCAAATTTTTAGATTACAATGGAAGAAAAAGCAAGAGTCCTATTTGTGTCGCAGGAAATAATGCCTTATTTACCCGAGACAGAAATATCGCGAATAAGTAGAATGCTTCCACAAGGAATTCTCGAGCGCGGTAAAGAAGTAAGGACATTCATGCCTCGCTATGGCAACGTCAACGAGCGTCGCAATCAGCTCCACGAGGTGATTAGACTTTCGGGAATGAACCTGATTATTGACGACACCGACCACCCGCTAATCATAAAAGTTGCAAGTATTCAATCTGCGCGTATGCAGATTTACTTCATCGACAACGAAGACTTCTTCAAGCGCAAAAGTGCTCTATATACTCCCACCGGCGCTGAACATCCCGATAACGACGAACGTGCAATGTTTTTCGCTCGCGGTGTGCTCGAAACCACTCGCAAACTCGGTTGGGCGCCTCACATAATTCACGTTCATGGTTGGTTCTCGTCATACGTACCATTGTATGTACGCCTTTGGATGAATCACGACCCATATTTCGAGAAATCGAAAATTGTTCTCTCTATCTACGACGAGAGTTTCAAAACCACGTGGGAAGACAATCTGAACAAGAAAATCTACGCCGACGGCATCGACGAAGAGGGTTTGGCAAAGGTTCACGTAACCGACTATATGTCGATGATGAAGATGGCTATAGACTTCAGCGACGGCGTGATTTGCGGCAGCCAGAAGGTCAACGAAGAACTTGTTGAGTACGCAAAATCGCTCGGCAAACCAGTTCTTCCGTATCATCCAGAAGAGACTTATATGGATGCATTCAACGAATTCTACGATAGTTTGTTGCAGTAGCATCTGCATACATATAAAAAACAAAAGGACGTCCACAATAAAACGGGCGCCTTTTTTGTTTATAAGGGCATAAGACTCTAATATCTATGAAAAACAACACAACTCTGATATTGTCGATTGTTGTGGCAGTGGTGTGCATCGCGTTTGTGGTGTATATAAACCGCATCACGCTCGACATGCGCAACCAAGAGGAGCAGAGTATGAAACTTTGGGCCGAAGCTACGCAATACATTGTAAATGCCGAAGATGCCACATCGCTCGACCTCGCGTTCAAGATTATCAAGCAAAACAGCAAAATTCCTGTAATCGTCACACAAGACACCGACAGCGTAATATCGCTGCGCAATATTGATGGTTGCGACACTATAAAATCGCAAGAGTGGGCGCAAGAGAATTTGCAGCGTATGCTTGCCGATGGTGCTCAGTCTATTGAAATTATGGTCGATAGCGTGGTGGTGCAACGTCTCTACTACGGTCATTCCAACGTCATTGAACGACTGAACGTGTTCAGCTGGCTGCAAGTGGTTGTGGTTCTGTTTATTGCACTATTTATATATATGGTCTACCGTTTCAAGCGCAAGAGCGAACAAGACAAATTGTGGATTGGTTTGGCGCGCGAAACTGCGCATCAACTTGGAACGCCAATAAGTGCGCTGCTTGGTTGGACGGAGATGCTGCGCGCTGGTGAGATAAGTAACGACACGGCATCGGCGGAGATAGACCACGACGTAAACCGACTTCGCGACATTGCCGACCGATTCTCGAAGATTGGCTCTAAACCCAACCTCGAAAAACGACCAATTTGCGACGCAGTGAGAGCTTCGATAGATTACCTACGTCCGCGCATACCTAAGAATGTAAATATCAATATAGATTGCCCAGATGACACGCTTCAGCCACCGCATAACCCTACGCTTATAGGCTGGGCAGTGGAAAATATCTGCCGAAATGCTATCGATGCAATGCCAAACGGACGTGGCAACATAACCATTTCGCTGACGGCCGATAATAAATATACCTACATAAACATAAAAGATGACGGCAAAGGCATGTCGCAAAGCACTGCAAAGCATATCTTTGATGCCGGTTTCACAACTAAGACGCGCGGTTGGGGCATTGGTCTCACACTGACGCGGCGAATTATAAAAGAATATCATAAGGGCGATATTGTGGTTGTCGACACTGAAATGGGCAAAGGCACTACAATAGGCATAAAGCTATATAACTGATTATAAACTAAATACTAATAATATGAAGAGATTTTTCGTTACTCTTTTAGCAGTCATTATTGGCGGTATCATACTTAGCATATTGCCAATGATTATTCTTTTTTCTATCGCTGGAGCAATGTCGAGCGACAAAGACAATGTTGAGGTGAAGGACAACACAGTACTTGTGATGAACCTTTCGTCGTCGATACAAGACCGCGACGTGTCTGATCCTTCGTCGCTGATACAGAATATGATTTCTGGCAATTCGGCTGGCATCGGCCTCAACGACATAAAGTCTACGCTCAAGAAAGCCAAAACCGACGACCGCATCAAAGGTCTCATCTTGAAAGGTGCGCAGACCAATGCTTCTATAAATACAGTAAAAGAGGTTCACGACGCCATAGCCGACTTCAAAACAAGCGGCAAATTCGTCTATTTCTACGATTCGAGCATCGCACAATCTTCGCTGCTTGCTGCAGCTAAGGCCGATGGTATATATGTAAACCCAGCTGGCGATGTGGATGTGCATGGCGTCTCTGTACTTATACAATTCTACAAAGGCCTTATAGACAAACTTGGTTTGAATGTGGAAATCATTCGTCACGGACAATTCAAGTCGGCTGTTGAGCCATTCATGCTCAATAAGATGAGTGATGCATCGCGCCTTCAGACTCAGCGCTATATTGATGTAATCTGGCAAAACGTGCGCGACAGCATTGCTGCTGGCCGTAACATAGCTGCTGCCGACGTCGACGAGTATGTAAACAAACTTATGAGTAGCGACATCAACAATGCGCTTGCTGTTGGCCTTGTAGATAGTCTTTGCTACGAAGATGAGTTCATAGCTAAGATGAAAGCAATCACCAACACGCCCGAAGATCAAGAACTCAACACCGTTGATTTCGGTAACTATATAAAGGTTTTCTCGCCAAACGAGGAACTCAATTTCAGCACCAACAAAGTTGCGGTTATCTATGCCGTTGGCGAGATCAGTGATGGCAGCAATAAGTCTGACAAGGCAAATATTTATGGCGACGACCTCGCTAACACCATTCGCGAAGCACGCAAAGATGACGATGTGAAAGCTATCGTTATGCGTGTGAACTCGCCTGGCGGTTCGGCTTTGGCAAGTGAGGTAATCTGGCGCGAAGTGTCACTTGCAGCAAGCGAGAAACCATTCATTGTATCTATGGGCGATTATGCAGCTTCGGGCGGCTACTACATTTCGTGCGCTGCCGACTCGATATTCGCTGAGCCAACCACTATCACAGGCTCTATTGGCGTGTTTGGCATTTTGCCCGTTGTTGGTCCAGCGCTCGAGAAGTTTGGCGTAAATACTGAAAAAGTTCAGAGCAATAAATACTCACAAATCGATGGATTCTCGCCAATTTCCGATATGCAGCGCGATGCTATTCAACGTTCGGTTGAGAATGTATATGCAACCTTCACGCGCCGCTGTGCAAATGGCCGCAAGACTACCGTTGAACATATCGACAGCATTGGCCAAGGCCGTGTTTGGGCTGGCGAAGACGCTATAAATATTGGTTTGGTAGACAAACTCGGTTCGCTCGACGACGCTATCCGTTGCGCAGCCAACGCAGCCGACATTGCCGACGACTACATAGTTGAAGAACTTCCATCAATCGACGAGAGCTTCGGGTTCTTCGTGCGTCAGTTCAGCAAGAATGCCGAGACCTTTGTTGGCAAATCGATGTTCGGTGATACTTATGGCCTTGTGAAACGCTACGAAACGCTCACGAAACAAAAAAGCATTCAGGCTCGCATGGAGTACACTTTCATGGAGTATTGATATTTATATATGCACAAAAAACAGTTGTAGCTGATAATGATACATACGCTTGCCAATGGCATCAGAGTGGTGTTTACGCCCATCAAAGGCGATGTCGGCTATTGTGGAATAATTGTAGGCGCGGGTTCGCGCAACGAAAAGCCCGAAGAATACGGTATTGCTCATTTTATTGAGCATACCATATTCAAAGGCACAAAAAAACGTTCGGCATACGCCATTCTCAATCGTCTCGATTCGGTGGGTGGGGAGTTGAACGCATATACTACCAAAGAAGAGACAACCGTACACGCAGCTTTTCTCCTGCGCGACTTCGAGCGTGCCGCAGAACTCCTCGCCGACATGCTGTTCAACTCCACCTTTCCGCAGCGTGAACTCAATCGCGAGAAGGACGTCATTGCCGACGAGATTCTCTCCTACGCCGATACGCCCTCCGAAGCCATCTTCGACGATTTTGAGGAGATGGTGTTCAGTGGCAGTTCGCTTGCGCACAACATTTTAGGCACAACGGAGCTTCTCGCTACGTTCGATGGTGAGGCAGCTCAACGTTTTATGCATCGCAACTACACTACAGATCGTATTGTCTTTAGTGTTATGGGCGATTTCCACGAGGCTGAAGTGCTTCGCGTGGCGGAGAAATATCTCGGTAGTCAAGCAAAAAAATTGGCGGTGGAGCAGGGAAAGAGCGTTGCCGTATATACACCAAGCAATAAAGTGATAGAGCGCGACACACACCAATGCCATGTGGTGATTGGCAGCCGTGCGCCTTCGTGCTTCGACGAGGATAAACTCGCCACATCGATGGTAGCCTCGTATCTTGGCGGCGACACTATGAACGCCCGCCTAAGTATGCTTTTGCGTGAGCGTGCAGGCATCGGCTACAACGTGTCGGCTGAGTATACGTCGTTTGCCGATATTGGACTTTTCACTATTTATTTTGGTACGGATAGCTCGTCGCTCAATCGTGCTTTACGTATTGTGAAAAAGGAGATTGAACGCTTGCGCAGTGTGCCGTTTACCGAAGTACAGCTTGCGCGCTTCAAACGCCAGTTTATTGGGCAGCTACTTATGTCGTCTGTCGACAATGAGGAGAATATGCTCAGTGCAGGACGAAGCGTCTTGCTCTACGGTCGTGTAGTGCCTACCGACGAGATTTGTCGCCGCATTGAAGCTGTCGGCCCAGCCGACTTGTTACGCGCAGCGCAAGCTTTGTTTGACCCCGAACGCATTTCGCAACTCATCTATAAATAGTTACTATGGACGTAGATAGCATAGAAATGGAGCGCTACATAGAGGCGCACATCGACCCCGAATGGCAAGTTCTGCATAATATTTACCGTCGTTCGCATCTCGAACTTATTGGCGGTCGTATGGCAAGTGGCCATTTGCAAGGCACAATTTTGAAAATGTTTACGCGTATGATAAATCCGCAAAATGTGCTCGAAATAGGTACGTTCACTGGCTATTCGGCAATCTCTATCGCGTCGGGTTTTTTGCGTGAAGGCGCAATGCTGCATACCATAGAGATAGATGACGAACTCGAAACTTTCATCCGCCGCTCCATTGCCGATGCGCATTTCGAGGACCGCATCACGTTACATATTGGCGATGCCACAAACGTAATACCTACGCTCGACTGCATGTTCGATATGGCTTTTATCGATGGCAATAAGCGTAATTATATTTCTGATTATGAGCTTGTCATGCAGCGCCTCAACGTGGGTGGCTACATCATTGCCGACAATGTGCTTTGGGACGGCCACGTGCTCACCACGCCAGCTCCCAACGACAAACAAACCCAAGGTGTTATAGCCTTCAACGACTACGTCCGCAACGACAACCGCGTAGAGCGCGTCATTATCCCAGTTCGTGATGGACTGACGATAATCAGAAAGATTTAGTTACTCTGTTTTTTTTCTATTAATTATTTGAATAGCGCGCTGCTATTTCTTCGAGGCAAGTTTTCACTTCGGCAATGCTGTCGGCACGTAGCAGACGTATTTTCAGTTGGCGAAAATCGGCAAGCCCTTTGAACGATACGGCCAAATGGCGTCGTATGTGCAGAATAGCGCGACGTTCATCGCCAATCCATGCTAAAGTATCATCGAGTTGATTTGCAAGACGTTGCGTCTGCTCGCGTATGGTAATAGCTGGCAACTCTTCGCCCGTGCGTAGATAGTGTTTCACCTCTTCGAAAATCCACGGATGGCCGATAGATGCGCGGCCTATCATTATTCCGTCAACGCCATAGCGGTTGAAGTATTCACGCGCCTGGCTTCCGCTTGTGATGTCGCCATTGCCAATTACGGGAATATGCATACGTGGGTTGTTCTTCACCTCGCCAATGAGCGTCCAGTCTGCCTCGCCGGTATACATCTGTGCGCGCGTGCGTCCGTGGATGGTTATGGCTTCAATGCCAACATCTTGAAGGCGTTCAGCGGTGTCTACAACAAACTTCGTCGACTCATCCCAGCCGAGGCGCGTCTTCACTGTGACTGGCACTTTCGAGCCAACAGCATCGACAATAGCCTTCGTCATGGCCACCATCTTTGGAATGTCGCGTAACATGCCTGCACCAGCGCCCTTCGAGGCAATTTTCTTTACTGGGCAGCCGAAGTTTATGTCGAGCACATCGGGACCAATCTCAGCCACGCGTTTCGCAGCCTCCACCATCGGCTCTATCTCCTTGCCGTAAATCTGAATGCCTACAGGGCGTTCTTCGGGCGAGATGATGGTCTTGCGTAGCGTGGAATCTACATCGCGCACCACGGCATCGGCACTGATGAATTCGGTGTACATCAGGTCGGCTCCCCAATGTTTGCACAATCGGCGAAATGGTTGGTCGGTGACGTCTTCCATAGGCGCCAAAATCACTGGCTCCGCCCCAAGGTCGAGATTGCGAATTTTCATTCTGTTTGTTGTTTATAGTTATGTATAATGACTCGTGCAGGTGAATCTAAATGTGTCGTCTGCGCGATTTGAGTAGCATTTGACAGCTTTTATGGCCGCAAAATTACATAACCAATTATTTTTGCAGGCTTTTCATCTGTTTATGATATGTAAAAGTTTAGTGCGAATGGTTGTAAATATGTATATACATAATATTATTCGCAATAATATAAACTATTGATATAAAATATGATAGAACATCTTTCTGCCGATAGCGAATTGCAACGTGTTGTTTTGGTGAGCGTACGTACGCCAAACCTCAAGCAGCGCGACGTTGATGAATATTTGAGCGAACTTGCGTTTCTTGCACAAACGGCTGGCGCTGAACCTGTTGCTACCTTTACGCAAAACCTTCAGCAGGCCGACCACAAGACATACGTAGGTACTGGAAAACTCGAAGAGATTCGCGACTATGTGGCCGAAAATGAGATTTCTACCGTCATCTTCGACGATGAACTCTCGCCAGCGCAGCAGAAGAATATCGAGCAGGTGCTCAAAGTGATGGTTATCGACCGCACGTTGCTCATTCTCGATATTTTCGCGCGTCGTGCTCGCACGGCTTATGCTAAGACGCAGGTGGAACTTGCTCAGTATCAATATTTATTGCCACGCTTGACCAGAATGTGGACTCACCTCGAGCGTCAGAAAGGTGGTATTGGTATGCGTGGCCCGGGTGAGAAGCAGATTGAGACCGACCGCCGTATAGTGCTCGACCGCATTGCGCTGCTCAAAGAGGAGCTTCGCCATATCGACCGCCAGATGAATACGCAGCGCCAAAATCGCGGACGCCTTGTGCGCGTGGCTCTCGTGGGCTACACCAACGTGGGCAAGTCGACGCTTATGAATGCGCTGTCGAAGAGCAATGTGTTTGCTGAAAATAAACTCTTTGCTACGCTCGATACCACTGTGCGTAAGGTGGTTATAGATAATTTGCCGTTTCTCCTCGCCGACACGGTTGGTTTCATTCGCAAACTGCCTACATTCCTTGTGGAATCGTTCAAGTCGACCCTCGACGAGGTTCGCGAAGCCGACCTCTTGTTGCACGTGGTAGATATTTCGCACCCTGCATTCGAGCAGCAGATTGCCGTGGTTGACCAGACTATCCACCAACTCTGCAACGATGACAAGCCTACTATTATTATTTTCAATAAGATAGACTCATTCACCTATACGCCACAAGCCGCCGACGACTTGACAGAGAAGACGCAGAAAAACTATTCGCTCGATGAACTCAAGCAGATGTGGATGGCTAAGGGCGCGAAGTGCGTTTTCATTTCGGCTACCAACAAGCAGAACTTCGACGAGATGCGCAGCCTCGTATACACCGAGATTAAACGCATACATACGCAGCGCTTCCCATACAACGATTTCCTCTACGATGACGCTTGGACGGAAGGCGACGAGAAATAATGGAGCGCCTTTTCTCTAAATTTCACAATTGAAAATATATACACGTATAGAATATTTATACGAGAAGAAGGTTTCATTTTCTCCGTTGAGAAACATAAGAAATTAGCAAGTGCCATGATGGTAAATTTCGTCTGATGTGAGACTATTGTCATGCATTTTGGGGAACAAATTTTAGCCATCAGTCACGAATCGAATGACAATTTTGGGCGCATTTCACCCCAAAAACTTGTTTTTTACCCACAAATAGCGCCATTTGCCGATATTTTGCGTCATCAAAACCTTTTAGCTTTTCTTGTTCGACGACGCATATTTTCTTTGCGTCGTTTTACATGAAACAAGTATCGCAAATCATGGCTTTTTAGTTTGACTCAAGTAACAGACCATGGTTGTCTTTAGCTTATTTTTATAAATATCTCAATCGGAAAAAACAGAAGAGATAGCAAAAGCGAGTGCAGAAGGGGCATTCGCTTTTTTTGTTTAGTTAATCTTAGCTAATTGCGTTGCTGCGTAATTATATGCAGCGTATATTGCATAGGTAAGTTTCAAAAACGTATCGATTTTAGTTGTGCCCGACACGTATTTTAGGGAGTAGATAAAGATTGTAAATACACACGCAGTTCAGCATTCAACGCAATATTCTGAAAGAATCAAATTGCAATTAGCAGCAATGCCAATAGTTGATTTTCTATTTATATTTGTGTGTTTGGGCGCTTCGGAAAGATTTTTCGAGGCGTCCATTTTTTTGCGCATATAATAAATGTGCGACTTTCGCCCGTTTCTCCGTGCTTTCAGGCAGTTAGTAATATGCGTTTATATAGTTAATTTTTTATAAATCAGTATTTTGGTGCGCAATTCATGCAAAAGCACAAACCTCATTTGAGTAACTTCGCGCTGTTTTTTATCATTTTTTATGCAGAAGATTCGTAATGTAGCTATCATAGCGCACGTCGACCACGGCAAAACTACACTCGTGGATAAAATGCTCCATGCTGGCAAGCTTTTCCGCTCGAACCAGCAAGTTGGCGAACTCCTTATGGATAACAACGACCTCGAACGCGAACGAGGTATAACCATATTGGCGAAGAACTGCGCCGTGAATTGGGACGGCTACAAAATCAATATTATCGATACTCCTGGTCACTCCGATTTTGGCGGTGAAGTTGAGCGCGTGCTCAATATGGCCGATGGTGTTCTGTTGCTCGTAGACGCATTCGAAGGTCCGATGCCACAGACGCGTTTCGTGCTTCAAAAGGCTATCGAGATTGGTTTGAAACCTATTGTAGTTATAAACAAAGTAGACAAACCAAACTGTCGCCCCGAAGAGGTTCATGAGCAGGTGTTCGACCTTATGTTTACTCTTGAAGCAACAGAAGACCAGCTCGACTTCCCAACGGTCTATGGCTCAGCTAAAAATGGTTGGATGAGCACCGATTGGAAACAGCAAACCGACAATATCAACGCTGTATTCGATACTATTATAAAATACATACCCGAGCCTCCTATCAACGAGGGCACAACGCAGCTTCTCATCACTTCGCTTGAGTATTCCAACTACACTGGCCGTATCGCTATCGGACGTGTACACCGCGGATCTATCAAAGAGGGTCAGCCTATCAGCCTTTGCAAACGCGATGGTCGTATTGTTCGTTCGCGCATCAAAGAGTTGTATGTATACGACGGTATGAGCAAAGCTAAAGTTCAGGAGGTCGGTTGTGGCGAAATTTGCGCAATAGTTGGTCTCGAAGGTTTCGAAATTGGTGATACCATTGCCGACTACGAAAATCCAGAAGCATTGCCACCTATCGCTATCGACGAGCCTACCATGAGTATGCTCTTCACTATAAACAACTCGCCCTTCTTCGGTAAAGATGGCAAGTTCGTTACTTCGCGTCACATCAAAGATCGCCTTACACGCGAACTCGAGAAGAACCTCGCACTCCGTGTAGAAGACACCGATAGCGCCGATTCATGGAACGTTTATGGTCGAGGTGTGCTTCACTTGTCGGTACTTATAGAGACTATGCGCCGCGAGGGCTACGAGCTTCAAGTTGGCCAGCCTCAGGTTATCATCAAAGAGATAGATGGTCAGAAATGCGAACCTGTTGAGGAGCTTACCATAGATATTCCAGAAGATTATTCGGGCAAAGCTATCGAGATGGTTACTCAGCGCAAGGGCGAACTCACCAATATGGAGCGCAAGGGTGACCGCATCCACCAAGAGTTCAAGATTCCGTCACGCGGTATCATCGGCCTTCGTTCGAACCTTATGACGGCATCGGCTGGTGAGGCAGTTATCGCGCACCGTTTGCTTGGTTTCGAGCCTTGGAAAGGTCCTATCGAAAAACGCACCAATGGTTCGCTCATAGCTATGGAGAGCGGTACGGCGTATGCATATTCACTCGACAAACTCCAAGACCACGGTAAGTTCTTCATCAATCCGCAAGATGAGGTTTATGCAGGTCAGGTGATTGGCGAAAACACTCGCGAAGGCGACATCGTAATCAACGTATGTAAGAGCAAGAAACTCACCAACATGCGTTCGAAGAGTTCCGATGAAGCCGTTCATCTTGCACCGCCGGTTATCTTCTCGCTCGAAGAGGCTCTTGAATACATACAGGGCGACGAATATGTAGAGATAACCCCACACTCAATGCGCTTGCGTAAAATTATCCTCGACGAAAACGAGCGCAAACGTGCATCGAGAAAAGAGGAATAAAAAGAGAACAAGTTTTAGATTTCATTTTATATTTTCCGAGGCGCTGTCGTTGAGATGGCGTCTCTTTTTTTGCTCATAACTACAATGAAGGCGACGGATTGGTCGAGCAACTATACCACGTCGGCTGTAAAAAGAGTACACACCTAATACTAATACATTACAAACGGTTTAATATTTTTCATATATGTTAATAATATTTCACTTTTAGCGATTTTTGATTTTACTTTACGCATACATTATTGAAAACGAAATACAACACAATGTCTAACGCAAAAGAATTTTTAGCGAACAAAGTAAAGAGCATCATTGGTGTGGCGTTGTCCGCAGTAGCTTTTTGCTTGTTTATCTTCCTTCCACCCGAATCCTATGGATTGCCAGGGCTGACGATAGTAGAGCAACGAATGGTTGCGATTTTCATAACCGCGGCGTTGCTATGGCTCACCGAAGCCATTCCTACTTGGTGCACATCTCTCTTAGTCATCTTAGTGATGGTATTGTCTGTAAGTACGAGCAGCTTCTCACCACTAATTAGCGACATCTCAACCGAAACACTCGGACCGCTAATCAAGTTTGAAGAGATTCTCGCTACCATTGCCGACCCAATCGTGATTCTGTTTTTGGGCGGTTTTGTGTTGGCCATCGGCGTAACCAAAACCGGACTCGACGTATTTATGGCCAAAGTGCTGCTAAAACCCTTCGGCAAACGCTCCGAATTTGTGCTACTTGGCTTCATATTAGTTACAGCAATATTCTCGGCATTCATCTCCAATACTGCCACGGCAGCCATGATGCTTGCCTTCCTCGGTCCGGTGCTCAGTGTGCTTCCGCCCGATGGCAAAGGTCGCATTGCACTTGCGATGGCAATTCCTATTGGTGCGAATATTGGCGGTATAGCTACGCCAATGGGTACACCGCCTAACGGCATAGCGCTCAAATATATAAACGACCCCAACGGACTAAATATGGACATCTCGTTCGCCGATTGGGCTTGGATAATGACCCCGATGACGCTGGTCTTCCTATTGCTGTCGTGGTTCATACTTATGAAACTCTTCCCATTCAAGCAAAAGACTATTGTGCTCAATATCAGCGGCGAATTCAAACGCACGCGCGAGACATACATAGTGGCAGCTACATTCATAATTACAGTATTGGTATGGTTTACCGGTAAATACAATGGTATAAATGCCAATGCTGCTGCGATGCTTCCTGTGGCTATTCTCTGTGTGACGGGCGTAATAACCAAAGATGATTTGAAGCAGATAAACTGGAGCGTACTATTTATGGTTGCGGGCGGTTTCGCACTTGGCCTCGGATTCCAAAAAACTGGCCTTGCATCGCACCTCGTGTCTACAGTTCCGTTTGGCAGCTGGTCGCCAATTGTGGTGCTTATCAGTTCGGGCTTGATTTGTTGGGTGCTCTCCAACTTCATTTCCAATTCAGCCACAGCGGCGCTTCTTGTGCCAATTCTCTGCTCTGTTGGCCTTGGTATGGGCGATTCGCTCGATGCCGTTGGTGGTGTGCGTGCATTGCTCATCGGTGTGGCACTCTCGGCTTCATTGGCAATGACGATGCCTATATCTACGCCGCCTAACGCCATAGCTCACTCAACGGGCTATATAGAACAAAAAGATATGCTCAAATCGGGCTTGATTATCGGCTTGCTCTGTGGCTTGATTGGCTACTTGACGCTGATTTATATTATGTAAGCAATAATCTACAATCTATATGAAAACGAAGGGCTGTCACTGAATGGTGGCGGCTCTTTTTTTGTGATGTGGTGCCCATTCAATCACGTATATAAGTTATAAACCAATACTTATGAAGCACCTCATAGTTGTGCGCCTATGGTTAGCGACAATGTAACCTGATTCTTACCGTTGTAGAGGTGGGTGAAGGTGGCATTGGTGTCGGCAAAGAGGTTGATGCCATATTTTGTTTTGGTGGGAATTTGCAGGTGCGCTCTCAGGGCGAATAGTGTGCTGCTGTGGCTCATATATTTATAATAGACCTCTGGTGAGACATCTCTAATATTTGCGCTTGGGAGGTTTATTTGGGACGACAGCGCTGCGTTGTGAGTTGCAGAGGCGGCGATAAATAGATAATACTTACTTGCAGAAATCAAGTCTTCGATGCGAGCACCGAAGTTGGCTTGGGTAAACGATAGCTCGTAGGTCGGCAAGGCGTAAGAATGTTTCTCGCTCAGAGTTCCAGCGTCGGCGCGGAGAGTGAGGCTATTTTTGCTAAAAGTTTTGTTGGCTACGCACGTCGCACTTAGGTCAGTTCTGTTGCATTTGTACTGCTCCACGTAGCCAATCTCGTTGTAAATATTATCCTGCGCATCGCCAAAGATGTTTTCGCGCCCCGTTTTGCTATTTATGCTTGCCGTGGCGTAGATAGTTTCAATATGAAATTCATGTCGGTCGCGCGTGGCGTTGGTGTAGCCCACTTGCGCATCTATGAGGTGCTCTGTAGTGCGCGTAAGAGGCAAGTTGTTGAGTGACGACAGAATCTTTTCGAACGTCTGATATTGGTAGAGAAACGCCGCAGAAATGCCAGTAGACTTATGCACAAAGTCAACGCCGCCACCGCCATTGTAGCCGTTGTAGTATGCCTCTACGTTGCTACCTCTAAAGCGATAATAGTCCGTACCTATGCCGGTATAGTGAAACGTTATTGGCTTGCCAAGGTTGCTGAAAAATTTCACTTCGTTAGTCTGTTTATATCGCATACCATTGGCGTGGATAGCTATTTCGTACTTATCGAAACTATTGTATGCAATGCCAATGTTGAGCTGCAGTTCCGAAATGGAGTTGCGTGGGCGAGGGTCTATCTGTCGATATTCGAGACAAGCGCGATAGTTGGCGTCTATACCTATGGAAAAATTCGATTCGCCGAGCGTATGTACGAGGCCTCCGCCAAATATGTAAGTCTGCGAAGTCAAATCGCCGCCCACGGTATCACCCATTACGTATGGTGCGAGCAAACGGAAATCGGACGTTTCGTTGTAGAGTACATTGATGCGTTTGCCAGCAATGAACCGAGCCTTGCCCCAAAGTGCAGAATGGCGTTTGTTCGTAACAGATTCGATATTTACGACGCCCAATCTGTCGCCACTTCCTTCTTGCAAGATTATGGCTTCATCTTCGTCTCTAAGGCGATAGCCAACAGCAATTGTTGTCTGGGTGTTGCTGTAGACATTGTGGCGCATCGCTGGATTGGTGTAGATGAGGTCGGGAGCATTGTGGAGCTTGAAGTCGGCACTGTAATTAATACTATCCAACGTGGTGTATGCAACGTCTTGTGTGGGCGTCTGTGCATACGTATTAGCCACGAACGTTGTTATCAGAAATATGTACGAAAAATGTTTCATTCGCCCTTGTTGTCGACTTTTGTTACACCGTCGTAAGTAATATCTGTAGCGGCATCGCCATCGGCGTTTGTGGCAGAGTGTTGTTCCTCGATGAGCGAAGGTGTACATTTAGCATTGAAGTCGTTGGTGGAGTTGTTGGTGTCTTGTAGCACAACGCGCCCATTATCAACGCTCAGCACTTTGCGACGAACGCTCTTGAAGTAGCGAGTCTTGTCGTGGTTAACCGTGCCGCAATATGTCCAACCAGCATCGATACTCGTAGGCAGAATGTCCCATAGACGCACTGTTTCTATGCTGCAATTTACGCCATCGATAATCCACGAATTGGGAATTTTGTATGCTTCGCCAGTCATCTGAAACTCGCCAACATTTGTGCTGTTGATGTATTCGTAATCGTATTTATAATCAACGAGATATTTCTCTTTGGCGATGGTGTTTGGTATACGTACGAGTGCATACGATTTGAGACCTTGATTGTGAAGAGAGAAAATGCTCAATGAATAGCAGTACCACTTATCGAGGTTGGGCACAGACTCGCTATCGATGTCGGTATTTGAGGCTGATGTTGATTTGTCGTACCATTCAAAATCGGCGGCGCTAAGGTCAAACGAGTTGGGGTTTGTCGCCTTGTGGTCGATACCTATGTCGCAAATCAGAAAGCTCTCGCCGGGCTCCACTGGGTGGTCGGTGCCGCTCCCAGGAACTACGTAGAGCGCTTGAACAGCCATTGTGTCTTGGCGAATGTCGGGCGTGTAGTTGAACTTATTCGAAGATGTGAATTTCGACTCCACAATGCCCAAACCATCGGCATAGAGCGTTTGGTCGGTATTGTTGTATATTTTTATGTAGTTATCGCCCACGTACTGCGAATTGTTAGGGTAGAGTGTGCCGGTGAAGAAAATCTCCTCGATGATGAAGTCCGTCGAAGTGGCATTTATTACGTAAATATTTATCGAGAGCTCAGGTTTTGAGTCTGATATGGTTATTGAGGTTGCTTTGCCATACAACGAGTAGACGAGCGTATTTCTTTTGGCAGAAGCGTTCACCTCCACGTCGTAGATGCCGGCAAGTAGGTCGAATTGGCTGTTGTAGTCTACCACGGTCTTTTCGTTCGTCGAAATGTTGGTAAATATGAGTGTTAGCGAATCGTACTCAATATTATCGATGTCGGCTTTTATAGTTATGCCGCTTGTGCTAATGTTGCGCACGATTGAAAATTCCGTGTTGTTATCGCTGCATGAAACTAATGCGGCTCCAAAAAAAAGTGTTGCGAAAAATGATGTTCTAAGAGTCATTGTGCGTTAGATTTTTATTGTCATTTCCATGCCGAAATATGCCGACACGTTTCTACGAATTTTCACGCCATCAATGGTGTAGTCGGGCGTGTAGCTAAATAAACGATTTGCGAACATAGAAATATTAGCGAAATCTCGAATGCGTTTGGTCACTTTTAGGTTGACATATAGCGCAATAGGAGTGGTCTTCTTGTTGTAATTTCCCTCAGGTAAGATGTCTACAAGGTTTTCGAGTATCGGATTGGCTGCCACAGCTGCAGCATCGTATGTATGTAGCTCGCCATCGTCGGCGCTGAGGTAGCTTGTAGGCGTGCCGTTGCGGCGTATTCTCTGCGTAGAAAGATACCACATTGTCTGCACTGCCGACGAGAATATCAACCCCAACTGCGGCACTTGTGTGTCGAACATCATGTTGGTGCTTAGCTGCTCATTATCGTAGCCGTCGTTCCAGTCGTATAGTCCTACATACATATCCGAAATCGCTGTGTTGTCTATCACGGCCGTTTCTTTCTTATACATAGGTCGACTATTTACGTATGTACTATGAAACCACGCTCCGCTCACGTGAATTGCGGTATATATAGGTTTTATGCGGCTCGAAGTAAATTCGAATTCCACTCCGCGTTTGTCTTGTCGACTGCCATTTTCAACTATATGATAGCCATCGAGTTTTTGCGTCACCTCGTAAGGAATGGCGCTGAGTTCTGGCGCAGCGGTAAGTTTTGCCGAAACGATGGCGCTTTCGTCGTAATCTTTATATGTAAAAGCCTTGTAAATATTCGAGAAGCGGAAACCCGACGACATGCGCTCGTTGAAGTAACAAATCCACATTCTATTGCCTTTCAAACTAAGGTCGATGCGTGCCTCCCACTTAGTGTTGCGTGCTGCACGTATGTTGTAGTTCGTCTGGTCCATCTTGTAGCTCATCACATTGTAGCGGCTCAGTTCGGTGGGGTTCGTGGTGTTGTAGTATGCAAGCTGAGTAATATCTACGTAGTATGCATCGGGATACAGATAGTTGAGTGTAGGCATCTTGGTGGTTTTCCCAATGCCTGCCGAAAGCGTAACCGACAAACCGCCCGACGTTTGCGGATTGAGCGTCCACTGCACATTGACGCGAGGGTCTACATAAATATGGTTCTGCAAATAATATTTATGGTCGAGACCAGGCAACTGTGAAGTGCGCAAACCCACGCGAGCATTGAGCGAAGAGCGGTTCATACTTATGGTGATGTTATCCTGCGCGTAGAACCCGAGGTTATGCAACGCTGGTATATCGCTATACTTACGTGGGCGCGTTCCCCAATCCGTTGCCGACAATGGATGCGTAAGGTCGTATTGCTGACCATCGCCAAAGTTTTTGGCAACCGACCATTCGCCGCCAATTTTTATGGTGTTTATAATGTCGTGCGTCGTGAGGTCGAAATCGGCGAATGCCTTTGCCATGGCGAAAAACGGTTTGCCATCGACATTCATGGTAGCCAAATATTGCTGGAATATTAAGTATGCATCGTGTTCGCCCTCTTCGCTACTCGTAGGTGCAATGGCTGCGCGCTGTGGCGAGATGAGTTTTTCGCGATTCAGTACGTCGAACTGCTGACTAAGTTGAACGTTGGCGCCAATTTTCTTGAGCCATCCGTTTCCCGTGGGCGTCATTGCAAATCCACTTGCAATGCTAATCTTCTGATAGTGACTATCATACTTGTCAATATTACCATAATTCAGGTCGGGGTCTTTCTTGGTGTTGTCGAACGAACCCGAATAGTTGAGCGCGGGCGTTAGCTCATAAGTAGCAAAATCGGTGCTGCGGTTAAGCGTAAGGCGAGTGGATATGTTGGCGCGCTTATAATTCTTGAGTGGGTCGCGAACATCGTCGTGCGCGAAGAGTAAGTCGGCATTAATATTTATAATACTATTCGTATCTATAGAAAAGCCCTTGCCAATGGCGAAAAGTGTGCTTTGTCCGTCGGCTTTGAAGCGCGCAGTGAAAGGCGTTGCGCGGCGAATCTTTTTGATGTTCATCACGCCGCTCGTCAGGTTGCCGTACTCCACCGAAGGAATGCCGCGAATCACCTCTACACTCTCGATGTCGTCGGTAGATATGGAGCGAAGGTCCACGCCGCGGTTGGTGTTGTTCAGTTTGTTCTGCTCATCCGAAGGCATGTATTGTAAATTGGCATCGGTCGACAAAGTGGCGCCATCGACCACCACGAGCGTGCCGAGGGCGTGAGTGCTATATAGAGAATTATTCGTTTTATCGCCGGTGCCTGATATGTATCCCGTCTCGCGAAGAGCGGGCGAGTTGACTTGCGTGAGCGTTGGTGTTTGCGAGATGCCGCCCGGAAGAAGTTCCATAAGGTCGCTGATACTTGTGGGCTGAAGCTGTTGCATAGCATCGCGGCCTATGTACGACGTGGAGCTAATCTTTTTCGACTCCGAAGCTGTCACCACCACTTCGCGCAACTGCTGCTTCTTCTCGGTCATCTTTATACTTATGGTGCGGTCGGCCACGATGTCGATCGTCAGAGCGAAGGTCTCGTAGCTGATGTGAGAAACCACTATTTCGCACTTGCCTTTGTCGACCGTAAAAACGGCATAGCCATTCTCGTCGCTGATGTTCATAGCCGGCAGACCGTTTGCCATTTTTATATATACAGGCACATCGGCGAGCACAATGCCATTGCTGTCGGTGATATGTATGCGAAGCACTTCGGCACACACGTTCAACGACGCTAACAGCGTAATTATGAGTATGTATAAGTATTTATTATTCACGTATGCAAAAATACGCAAGTTTATTCACCTTCGTCAATACCGATAATTGTCTATTTGTTGGATAGTTGGCTAATAGTGAACGATGGTTAGTAAAAAAAATCCTCGTAAGCTGTGCAGCTTACGAGGGCTACTTTTTCCCCTTTAGCGTTCGAACTATCACAGCTCGTAAACGATAGTATAACTAAAACTAATTATTGTCCAGTGCGTAATCACTACACAACTAGAAATGTATCTTGCTTTTGTTCATGACGCAAATTTAGCTTCCCATCTCTTGTTTTCCAAAATGAACTAAGCGTGTAGATTTATTCAAAATAAGCGGTGGTTTGCAAAATTTTTATATTGCAGTCGCATTTGTTACAATTAGTAACTATTATAGCGTTTCATAATACCTAATTGTAGGTATACTTCTGTAGGGGCTGTTGTAAATATTTTTGTAATAAATTTTTTAGTGAATATGTTTGGGTCAAGACACATAATTATCGGCTTAGTAGCAATTCTTACAGTTGCTGGTTCGCAAAACGTTGTAGCACAAGATTTTGTGTATAACTTTTCGTCGCCTTTGTTGTCGGTCGATAGCACGGGCAAATACACTCGCACTGCTTTTTGCGAAGTTGTAGCAGGTGCCGATGGAAAGTTCTTTTCGCTTGGCTACTTTGGCAATACAACCAAAACTCGCGAGGCGACATTATTGGGCACCTCGGTAGCATCGCCAGTGGCGTACAATTACCATAGCAATTTATACAACAAAGCTCTCGTACTTACCAAACACGATGCGCATGGCAATGTAGATTGGCAAGTTTCGTCGGCAGAAGGCGATATGTCTGGAGGCAGTGTGGCATCGACGTCGGACGGCGGTTGTGTGTTGGCGCTGAAGTTGCGCTACGAGAATGAAAGTGAGTATGTGAGCAACGTACTTATAGATTTGCGTGATGCAAGTGGCGCTTCTACGAAAGTCACTGCCGATTGGGATGCGAGCGTATTCACCGATGGCAAATACCATCGCATATATTATCCTGTGCTTATCAAGTTGGACGCAAACGGCAAAGTAGCTGCTACAAAAGTATTTTCGTCGGCTCATGCGGTAGCACCCAAAGCAAGCGATTACTATGCATATGGTTGCACCGATGGTTTTGAATTACAAGATGTCTGCACAGACGACGATGATAATGTGTATGTGGTTGGCTACCAGCGCGAAGCACTAATCGTAGATGGCGATACCATCGAAGCTCATAATATAAGCGAATGGGTCGGCGACCCTCAACATGCTTGTGGTTCGTCGTTCGTAATAAAATTTGACAATAATCTCAATTATGTGCGTCATCTCTCTTCGCAGTCCGAAGCTACGAATGATCAGGCAAACCACATTGCCTATCGAGATAGTAAACTCTATTTGACGGGTTATGTGAAGGCGCGCAAGACGTTTAGCATTGCTGGCGCAACAGATGCCGATGCTGATGCAGCGCCTGGCGAGAAATCTGAACTTTGGCTTGCGTCTCTCAATGCTGCCGATTTCTCGGTTAATTACTTGAAGATTTATGCCTCTGAGTATGTAGATAAGGAGAGGACAGAAGGCAATAAAGTCGATGTGCAGTTCGTTGAGCCGAGCAACGACAATAAATACGTATACGTAGGCGGCTATATCATGCGTGCGGGCTTCGTCACTAAGGATGGAACGAGCGTTTTGCCCGGCGAAGAATCGAAAAACTGTGGTTTTGTGGTTCGCATTGCCGCAACAGATGGCGCGCTCGAGAAATGCTATGCAAGCCAAGCGGGCATAAGTATGATTTCTAGCGTGTCGCCAAATGACGATGGCTCGTTCTGGGCGTACGGCTATGATTGGTCTGCGCTGAGTGCTGGCGACGTGATTAGAGCATACTTATTCGATAGCAATTTTGACGTGAGCCAAAGAGCGACGCTGCTCACACAAAATGCTATGGCAACAGCGAAATCGATGGCGCGCGTAGACAACGATTTTGTATTCCTAGCCATAGTTGCCTCGCAAAAAAGTAACAAGGTGGCTTTCCTCAATACCGATGAGTCCATCGAACCAACAACAGAATACACTGCAGTGGCGTTTGGCTACAGCATTGCTGGCGGTGAGTCGGCGCTATACACTCCAGTTGATAAAATTGAGAGTAGTAGCGATATAAATATTTACGCACACAACCACGCTGCGCACATAATAGGTGCTGCTGGCGAAGTGGTGAAAATTTACGATGCACGTGGCACGCTTATCCGCACCGCGCAACTTGCTACTGCTCGTGAGGCTGTAACGCTATCGCCTGGACTATATATAGTTAGCGTTGACGGCATAAATAAGAAGATAACTATCCAATAAAAAACAACTCAACAGAACATATATGAACAAAACAATTACACATTTTATTTTGGCTGCTTGCGCAATGACCGTAGCAAGCGCAGCAAAGGCAGATTTTACGCCTACGCGAATCTCGGCAACTGACACTTTAGTGGTTGACCAAAGTGCGAATGATAAAACTTATGCCATTCAATTTGGTTATTCGGCGGCGCTCGCTGGGGGGCAAGCGTTTGTAGGGGCAGGAGCAGGTGCGGCAGTTGGCGCCGACAAAGGCAGCCATACCGTATACGTATATGATATTGATGAAAATGGTGCAACGACGTTGTCTCAGAAAATAGTTGAACCAGAGCTTGCTAATTTCTTTGGTTGGGCAATTGCTGCTTCAGATAAATATTTGGCTGTATATGCTTCAGGAACAAAGAAGCTGTATGTATATGAAAAACAGTCAGATGGCAAATGGACTTCTGAGCCTGTGATAACCACTGGTGAGCTGTCGAACTACTATTTTGCACTCGATGGAGACCGATTGGTTGTAACGGAGAATAATGTCGTAAGTATACAGAAAATCACTAAAGCAGGTGAAGACTCGTATACTTTGGAGAAAGAGGTTATTGCAGAAGGCGAATTGAAAGTTGAAAACCAAAATGCCATCAATATAAACCCGAATGCTGGTGTAGCCATCAGTGGCAATAATTTGCTAATAAACAAAAAGAACGATGGCGCCTATTTCTTTGAATATACGGCGTCAGGATGGACTCAGACAAAAAAAATAGACAACACTGGCTTTACGGCTAATAGATACAAAACAGTAGCTATAAGTGATAAATATGCTTCGATTGCTACAGGCAATAAATCTTTTTTGGTCGTAGAAAAAACTGCGGATGGATGGGCTAATGCTGAGCCTATTTCGCTGCAAACCCAAAACATAAGAAAACCAGTTACTACGGTTATAAACGGGAACTTTATAGTTGTTACAGAGACAGCAGGAACATCTACAGCTGTAAACGATTATTACGCTGAGTTCTACACTAAGGTAGATGGAGAGTGGACATTCGTGAAATATGCGGCTCAACTCAATGTGCCATCGGGCATAGCTATGGATTGTGATTTTGATGGACAATACTATTTGGCTTCCGCTAATACCACAGTCGTAAATGATGTTGCAAATGTTGGTAAAGCATATCTATATAATTTTATCACCGACATCGACTACACTATTGTCGAGCCAAAGGATTTAGACTACAATGGCGAACCTCAAACGCCTACCTTGGAGGTAAATGTGGCTAAAGAGTACAATGCTAACGTTACCTATAGCATCACAGCCGACGGTGTCTATACGGCTGAACTTCCATCGTATACAGAAGCAGGCGAATATACCCTATTCTACAAAATAGAGGCTGAAGGTTACTCTACCATTGTAGAGTCGGTTACGTTCAACGTAGACCAAGTAAAACCATTGGTTGTTACCGCGGCATGCGAAGTGGAGTTTGCCAAAGCTCAGGTGCGAGCAGAAGGCAAGAATGTCATCGTAGAGAATGCCATCGAGAAGAGCATCAATGTGTACAACATAGCTGGCTCGCTCGTCTATAGCAAAGCATCGGCTGGTGCTAAAGAGGTTATCGCGCTCGATAAGTCGGGCATATACATAGTAGAGGTTAACGGCACAGCATCAAAGGTTGTAGTGAAATAATAAGTTGCAAATAAGAGCATAAGGCTGTCACTTTTGTGGCAGCCTTTTTCTTTTCAGTGGTTATAAACAAAATAGGACAGCCTCGAAAGACTGCCCTACGTATGTATTTATAACTCTTTAGTTGTTACTTTATAAGTCCTCTGCGGCGTAGCTCCTCGAGATCTTCGGGAGTATCTATAGATAGACTTTCGAGCTTCGTTTCGAGCACGCGGATAGAGTAGCCATTCTCGAGCCAACGTAGCTGCTCGAGCGACTCGCATTTTTCGAGTGTGCCGCGGTCGAGCTTAGTTATTTTTCTAAGTATGTCGGTGCGATAGCCGTAGAGACCGATGTGGTTGTAGAATTTATGCTTGAGGTGCCACTCGTCTTCGTTTTCGCCGCGTAGGTATGGAATAGGCGAACGGCTGAAGTAGAGCGCGAGGTTGTCGTTAGACACTACAACTTTAGGTTTGTTAGGGTTGAAGAGATCGCCTTTGTTATCAACGGGTTTTATGAGTGTAGCAATCTCTGTCGTGTCATCGTCGAACGAAGAGGCGAGGAGTGAAATCTGCTCGGGGTTGATAAAAGGTTCGTCGCCTTGGATGTTGAGCACGGCATAGAACTTCTTGCCAAGCGATTTCTCAACCGTTTCGAGAGCTTCGGCGCAGCGGTCTGTTCCGCTCTGGTGCGTAGAGGCGGTCATAACTACGTTGCCGCCAAATTTCTTCACAGCCTCGGCAATGCGATCATCGTCGGTAGCTACGTATACATCGGGCATCACTTTGAGCGCTTGCTCGGTGACGCGTTGAATCATAGGCTTGCCACCAATGTCGGCTAATGGCTTACCAGGAAAACGACTCGATGCATAACGCGCTGGTATTAAGCATAATATACTTTTCATGATTGATTGTTTTTTCAGCGGCGAAGATAAGTATGAATTACGAATTACGAGTTACGAGGTTTGGAATAAGAGTATTGTAGATGGAATTTGTATTTAGTCGTTGGAGGGGATTTGCAATTAGTAGACGCAAAGAAATGTGTTAATTTTGTCAACAAATTTTTACACAATGAAACAACTAATCTTGTCGCTGTTGCTCTTGCTGGGGGGCATAAATATTTATGCTGGGCAGCTAAAGTACTTCAACAGCGAGCAACGCGGTCTGTCTAATAGCCTTATAAACCAGATTGTTCAAGATAAATATGGATATATATGGATAGCCACCGAAGATGGAATAAGCAAGTTCGACGGTTCGGAATTTGCCATCTATCGCGCTGATGGGCGAAGAGGTGCGCTGCGCCATAACTATGTACGTACTATCTACGAAGACCATTCGGGCCGCCTATGGATAGGTACGATGGACGGCATACAGACCTACGACTACGCCACCGACTCGTTTGTGGATGTGGTGATGATGTCGGGCAGCGATACCGTTTCGGCGCACGTCACTTCGGTATGCGAAGGCACCGATGGCATTATATATATAGGAACTTCGGGCTGCGGCGTGCTACAATTCGATGGCGAAGTTTTCCAACGCATAAAGAATCTTTCTACTATCGATTTCGTGTCGTCGGTTATAATCGACAATCGCGGATATTTATGGATAGCGGCGTTCAACAAGGGCGTCTACAAATGCAATCCGTCGAGTGGCGAGGTGATGAAAATAGCTATTCCTAATAGCTACAAACTTGCCGAAAACGCTTTCCTGCTGCAGATTGACAACCTGATATATTTATGCAACAACGATAAAGGCCTTTTCAACGCAAGGCTCTCCGACGATGCCTTTAGCGTCTGCCATGAATTCGATGGCATACTTAAGCCCAACGATGTAGTATCGGCGCTTGCTTCCGATGGTCATAATATTTATGTGGGCTTAGACGGCGGCGGATTGTACGTATTGAAAAACGGCGAGCCTCAGCGCGTAGAACTTTATCTGCCGCAATTCTACTTCGACAAAACCAAGATTCACACCATTTTCTTCGACAAGAGTGGCAATATGTGGCTCGGACTTTTCCAGAAGGGCATTGTGCTCGTAACCAAGAGCGATGCCGAGTTCATCAACTATGGATACAAGCCCAGTACGCGCTACAATATTGGTTCGTCGTGCGTGATGTCGGTGCGTACGGCTTGCGGAAAACTTTGGTTTGGCACCGATGGCGACGGTCTATACGAGATAGATAGCAAAGGCAACGCTAACCACGTTTCGGCCAACGTGCCAACGACCATAATGAATATTGAGCAACTCGGCGCCGACAATATCCTACTCGCAGGCTACTACGACGGCTTGATTCGCTACAACGTAAATACTCATAGCACCGTCGACATGAACGCCGTGCTGAGCGATGCCAACAAGAAGTACAACAAACACATAGCCTGCATAGAGCGCGACAGCCGTGGCGACATTTGGATAGGTACGTATGGCAGCGGCGCATTCCGCATAGACAAAGATGGCGTAGCGCGTAGTTTCGAATCGACGTCCGAGAAACTCGACTATGAGCGCAATGAGCCGATAAACAACTGGATTGCAGCCGTTTGCACTAAAGATGATTATGTATGGCTTGGCACGTTCAAGGGCGTTTGCTGCTACAACTTGAGCCAAGATCGTTTTGTGGATATTCCTGCCGCGCTGAAAAATGCCGTTGGGCAAGCTACCGTTTCGGATATTACCTACGATAACGATGGAGTGTTGTGGATTGCAACAAGTTCGGGTGTAATTAGTTACAATAGTAAAAATGAGAAAACACACCGATACACCACCGAAGATGGCTTGACCTCTAACGTGGCTGTTGCCGTGGCTGCCGACTCGCTCAATCATGTGTGGGTGTCGACGCACAATGGCCTTTCGTGCATAAAGACCAGCACCATCGATAATTACTACTATCAGAACGGATTGCCTTGCAACGAATTTTCGCGCAGTGCCGTAACTACCATCGACGACGGCCGTATGGTGTTTGGCGGCGTGTCTGGCGCAGTGATTTTCAATCCTTATGAAATACGAAACGAGTTTACCATCTCCGATGTGCAAATCACGCATTTCTATCTGAATGGTCGTGAGATACGCTACAACGATACCTCGAACGGCAAGTCGATAGTCGATAAGGCTATCATAGATGCGCAGAATTTTGAGTTCGATTTCTCGGAGCGCTCGCTTGCCATCTCGTTCTCCACGTTCGACTTCTCGCTCACCGAGCAGATTCGCTACGTATATCATCTCGAAGGCTTCGACGACAAGTGGCACAGCACCAACTATGGCGAGGCGACAATAAGTTTCACCAATCTGCGCGAGGGTGAATACAAATTGCTCGTTTATGCTCGCAGCGGAAATGTATCGTCGGCGCAACGTGAGTTCTTCATTGTGGTGCGTCCGCCTTGGTGGAAAACTACGTGGGCTTTTGTACTATACGTATTCATATTCATATTTATGACTGCGCTAATAGTTATGCTGTGGCGCGCACGCAGAGCCATACGTATAGAGATAGAGAACAGCCAGCGTCAGCAGCAGATTGATGAGGCGCGCTTCCAACTCTTCTTCAATATCTCGCATGAGATACGTACGCCGCTAACACTCATAATTAATCCAATAAAAGATTTGCTCGAGCAGAGCTCCGATAAGGATAAAAATCGACACGGATATGAACTTATTTATAGAAATGCTCAGCGAATACTGAAACTTATCAACCAGATGCTCGACCTTCGCAAGATAGATAAGGGTCAGATGGAGCTAAGTTTCAAAGAGGTCGAACTCGGCGAGTTTGCAAGAGGCATCTTGTCGTCGTTCGAATCGGTGGTGGCTTCGCACAATATTTCTGTGGAGGTGAATGTCCCCGATGGAGGCGTCACTGCCGAGATTGATACCGACAACTTCGATAAGGTGCTATATAATATCTATTCGAATGCCTTCAAATTCGTGGCCAACAATGGCACAATCCGCGTAGATATAAGCACCGATGGCACATTGGCCTCCATAGCCATCACCGACGATGGCACAGGTATCGACAATGCGCAGCTCGATAAGATTTTCTCGCGTTTCTACCAGGCAAAGAACATACGCGTGGCTGGCTACACTGGCACGGGCATAGGTCTGCACCTGGCGCGCTCGATAGTCGAACTCCACAATGGCACTATCAAGGCTGCCAACCGCACCGACGGCCATTCGGGCGCAGTATTCACTATAACTATTCCACTGAAACATAGTGCAATAGAGACCGTTGAGGAAGATGAGATTATAGATGATATAGAGACGGAAGCCGAAGTGACTACCACCGCCGAGCCAATGCAACAAGCTACGCCAATGATGGTTATAAATCAGCATCCGCATTTGCTCATTGTCGACGACGAAGATGAAATAAAGCAGTACCTCAAAGACCAGTTTGGCACCGACTACAAGGTAACGGTCTGCAGCAACGGCAAAGAGGCCTACGACATTTTGCTGAAAGAACAGGTGGACATTGTCATTTCCGATGTTATGATGCCTATTATGGACGGCCTGACGCTGACGAAAAAGATAAAATCGAACATAAATATCAACCACGTACCTATTGTGTTGCTCACCGCAAAGCACAGCGACGAGGATATGAACAAAGGCCTACTCACAGGCGCCGATGCATATATACCTAAGCCCTTCGACGTGGAGATTTTGCGCAATACGGTGGCTGGAATCATAGAGAACCGCCGAAGAATAATGCTGCGCTATTCCGCTACAAACGAGTCGGCTACAAAGAAAAAGGTCGAGCTAAAGTCGAGCGATGAGGTGCTTATGGAGCGCATAACTAAGTATATCGATGGTCACCTTGCCGACCCAGAGCTCACCGTAGAGACGCTCGCCGACGCCGTTGGTTTGAGCCGCGTGCATCTGCATAGAAAACTCAAAGAACTTGTTGGTCAAAGCGCGCGCGACTATATTCGCGGCATTCGTTTGCGTCAGGCTGGCATATTGCTTGGCGAAAAGAAACTGAATGTGTCCGAAGTGGCGTATGCATTGGGCTTCAGCAATTTGTCGCATTTCAGCACGGCGTTCAAAGAGTTCTATGGCATGTCGCCTAAAGAGTATATGAATAGCCACATAAAGAATGGACAATTGATGGTAGATAATTCACAATCAGACAATTGAATAAAGATGATGAAATACATTTCCCGAATTGGTTTCGTGCTGTGCATATTTACGGCTATGCTATCGTGCTCAAAACCAGAGCCGTATAAAGTAGACAATCTTTGGCTTCAGAACGTAAGTCAGAGTAAGCATGAAATATACATAATTACGTCGCGCCCAATAAATGTGTCGCCCATTGTGAGCGACATTCTATCTACAATTGACTACATAGATACCGTATACATTTCTCTCGATGGCGATGTTAGCTTGCGCGACGGATTCGAAATAACTATGCCGCATCAACGTCGCATAGATATTTTGGTTCGCGCATCGGCAGGTTTGATTTATGCGGCCTTCCACTTGCAGCGTTTGCAATACTGCGGCTGCGAAGTCACATTCCCAATTCGCGAAGTGCCATCATTCGACTTGCGAATGCTCAACCATTGGGATAATCTCGATGGCACTATCGAGCGTGGCTATGCTGGACATTCGCTTTGGAATTGGAGCTCGCTGCCCGACACAGCAAGTTCGCTCATCGTACAATATGCACTCTTCAATGCTTCGATAGGTATAAACGCCGTGGTGCTCAACAATGTGAATGCTGCGCCCGAAATGCTCGATAAAGAGCATATCGAGAAGGCAGCCACCATTGCTAAGATTTTTAGTTATTACGGCATACGCGTATTCCTCTCGGTCAACTTTGCTTCGCCTAAAGCCTTGGGCTTCACAAAGACAGCCGATCCGCTCAACGATGAAGTCCGTGCTTGGTGGCGCGACAAGGTGGCGGAACTCAAAGAGGCAATGCCCAACTTTGGTGGTTTTCTCGTGAAAGCCAATAGCGAAGGCCTTCCTGGTCCGCTCGACTATGGTCGTTCACATGCCGATGGCGCCAATATGCTTGCCGAGGCTCTTGAACCATATCGCGGCGTGGTGCTTTGGCGCGCCTTCGTCTATTCTCCAACCGATGCCGACCGTGCAAAACAAGCATATCAAGAGTTTGTTCCGCTCGATGGTCAGTTCGCCGACAACGTAATCGTTCAAATAAAAAATGGTCCGATAGACTTCCAGCCACGCGAGGCGTTCAGTCCGCTATTCGGCGCTATGCCAAACACGCAGCAAGCCGTTGAATTGCAGATTACGCAAGAGTACACCGGACATGCGGTGCAACTATGCTATTTGCCGCCTATGTGGAAGGAGGCGCTCGACAGCAAAACATACCGCAACGATACGCTCCCGACAATTGCCGAGTTGACCAGTGCCCGCCGTCTGCGCAAATGGCCAAGCGCGATAGCTGGTGTTGCAAACATAGGCGACGATAGAAATTGGTGCGGTCATCCGCTCGCCAATGCCAACTGGTATGCTTTCGGCCGTTTGGCGTGGAATGCGTCACTTTCCTCTGATAGTATTGCCAAGGAGTGGGCGACTCTTTCATTTGCCAAAGCCGAACCTGCGGTGCGCGATACTATTGTAAGTATACTTATGCAATCGCGCGAAGCCGTGGTAGATTATATGATGCCAATGGGCTTGCACCATCTGTTTGCTTTTGGTCATCACTACGGCCCAGAACCTTGGTGCGACGTGCCTGGCGCCCGCGAAGATTGGCTACCGCGCTACTATCATCGCGCCGATAGCATTGGTCTTGGCTTCGACCGTACTACAACGGGAAGTAACGCCATTGCGCAATACGCTGCTCCGCTCGATTCTATTTATAATGATATAAATACTTGCTCCGACGAACTGCTGCTTTGGTTCCATCACGCGCCGTGGTCGCACAAGATGAAAAGTGGTCGCACGATGTGGGATGAACTATGCTATCACTACGACCGTGGACTCAAGTCGGTAGCTCGTATGCACAACGAATGGAAAACCCTCCGAGGCAAGATTGATGAACAACTTTGGAGCGATGTAGATGAGCATTTTACCCGTCAAGAACTCGATGCTCGCTGGTGGCACGACGCTTGTCTGCTCTATTTCCAACAATTCAGCCGTCAGCCTATTCCGCAAGGCACGCGCTACAATCTCGACAAGATGAAGGCGTTCCACATACGTATGGATAACTATACCTCGGCAACTATAGGCTACAGAGAAGATTGATAAAGCCCAGAAATAGGGATTAACAGAGAGGCTGCTTCGAAAAGGGGCGGCCTCTCTTTTTCTATGATAAAACAGATACTTATTCGTTTTCTGGAGTTATAATAGTATAAATATTGTTTCATTCGCCGCCGAAAATTTGTCAACGATGAAAGCCTGACTATATTTGAATGTTTATAAATACATTTTTTACATGAAAAGGCTACGTTTTTGGTTTTTTGCTGTAGTTGCTATTGCAACGGCCAACATAGTTGCATTTTGTGCTCAGGATAATGAGGATCAGGCACCAGTTCCATATTTCACGCAAGAAGAGTTGCCCGAAGCGCTTAATTGGCTTCCTCAGCCACCTGCCGATAGCAGTGAAGCCTATAAGTACGATGTTGCGCAATACAATTGGGGCAAAGAGATGCGCCTCGACTCCGTTCGCGCTGCCATAGCTAAACGCGATGCCGACTATGGTGTCGACTGCATGATGAGAGAGTTCAGCGAACCTCTCGGCGTAACTATGACTAAGCAAACTACGCCAGAACTCTATACCCTTCTTAGAGATGCTGGACAGACTTGCGATATGATTTGCTGGAATATCAAGAGCCACTATATGCGTCCACGTCCGTTTATGGTTATGAACGAACCAACGCTCACCCCAGACGATGAGGTTTATCTTCGTAATAATGGTAGCTATCCATCGGGTCACACCATCTTGGGCTGGAGCACCGCATTGATACTATCTTCAATCAACCCCGAACGTGCAGATACCATTCTGGCTCGAGGCCTTATGTATGGCGAAAGCCGTGTGATAGTTGGCGCGCATTGGCAGAGCGATGTTAATGCTGGTTTTGTGGCTGCAGCTGCTGCGTATGCGAAACTACAAACGAGCCCACGCTTCTTGGAGCAGCTCGAGAAGGCTCGCAAAGAGTTTGATGCTATATACAAACAGAAATAGTATCTCATATAAAACTTGCTTTTGATAGATAGTTGTTCTCACGCATGATTCAGAAAGTAATTAGCGCCAGCGAAGCGTGTTCTAAAATAAAATCTGGAATGACTTTGTTTGTGGGTGGATTTCTAAAATGTGGTTCGCCTACAGATGTTATAAACGAAATACTAAAGACCGACATCGACAATCTAACGTTGGTTGGCAATGATACATCGTATCCCGACGCCGACCGCGGTTTGCTTGTGAGTGCTCACAAGGTGAAAAAGGTGATAGCTACGCACATTGGCCTAAACAAAGAGACTGGCAGACAGATGCTTGCAGGCGAAATTGAGGTCGAACTTGTTCCGCAAGGCACATTGTGCGAGCGTATCCGTGCAGCTGGCGTTGGTCTTGGTGGTGTACTTACGCCTACGGGCATAGGTACCGAAGTGGCCAAGGGCAAAGATGTGTTGCACATCGATGGCAAAGATTACTTGCTAGAGAAACCGCTCCATGCCGATGTGGCGCTCATATATGGTTCGCGTGTGGACAAGGCTGGCAATATTGCTTTTGTAGGTACAACGCGCAACACAAACGTAGTTATGGCTACAGCTGCCGACATCGTTATCGTTGAAGCAGAAGAGTATATCGATGGATATTTGAATCCTAACGAAGTCGTAATTCCTTCTGTTTTTGTTGATTACATAGTTATACAACAACCGAAATGAGTACAAACGCAGCAAGCAACACAGAGTTGCGCGAATATATAGTTAAGCGCGTTGCGCAAGAACTTCGCGATGGCGAGGTGGTTACGCTTGGCATAGGTATGCCTACACAAGCCATTCGCTACATTCCTAAAGATGTGCATATCATGGTTCAGGCTGAGAATGGTATCCTCGGATGTGGACCACAGCCCGAAAGTGGCGAGCCTACGCACATAACCGATGCGGGAGGTAATGCTGCTACGATAGTAGAGGGCGGCGCATTTTTCGATTCTACCATGTCGTTTGCCATGATTCGTGGTGGCCACATCGACAAAACGGTGCTTGGCGCTTTGCAAGTAGACCAACACGGTAACCTGGCTAACTACCTCATACCTGGCAAATTTGTGCCTGGCATGGGTGGCGCAATGGACTTGACTGTTGGCGCTAAAGAGGTGATAATAGCTATGGAACACTGCGCTAAAGATGGCTCGCCCAAAATTTTGAGCCAATGCACTCTGCCGCTCACAGCTGTTGGCGCCGTCGATCTTATTATTACCGAAAAATGTGTTATCAAGGTAATGCCCGATGGCCTTCATCTCATCGAAGTAAGTCCTTATTCATCGGTTGAAGATGTTATTGCTAATACTGGGTGCCATTTGACTATAGATCTTGTGTAACGCACTTGCAATTTTTGATATAAAAGAAGATACTTATGCGCATTCTCCATATCTCTAAATATTATAGCCCGTACATCGGTGGAGTGGAAAATATCTGCAAATACATTGTTGATAATTCTAAAAAACACGATGTGGCAGTTGTCTGTTTCAACGAGGGACGAGAAAACAGAATCGACGTTGTTGATGGAGTAACTGTATATAGAGCAGGATCTTGCGTCAATATCTCGCGACAAGCGTTGTCGTTTAGCTATCGTAGTATATTGAAGAAGGCGATTGAGGAGTTCAAACCAGACGTGGTGCAATTCCACTGGGCAAATCCGTTCCCAGCAGCGATCTTGTTGACTGTGATACCCAAAAATGTCAAGTTGTTGATACATTGGCATATGGATATTATAAAGCAAAAACAGATTTATCGCTTTATAAAGCCTATCGAAACTCGCTTTTTGATGCGTGCAGACAAAATTGTTTGTACGAGTCCGCAATATAAAGATGGTTCACAGCCGTTGCAACCATTCAAAGACAAGGTCGAAGTTGTGCCTAATGCCATTGATGAATCAAATTTCATAAAGACAAATAATGACGATAACCTAATCAAGCAGATTAGAGAAAAATATGGCAACAAGAAGATTATCTTCTTTGTTGGTCGTCATATTGAGTACAAAGGCCTTCCATATCTGATAGAAGCAGAAAAGCATGTAAAGTCCGATTGCGTCTTTCTGATTGCAGGTTCTGGCCCATTGACCGAATCTATCAAAACATCGTGCAAATCAGATCGAGTATTCTTTGTCGGGCGACTCAACGACGAAGAGTTGCGTTGCCATCATTACGCGGCCGATGTTTTTGCGTTTCCATCTATTTCTAAAAACGAGGCGTTTGGAGTCGCTTTGGCCGAAGCTATGTATTGCTACACTCCAGCAGTTACGTTTACTATTGAAGGCAGCGGCGTAAATTGGGTAAACCTCGATTGCACAACCGGCATTGAGTGCCCAAATAGAGATGCAAAAGCTTTCGCAGCTGCAATAGATAAATTGCTTTCCGACGAGCAACTTGCTAATAAGTATGCACAAGCGGCTCACGATAGAGTCGTCAACAATTTTACGATACCTAAGATGATGGAGCAGATGGAGGCTGTCTACTCATCTCTTCAAGAGCGGAGAAAATAAAGTTTTTTCATATCTACATATATACTTATAAAAAGCACAGAAGACACGAGAAACTTCTGTGCTTTTCGTGTCTTCTGTGGGAGTTATGTGTTTGTAAGTAGGTAGGCTATACCAATCTCTTTACGAGTTCGGCGCGGTCGCCAGGGAGGAGATCAATTGGAGCAATCTCAATCATTGTGTAGCAACCAGGTTGTTGGCGAAGAACGGCGCGTGCGCACGAAACAAGCACCTGACCTGTGAGGGCTGGATTGTTTATCTCCATACGGAAAAGGAAATTCTGGTTTGCCGTTGTGCCCGATACGCCGTTGCGGATGAGGTTTACGCCGTGACCAACGTTGTTGAGCGCCTCAACACTTGGAACTTCAATGACGTGTGTCTCGTCGTGAGCAAAATAATCGTCGGCTTTGATGGCTGCAGCAACATCTTCGAGTTTGTATCCATCTTTGAGCTCTACATATACCATGCGGCGGTGAATGCCAGTGCCAAGAGGAATTGTCATGCTAAGCGCATCTTTCACTCCATCTTTACTCTTAACGCAAACAGTGTGACCCATGCTGCGGCCCGGACCGAAGTTGGTGTAGGTGAGACCTTTAGGAGCAAGAGCCTCGAGTATGGCGCGAATCATCGAGTCTGAGCCTGGATCCCAGCCAGCAGAGATGATAGCTGCAGTGCCATATTTCTTAGCCACCTCGTCGAGTTCGCTGCGAAGTTCGGGCACGCGGGTGTGAATGTCGAACGAGTCGACCGTGGCAATGCCTTGTGCAAGAATAGCCTTTGCAGTTTCGGGCACGGCGCGAGTAGGAGTGCAAAGCAATGCAACGTCAACTTTGCCAAGCTCTTTGATGTCTTTTACGACCTTCACGCCAGTTAGTTCAACTGGTTGAGGTTCTGATGGATTGCGACGAACAACGCCTGCAAGTTCCATGTCGGGTGCTATGCTCAGAGCCTCAACGCAGGCTTTACCTATGTTGCCATAGCCAACCACAGCAACTCTTTTCTTTTCTGACATATTTATATGTTTTATGATTTATAATTCTTTTGCAATTTTAGCTAATGCAGCACTTTTGTCTTGCTAAAGAGGTAACTTTACGTGTTTTACTTACCAAAAAACGAGAGACAATGAAACGACTATCTATATTAATATTTACCCTCATATCCACGCTCTGTGTGCAAGCGCGTCAGCTGGTGACTGAATATAGCAAGCATACTGGCTATCCGTTGTGGCATATCACCAATATGCTTCAGGACAATGATAGCCTGATATGGATTTCGACGTGGAATGGACTCTACCGTTTCGATGGCTACGAGCTGGTGAATTTCAAGGCAAATGTTGGCGATAGTTGCGATATGCATTCCGACCGTTTTCGCAATATTTTGCTTAGCGACAATGGCGACATTTATTGCTTAGTTGAAGGCCAGATTTTCTTGTTCCATCGTAATACTTATAAGTATGAGCAACTAAATGACTATCAGAACGATTCGATATTGCGACTGATGCGCACACGTCGCAACTCCACCATAACTATTCGCAAACCCGTTGAGGTGAATGGCACTAGGCTGAACGTGAATCGGGGAATGAAAGACCTGCAAGGCAATAGCTGGTACTTCAACGACTATGAGCTATACAAAGTTGTAGAAGAAGAGGAGATAGGTAAATGCGAATGGCGCGGCGTGGGCATTATGCGTTCGCTGTTCGTAGATAGCAGAGGTCGCAAATGGATGGGAACTAAGATGGGCGAGTTGATGTGCGACGATGGCTCTGGTGTTCTCAAATATCTATCGCCCGATGGTAAACTCACGAAAGAAAGCCAAGGAATGCTCAAATCCGTCTACTGTGTTGCCGAGGTCCCAACTGGCACGCTGTGGTTTGGCACTAAGGGAAATGGCTTATACAGATTGCGAGGTGAAGTGCTGACTAACTATTGCATGAACAATTCGAACCTTTCGAGCGATAAGATCTACGACATAAAAATCGACGAAGAGAGCCGTATGTGGATAGCTACTTACGGCGGCGGCTTGGCTTGTATTCAAGATCCTGAGCGCGACGACATTGTAATTACGAGTTCCATTGACGGTAGTCTCAATTATCCGCTTTTCTTGCCGCCCAAACTTCGCCAAATAATTGTGCTGGACAACAAGTTGATGATTGGCACGCACAATGGTTTGCTCAAAGTGAACAACATCTCAAATTCGCTCGACAAACTGCAATACGTACTGTACAAACGCGATTCTGAAAACGCTCAAAGTCTTACAAAAGATGTAATTATGGGCATAACTATGGTTTCGCCCGATACCATCTGTGTAGCTACAGAGAGTGGCGGTCTCAACTTCTTGAATATCAACGATAATGATGCTCGTTTTCGCCACATGGGCAAAGGCGACAAGTTGAACGAAGAAGTTACGCTCACGGCGTTTATGGACAATGGAAAACTTTGGGTGGTCTGCCCCAATAAGCTCGTAAGTATATACAATGGAAAAGTTGAGAACTACAACGTGTCGCGCGATATTGGCAATACATTTCTCAACGAGATGCAGGCCGTGCACAACTTCGACGGCACATGGTCGATAGGTACTGACGACGGCATCTTCAACGTCAACCTAAGCAAATTGCGAAAGAGCAGCTACGAGCCTCGCATAATTATATCTAAGGCTCAAATACAAAACCGCCCAGCGCTCTACACTGTGAGCTGCTCAGATACATTGTACCTTGGTAAAGACGAACGCAATCTGACTCTCTATTTTGCCGCGCTCGACTATGGCAATACAGATGCTATTCATTATGCATACAGACTCAATGGCAAAGGTGATTGGGTGAATATAGAAGGCCGAACGGTGACATTCCTCGATATGGATGCTGGCAAAACAGAACTTCAAGTGCGCTCCACCAACAACAATGGCGAGTGGGTCGATAACGTCAAAACGTTTACCATTTTGGTGAAACCGAAGATTTACGAAACGCCTTTCTATATCGGGCTTTTGCTGTTTTTGTTCTCGTCGGTGGGCGTAGCTATGTTCCTTCTGCATAAGTATTTATACAAAAAACGTCTGAAACGCTACGAGGTCCTCGATGCTTATCTCGAACTGCTCGACAAGGAAGATAAACAGCGATATAGATTAGAAAAAATCAGACGCGAACGCGACAAATCGCAAAAAGAGGCAGCCAACGATAGCCATCTCAAATGGCTTATGAAATATATTGAGGCAAATGTTGGCAATACCGAAATTTCGCTTGACGATATGGCCAAAGCTGTCGAATTGACGCCGGACGCGCTCAGCCGTAAGACGCATGAGATTCTCGGTTTATCGCCAGACGATCTGCTAAAACATGCCCGAATGAGAGCTGCTTGCAATATGCTTATGGATGAGACGCTTCGCATAAGCGACATTGCTACAATGTGCGGCTACAATGATCCGAAACTTTTCGCGCGCTGCTTCAAGCAGACTATGGGTATCACGCCCACGGAATACAGAGACGGCGCAGAGTAAAAAGAAACGCTATAAATCTCCATCTCGTAGTGAGGTGGAGGTTTTTTCTTGCTACTAATCTTTACTAAATATGATATGAAAAAAGCTTTAGTTCTATTGTTTGGAATATTAATTACTCAAATCACATTCGCCCAAAGGATCGATTTGGTCAGCTACGATGTTGAAGTTGGTTTCAATAGGGCGTGGAGCGATACTCGTCCGCTTGACAGAATTCGCAGAAGCGCGCCGAGCGACGATTATTTTTGGAGCGTTGGCTACGATGCCAGCATGACCAACTATTATTGCGGCATCAAGCCTGAGTTTGCCTTTGGCGATTTTATTAGCGCTGATGCTGGTCTGCGCTTTACCTATACCGAAAGCAGATACTACCGCAACAATAGCTCATATTTCTACTGGCTCTTTGCCGAAGATGCACAAAATACCACCTACGTACGCATGAACAGAATAGACCAGCGCAGCTATTGGCTTGGCATCCCGTTCGACGTGCGTTATACGCCTTGGGGCATTTTCGAAAAAGGTTTGTACGTGAAAGCAGGTTTTGCGCTGAATTGCCGTTTGGCTACTAAAAACGATGTTACCACCTCCTCTGGCGACATGGATAAGTATTCCAACGACATTGCCGACCAAATTGAGAATCCAAACACTTTCGCAGTGCCTATTTGGCTTGGCGTTGGCTTTCAGTTCGGTCGCCACCGCTCTGCCTGTATAGAACTGACATTCCCGTGCTTTTATGCTTACGCCAAGATGTCGTCGATTTGCAAAGCGAAGGCGCCCGGCGTAGGTCTGCAGTTTACGTATAGAATACCTAATTGGAAAAATTGGAAGAACGACGTTTTGCTAAATCACTAATAATCATGAAAACATCATACTTATACATATTTATAACCGCCGCACTTGCTACGCTCTCAGCTTGTAGCAACGATCTCGAAAAAGTCATATGGGTGAGCGATGACACCGACAGCGATTTGCCCGCTTACACCGAATGGGGCTATAATAGTTTTGGCGCTTATGTCAACAATCGCGCATTCACCTCAAACCGTTACTCCGAAATACCTACGATGTGTTTTGTGACGAGTGCTGAGCATCTTACGTTCTGCATGGAGAATAGTAACCATCACGATTTTTCGCCGGACATTGTCAAACTCAGTTTCCGATTCCCATATAAACGTATAAATAGTTATGTGGGACTTAGCGACTTACATGGCATGACAATAGATCTCGCGTCGGATGATGTCATCGTTAGCGTACTGCCCAACAATGATACTAACTCCGAGGATACACTGAAAATTGCCCGTGGCACGTTGACGTTCAGCCGTGTGCAGATGCTACATATAGACGACAATCTTGTGGAAGCTATTGTTTCTGGTACGTTCGATTTCGATGGCTCATCGAATAGCGCAAGCTACGAAGTGCGCAAAGGTCGCTTCGATTTTGGTGCCGATGGCGACGACATAAGTTTCTATTAGCCTAAATATCTATACAAAAAATAAGGCGCGCGGAAATCATTCATCGGTGACTTCCGCGCGTCTTGTAATATTTATATCTATGGGAAATCACCTCTTCAGCAATTTCCAAGCTTTAGTGCCTTTGTCGCTCGTTGCGCTGATGATATACAATCCCTTAGGCAGTGCGCTTGTGCCGTCGATGGTTACGATGGCATTCTTTGCCGCGTCGTAATTCTCGGCGAAGCATTTCGAACCGCTGATGTTGTATAGCGCCACGCTCACTTTGCCGGTTATAGCAAGCGTTATTGCGCCGAAATCGTCCGAAAGGAGCTCAGCCCAATCTGTTGCTGCTACATCTGTAACTGGCGTAGCGATGTTTGCTGCTGCGTATGTAGCCTTCACCATTTCGGCGCTCATCGCACTTTCATATATACATAGCTCGTCAATCAATCCCTTGTACGGAGTGTCGTGGTTAACGGTGCTGTTACCTATCACAGTTTCCTCCGTTTGGCTAATATCGCTTGTCTTGTCGGCTGCCGTAGCCACAGATTCGCCGTCTATATATATAGTTAGAACCGAATTTGCCACATTGCGTGTGCAGACTAAGTAGTGCCATTCGCCATTGAAGTATGGCGTAGCGTCGGCGAGCGTTGCTTGCGTCTTAGTTACGTCGTCGTCGATAGCAAAGTAGATTTTGCCAGTCTTGAACTCAATGCCAACCCATTTGCCTGTTGCGCCCGTAGTAGCATCCTTTGTGGTGCTGCCGGAGTGGAATAGGTATGCATCGTCTGCGGAAGTCAGCGTGCTATTTATCCACATAGCTATGGTAAAACTCTTCTGCCCGAGCGCGAGTTTGTCGTAGTGTGCTTGGCTGATGTAGCCCGTGCCATCGAAACTTGCAGCTTTGCCCGATTTGCCAGCTACGTATGTCTCTACGTAACCATTTGCAGCTGCTGCATTTTCGTTAGTTACACTATTTAGTAGACTATTTTCGAACTTATATTGAGCTATCAGCTCGAGTTCTCCGCTTATTACCTCAATAGTTATCGACAGCGAGGTGGCATCTACGTTCTCCGCTACGACGGTCGTAAGCGTAATGGTCGATTTTCCAACAGCTGTAGGCGTACCGCTGATAGTTATGGTGTTGCCCGAAATGCTGCTCGTCATGCCATCGGGCAGGCCTTCTACTATAGCATCGGTGGCGTTCTCCATTGTAAGTACAATAGGCTCAATGGCGTTGCCTGCCAATATCGTCTGCATCGTAGAGCCTTTTGTCACGGTGAGCGTACCTTGCAAACCATTGACAGTTATTTTGCCACTCACGCTGCGTGCCTTGCCGTTGCCGCCTTTGGTAGTTACTTTGTATGTATATGTACCTTTCGTCGTCGGCGTGCCGCTGATAGTAACTATGCCATCTGCAAATTCGTACGTAATGCCATCGGGCAGTCCAGTGACGTCAACTTCAGGCGAGTTCTTTGTAGTTATGCCTATGGCAACTATCTCTTTGCCAACCTCAATGGTCTGAGAAGCCACATCGGCATCAATGAAACCAATGCCCATAATGCCAAGACTATCTGGCAAATAGTAACCGAGGTGTGGAGGCTGGTTGTAGGCCGTCTGCTGCCAAACCATGCCCATGCGATATGTATGGTCGTGTGGCAACGTAACAACGCGATAGTCCGACGGAATTGTTGTTGTGTATATAAGTAGACCAATATCTGTAGCACTCGTCATATCTCTAACGATGACCTCTTCGCGCCAATCGCCAAAGATGTCGCCCATGAAACAAGGCGTGCTCTTTGTGGTGTTGCAGGTGTAGCCATTGTAAGTATTTAGCGAGCTATAAGTATTCGATGAACTATTGAATTTTTGTATGTAGAACTTTGTTCGCTCATCTTCTGAGTTGGCGCTCGTTCCATCAAGTAGCTCGTCTTGAGGGTCGCCATCCCAATAAATACGGAAGTTCTTTGAGCCATATTTAGTGCTTATCTGCGTTCCTGTTTCAGCGCTATACGTACCAAGCGCCGACTCCGACCAGAAGCAAGCGCCATACACGTTGTCGCTCACGTGAGCCGCTATGCCGCGACCATTGTCGATGCCGGCCGAGCCGCCCATATATATAATCTCGCCAGTAGCTGCATCGTGAATATCCCACGAACCCCAAGGCAGTGCCAATGTCTCTTCGTGAACGGTAAATAGTTCAAGACCCGGACGCGCTGGAATGAGGTCGCCCAAATGCATGGCATCACCATGGCCCATGCCAGTAGAGTATAGCACTTTGCCATTGTCGTCGAGAGCCGCTGCGCCCCAGATAAGTTCGTCGTAACCATCACCATCTACATCGGCTACCGAGAGGTTGTGATTGCCGTTGCCGTAGAGATTGCCGGCGCCAGCTATTCCCTTGTTGGAATTGGATTGAGCCACGCCGCTTGTGTTGGCTTTTGCCGTATAACTCGTCTCAGTGCCGCTTGCATCAACAACTTTGTATGCATTGCTGAGCGATTCCGATTTGTGCAACCAAAGCGTTTTTATCTCAGTGCCGTCGAATTGAGTTGCCCATACGTATGCCTGAGTATAATATCCGCGGCAGTTTATCATGCATGCTCGACGAGAGCCGTCTGTGCCTTTCAAATAGCCAACAGCAGCAAGGTAGCGTTCGCAACGGTTGCCATAATTGTCGCCCCAACCGCTTTTGCTCGTCACGTTGTTTATTGTGCGCGCCGGCTGGTAGTCGACGGTATGTATGGCAGCGCCAGTCTCGCCATTGAAAACTGTGTAATATTCTGGACCAGAAATAATTATTCCTTTACTATTTACGTAGCTCTGCGTGTTGTCGGCGCTCTTGATAGCTTCGTCAGTAGCAGCTTCGGTTACATATTTGCCAACGCCATCGATAGCGCCGGGCGCAGTTTTACATGCCACTTCAGCTTTGCCATCGCCATCGAGGTCATACACAAGAAACTGCGTATAGTGAGCACCCGCGCGGATGTTTCTGCCAAGGTCGATGCGCCAAAGTTTCGTGCCATCAAGTTTTATGCAATCTATATATACGTTGCCAGTGTAGCCAGTCTGACTGTTGTCATGACTGTTGCTCGGATCCCATTTCAGAATTATCTCGTATTCGCCATCGCCATCTACATCGCCAACACTACAGTCGTTTGGACGATACGTGCAAGTGGTATTGTCCTCCATTGTTAGTCCGGTAGGCACATCGAGCGCGAGGCGTTTTACCTGACTTGCCCAAATCTCGTCAAGCGTGGTAGTTGAAAGTTCGCTACCATCTGCACCGATTGTTTTTAGTGTATATACCGACGTTGTTGTGCCTTTCGCATCGGTAAAATTGGTAACCTTGGTCAGATGCCCGTCGGTGTTGACAAGTTCGCCATCGCGATACAAGTCGAACGATACTTTAGCATCGTCGGTGCCAAGTAAGCGCCACGAAAGAAATACACCCGACGTGGTGCTAACACCAATAAATCCGCGATCGAGCTTCTCGAAGGCGAAATCTTGGGCGGCCACATTGCTGCACAGCAGTCCAGCAACGGCTACGGCCGAAAAGATTTTGTAAATGTTCTGTTTCATCAACTCTTTTTTGTTAGTATGTTCTTTTTTATGCGAGGAATTTTACTCCATTCGTAGGTAAAAATAAAACAAAAAGGGCCGCCACTTCACCTTTTGTAGGAATTTGATTATCAAAAAAATATGGCACTTCATAATGCAGTGCTTGTAATTTTCTATTCTAAACGCTACACTTGTATATCGAACATAACACAAAATGTACAATCTGAAAATGAGCACACAATGAACAGAATCCACTACTATTTATTTCTCGTGTCATTATTGACGTTTTCATCGTGTCTCGATGATTTGGAGACGGACAAAATAGAATTCTCGTCGGTAGAGATTTCACCAAGTCTGATGCTTCCGCTTGCTAAAGCCGATGTCACCGTTCAATATCTATTCGATTCGTATGAAAATGCCGTTGAATATTTTACCGATACAGATGGCTATCAGAAGATTAGACTTTCGGCAAACCACGATTCCATTATCTCCTATTCTGTGCTCGACAACATTGGCCTTTCTGAAGAAAAGTTGACGTTTACTGGTAGCAAAGACATGTCGAAAGCGGTCGATTTTTCGCTACTTACGCAGCTGGAGTCTGAGGCAGAAGTTTCATATCCGTTATCTATAGATATTCCGCTCAATACATTAGATGGCGACATCGAGTCTATCGATTGCGATTATGAGCTAACGCTCTCGTGGTCGGGATTTTCGCACGTTTCGGTTCTCGTAGCATCTTTCGCAGGTCAAGAAAAATCATTTTCGCTCAATGGATCTGGTTCTGGAACTATGAGTGCATCTAACGTAACTATAAATGCTACTGATGGAAATCTGCCAATAACCTTCGATTTTCGCGCAAATCCACCGCATAGCGGTTCGTGGGGCTCTATTTCCTATTCGTTGCGCATACTCAATGTCGACAAACTGCGAATCTCCAACGCGCACTTTGTATTCCCTACTGAGAGTTACATTTCGTTGGCAGCGCTTAGTGAGTTTCAGCGAATTATGCACAACGTAACTTTCCGCAATCCCGATTTATGGATTACTGCCGACAATGCGACCGACCTAAATTGCGTGTTGCAACCTACTATCTCCAATGCCGACAATATGTCTTCGGACGCCGAAGCGAATAACACTGCGCGTCTTGATAATATAAAACTATATGTACCTGCACGAGATAATGTCGAACAGCACTTCGACAATAAACAAATTTCGCCACTTATACAATCTTCGCCAGATAGCCTGTTGTTTGTCTCCGATGTGGCACTTAGTACTTCGTCAGTTGCTACCATTTCAAGGACCGATTCGCTTTTTATTGGATATGGATATTTAGTCCCATTTGAATTCAAAATAGATGGTGAGGTCTCGGGCGATACAGTCTCATTCAATGACCTTCCGGAATTATCTAATATCGATAAGGCTAAACTGATTGTTACTTGCACCAATGGCTTCCCAGTGGGCGGTTCATTGCTCATACAATTGCTCGATAAAAATACCGAAAGACGGCTCTCTACAATTGTAGCCACGAACGTAATACCATCGCCTACCATAAATAGTGATGGCATATCGCAGGATACAAAAACAAACACCGTTACTGTCGAACTATCGAGCCAGAATATCGAAGATCTCGACAATACCGGTTCGTTGATTATCTCGTTTATTATGACGTCCAATAATAAATGGATTACGCCGACTCTCGACAACAAACTACAGATTGATATAGCTCTTGCAGCCATTGCTAAATTTGAACATTAATCACTATGAGATCATATCGCACACATCTATTTGCAGCAATAGTTATTCCGCTGACACTCCAATTCTCCGCTTTTGCGCAAGAGAACATAGCGCCGCATGTCGAAGAGTTGCCGCAGCGCATCAATTTCAATCCAGCTCTATCGCCAAACAATGTCGGATATTTTACCTTGGCAGGCTTGGGCGGTGTGAATATCAGCGCCGAAAATACTGGCTTTTGCTTCGATGACCTTTTTACGCGAGGTACAGATGATACTCTTCGTCTCGACCTCGGTCGCTTGGCAAAAAACATGAAGAAGACAAACTTCACGAGTGTAAATATTGATGTGCCTATTCTCTCGTTCGGCGTTCGTATAAACAAAGGCTTAGGTTATCTCTCTTTTGGTATAGATAATAAAACTATGATCGAAAGCAAGTTCGATCGTAATATTACGAGTCTGTGGAAAGGCAATTGGAACTATGATACCGACGAGCCAGTAAATCATCACATCTCCAAAATTTTCGTGCGCGCGATGAACTACTTGGAATTTTCGGGAGGCTATAGTAGTAAATTGCCTGACATAAATATAGAGATAGGCGGACGCGTGAAATTCCTCATGGGTACTTTCGCCGTACTTTCCGATGATGTTACTCTCGATATTCAAACAGAAGAGCAAGACCCCGGACGCTATTCTGTAGCTATGCAGACAAGCGGTTCTATAAAGACATCAATCCCCGTCACCACAAAGCTCGATGCCGATGGCTACGTAGACAAAATAACTATGGACGACTTCACTCTTAGCGACATCAAACCTTCACAAAACAAGGGCGTGGCTTTCGATTTGGGTGTAACGTGGATGCCAACTGAAGATTTCAAGTTGGGATTGTCTGCTATTGATATTGGATTCATCAAATGGCACAACGACTGCCAACAATTCAATGCAAGCGCATCGTATACCTTCCGTGGCGTAGATTTCAACGAGGATATGAAGACTGGTATAAACACCGATGAAGAAGTCGAAAACGACGATAGCTATTGGTCGCAGTTGAAAGATTCTCTGTTGCGTGTCAAAGACATTACGCTTTCTTGGACATCATTCAAAACGCGTTTGTCGTCACGATTGATTGCCACTGCCGATTTCCGTGCAACCAAATGGCTGTCGTTGGGCGCTACTGTAGCCACCAAATTTGTCGACAAACAAGCCTTTACCCGAAGTAGTGTCTCGGCATTGCTGCATGCAGGTTCTTGGTTGACATTTGCAGGAACAGCGGCCATTAATCCTGGCTTTCGTTTTTCTCCAGGTGTGGGCATATTTATTACAGGCGGTCCAGTGCAGTTTTATGTGCTTGCTGACAGATTCCCGCATAATCTATCTACGTCTACGGGAACAAGTGTCTCTACAGGTATCAACTTCGTAATAAAGAAATCTAAGTTGGAAAATAGAGAGGAGAACAACCCTAAGTTTAGGTAAACGATTATTGTGAAGAATAAATTACAAGTGTATATAAAAGGCTCTAATGAGCCTTTTTTTGTCTAATAGCTGCAAGCTTATCACTTTGTAATGGCAGTGCTCAAAATGGCAAATAATAGTTTCAATTGAGCCATTGTTCTGCGAGCCATGTAGTCGTTTTATAATAGGACAATAAAAACGCCCCAAGAGTCGAACCCTTGAGGCGTTTTTTATGAGTATATAACTATAATCCGAAGATTAGTATTCCCACATATCGTGTTCTTTCGTAAATATCAATTCTTTGATTCTTTCCGACTCCAATCGAGTATCTACACGTCCAGAAGCATACATCGTAATAGAACGGTTGTCGTATACGTTAGCCTCTTTGAATATGTAGCTGCTGAAGTGGCGTTTGTGGAAGATGTCATCCATTGACTCGCGCTGAGCATCGTTGCGAGTGTTGTAAACCTCTTGCTGTGATAGGATAGGACGAAGTTGTGGGAAGTAAATCCAGCAGAGCTGAATTTGGTCGAAACGAGCGCTTTCTCCCTCACCAACTTGTTGCTCAAGAATTGGGCAAATACCTATGATGCGAGAATCCATGTATGAATAGCGGCGGTCGAAGAACCAAACCTCTTTTATCAAGTATTTCTGCACACCAGTAAGGTTACCTTCACTTGCTTCCATGTGTACGGTCTTCATTTCGCCAGTGTTGATGTCTTCCATCACTGTATCGAAAGCTGCAGTAGCACCAATTTTAGCAGCGAAATCCTCAAACTCCATTCTCTTAGCAAACTCATCGTTCTCGCTCGTAGAATAAAGCTGAATATCGTTGATAGCTGCTGCATCGTATATCAAGCGGATAAGCGAACGACGGCTATCTACTGGAGTCGTTGGGTAATATAGAGGAAGATTTTGCTTCTCGCGCAAGTCTATAATACGCCAAATCGTCTTCATCCAAAGTACATCAGCCTCGCGAACATGTTTATATGGAATAAACTTCTTGTTGGCGATGTGCTCCTTTTTGTAAAGGCCATCTATACCCTGGAAGAAGTCCTGGCCTTCCTCCGTCTCTTGTGCACTTACAAACGGCATTGCTACGAATGCCAACAACAGAATTGATATTAACTTTCTCATATTTGTCTATCTAAGAGTAACAATGAGCGACTCGGTAAGGTGACGTGTTTCACCTGCTACTGATACGTCAATATTCTCGATGTAATATTTTTTACCTTGTGTAGCCTTGCTTATCAAGGACTTTTGAGCAGAAGAGAATGCTGCACCATTTGATTTCTCCGAAACGGTAAAGCCACCTTGCATGGTCGAAAGTGTAAAACTTGTAACCTTAACTGGCAAGTCGAAGTCGAAATCCTTCATGAAGCCGAACAAGCCTTGCATACCTTTCCATTCTGATACTGCAATACCGCCACGAGTTTCACGATCTTTATACAAAGATGGTTTTGGGTCAGGCACAGTCTTCACACGGAATTTGGTGCTACCCAAATTTTGGTGTTTGCCGTTTATGTCAGCCGAAACTGAAATAATCAACTCTTTAGCACCTTTAGTTGGTTTAGCGATGTAACCGTCTTTGCTTTTGGTGATAGAACCACCGGTAGCTGTTACTTTCAAATCGCTTGATGAAATACCCGCAGCAGAAATTGCCATTGGGTTATCCACACCGATGTATGCAACGTTCATCTTGGTTGGAGAAACAACCACAGAAGGCTCGCCTACTTCGTATTCAGCGTCAACGGTATATGGTCTCAATTCGCCTGTGATAGGATCAGGAATTTCTATACGAGCTGTATATTTCTTTGAACCTACTGCACTCGCTGCTACTACATATTTACCGCAACCAGCCTCAACAGGAAGTTTATTGTCACCAATGGTTACAATCGGCTCCATTGTATCGTCGTACGCTGCGAGCATAATATCAGCTTTGTACTGACCACCACGCAAAACGTAGTTTGATTCTGGAATTGCCAACGCCTTGATTGCATTGAACTTGAACGATGCTTCGTCAATTTTCTTGTATAAGAAGGTAACTACATCGGCCTCGGTATTACGTACGTTAGCTTGCATGTTACTCATCAAACCCATCGTAGCAGCCAATGGCAAGTGCTCAAATTGCTGCGATTCCCAAGTAGGCTTTGTACCATCCAAATTGGGTGGATCTTGAGTAGACAACATGCTCTCAACGTTTCTCTTCATGCCTTCGTCACCCTCTACAACACTGATAAGGAACTCGCGGTACTCTTCGATAGATTTCTTCAAATCTTTACTGCGATCGCCACCGCTCTCAACCATCATCACTTGAGCTGCAATATCTTGATTACTTGTCGATAGGAAACTATCTGGAGTAAACTCAGGACCATCGGCTTTCAAGATCATAAGTTTTTTGTAGCCATAAATCTTGTTGTAAAGAGAATCGGCATGAGCCTTTACCTGCAGCGCTGCTTGATATTTATCATTTACGCGCTTAGGGTTTTGAGCATTTGCTTGCTCAAAATTGTAGTATAGTATCTTATTCTTCTCTTCTACTGTTTTGCAAGAGCTCTTTATACTCTTATCCACGAGTATAAATGCGTTTAGCAAGTCACCCGAGACATTAAGTGCAAGCATCGCTGTAAGCATGAGGTACATCATGCCTATCATCTTTTGCCTCGGGGTCTCGGGACAGTTACCACCACTCATAGTCTAACGTATTTTATCAATTAGTATTATGGTTACGCCAATTTCTATTTATTTACAGCACTAAGCATGTTGCCATAAATAGAATTCAACTCTCCAACTGTCTTGCTAAGGTTTGCTACTTGCTGACGATATTGTCTTACACTCTCAACTGATGCGGTAATCTCCTCTGAGATAGAAGAGAGACCAGTTGCCAAGCTCTCAGTAGACTTGATTTGACTGGTGATGCCTTTCAATTGTGCTTCGTATGCAGCGTTCACAGCTCCCATGCTCTGGCTAATCTTATCTGATTGGCTTGCTTGAGTTGCTATAGTACCACTAAGTTTCGTGCAAGAATCGGCAAGTTTATCGCCCTCTTCACTGATTTTGTTGGCAAACTTGCTGCCTACTTCAGCTACGCTCGATTGAATAGCAGTAAACTGATTGAGCGACTCAGAAGCGCTCTTCACATTATTGATGTATGCCTTCGTCGCTACAGATGCGTCAGAAAGGTCAGCCATCTGTGCTGTAGTAGAAGCCAATTTCTTTACACCTTCGGAAAGTTCGGTTACGGTCTTCTGTTCGATAGCACCAGCAGATACAAGTGCTGCAAGTTCGCTACCGCCACCATTGCCGCCTTGAATAGCGCCTGCGCCGTGGTGATGTCCAGATTCTTTTCCTTTACCATCTTCAGGATCAAGACCGAGCAATTCTGGGTAAACCAAGGTCCAATCTGGAGTCTCGTGAGGTGGCTCGAATGATGAAAGTGCGAATATGATAGCCTCAACACCCAAACCAGCAACAAGCATCACACCTGCTCCTGGGAAGTGCATAATCTTGAACAATGAGCCCAAAATAGCCACTGATGCGCCAAATCCATAGACGTAGCCCATGAATTTCTTATATGCCGGACTTACAACTAATTCTGAAAGTGTCATAATCTATGCTTTTTATCTATTATGTTACTAAAAGTTTTATTCACCTATGTAATCGCGAACGCATCTGAAACCGATGTACGATGTCGCTGAATCTTGATATTCGTATGTGCGTGTTCCGCATTGTATAAAGTATGCAATATCTTTCCAAGAACCACCGCGTACTACTTTACGTTTCATTACAGGAGCTTCGTCCGGACGTGCATTGTATTGATAGTCTGGGTTCAAGTCGTGTACGTATGCATATGAAGCTTCGTCGAATGCGCTTGAGGTCCATTCTGCTACGTTACCTGCCATATCATACAAGCCGAAGTCGTTTGGTGCATAAGAGCAAACTGCTGTCATTCGCTCTGCGCCATCGTCGGTGTAGCGACCACGAAGAGGCTTGAAGTTTGCTACGAAGCAACCGCGGTTGTTACGAGTGTAGTAACCACCCCAAGGATAAACACCGCTATCCAAACCACCACGTGCTGCATATTCCCACTCTGCTTCGGTCGGTAGGCGATAATCCATTGCCAATGGCTGACCTTCTCCGCGGAGGAAGTTGTTGAGCAAATCTGAACGCCAGATGCAGAATGCAGTTGCTTGCTTCCACGTAACACCTACGATAGGATAGTTGTCGAAACCAGGGTGATTGAAGTACATCTTGGTCATTGGCTCGTTGAATGAATAAGTAAAGTCAGCAACGAAGCACAATGTATCTGGATAAACCAAAACTCTGTCTTTCATGATGAATGCAGAGCGGTCTTTTACCTCTTTTACTTCACCTTTTATATCGTGAACTGTACCTTCATATTGTTTTGTCTCGTAGTTGTAGCGATTAGACTTCTTAGCAGCTTGCAAGAGGTCAACCCACTCGTACTCATAAACCCACTGACGGTTGTCGAGTTCTTTACGATGTTTGAAACGCTCGTTTTCTTTGTAGTACATATCCTCCAATACTTCGGCGTATTCTGGATTGCCCCAATCGAGTTCAACGTCCCAATTTAGGAATGGGGGATCTATTTCGTTGCCATTAGCATCTTCTGCTATCTGGAATTCATCGAATTGCTCTGCCAATTTTCTACGGGCAATTGAGTCGCGAACCCAAAAAACAAATTGTCTGTATTCTGAGTTCGTTATTTCGGTTTCATCCATCCAAAACGAACTTACAGTAACAGTTTTTGTTTGAGCGTTAGTTAATCCCGCTACATCTTGCTCGTTCTGGCCCATATTGAAACTACCTTGTCCAATAAACAACATTCCGTAAGGGCTTGGTTCGAAAAACTCGCCTGACTGTGATACACCTACAAGTTCTCCTGTTCCTGTGCCACCACAACTACCCATAAGTAGCAGAACGACTGCACAAACAATAATATTTCTCATAATAGTTATAATATCATTATAAAATCCTCACGCTTTTGTAGCGTTTAGTGCGTTTTTCTATGTCTAAATTAAACTTATATCCAATCATAATTTCATGAGATCCACCGGAGTGGCCTCCGAAATTCCCAATTGAGATATCATAAGAGTAACCAAAAGTTATCCCGTTTGACATATCAACTGCGAATTGCAAAAATACAGCATCTTGCAATCGATAACCTAATCCAACGCAAATTTTTTTTCTAAAAATTGCATCGGCACACATTTCGAGTTGCCAAGATGTAAAATCGGTTTTGAAAAAGAATCTCGGTTCAAATTCAACGTTCCCCTTTTCTCCGACCTTTCGCGCTGCTCCTAATGTGAGTAACGGCCTGTTTTTCAGCTTCGCATAATTTTTAGTCTCTATTGTTGGCGCTGTTAGATGTAGAAGTGAAAAACTTACGTAGCTCAACTTCGATTCGTAAAAAGCGCCAAACCCGGCATCAAATACAGTTCCTCCATCTTCGCCAGACTGAAGCAACTCGTCCGATTCCTGGTGGTAATCATCCTCCATTCCTTCAACGGTGGTCTTCAATTTCGAGGCATTGAAGGCGGCGTTGATTGCACCAAGTCGTAGTCCCAACCCAAGAAAGCCTTTGCTAAGCTCTAAGTGGTAGCTATAGTTGGCATCAATATAAGTAGTGGTAAAAGCTCCTATTTGGTCGCGAATCGCCATAGCACCTATGCCGTGGAAATTTCGTAAGAACTTAACCTCTCCATCAATAGCCAAAACTGTAGTCGATGGTGAACCATCGAAGCCGACCCATTGCTTTCTGTAGGCTGCCATAGCCTCAATATTACCTGTATGTCCAGCAGAGCCAGGGCAAGTAATTTTTGGCACATCTGCACAACCCGAAAATTGCACTTCGGTCTGTGCGTTTGTTTCGTTTAGGCACAAAAGACAAAGTAAGTGAAAAAATATTAATAATGCGTGCCGTCTGGAACAAAACATTGCGATTTTATATAGCACGCATCTCATTGTTTCTTTTACTACTTGTCATCTGTATTTATATATACTATAACGACGACGGTATTCGTTTTATTGTATAAAACTTTACTTTTTCGCCGCTTTTTTTGTGTTCGTCTTTGAAGTGGTTGATTTTGAAGTCTTTGTCGAGCTCTTGGCGGTTGCAGATTTCTCTTTGCTTGCCGCTTTGGCGCTTGGCTGTTTCTTCACGTTCTCGTCAACAAAGGCTTTACATACTGCATAGTCGAAATAATCTTCGGCCTTTTTGTTCTTAGGTATGCGTATTTTCTCTTTGCCGTAAGCTACGTATGGTCCCCAACGGCCGTTGAGAATCTTCAACTCGGGTTCTTCATCGAAAATCTTTATGGTCTTCTTTATGTCGGCTTCGCGCTTGTCGTTTATACGTACTATAGCTGTATCGAGGTCGATAGTATAAGGATCGTCGACGCCTTTTTTGAGCGATATAAATTTACCGTCGTGGCGTATATATGGACCAAACATACCTACACCTATAACTACTTCCTTGCCTTCGTACTCGCCAATAGTGCGCGGAAGTTGGAATAATGCCAATGCCTCTTCTAATGTTATTGTCTCGATACGTTGGTCGCGGCGCAATGATGAGAAACGAGGTTTATCTTCGTCGTCGGCTGAGCCAATTTGCGCAAGAGGTCCGAAACGTCCCACACGAACCGACACTTGTTTGCCTGTAGCTGGATCGGTGCCAAGGATGCGCTCGCCAGATGATTTGCCTGTAGTCGACATGGTATTATCGACTTGCGTGTGGAATGGCTGGTAGAACTCGTTGATGACGTTCTGCCATTGCAATGAACCTTCGGCAATCTCGTCGAACTGTTTCTCGACATTTGCGGTGAAGTTGTAGTCCATCACATTTTTGAAGTGCTCGCAAAGGAAATCGTTAACGACCATACCTATATCTGTAGGGAAGAGTTTAGATTTCTCTGCACCAGTTTTCTCTTTGCCTACGCGCTTAGCTACATCGTTGCCTTTGAGCGTAAGTTCTACATAACTACGTGAAACGCCATCTCGATTGTCGCGAATGACATAGCCACGCTGCTGAATGGTAGATATAATAGGTGCATAGGTAGAAGGACGGCCGATGCCAAGTTCTTCCATCTTATGCACAAGCATTGCTTCGTTGTAACGTGGCGGATGCTGAGTGAAACGTTCGCGAGCATCGATAGATATTGCATTGAAGATGTCGCCTTCGTGAATTTCGGGCAGGCGAACATCATTCTCTTCTTCGTTGTCGTTATCCGACGATTCGGTATAGAGACGAAGGAATCCATCGAACTTTACAATCTCGGCTTGTAGCGAGAATGTGGCATCTTTCATGCCTTGCGGGTCGATTTTCACTGTGGTTCGTTCAACTTGAGCCTCTGTCATCTGCGAAGCTACAGTGCGACGCCAGATTAGCTGATAAAGACTATTGAGTTGTTGATCTTGAGTATTTATGCTCTTCACAGCGAGGTTGGTAGGACGGATAGCTTCGTGAGCCTCTTGCGCACCTTTAGAAGTCGTTTTGAATCGGCGAGAATGAGCATATTCTTTACCATACTCATCTGCAATCACAGCATAAGCTTGTTTTATAGCAGTCTCTGCCAAATTGACTGAGTCGGTACGCATATATGTGATATAACCAGCTTCGTATAGTTGCTGAGCCACAGACATTGTTCGCGAAACAGGGAATCCAAGTTTACGCGATGCCTCTTGTTGTAGCGTCGAAGTGGTAAATGGTGATGCAGGTTGACGCACGGTAGGTTTCACCGCGATATTGCTAACCTCAAATTTCTTGTTTGCCAACGACTTTAGGAAGTCGGAAGCCTCTTTCTCGGTAGCTATTTTTTTGCTCAATTCAGCTTTGAGTTGCTGCGAGCCTTTATAATCGAGCAGTGCAGTTACTTGGAAAGACGAAGTAGGTACGAATGCAAAGATTTCGCGTTCGCGTTCTACAATAATCTTTACCGCTACACTCTGCACACGACCAGCCGAAAGTTGTGGCTTTACTTTGTGCCACAGAACAGGCGAAAGTTCAAAGCCCACAAGGCGGTCGAGAACTCGACGCGCTTGCTGAGCATCAACAAGGTGCATATCTATAGTGCGCGGATTCTTTATGGCATTGAGTATGGCATCTTTGGTAATCTCGTGAAAAACTATGCGCTTGGTTGTTTTGCTATCCAACCCCAAAACCTCCGAAAGGTGCCAAGAGATAGCCTCTCCCTCGCGGTCCTCATCGGATGCGAGCCACACTTGATTAGCGCCTTTAGATAGTTTTTTCAGTTTTGCGACGACTGCTTGTTTCTCATCAGAGACTTCGTATTGCGGCGCGAAATTGTTTTCAATATCAATTGCGTTGCTTGCCTTTTTGAGGTCTCTAATATGCCCATAACTCGATTCAACGATGTAATCGTTACCCAAAAATTTACCAATTGTCGTGGCCTTAGCTGGTGATTCGACAATTACTAAATCGTAAGATGCTGCTTGTTTTGCCATAAGTTGTGTAGTGTACGCAGATCACTTTTTCTGCAACCAATATTTGGGAGGCGAAAATAACAATGAAAAAATAAATGACAATTCTATATGTGAATTACAATCGATTGTTTATTCATATATTTACTCAATATGCATATATATTTAGTTCGTTAAGCTCTAAGTATGTATGTTTGCGTTGTCTGCTACGATACTGATATTGGCAGCGCTATTGAACAAAGTATATTTGAAATTATGTCATCATTAAGATTGTTATACATACCCATAATAATATTGATATGCACTTCGTGCAGCACAAGCGACAACACATACGATGGGCAAACAGAGAATCTTTTACTTTCACTCGACTCGGTACTCATCAATAGTGAGCAATATGAGGCAAGCAAACGTGCTACAATTGATAAGCTACTATCAATCAGAAGTATACGCAGGAAGCCATCTGATATATACAACACTAACTGCAGTATATACGATGAATGCTTAACATTCGACTCGGATTGCGCTTTTGAAGCCGTAGAGGCTAACCTCAGCTATGCCCGCGCCACATCGGACCAAGAGAAGGAGACGGAATGGATGATAAAAAAATCGTTTTTGCTTTCGGTTACTGGCATGCTGCTCGAGTCGGACGCAATAACAAGATCGCTCGAAACACACCAAATGTCGCGTAAGATGTTAGTTGCCTACTATTCTCAGATGATATACCTCTATGCTCATTTCGGACAGTACTTAGGCAATGGACAAATGCACAACACATACACACAGAACGAACAAGCATACCGCGACTCGCTTATAAGCATAATGCAGCCAACAGACGCCGACTATGTGTGGCAACGCGCATGCAAAGCACTTGCCGATGGCAAAGCCGACACTGCTTCTATAATATTGGAAAAAATTGTAGGCGAATCGGCACTGACCACTCGCGAAGATGCTACCAATGCTTATGCCTTGGCTCAGATGTATAAAACTTTAGGCAACAACAATTTATACATACGGAATCTTGCCAAATCGTCGATTGCCGACATTCGCAGCGGCAACAAAGATATTGCTTCGCTTGAGGAACTTGCGGGAGTGATTTTTGAGCAACAGATAAAAAATGAAGACTATACAAGCCCACTTTTCGTAAACAACATTTACCTAAACAGAGCTAATAGCTACATAAATATATGTATGCAAAAAGCTCTTTCGTTCAACAACAGAGTGAGAGTGATAAGCATATCGCGCATTATAGATGAAATACAGAACTCATACATAAAACGCAATATAGAGCAGCAACAGATGCTGAAGCGCTATTTGACCATAGCTATAATACTTCTTACTCTACTGGCTACAGCAGCATTCTACATAGTTAGGATATATCGTAAACGCAAAACGATAACTCTCGAACTTGCCGAAGTAAACAAACAGTTGCGCAACATAAACAGCCAATTGGAAGAGAGCAATTACGTAAAAGAAGAGTACATAGGATATGTATTCTCGTTGTGTTCGAACTACATAAGCAAAATAGAAGAGTACAGAAAAGACATAAATAGAAAACTAACAGTAAAAAAATATGACGAGCTACACACACAAACCTCAAAGTCGCTGCTTACAGAAGAAATGCATGAATTTTTCAACAATTTCGACGCAATATTCATACATATATATCCCGATTTTGTGGAACAATTCAACGCGCTACTACAACCCGAAGCGCGCATAGAACCCAAGAAAGGCGAATTGCTCAACACCGATTTACGTATTTATGCCCTTGTGCGCTTAGGCATCAACGACAGTGTGAAGATTGCCGAGTTGCTCCATTGTTCACCACAAACGGTATATAACAATCGATTGAAGATTAGAAATAGGTCTATCGTGTCGAAAGAAAAATTTGCCGAAACGGTGCAGCAACTTTGCCGTAAACCAAGTAATAAGTAGCATAAAAAAACAAAGAAAAACTCCCGAATAGGGGGTATTTATATCCACACAATTATTAACAAATCTTACTTGATAGCAAAAAAACACAACTGATTTTCAAGCCAATAACATTTTTTTAGATTACCGATAGAGTTTACTTGTAGACTTTCGGCAACAAAGAGGTCGTTTACTTTGCGACATAACCAATTTATGCAATCATGAACAAGAGAATAAACCTTAGAACAACCCTTTTAGGTGTATGTTTGTGTGTTATGCTTCTTATTACGACAGGAGCAAAAGCACAGAATGTAACAGCCGAGGGTACCGTAATTGACGAGGCTGGCGAATATATCGTTGGAGCCAACATCACTGAAAAAGGTACCACAAATGGTACGATAACAGACATCAACGGACATTTTAACCTTACAGTGAACGACAATGCTACACTCGTAGTATCGTTCATAGGATTCGAAACTCAAGAACTGACAGCTGGACGAGATTTGGCTGTTATGCTTCATGAAGAACTTCTTATGCTCGATGATATTGTGGCTATTGGTTATGGCACATCAAAACGCGCCGATGTAACAACCGCCATATCGAGTGTATCGACAAAAGACATCGACCAGCGTCCAATAGTGTCGGCAGCACAAGCACTTCAAGGCAAAGCCGCAGGTGTGAATGTGATGCAGCCAAGTGGTCAGCCTGGTGGCGAAATGTCGATTCGTGTGCGTGGAACAACCTCATTCAATGGCAGCAACGATCCGCTCTATGTAGTTGACGGTGTGCCAGTGGACAACATCAAATTCCTTTCGCCCAACGACATAGCAAGCATGGAAATATTGAAAGATGCTTCTTCGGCAGCTATATATGGTTCGCGCGCTGCAAACGGTGTCATACTTATAAGCACAAAAGCAGGCGACACTGGCGATGCCAAGATTACCCTTACAGCGCAAGCTGGTATTACTCGCGTTGCAAATACATTCGATGTACTCAACACTAAGCAATATCGCGACTTGCAAGAAGAAATAGGTATGATTTCGCTTCCCGAAGGTTTGACCGACCAAACAGACTGGTTCGAAGAGACCTATCAAACAGGACTAACTCAAAACTATCAAGCCTCTATAGCACAATCGGCAGGCAAGCTCAAATACTACCTCTCGGGCGGCTATCAGAAAGAGCGTGGTATATTGGAAACCTCGTTTTATCAGCGTTATAACTTCCGCCTCAACACCGAGAGTGAACTCCGTTCGTGGCTCAAAGTGTCGGCAAGTGTATCATATTCAGACTATACCTCGAATGGCGGCGGTAGCATGGGTACTGGCGCTGGACGTGGTGGCGTGATTCTCTCCGTAATAAATACGCCTACTTATGCTCCTATCTGGAATCCTGACGCTCCAAATCAATACTACAATAATTTCTATGGTATTGGCAATATTACCAACCCACTTGAGAATCAGGCGCGTACAAAGAACAACCGCGATAGAGAAAGCCGTCTTTTGGCTTCGGGTGAACTCACATTCACTATTTTGCCCGAACTCACATTTCGCACTAAATATACTCTCGACCGCAGAAACGGACTTAGCACAAGTTTCTTAGACCCTATCAGCACTGCTTGGGGACGTAACCAATATGGCGAAGGCTACGATGGCCGTAACCAAAACACCGTGCAAACATGGGATAACGTGCTTAATTATTCATTCAACATAAAAGCATTAAGCACCGACTTGATGGTAGGTTCATCGTGGACCGATTCGGATTATCGCAACAGCTGGATTAATGGTAGCCACTATCGCGACGACAAAATACAGACGCTTAATGCTGCTAACAGAATCTCGTGGGATGGCACTGGAACTGGCGCTTCTGAATGGGGCATCATGTCATATTTTGCTCGCGCTGCATTCAACTTCGACAGCAAATATATGCTCACAGCCAACCTCCGCGCCGATGGTTCATCGAAACTTCACCCAGACCATCGTTGGGGCTACTTCCCTTCGTTCTCGGCTGCTTGGCGTCTCTCAAGCGAAGACTTTATGGAGAATCTCGACTGGCTCGACGACCTCAAAATTAGAGCTGGTTGGGGACATACGGGTAACCAATCTGGTATTGGCGACTATGCATACCTACAACGCTACAACATCACTCGCTACGAGTGGTTCAAAGAGGGACAAGAGCACGCCGTGCCATCGCTCTCGCAAGCCAACCTTCGCACAAGCGACTTGAAATGGGAAACCACATCACAAACCAGCATAGGTATAGATCTCTCGGTGCTTAATGGTCGACTAAACGTCACCGCCGACTATTACTACAAAAAGACCACCGACATGCTTATGAACGTAAGTCTGCCTGCTGGTGCTGCCGCTGCTAACAACATCACTCGCAACGAGGGCGAAATGGAGAACAAAGGTTTTGAGTTCGCTGTTATCTCTCACAACATTACGGGTGCTTTCAAATGGGATACCGATTTCAACATCTCGTTCAACCGCAACAAGCTCACCAAGCTCGAACTCCAGAAGATCTACTACGATGCAAAGACTTCTGAATATGTAAACGATTATGTAGTTCGCAATGAACCAGGTCGCGCTCTTGGCGGTTTTTATGGATACATAAGCGATGGCGTTGACCCTGAAACTGGCGAATTGATGTATCGCGACATAAACAACGATGGCCGCGTATCATCGAGCGACCGTACGTACATAGGCGATCCTAATCCGAAGTTTACCTTTGGTATGACGAACACTCTATCGTACAAAAACATCACCCTCAGCATATTCCTACAAGGCTCGTATGGCAACGACATATTCAATGCTTCTCGCATGGAGACCGAAGGTATGTATGATGGTAAAAACCAAACTACCGAAGTGCTAAAACGTTGGCGCCGTCCTGGACAGCACACCGATGTGCCTAAGGCTTGCTACGACATGAAGAACTCGACCTACTTCGTAGAAGATGGTAGCTACCTACGCGTGAAGAACGTTCAACTCTCATACAACATAAAGGGCGAACGTCTACGCAAGGCAGGCATCAAGCGTTTGCAGCCTTACTTCACTGCCACTAATCTTCTCACCGCAACCAAATATAGCGGCATGGATCCTGAGGTTAACCAATGGGGCAACAGCGGCGCAGTGCAAGGCATCGATTGGGGTACATATCCACAAAGCCGCAGCTTCGTTGCTGGTATAAACATTGAATTCTAAAAACCAATCCTAAAAGCTTTATTATGAATAAGTTAAATATATATATATCGATAGCCATTGCAAGTATGGCAAGCGTGGCATGCTCGCTCGACTATGAGCCACTCGACACCTATTCAGACGTGACGTATACCGACAACAACAATACAGGCGACGAAGAAGTGGTATTTCCCGATCGCGCTTCGGTCGACAGCTACTTGCAAAAAATATATAAGCAGATGAAAGACCGCCAAGAGCACTGGTATCTCGACCAGCTCTTGATTGCCGAAGCTCATTCGGATAATGCATACGCGGGTACGACTGGCGCCGAAGTTGTTCCTTTTGAAGACAACTCTATCGATGGTTCTAACAGCGTAATCAACCGCGACTGGAACCGCTTCATGGAGGATGTCGCTCTTGCCAACAAGTTTATCGTCAACATCGACAAAGTGGCCGACGGAAGCTTATCGGAGAGCCAACAACTCACCTACAAAGCTCAAGCTCAGATTTTTCGCTCCATGATTTGGTTCGACATGGTACGTCTTTGGGGCAACATTCCTATCATAACTACCATAGCTGCCGATATTACTTCTGAGAATATTGAAGAATCGTACGCAGCATACTTCCCTTCGCAAAATAGCGTCGCCGAGGCATACGCAGCTATCGAAGCCGACCTACTCGAGGCCGTAGAAAATGCGCCAAGCCAAACTGACGACAAGACAATATTTACGAAGAATGTGGCTCGTGCTCTCTTGGCTAAAATCTACGCCGAAAAGCCTCTGCGCGACTACAATAAAGTCATTGCATACGTAGACCAAATAACTGCCGATGGCTTCGAACTCGACAGTTTTGACAACCTTTTCGGTTTCAACGAGGAGACGCAAGACGCCATTGCTCGCAATAGCAAAGAGTCGATTCTCGAAATACAGTTTATGCCAGGTTCGGGCAACTGGGCAACGTGGATGTTCGGCCGCAACCTTGCCAACTACGACGAGAATTTCACTTGGGCAAAATGGGTTACTCCTTCGCGCGACCTAATTAATCTCTACGACCGCAATGGCGACGTGGTGCGCAAAGAGCAAAGCATCGTCTACTATGCTTGCTCGTGGAGCAACTACTACCCTATGGACGAGTATCCTTTTATGTATAAACTCCGTTCGGGTAATAATAGTATTATTCGTTATCGCTATGCCGACGTGCTACTCCTCAAGGCTGAAGCGCTCATCGCTAATGGCAAATTGGCCGATGCTGCTACCATAATTAACCAAATACGTAGCCGCGCAGAATTGCCAAAACTCGATGCTTCTGTAACCAGCAATGCCGACGACCTTCTCGATGCCTATCTCGACGAGCGCCGCATGGAACTTGCTTTTGAAGGTCAACGATGGTACGATCTTGTTCGCCTCGACAAAGTGGAAGAGGTTATGAACGCTGTGTATGCTAAGGATAGCGGACGCGCTCCACAACGTAACACTTTCAACGAGAATTCGTATCTGATGCCGTTGCCACAGCCTGTGCTCGACGCCAACGACAACCTCGTTCAAAACCCAGGATATTAAATAGTTATACCATGAAACGTAATATAATAAACATATTCGGCCTTGGCGCTGTAACGTTGCTCACTGCCTGCCAGTTGCATGCTTGCGACTCGAGCGATAGCGATGTTACACCCGAGAACAACCCTGAAAATCCAGCACCTTCTACCGAAGTCTACGATGTTAACGTGCTGACTACAACGGCTTCTCGTAGCCAAGAGCTTGCAACGTCGGGGCTTAGTTTCAGCCATAAAGACAACATGTCGCCATCGACCATACGTATCGATGCTTCGGTGCAATATCAAACCATGGACGGCTTTGGCGCTGCTCTTACTGGCTCCACGTGCTACAACCTTATGCACATGAGCGAAGACGACCGCAAGGCATTTCTAACCAAAACGTTCTCGCCTACCGAAGGTTATGGTTATAGCTATTGCCGCATAGCTATCGGCTGTAGCGACTTCTCGCTTGCCGAATACACCTGCTGCGACAAAGAGGGCATTGAGAACTTTGCCCTCACGTCTGAAGAGACGCAATACGTAATACCTATCATAAAAGAGATTTTGGCTATCAACCCAGAACTTAAGTTGATGGGCACTCCTTGGACTCCTCCTCGCTGGATGAAGACCAACAACCAATGGACAAGTGGCGAACTCAAACCTGAATGCTATGCCGACTATGCTGAGTATTTCGTTCGTTGGATAAAGGCTTTCGAGGCCGAAGGCATAAATATCTATTCTGTAACGCCTCAAAACGAGCCTCTTAATCATGGCAATTCGGCTTCGTGCTATATGCCATGGGATCAAGAACGCGACTTTGTGAAGACTGCTCTCGGCCCAGCTTTTGCGAAGAACGGCATCAGCACCAAGATTTACGCTTTCGATCATAATTATAATTATGATGGTGTAGCCGATCAAAAAAGCTATCCACTCAACATCTTTGCCGATAGCGATGCTGCTTGCTATTTCGCAGGTTCGGCATACCACAATTATGGTGGCAACAAAGAGGAACTCAACAGCGTTCATGATGCTGCTCCAGGTATGGACCTTGTGTTTAGCGAGACTTCGATAGGTACGTGGAACAACGGACAAGATCTATCGGCGCGCCTCATATCCGATATGGAAGAGGTGGCACTTGGAACCGTTAACCGTTGGTGCACAGGGGTTATAGTTTGGAATTTGATGCTCGACGCAGAGCGCGGACCAAATCGTCCGGGTGGTTGCCAAACATGCTATGGCGCCGTTGACCTCAGTGCCGACTACGCATCGTACACTTGCAACTCGCACTACTTCATCATAGCACATCTTTCGAGCGTAGTGAAGCCAGGCGCTGTTCGCATAGGCACAAACAATTTCAAATCCAATGGGTTGACCTATTCGGCATTCAAAAACCCTGATGGTTCGTTAGCTCTCGTAGCAAGCAATAGCGGGCAATCACTCTCACTCACCATCGACGATGGCACACATCATTTCAGCTGCACAGTGCCAGCTCAGAGCGCAGTATCGTATTTATGGAAATAATCAATTAACCGAACCGAAATGAAAACTTCATATAAATTCCTTTTGTCGGCACTCGCGGTGTCGATATTAACGGCTTGCGACGAAAAAGTAGATGAGCCACAACCATACGGCAATCCCGTAATTAGCAACATTACAGAAATTCCGCAAGCCTACTTTGCTGATAGTCTGAAAATTGCAGCCACTGTCAGCGATGCCGATAATGTAGATCTATCGACACTCAAAGTGTATCTTCTCTTTGGTGAAGAACGCGTGGCTGAGCAGACCATACGTACTAAAATTGCTGGTGCAGAATACACAGCATCGCTCTACGTACCTTTTCTCGCCAATATTCCCGACGGCACCGCTACTCTTCAGCTTGTGCTCGAGAATATAAGCGGAGCCAAGACGACGATAGAAAAAGATGTGCGTATCTCTCGTCCTGCTTTCGACAACATAACTTTCGTAACTACAGATGGCAAAGAGTATTCGCTCGCTCCTCAAGGCAGCAATGTATATAGCATCACAACCAACTTTGAGCGCAAGATGTCGGGCTTCATCAAAACTCCAGCCTACGGCACCAACGGCAACGAACTCACATTCGGAATGAGTGGCAACCAGATTACTCTCGGCGCTACAAAACCCATCACTTTCTCAAACTCTTCTGCTGGTGAGTATACCATCAGTTTCAACACTTTCACGTTCGAAGGTGCGCCATTTATTTCGGTTAGCAATCTTGTAGATTTCAGCACCGGCAACACCACCGATGCCGACTTGCAACAAGGCGAAGTGGTAACTTTCAGCGGCATCGACCCAGCAGCATTGTGGCTCAGCCCCGATTTCTTCGTAGAAAATACCGATGGCTCGTACACCTTCAATGCCATTAGCGGCACCTATCGTCTGATTGTGGATGAAGATCTTGGCTATGTACGTACTTACCCAGTCAGCAACGACGAACCTACAACTCTTGCCGACGATGGCTCGGGCGCTTTGTGGATTATCGGCGAGGGCATTGGTCAACCAAGCGTAAAGAATAATGAAGTGGGTTGGACAACCGAAAAAGCTATTGCTTTTGCTCAGGTTGATAACAAAAAATACCAGATCACCTTGATAGCAGGCAAGAGCGTCACTGCCGACCGCATCAACTTCAAATTCTTCGGACAGATGGGTTGGGGCGTAGAACTCACTGGCGACAAACTCACCTCAACGAGCGATATTGTTCTTGTTGGCACTGGCGAAGGTGGACACGACAATGGCAATTTATACATCGCCGACGAAAAAACACTCGATGCCAATGGCATATACACTTTCACTGTAGATATGACCGCAGGACTCAATGCCGCTGTGCTCAGCGTAGAGAAAATTGGCGAAGTAGAAATTGTAGATAATAACAAAATAAGCGTCAACGGCACTGAACTCACCTCGCTCGATGGTGAAGAGTATACTGCAACTCTCAGCCTCGAACAAGGCTCGGCAGTTAGCATCAGCGGCATAAATGATATAGATAGTTATTGGTTCAATCCCGACTACTTCAGTGGCTCGGCCAACAGCCTCACTCTCAACGCCGTTAGTGGTAATTACAATATATCTATAGATATTGCCAACCACACCATCACAGCACTCAGCGAGCAAAACACTCTCACCACCGATGGTCATGGTACAATTTGGATATTGGGTTATGGTGCTGGTTCGCCTTCACTCGCCTACGAAGCAGGTTGGAATCCTGGCAAAGGTGTGGCAATGCCCGAGGTTGCCAATAACATATTTACTCTCACTGCCACCATTGGCGAAGAGGGTGAAGCTACTCTCGGTACACGCCTACGCACTTCTGGTTGGGATATGAAATTCTTCTTCCAAAATGGCTGGGGCGATGAATTCTCGGCCGACAAAGGCAACAACATAGCTCTCGACGAGAATGCTCAACTCTTGCTCAAAAATCCTTCTGGCAACATTGGGTTACTCGATGGCGTTGAACTCGAAATAGGAGCAACCTACAAACTCACTATCGACCTCACTGCTGGCGTCGACAAAGGAGTGCTTTCATTCGAGAAACAGTAAGGCTTTTATCGCAACATTTTCTATTTATTATTCTGGAGACACCCATTAGCAAACACTCTGATGAGTGTCTCCTTCTCTTATTGTCTCAACGCAAACCAATAAACAGAATGAAAAAGCAAATCATATTGGCAGGTATAATTTCATTATTCTCTTATAATCAGATTATTGCACAAGCACTGCCTTACCTCGACGAGACACTTCCTGTTGAAAAACGTATCGACGATGCCATATCGCGCATGACGCTTGAAGAGAAAATAGCTGTTATACACGCCCAATCGAAATTCTCGTCGCCAGGTATCAAGCGACTTGGGTTTCGCGACTTCTGGACTGACGACGGTCCACATGGTGTTCGTCCCGATGTGCTCTGGGACGAATGGGAACAAGCTGGGCAGACCAACGACTCGTGCGTTGCTTTCCCCGCTCTCACTTGTCTTGCGGCTACGTGGAATACCGATCTTGCATATATATATGGAGAAAACCTTGCCGAAGAGGCGCTCTACCGTGGAAAAAATATGATGCTCGGTCCGGGTGTGAATATTCAACGTACTCCTCTCAATGGCCGTAGTTTTGAATATATGGGCGAAGATCCGTACCTCGCGTCGCAAATGGTTGTGCCATACATAAAAGCGCTTCAATCGAAAGGTGTTGCGGCTTGCGTGAAGCACTACGCTCTCAACAACGATGAGGAGTATCGTCATCAGGTGAATGTGGTTGTAAGCGACCGCGCTTTGCACGAGATATATCTACCTGCTTTCAAAGCTGCCGTGCAACAAGGTGGCGCTTGGGCTATTATGGGAGCATATAATCTCTATAAAAACCAGCACAATTGTCATAATGATATTATGCTCAATCAGATACTAAAACGCGATTGGCAGTTCGATGGCGTTGTGGTTTCCGATTGGGGTGGTTGCCACAACACCGAAGAAGCCATTGTCAATGGTCTCGACATGGAATTTGGTTCGTGGACCGATGGGCTTACCATGGGCAAAACAAATGCTTACGATAGTTATTTTTTAGCAGAGCCATACAAACAGCTTATCAAACAAGGACGCTTCACCACTAAAGAGCTCGACGATAAAGTGCGTCGCGTGCTGCGTCTTTTCTATCGTACCACTATGAACGGCAAACACGAAGTGGGCTTCCTCTGCTCAGAAAAGCACTACAATGCTGCGCTGAAAATTGCCACCGAAGGCATTGTGCTACTCAAAAACGAAGGCGACATTCTGCCTATTCGCAATGCTAAACGCATTCTTGTAGTTGGCGAAAATGCCATCAAAATGATGACCGTTGGTGGTGGTTCGTCATCACTAAAGGTGCAGAAAGAGATTCTTCCGCTCGATGGCATACGTACCCGTTTCAGCAATGCACAAGTTGATTATGCTCGTGGATATGTAGGCGACACCGTTCAGAGCTACAATGGCGTTACCGTTGGTCGTTCGCTTGTAGAAAATCGCACGCCGGAGCAACTGCGAACCGAAGCCGCACAACTCGCCCGCAATGCCGACTATGTGATAATTATTGGCGGCCTAAACAAGAGCGACTATCAAGATTGCGAAGGCCACGACCGAAAACAATATGAATTGCCCTACGAACAAAATGAGCTTATCGAATCATTGGCTAAGGTCAATAAGAATATTGTATATGTAAATATATCGGGCAATCCGGTGGCAATGCCTTGGGCAAAACGCGTGCCTGCCATTGTGCAAGGGTGGTTCATTGGTTCGGAAGCTGGCGAGGCTTTAGCTGCTGTGCTCAGTGGCGATGTCAACCCTTCGGGCAAACTGCCATTCACGTGGTATAACAATCTTAATGAGTGTGGCGCACATGCTACTAGTTCTTATCCCGGAACATGGCGCGACGACAATAAAATTATCGACGAAGATTATAAAGAGGATATTTTCGTCGGCTATCGCTATACTGATAAAAATGGCATCAAACCACTCTTCTCTTTTGGTTACGGATTGAGCTACACAACATTTAATTATGGCAAAGCCACAGCTCCTAAACAATGGAACAAAGGCAGCAACATAACCATAGAAATACCTATAACTAACACAGGCAAAACTGCCGGAGCCGAAACGGTGCAACTCTACATTCAAGAGCAGAATCCTCGTGTAGCACGCCCGATGAAGGAGTTAAAAGCGTTCCAAAAAATCCTCCTTCAGCCAGGCGAAACTCAACTCGTCAAGTTCACTCTCACCGAAGAAGTTCTTCAATACTACGACGAAACCGCACACGCGTGGACTGCAAACGATGGTAAGTTCCGCGTCATGATTGGAGCCTCGGCAGCCGACATCAAGTCGACCATTTCTGTAGACTATAATTAGCAATTGATCAAGCACACGCACAGACCTTACATATAGATTTAGTAGTAACAGTTAGTAATGTGGGCTACGCATGATGCGAAAAATCATGTGTAGCCCTTGTTTTATCAATGAAGCTGCACGAATAAGAATGTTGCCGATGTTCCATAAAAAAAGACCCGTCCGTTATCGCAACCGACGAGCCCTAAAAGAGATTCTTACAATAAAAACTTGTTATATGCTTATGTCGATTAATCGACTATCATCACCCAATTGTGCGTATCGGGCATATCGCCATATTGGATAGCGCGAAGCGTATTGTAGAGTTTCGTGCATACGGGGCCAGGCTTGCCATCCTTAGAATATTCGTATGTACGCTTGAGGTCGATGTCGTCAATTTTCGAAATCGGGCTAACCACAGCAGCCGTACCGCACTCGCCAGCCTCCTCGAAAGTAGCAAGTTCTTCTTCAGGAATCTGACGTTGCTCTACCTCCATTCCGAAATCTTTTGCAAGTTGCTGAAGGCTCTTATTGGTGATAGATGGCAAAATGCTTGTAGATTTTGGCGTAATATATTTATTGCCCTTAATGCCAAAGAAGTTAGCAGGGCCACATTCGTCGACATATTTCTTCTCTTTAGCATCGAGATAAAGCACTGCCGAATAGCCCATTGCATGACCTTTTGCTCCAGGAACAAGCGACGCAGCATAGTTGCCACCCACTTTGAACGTACCTGTGCCAAGAGGTGCTGCACGATCGTAGCCTCGCAAAATAACCACTGGCGTAGCTTTGAATCCATCTTTGAAATATGGACCTACAGGTTGCACAAAGACAATAAACAGATACTCTTGCGAAGCACCCACACCAATCTTAGGCGACACGCCTATAAGCAGCGGACGTATATATAGTGAGCAGCCCGACTCGTAGGGTGGCACGAAGCGCTCGTTGAGTTTGATAACTTTCTTTACAGCTTCAAGGAATTTTTCGGTAGGAAGTTTTGCGAGCATAATACCGTCCGATGTGTGTTGCAAACGCAATGCATTCTCATCTGGACGAAAGACTCGTATTTTGCCATCTTTGCCTCGGAATGCTTTCAAGCCTTCGAAAGCCTCTTGCCCGTAGTGCAAACATGTGGAAGCCATGTGAATGTTTATCTGCTCAGAGCTCGATACTTCCAATTCGCCCCATTGCCCATCGCGGTAATAGCATCTTACATTATAGTCGGTCTTCATATACTGAAAGCCCAGACTACCCCAGTCAATAGTATTGTCCATGATTTTTATTTATGTGTAGGTAAAATCGTGTTGCTAATTTATGAATTAGAAATTGAAATTTGAAATTGAATGACGAGATTCGGTTAGGAACTGAAAGTTGCGTAAGTATTATTTACGAGAATTACGGAAGTTGGGAATGGTATTGGGTAGGGGAATGCTTAGCAATAAAAAAAGAGCAAAACTCTCGCTTTGCTCTTTTTCAACAGACTATCTACATCTCATAGTGTGCATTTTGCATGTGTGCGTCAAAAATCTTTTTCGATGTGTGCTTTAGCCCTTTTTCTGAGTTGATAATTTGTGTGTGATATGTTGTGAGTGTTTTAGTTTATATGTTAATCAGTCCCCCTATTGTCTATCTTAGAAACTTTTACTTGTTTAGTTGTGCCATTTTATCTGAACTGAAGTCGCTGGCATCATCTACAACGTTTGCCCAAGTTTCGTGCTTTGTCGAAACGAGAAGTCTACCTTTGGTGTCGGTTTCGGTGTTCCATTCGTAAACATTATTCTCGAGTAGGTGACCGTCTTTGTTGAAGATCATGTCTACAAAAATATTCTCGTCGAGTGCTAAATTGTCGCCAACGCTGACGCTTGTTGTAATGTTGCTGCCATTGTAGCTATAGTTTGCGAATGAGCCCAAAACAGCCAAAACTAATGTTGCGATGAATATTAATGCTATGCGCTTCATTTTTTATTTCCTTTCTTCGATTACAAAAGTATGAGCGCTTTATTTCCTACGAAAAATTACAAAAACGCTTTTGACGAGCTAAAATTTGCAATTGACAAACGCCTGAATTCCACCGATCTGTTATTGACAATTTGTGCCTTTGCTTTGACGAAAAACACTTTACTTAACATAATGTGTATAAATTGGTCAATTTTAGAGGTCGCAAACGATTGAGATGTAGTGTTTTACAATAATTTACAATTCGAAAATTTCGTTCACATTTTGCCGCCTCGCATTCTATAAAAAAATGCCGCCCACCAAGCGATGAGCGGCAATAAACATCTATTATCAAACGTATTATTTATTCTCTCCTTATTTGACGCGGATAAGTTTTCCGTCTTGTATGTATAGACCCTGCGTTGGGTTCGTCACCTTGACGCCGCCGAGCGTGTAGATAGCTCCAGCCTCAGCGTTAGCCTTCACACTGTCGACTGCGGTAACGGTTGCTTTCTTATATACAAGAGTTATCACGTTCTGTTCAGCATCTGCCACAGCGGTTTTCTCCTCGTTGCCCGAGAGGTAACCATAGTCGCTTTCCTGATAGATTATATTAGCCATCTGGTCGTCGGAAGCAGTGAACGTTTCGCCTACATATATATTGTCAACAACTGCCGTTTGAATTTCTTCATTATCTGTATTTACGTATTTGATGGTGTAGGTAGTGGTTGCATAACTTACAATGACATAGTCGAGGCCGACGTTTGAATTATATGTTTCATCAGTGTTAGCTATAACGATAGAACCACCTTCTGGTACATCAATATTTGTTGCGGACTCTGCTGAATATGATGAGCCTGCCCAAGTAAGCTCTTGGCTATATGAATCCAAAATGTTTCCCTCTGCATCGCGAACTTTTATCACTAATATGCCATCAGAAGAGTTTTGATTTCGACCTGCCACCACGATGGAATATGTGCCAGCATTTAGAGTTGATGTATAAGCATATGAATTCTTGTATAGTCTTTGCCAATTACCACCAGAAGCTCGTTCGGGAACCATGCCTTGCGCTGCAAAGCTACGCGAGAGGTTCAATTCGCTTTCTTCTGCATAGTATACCACATCTTCATCAAGAGCATACTCTATCTCAGTGTCCTCAGAACCGTATATCATACTTACGCCATAGTTTACACCATTTATAAAGCTACCAGCAACAAAATAATAATTGTCATTAGCTTTTATGCCGCGAGTATAATATAGGTTAGTAGCGTCATCTCCTTCTATACGAGTTTCGGTGAACGTTTTGAGAGTGTTCCCCTCTTTGTCTTTTGCGATGACATTTACATTACCTACGCCAGCTTCTTTGAATGTAACAGTTACTACCGTTGAGCCATCAGAGGAAATAGTTTTGTTAGCGGAATCATCTGACATATATATATATTTCTTTGAATTGTCTGCACTGAAAAAAGATTCCGTATCAGACGAAAGCAAACTGGCTGCCTCGCCAATTGCACCAGAATGAGTGACTGATGTCTTAATCTCATCTTCTCCACATACATATTTCACTGTGTATGAAGCATTGTTGCTTACGTCTTTTTTGACAACAGATACACTATAGACATAAGCTCCACCGGCAACCATTAAGTTAAGGTCTCCGTCTGCGCTCATTAGATATGTAAATGTTTTATTGTCTTCAGATGCTGATGCAGAGCTTTCTGCTCCTAAAGTTCCAATAAAAGAACCAGTGATGCCATTCGCAGAAGCAACAACAGTAATCTCGTAATCCTTTTTCATTCCGATAATTGTCATTGCGTATGGATTATTTTGACAAAACAAAGCACTATATCTAAAACAGAATCCATAAGTTTTGCTGTCGGTCCTTGTTCTTGCAAAGGCAATGTTTTCGCCAACATCTTCTGCTTTTTGCGAATTCCAATTCCATCCTTCTTGACCGACCTTAGTATAATCAGTGACAGCGGTGAAGTTCTTTATCGTGCCGTCTGTCGTTGTCGCTATTGAAGAAAAATCAATTGACCAAATAGGGGTGTCTTCCGCCCACGCGTTGTTAGCGACCAACAATGCTGCTGTCGCAAAAATTGTAGTAAATAAATTTTTCATAAAATGTTCTTTGTTAGTAATTCTTATGTCGATTGGCTTTTGCCCCAACAATGAAGCAATACAAATCGATTAACAAAAAAAAACAATTGGCAGCCGAATTGCAAAATAAATCTAAATCAAGGATGCACGATGTCGGGCAATGTCTGTTATCAGTCAACTACTTATCTATAGTAAAATATAATGTATTTGGGATATAGTGCTTTTGTAAAATAACTTTGCAGCGGATTTATATACAAACAGCAATGGCAAGAATACGATTGACTAAGATATTCACGTTCGAGATGGCGCACATTCTCGAAGGCTACAAAGGCTTGTGCAGCAACATGCACGGCCATTCATATATAATGCACGTAACGGTTAGCGGAGAACCATGCGCCGACCCGTCGTCGCCAACGTTCGGAATGGTGATGGATTTCAAGGAACTGAAAACTATAGTAAGCGACGAGATTACTGGCCGACTTGACCACTCGCTTATGGTGCGCCGCGGTAGTGAAGCCGCCAAGAGAGTTGAAGGCTTGTCGGAGCGCATTGTGGTGGTGGGCTATCAGCCGACGTGCGAGAATATGGTGACCGATTTTGCTAACCGAATAATGGCAAAACTTCCCGTCAATGTGCAATTGTGCACCGTTCGCCTTTACGAAACGGCTACTTCATTTGCCGAGTGGCACGCGGAAGACAATGCCAATTGAGAGAATTAGGGAATTTGCGCACAAGGCAAAAGTTTGGGTTGTGACGTGGAGGTGTTGAAATCGCGGCCAATACTATTTTTTCTTAGTGCAGCAAATTGCGCAAGGCTTGCGTCCTCTTTCTCTGGCTTGATTTATGAGTAACACTTCCACCTCACAATCGCAACTTTCAAGGCTCTTACAGTTTGGATCTTTGTGATAGGCTATACTTTTCTTCGAAGTGCAAATACATACAGTTTCAAATGTACGTGTCACGGTGTGTTTATCTCCAAAAATAAACTTATGACCAAGACTTATCAATGATATTAGTAACACAATTGTTGTAATGACAAACTTCTCTTTCCTGTTAGATTCCATCTTTATCGCCTATTTCTCCTCCTCGATGTTGCTTTTCGTCAAGGTGTTCCATGCCTTGAAGCGGTAGACTATGTATATACATAGCAAAAGCGAAGCTATAGGAAGCCAAGGTCCTGGATTTTCTGCCGATTGCGATAACTGTTTCTCTATCGTGTTGTTGGCATCGGTAGTTACTCCGAGCATAATTACCACGGCAGCATTGTTCACCGCGTGAGCCAATATAGATAGCCAAAGATTGCCGCTGTAGTAGAATATCAAGCCGAGCATCACTCCCAAGACTATGCGAGGCAGAAGTCCAGCGATGTCGAAATGCATGAGGCTGAAGAATATGGCGCTGAGTGCTATGGCTGCGCCAACGCTGTTGGTGGCTTTGATGAGCGTACGTTGCAACACACCGCGGAAGAAGATCTCTTCGCAGATGGCTGGCAAAATAGCTATAACTACTATGCTCACCGTCCAGTCGAGCGGAGTGTCGAACGCCATGAGACGTGCCACGAGTCCGTTGTTCATCTTTTGTGCATCGATAGCCCACGTGAGGTTGTATTTGGCTATAAGCATCTCGTTTACATACGATGCCCAACTTACGAGCGGCTGACACACGCCAATGCCAATGATGGCGAGCATAAACAGTCCTATGTTGGCCGATTTCTCTACGAATTGGGGTAAGGCGCGCTTGAATACGAGTAGCGATGCCACTACGCCTGCCAATGCCGACTGCGTCAGACTGCTGATGGCTTGTATGATGAGCAACTTGCTGCGCGAATCGAGGTAAGTCTTGTCGACGCTTGCTATCAATATCAGCACAACCGACGTGAGAAATGTCGTCAGCAGAAAACTAAGAATCGCTTTGCTTACGTTAGCCCACTCTTTCATAATTATTTCGTGCTATTGCTAAGACGTTTGTCGCCAGCGTGCGATGCCACTTTGCCGCTAAGTATGCCGTAGAAACGTTTCTCGTCGCGCAGAACTTTGAGAGCAGCATCTACATCGTCGTCGCGTGTGATGGCAAATTCAATCTGACCAGCGCGGAAGTAGTACGAGGTAAGTATTTCGCTCGTTATGTATTTCTTGATCTCCTCTTTTGATGTCTGCAAATCTTTCTGCAAATCGGGTTCGAGAGTCTTGTTAAGTTTTTCGAAGAGCTGCTTGTTGTCTTCGTAATATTTATCGCTCTTGGCAGCCGAGACGAGTTTCTTGAGCGCTTCGGTGGTCTTGTTTTTATAAGTGAAATTCTTGCGCGTAGCTACGAACTTGCAGAAGTCGGCGTAATCTTCGTCGGTGAATACAAAATCTTTCACTGCTGCTATCTCTTTATGATTATGGCGATAAGCTACTGCATAATGGAAGATCACATCGCTATATATGAGGGAGTAGACAATGTTGGTAGCAGTATCAATATCTACGTGAATATCAGGAGATACGCCGCCACCATCGTAGACTGCGCGTCCACCTTTGGTGTGAAATTCGTGTATGAGCGAATCGGGCACATAGCCTACAGCGCCATCTTTATCGCGATGCGTATAGTCGAGCGCCTGAATGCATCGACCCGATGGAATGTAGTATTTAGCGGTGGTAACTTTTACGTATGTATTATGCTCGAGCGGACGGGTGGACTGCACCAAGCCTTTGCCAAATGAGCGTTGACCGATGACAACCGCGCGGTCGAGGTCCTGAAGTGCGCCAGTGACAATCTCCGAAGCCGATGCAGAACCGCGGCTAATAAGTACGGTGATAGGCATAACGGTGTCGATAGGTTCGGCGGTGGTGTAGTGGTAGCGCGTCTGCGATGCGTAGCGGCCGCGAGTGGTTAGTACCAACGACTTTTTAGGCACGAACAATCCAACCATATCTATAGCGTCGTCGAGAATGCCGCCAGGATTGGCACGAAGGTCGAGCACGAGTTTTTTGCAGCCTTTGCTCTTGAGATCCACGAGGGCTTTCTTAACCTCTTGGGCGCAACCTTGCGTGAAGCTGCTAAGCTCTATGTAGCCAATCTCCTTATCTATCATGCCGTAGTAGTTCACCGGATTGAGTTGAATAGCTTGACGCTTAGCCACAGTCTCGAAAGTCTCGTTTGTCGTCGGACGCCAGATTTTCAGTTTTGCATCGGAGCCAGGAGTGCCGCGTAGGCTTCCGCTGACGTCGCTGACTTTCTTGCCGCGCATATCTTTACCATTAATCTCCATAATACGGTCGCCCGGCATAAGACCAGCATTGTAGGCAGGGAAGCCGTGGTATAGTTCGCGCACCATAATGTAGTCGGTGTCGCTCTTGGAGATAATAGCTCCCACGCCGCCATATTCGCCAGTAGTCATCAACTTGAAGTCTTCCATATCCTTCTCGTCGATGAAGTTGGTGTATGGGTCGAGGCTCTCGAGCATAGCATCTATGCCGTTGCGCAACACCGTTTTGGGCTCAAACTCATCTACATAGAAAGTATTCACCGTGCGAAATAGCGCGAAAAATATATCTAAGCCTTTTATTACTTCATATTCACGTTTGTCGTGTGTCAATCCCATTGTAACTACACTCACAGCAAGTATGCTGGCTACTGCGGCTGTTACTTTTAGCTTCTTTCTCATGGCTATGAATATTTTTTTATGGTTAAATCTTTGCTTCGGCGTAGTAGCGTCCAACAACACTGCGGACGGGAAACCACGAAGCAACGATGCCTATTGTTACTACTGTTGCAAAACTTATCAGCACATCTATAGCTTGCAATTCTACTGGATATGCCGAGATTATGTATGCTTCGGCATTGCTGAATCCGAGCAAGCCAAATGTTTGTTGCAGCCAAACTATGAGCGATCCAAGCGCAACGCCTATCACTGCACCGCCAACGGCTATGAGCAATCCTTCGCAATGGAAAACGTTGGTGACAAGCGAACGACGTGCCCCCAAACTCTTTAGCGTGTATATGCTATCGCGTTTGTCGTGGATTAGCATCGATAGTGAACCTACTATACTCAAGGCTGCAATTATCATTATGAATGTCAAAATTAGGTATGCCATAAGTTTTTCTACGCTCATCATCTTGAAAAATTCGGCGTGTTGCTCGAATTTGTCTTCTATACGTATGTCAACATCAAAAACTTTGGAAACCTCTGCGCGAATCTTCTCTACGTCGGCATCGGGGTAAAGTCTCATACCTATGGCGGTAACCTCGTTGCCATCGAAGCAGAAAATCTCGCGTGCCACATCAATATCTATAATACAATATTGGCTGTCGTATTCCACTTGGTTTATGCAGAATAAGCCATCAATGATGAGCGTTCTATTTATGAACGAGCGCTCGGGCATTGCTATATCTACCTGACCGGTGCGTTTGGGCGCATAAATAGTGAGTTGCGAAACCACCGATGCGCGAGCACCAAGTTGGTCAGCCAAGGCACTACCTACAACGCAGCGCGATGTGCTGATATTGTACACTCCATCTACAATAGCGCTATCGATGGCCGAAGTGGAGTTGAATGCCGAGTCGACACCCATAACTATGGCTGGCATCTGGCGCTTCCCAAAACGGAGCAGAGCATTGTCGGCAAGAATTGTAGTTACGTTCTCAACGCCATCAATATTGCGCAAGTCGACAAGTTGTGCAGAGTCTGCCACAAACGATTTTCCTTCGACTGCCTCAATGCGCAGGTCGCAATCGAAGGTGCCGAAAAGCGAGCCTACAAACGTGTGCAACCCATTGAATACGCTTAGCACTATTATCATTGCGGCCGTACCTACCGTAATGCCTATGGCGGAAATCATAGATATAACATTGATGATATTCTGCGACTTCTTGCCGAATAGGTATCGACGTGCAATAATTAGACTTAAGCGACTATTCACTGCTTCTGTGCTTTTTATTTCTTGGCTACTACAATAAGTCCTGTGCCTGCCGAATGTTTCGTCTCAAGGTCGATGAGGTTGAGTATGAGGCACCAAGGAAAGAATATTATGTAGTAGAATGGCAATAGTATGAAGAGCAATTTTGTGGCGCCAAGCATAAGTATAGGCCACTTCATAGATAATACCCACGAAATATGGCCTGCCGTGCCGTATGAGTAGCGTGCGTCGACAGACGAAAAACCTGCCGTGCGAAGTTTCTCTTCTATGTCGGCAATGTTGTAGCCATCGCGCACATGCTCGTCGATGAATCCGTGCACAGAGCCATCGTGGTCGTGCTCATCGGCATCAGAGCCGCCCAAGTCGGATGGGGTAGAGATGAGTAGCGTGCCGCCATCGGTGAGCGATTCGTAGAAATTGCTAAAAACGGTGCGGTCGTCTTCTATATGCTCCATCACATCTACCGAAAGCACAAGGTCGTAAGTATTCTGACGCGAATATTTAGTGAGGTCGGCTTCGGCAAATTTTACGCGGTTGCTCAATCCTATCTTCTCAAAAAAATCATTGCAATCGGCTATCTGTTCTGCCTTTACGTCCACACCCATGACATTGTAGTTCTTAGAGATTTTGGCCATGTGATATGTATACTGGCCAAAGCCGCTACCTGCGTCAAGAATGTTGGTAGGTTCGTTGTTGCGTTCAGCGCTCCATTTGCGAAGTGCTTTGTGGATATGCCACGAACGTAAGAGAAGCACATCGAGCAGATGATAGAAGAGAATGCGCAAGCGAGGCGAGCTATTGAAAACTACGCCAAGCGAACGCTTGATAGGATCGTATTGCATTTCGGTTAGTCGTTGTTTAGTAGATTGTCAATATTTTCGAGATAATCGAGCGAATCGTCTATGTAGAACGAAGGATCGGGTACTATTCGCACCTGTTTGCCTACGCGTTTGCCAAGTGCAAATCTAATTCTCGAATGATTCTCGTTTAGTGAGTCGAGCACCGTCTGCACCTTCTCGGTGGGGAAAACGGAGATGTAGAACTTCACTATCGAAAGGTCGCTCGATACGCGCGCTATGGTTATAGAAAGCATAGAGCCGCACGTAAGTTCGCGCAACTCTTGCTGAAACATCTCGGCTGCCTCTTTTTGTAGCAAGCGCGATATTTTTTTCTGTCTCGTTGTCTCCATTGTTATTCTCCTTATGTATAGTTATAGCTATGCCGGCAACCGATTATTCCACGGTGACCGACTTAGCCAAGTTTCGAGGTTGGTCGACGTTGCAACCACGCAGCACTGCTATATAGTAGCTTATCAACTGTAGTGGAATGACGGACAAAATAGGCGAGAGAGATTCGTCGATTTCTGGAATCTCTATCACATCGTCGGCAAGGTGCTTAATGGTGGTGTCGCCTTGGGTGACAACGGCAATCACTTTGCCTTTGCGAGCCTTAACCTCTTGTATGTTTGAAACAATCTTTTCGTAATATCTATCCTTAGTACCAAGCACAAATACTGGCATCTTCTCGTCGATGAGGGCGATAGGGCCGTGCTTCATCTCGGCTGCGGGATAACCTTCAGCGTGTATGTAGCTGATTTCCTTTAGCTTGAGCGCACCTTCGAGAGCCACAGGGAACAAGAATCCTCGTCCGAGGTAGATGGCGTTGGTGGCCTCTACATATTTCTGAGAAATCTCTTTTATGTGGTCTTCATCTTTGAGTATCTCCTTGATTTTGTCTGGTATTTCAAGCACTTGCTCAATAAGGCTATGGTATGTCTCGTCGCTGATGAAGCCACGGCGTTTGCCTATAAGGTATGCCATCATTGTAAGTATGATAACTTGAGCCGTGAAAGCTTTTGTCGAAGCAACACCAATTTCAGGGCCTGCGTGCGTATATACGCCAGCGTGAGTCTCGCGAGCAATTGACGAACCTACCACGTTGCAGATGCCTAAGATGAGAGCGCCTTTCTCTTTTGCCATACGTATGGCAGCAAGCGTGTCGGCTGTTTCGCCCGATTGCGAAATAGCTATTACGACGTCGTCTTCTTCGATTATCGGGTCGCGATAGCGGAATTCCGATGCATATTCTACCTCAACTTGTTGGCGAGCAAAGGATTCGAAAAGATATTCGCCCACAAGACCAGCGTGATAGCTCGTTCCGCAAGCAACAATGACGATTCGCTTTGCTTTGGCTATGCGCGGAATAACTTCGTTGATACCGCCGAGCATAATTTGTGTCATGTCGTTGTTTATGCGGCCGCGGAATGAATCGGCAATGGTGGTAGACTGTTCGTGAATCTCTTTGAGCATGTAGTGAGGGAAATTTCCCTTGTCGAAGCTCTCGATGGAGAGGTTCAATCGGCTTATAACGAGTTCTTTTGCTTCGTTATTGAGGTTTTTGAGCGTTATGCCGTTGGTGCTTACTACAGCAATCTCTTCGTCGTTGAGGTAGAGCACGCGGTCGGTGTATTCGGTGATAGGCGTAGCGTCCGAAGCGAGGAAATATTCGCTCTCGCCGCAACCAATAACAAGCGGACTACTCTTGCGCGAAGCAATGAGTTTGTCGGGCTCGTCGAGGCATATAACTACTATGCCGTATGCACCTACGACCATTCTTAGAGCGGTTTGTACAGCAGTTTCGGCTGATACTTTTTCCTCTAAGTATATATTTTCAATAAGGTTTACAAGGACTTCGGTGTCGGTCTCACTTTGGAATTTGTAACCGTTCTTAGTGAGCATCTTCTTTATGCTGGCATAATTTTCTATTATACCATTATGAACGAGAATGAATTTCCCATTCATCGATTTGTGAGGGTGTGCGTTGATGTCGTTAGGCAAACCGTGAGTTGCCCAACGTGTGTGTCCTATACCAATGGTGCCAGATATTTCTTGGCCACTTGCCAAATTTTCAAGGTCGCGAACCTTGCCTTTGCATTTGTATAGCGATGCTTCGCCTTCGTTCAGGAGCGCTATACCAGCCGAGTCGTAGCCTCGATATTCAAGGCGTTTCAGTCCTTTTATAAGTATTGGATATGCAGTGCGACTGCCTATGTATCCTACTATTCCACACATATGTTTTTTCTGTATTTATTTCGTTGCAAAATTATATAATAAAAGCTTTAGCCGCCATAGTGCGTGATTCGCAGAAGGTTGTAGCGGCTTTCTTGCCTTTCTCGTCGGCCGAAGCGTAGGCTTGCAAGAAGGTGTCGTAAGCCTCTTCGGGGTAGTCGGCACTATACGAGATGGCGAGTTTCTTCATCGAGTCGCGACCTGCATCAAAGATGAGCGAGCGCTCAAATTCGTCGAAGAAACCAACGCACTGTTTTGCCGCTTTGCTAAGCGTCTCGGCATCCGACGTTGGCGTCAGTCCGAAGAGCTCTTGGCATTTCATTCTTACGTAGTGCACTTCGTCGTCGGCAAAGTTTTTGGCCATTTCGCGTATGCGTTCGTCGAGCTCTTCAATGGTAGCTATGTTGCCACTCGTTATGTCGTTTTCGAGTGCTTCGGTGCGTTGTTTTGTAGTTATGAATCCGCCCAAGTCGACCCACTCCATAGCGTTACTGTCGTCGGCATACTTATCTGTAATATTAATGCTGCTGAAAAATTTCGATAGCAAAATGGCTTCCGCAAGTTTCTGGTATGCAAGTTCGGCGCGCACCACAAACAAGCGTTGCATTTTGCAGCCGCCATACATAATTATGTCGCTCTCTTTTTCCGATAGTTTGTGGCAAAGTGTTGCGGCTTTCAATATCGTATTTATAATTAGCGGATTGAAGGTGTCGGTACTTATGCAGTCGCGGCAAAGGTCTGGGTGACGGTGGTCGCGGTCTTGCCATTTCTGCTCGTCGCGAGCGAGTGAAATGGTCCGTAGGTTCTGTGCTGGTAGCAACACACTACTGCTATCTTTCTCGATGAGCAGCGAGAACGGAAACTCCGACGTGTCGGGGTGCGACTTGTGATGTCCCACAACCATGCTGAATGCGCCAATCTTAGCCGGTGCCAATATGTAACTGCCAGAGCCTGACTTTGCACCACGGCAATAAACAGCTTGGTGGCGCGGTCCGAGGCGATAGTGGTGGTTGCTGGCATTAGTGCCGCTACCCGCATTGAAAAACGAGTATGCACCAGCTATCAGCAACGACGTCTTGTGATGCGACACGGTGTACGGTCCGCAGAAGGCGCTGATGGCTTCGCCGCAGAGCAGTTGCGCGTTGGCAAATGCCATGCTATTCTCCATCGTCATGCCCGATGAAATCTCCACCGACTGACCAACGAAGGAGCGTTCCACTTTAGCATGGTCGCTGAGGTGCGAACCCTCTTGCACCACCGATTCGCGAATGGTGACGCCGGCTTTCACTGTGGTCGGCATCTTCTCAGCAGAGAGAATTATTGAATCGCGAATCTCCTTTGCGCCACTAATTACGGCATTGTCGCCAATGTAGCAGCCGCCTTCGTGCTTGCTCGCGAGTTTGTTTATGGCATCTTTCAATCCATTTCTATGCCCGTGAAACACAGCCATGTGTGCTATGTTCGACGTGAGGTGCGGATGCATCTGTATGTCGTAAATACCGCTCTCGTTGAGTGGCTCTACTGCGCCAGGAAGTTCCTTGCCCGTAATTATGCCACAATCGATAATAGTAACACTCTTATGAATGTTGTAATTGCTTAGCAATGTGGTGTTTATTACACAACTATTCTCGCCCAAATGGCAGTCGACAATTGTGGTGTTATATAGGCAAAACGGCAGTTGAACGCCTTCGAAGGTGACGTCGTCGGTCCAACCTTCAATCTCCACTTTGTCAATAAAAACAACGTTGCGAACGCGAGCCGCATTGAACGTTTCGCCAACTGAGATGACTTCCCAATTGGGCGATGCTGTACAACCGCTGCGTTCGAGTTGCTCTATTTCTGCATTATTCAGCAGTCTCATTTTTATATCCTTTTATGTAATATGCTATGCCTCCAATAATCAACAGAATAACTATTGCCGAGGCTATGTATGCTATTATGCGGCCAGTGGTGTAGCTCTGCGGCTCGAAACGCATCTCTATGTCGTGTTCGCCTTGCGGAATGGTAATAGCGCGAAGCACGTAATTGGCGCGCTCAATGGGCACTTCATTGCCGTCGATAGTAGCTTTCCAACCTTTCGGGTAGTAAATCTCGCTGAACACTGCCAATCTGTCGCTCGACGATGTGGTGTGATACGTCAGTTTGTTTGGTGCATACGATGTGCGAACTATCGTAGCTGTGCTGTCGGGTGTGCTACGTATGTTTTCGTTCTCTACCACTGCTGTGCGGCGCAAGTCGGCAGTAGCAACGTTTCGTAGCGCATCGTCGGGTGTGGGAGCGTAGATAACATCATCGACAAACCACGCAGCGCCCATAGCATTCGGATTGGTGATAGGCGCGGCACTCGGGTTGTAGATGAAGTATTTTGTGTTGAGCATATTTATGGCGTTGGAATGCTCAAGTTGTTTAGCTATTCCGTCCACATCTTGTGCGCTGAGAGCCGAGCGAACCGCCATCCACTCCTGACCAAGTTCGTAGTCAATCAAATCTTGATAGCGATGAAGCTTAGCTCCGTGGTAGCCGCCTATCGACTGATGGAAATAGCTCGTGTAGGCTTCGTTCCACGGATTGCGATAAAGCGATGTGACGCGGTGTGGCTCTTTGTCTTGCATAATAGCCTTGTCGGCTGCGCTTGCCACGAAGGTGTTCTTAGCGTCGTGTTTGCTAACAAAGTCGTCCGATGACAGATAGCGGCGATCAACCGACCACATATCCATACCTATAAGTATGGCAATAGTAGCCAAAGCTATGCGCTCGCTAATCTTACGCACCGAAAGAAACCACAGTGCCGACGAAGCTAATACTATAAATACAATCGTACGTATGGCGTCGCTCTGGGTGATGCTGGCGCGTGTCTCTATTAGGGCGTTGCGAAGTTCGCTATATATTGCTCCATTCTGGCCTGCAATGAGTTGTGCGAATTGCTCTTGCTCGGCATCGCTTATGAACGAGTAGAATGCCGTTGGAAATAGTGCTATAAGTAGCGCAATGCCTGCCGAAATGCCAAGTGCACCAAAGAATTTCTTCGGGTATGCCTTTATGAGCTCGGGCGCTTCGATGAGTTCTTTCAATCCCAAGAAGCCAAGCATAGGTATGCTCACCGTAGCTATGACGAGCGCCATCTCGACGGTGCGAAACTTGTTGTACATAGGGAAATGATAGAACATGAAGTCGGTGAAAGGCATGAAGTTTTTGCCCCACGCGAGCAGTATCGAGAATATTGTTGCGGCAATGAGCCACCACTTCTCACGTCCTTTGCAGTAGAAACAGCCAAGGAAGAATAGGAAGCAAACTATAGCACCAACGTAAACTGGTCCGCTGGTGAAACTGCGGTCGCCCCAGTAGCTGCTTTGCTGTGCCACTACATTGCGAATCTGTGGGTCGCTGATTTTTTGTACGTATTTATTATCGGCACCAATAGCTTCCGACGCGCCACCTACAACGTTAGGAATGAGCAACGTAGGTGTCTCCTTCTTGCCGTAGCTCCAAGCGAGCGCGTAGTCTTTGTCGAGACCGCTCGACGCTTTTTGCTCGGTATTGGTCTCGGGCGCTTTTAGCTCCGACTTGCCGCGAGTAGAAAATTCGCTGTATTCGTAAGTAGTCCAAAGGTTTACCGTGCCTGGCAAAATAGCGAGTACAATGGCAGCCGCCATCGTGCCGACGCTTTTGCCGAACTCTTTGTAGGCCTTGCTCTTTATAGTCATGATTACCTCGGCGATAATCAGCACCATAAGCATCAATCCGAGGTAGTAAGTAATCTGAATGTGGTTGTACGCCAACTCCATACCGAAAGCTACTGTGGTAAGTATGCCGCCAGCAATTCGGTTGCCACGGAAGATTGTCAGCACGCCAGCCACTACTATTGGCATAATAGCTATGGCGTAGGCTTTAGTTATGTGGCCCGCTATAATTATAATTATGTTGTACGACCCAAGCGCGAATGCGAGTGCGCCAATTGCAGCCACAAGTTTGTCGGTTTTGAGCGTAAGTAGCAATACGTAAAATCCTAATAGATAGAGGAATAGTATCGATACTGTGCCGTATGGCAACCCCAAACGCGTGATTTTGTTGATATGCCCGAACACGTTGCTGGTGTTGTCGGCTTTTATTTGATAGGCAGGCATACCAGAGAACATCGAGTTTGTCCACATAGAGGCATCGCCAGTCTCTTGGGCAAATTCGCTCAGTTCGCGCGCCGAGCCAATTGCTTGGGTGTTATCGCCTTGCGGAAGCTCTTTGCCTTCCAATATCGGCGAAAAGTAAACGAAACTTATTACTGCGAATATCGCTACTATAGCTATGTGAGGCCAAGCGTTTTTCAGAATACTCTTAATCATTTTATTTAGTTACGAGTTACGAATCTTCTTTAGTTATGAATTACGAGTCACGAGTGTTGGTCGCTGCTCGTAATTCGTAATTCAAAATTCGTAATGGGTTATGAGTTCGCTAATAATTTTCGTCATCTTAGGTTCGGCAGCAGCTGCAACTTGCTGAACCTCTTCGTGGCTAACCTCTTTTATCTCGCCCGGAACGCCCGAGTCGGTGATGATAGAGATTCCGAAGACCTCCATGCCAGCGTGATGCGCAACGATAACTTCTGGCACGGTAGACATACCTACGGCGTCGCCACCAAGTATGCGGAACATCTTGTATTCTGCCGGAGTCTCGAATGTTGGACCTGTTGTGCCTACGTATACACCCTCTTCTACCTTGATGCCTTCGCGGTCGGCTATCTCGTGCGCACGCTTGATGAGGCGTTTCGAGTAAACTTCGCTCATGTCTGGGAAGCGCGGGCCAAACTCATCGGCGTTCGGACCAATGAGCGGATGTGCACCGAAGTGGTTGATGTGGTCGTTGATAATCATTATAGTACCTACTTTATACGTAGGATTCAAGCCGCCACTCGCATTGCTGACGAAGAGCGTGTTGATGCCAGCGCGCTTCATCACTCTAACGGGCATGGTCACTTTGTCCATTGGATAGCCCTCGTAGAAGTGGAATCGGCCCTGCATAGCTATGACGGGCACATTGCCAATTTCGCCAATAATCATGCGGCCCGAGTGACCTTCGACGGTCGAAACAGGGAAATTTGGAATGTCTTTGTATTCGATTGATTTTTCAATCTTTATTTCGTTCACCGATCCGCCTAAGCCTGTACCTAAAATAATGCCTACTTTGGGTTGCTTTGTGAATTGCGAGCGTAGAAACTCTGCTGCTTTATCAATTTCGCTTAGTAACATATGTATCTATTTTTTTATTGAATATTTTTTCTCCGTCAAACAAGAATTCGATGCCGATAGGTAGGTAGCACACCTTCACGCCCGCAATGTAGGGCAGTCGCACGAAATCTTTCTCAGTAGTTATAATTACGTCGGCGTCCACACGTTTCATCTCCTCTTTGATGTCGAGTATGTCGTCCGTTGTGTATTCGTGATGGTCGTCGAAGGTTAGCGTATGTACGGTTTTGAAGCGGCGCTTCACTTCGTCGAAGAATGGTGCTGGACGCGCAATGCCTGCTATGGCCAATATTCTGTCAGTATGCGAAAGTTCCGCCTTGCCGCATCCGTCTATTATGTCGCCGTAGACCATGGTAGAGAAGAGAATGGTTTGCGACAAGTTGAGGTTCATCTTCTTGGTTATCTCGTCGCGCTCAGCTTCGCTAAGGTCGGCCGGACACTTATTTATAATTATTATCGATGCGCGCTTGCTCCCTTTGGCCGATTCGCGAAGGTTGCCCGCCGGCAGCAGATAATCTTTCCAAATCGGGCGAGCGTAGTCGCATACCATTATATATTTATAAGCCTGAGTACTACGATGTTGCATGCCATCGTCCATAATTATGACGCGTGGTTTCTTGCGCTTTATGACCGACTTGATGGCTGCGTTGCGATTGCCATCGATAGCTATGGTTAGATATTTATGATGATTATGAATCATGAGCGGTTCGTCGCCAATGTCGGCCGCAGTGCTTGTAGAAGTGGCGTAGACCAAGCCGCGCGTCTTGCGCTTATATCCGCGGCTCACGAGCGCTGTGTCGCGGTCGCCAATGTGGCTAATTATGCGGTCGACGATGGGCGTTTTGCCTGTGCCGCCCACGGTGATGTTGCCCACGCAGATGATAGGCGTCGGGAATCGCTTCGACTTGAATATATGCTTGTCGTAGAGATAGTTACGTACGTCCGTTACAATCTTATATATTGCTGCTATCGGTAATAGTATAAGTCGCGCGTTCATTGCTTTTCTCCTTTCTTTATTATGTCCTTCACCCAGCGCGGACCAAGTATTGCGCCCATAATTAGGTATGGATAGTAGCTCACCAAGCGCCAGCAAAGCGCCATTGCTACGCCTGCTCCTATAGGTATGAACGACGACAAAAATTCCTTGAATACCCATTCGGCAAAGCCCGAACCACCTGGCGTAGGCGACACGAGCATCATTATCCACATAGCCAGTTGTTTGCCGAATACAATGAAATGCTCTTGCAAATCCAACACCGATATGCCGAAGAATGCCACTATCAGTGCGTTGACAATCCAGTAGCGCGAAATCCAACTGACGCAAGTGGTGAGGAAGGCTTTCAGCCATTTGCGCAGCGGCCACGAGCGGAACTCTTTCGAGGTCTCTATGAGGTCATCGCCAACTTTCACCACTTTGTCTTGCCATTTGCGTAGGAATGGTAGTTTGAATATGGTTACTAATAGTGTCTTGAGTATCTGAGGATTGCCGAAAAGTCCGTACGATAATGCTATTATGTATGCCAATTTTATTCCGTAGCCGAGCCATGCAAAATAGACAAAACTCGATGCAATGCCCTCAGCGCCAAAGATGTTGTCGAAGCCGATGAGCAGCACCGTCAGTGGGAAGACTATGGCAAAGAAGAGTTCGTCGAGGAACGAGGTCACCATAACTATGCCCGTGGCTTTGCCCATGTGTATGCCTTCGCGGTTGACGAAAAACACAGCCACGCTCGTTCCGCCCACTGCCGACGGCGTAACTGCCGAAGCAAATTCCCACAGCATAATTATGCGGAACGACTGCAACCAATTTAGCTGACCTGACGATAGAATACGTATGCGCTCCATGTAGCCTATGTCGCGCGATGCCATCATCATGAATGCTACTAAAAACCAAAGCACCGACCAGCCGTTGAACGACACGCTCGCAAATGCCTCGGGCGAATATTCGTGGTAGAGCAGCACGCCCGTGACGCCCAATCCTATTACGATAGGAACGACAATCTTCCACGATTTTATGCTCTTGAGCACATGCGCTTCGTTGGTTTTGTTTTCTTCGCTCATTGCCGATGTGGTTTGTCTCTTTGTAAGTATTTAGAAATTGAATATCGAACCGTCGTCGTTGGCGCTATCGTCGGTAGTGACGGAGGCTTCTATTGCGCCATCGCTCTCGTCGGCACTTATGTGGCGGTCGGAGCAGTCGAGCGTGTAGCCAAAGTGCTCGGGTGCTTCGAATGTGTCGTCTTCTTTCACCGAGGTAATCTTGTCACTCGCAAACACTTTCTTTATGAATCGTCCGAAGATTGGCACTGCGGTGTTTGCCGCTTGACCAATTCGCATGTCATCGAAGTGTATGCCGCGGTCTTCGCCACCAACCCACACGCCTGTCACAAGATTTGGCATGATGGACATATACCAGCCGTCGGAGTTGTTTTGCGTGGTACCTGTCTTGCCGCCCATCTCGTTCTTTAGCTGATATGCCGGTCCGCGCAGACGACATGCCGTACCCTGATTTACAACGCCTTCGAGCAGGTTGACCATAAGGAATGCTGTCTCTTCGTCTATAGCTTCGCGTTCGCTTGGGAGGAACGATGCTATCACGTTGCCATACTTATCTTCTATCTTCGTTATGGCTATCGGATCTATATGTACGCCTTTATTTACGAATGTCGAGTAGGCGCCCACCATCTCCATAAGACTGAAATCCGACGTGCCCAAGAATAGCGAATAAACTGGGTCGACGTGCGAGCCAATACCTACGTCGTGAATCATATTAGCTACAGCCTTGGGCGAATATTGCTTCATCACCCACGCCGTTACGTTGTTGTTCGAGTTTGCTAAGCCCCATTTCAGCGAAACCATTTCGCCAGCGCGTGCGCTACCTGCGTTCTTCGGCGTCCACGTTGTGCCATCGTCGAGGAGGAATGTTTGCGGCGTGTTAGGCACAAGGTCGCATGGCGTGTGGCCCTCCTTCATAGCGAGTGTATATACAAATGGCTTGATGGTTGAACCCACTTGGCGCTTGCCTTGCGATGCCATGTCGTACATAAAATACTTGAAGTTCGGTCCGCCTATATAGACTTTTATGTGTCCGTTATGCGGATTCACCGACATCATAGCCGAGCGTAGGAAATATTTATGATAAACCACCGAGTCGTACGGCGTCATGACGGTATCTTTTTCGCCTGCCCAAGTGAAGACGCGAGTCTCTACGGGAGTCTTCATGTGTTTATCTATCTCGGCTTCCGAGAGACCTGCCTGCTTCAGCCGTCTGTATCTGTCGGAGTTCTTTATTGCGCGACTAATCATCTGCGTGTATTGCTCGTCGGTTACGTCGACACTATACGGACCGCGACGGTTACCTTTCTTAGCGCGGAAAAACTGAGGTTGCAACTCGCCGCTGAGGTGTTCCGTCATGGCATCTTCGGCCATTTTCTGCATCCTACTGTCGAGTGTTGTATATATACGAAGTCCGTCTTTATATATATTGTACAAACTACCGTCGGCCTTCGGGTTCTTAGCTATCCAGCCGAATGCGGGGTTGTTAATCCATTGCACACTGTCTTCGCGGAATTTCTCCTCTTGCCAACTTGCATAGTTGCGCATGTCGGGCTTCTGCGCGGTGAGCATCAGTCGTATGTATTCACGAAAATATGGCGCGATACCCACCTTGTGGTCGAGACGTGAGAAGTTGAGCCCGAGTGGCAGAGCCTTCAGCGAATCGTACTCCTGCGTAGATATGTAACGTGAGCGCAGCATCTGGCCGAGCACCACATTTCGGCGTGTAATTACTTTCTCTGGTCGACGAATAGGGTTGTAGAGCGACGGATTTTGCAGCATACCTACAAGCGTGGCTGCCTCCTCTTTGTTGAGTTTACTTACGCTCTTGCCAAAGAATGTCAGTGCTGCCGACTCTATGCCGTATGCATCGTAGATGAAACCCGCGCGGTTCAGATACATAGTTATAATCTCGTCTTTGGTGTAGCTACGCTCGAGTTTTACGGCTATCACCCATTCTTTTATTTTCTGCGTGGCGCGGTCCCACTTCGATTGTGCTTTGCCGTGGAAGAGCATCTTAGCCAACTGCTGCGTAATGGTTGAACCGCCACCCGACGACTGTTTGCGCATAAGTACGGTTTTCACCAGCACGCGCGCGAGGCTGTTCATATCTATGCCCGAGTGGCTGTAGTAACGCTCGTCCTCGGTGGCCACAAGCGCATCTACAACGTTTTTCGATATGCTATCGAAATCCACTTGGCTGCGATTCTCGATGTAGAACCTGCCAAGCGTCTCGCCATCAGCCGAAATTACGTCCGACGCCAAGTTGCTCTTGGGGTTTTCCAAGTCCTCGAATGTTGGCATGAAGCCAAGCACTCCGTTGCTTAGTAATATGAAAAATGTCACTATGGCAAGAATGCCAGCTAAGTATAACGACCAAAAAACAATCAGTCCTCTCTTGTGCTCTATTTTCATCTATATCTAATTTGATACTTTTAGAAACTTTCAAAAATAAGGGCTATTTGATTATTTATGAAATTTTGGTGGCGAAGATGTGAAATTGTGGCGGAAGAAATGGTGTTTTGGAGGAAATCGTGCGCATTTTCGCACGCACATTCTGCTCTGCTGCTGCCTATATGTAATACTCCGACTCGTCAATCAATCCGGCACGAACGACGGCTTTTATGGCCTCGTGGGCTGTATTGACGCCAAGTTTGCGGAAGATGTTTTTGCGGTGGGTGTTTATAGTATGTATGCTCAATGAACGTTCGGCGGCAATCTCTTTGGTGGTCTTGCCTTGAGTGACGGCGCGAATTATCTCAATCTCGGTGCGCGTCAATGTCGATTTCATATCGTCGTCTTGCTTCTTTTGCGCAAGAAGGACTTCCATAATATGCTGCGAAATGTAACGCTGCCCCGTGCACGCCGAACTTATGGCCGACTCTACATCTTTCAGAGGCGAATCTTTGAACAGAATGCCGATGTTCGTACTGTTATATACAATGTTACTCATGTGCTGCTCGGTCAGGTCTTCGCTCAGGAGCACCCAATTGGATTGCGGATAGCGCTGCGTAAGTATGATAAGGTTTTGAATGTCAGGGAAATCGAAAAGCGTATAGTCCAAAATTATGACGCTCTCTTCGTGCACACGAAGAAGTGATACCAAGTCAGTTCTGTTCGATGCATGAAAAACTTGCTTATCGGCATAAGTATCGAGAAGTCGCTCTACGGCATATCGCGTGAGTTCCTGATTGTCGGCAATGATAAAAACCATACTTATTTATGAGGCTACATTTTGGCTTGCAAGATTATCACAATTTACCGACGTTAGCAATACACATTGATTGGTAAATTGTTGCACATAAGCTCAATGCGAGCATCGTATGTACATATTTATGCGATATGCAGGTGAAGTAGTTGCTGTTTTTCTGTTCGAGGAAATTTGTAATCCCCGAGCGTTGGTTTGCGGATTGCAAAGACGCATTTCAATGACGGCGAATATGCTATACTAACTATGCTAACTCCAAAAGCTATATGAATACCCAGTTCCGCCGATAGCCAAATCTGCCTTTGTTGCAACTCTTTGAAGTAAGATTTTCTCACTATTATGAACACTTCTATTGGCAACAAACCGAGTTGCACATTTCAAACCAGATGCCGCCCCTGCGATTCCTTCTACACCACCCGTAGCAACAAAAAGCATCGTGTTTATAGCAGCTTGTGTTACTGGATGTGTCAAAAAATCTCGCTGGCTTTGGTAGACCGATTGTCGGACTGCTGATATGCCTTTATCTCCACTATCCGTAATATCACCAATACCTATCGGCGCTTCTGTAGCTACTCCATTAGCTCCATAATGTATAGCATCACCTGTTATTTCATTTATGCCATATCCTTCTATGCCTAAGTATTTCTCGCCAGCTTTTGTTGTGCTCTCCGATATGGCATTATCGTCCCAGTAAATATTCCCCGTTTTGCTTTCTACCCAATGAATAGAATTTCCATCTGGATCAATAAACATTATTGGATTCCCTGCGCAATAGTTATACGGCGACATCGTTGCGTACTTCTCCGCCAGCGCATCCATAGCATTCCATCGGCATAGGGCAGCATCGTAGTGGCGTGCGCCATAGTCGTAGAGGTTGAGGCCATCTTCGGTATCAAGTTCTTTGCCGTTGTATTTGTAGGGCTGGAGTGTGG
>JAFYCM010000091.1 GCA_017539645.1 Bacteroidales bacterium
AATTCCGCTCTTCCGCCGCATGATTCACCTAAGTACGTATGAATATTTCGAACTGCGCTTCGGTCCGTTTGCGCGTATATATAGCTCGGTAGCATTCATATTCAACCATCTTTCGCGCTCTGGCACAATACTTTATCTACTTGGACTCGCCATAGCGACATTCTTTGCCGAAGCCGATGTACGTATGATAATTACCGTGGTGGGTTTTGTGGTGATATTTATGACCTTCCTCGGCGGCATGGAGGCAATAGTCTGGATGGACGTGGTGCAAGGCGTGTTGCTCATTGTGGGCGGCATCATCACCATAATTATGATTTACCTAAACTCGGGCAGCGATATGCTCCCGATGATAGCCGACGCCGTGAAGAGCGACAAAATTGGCTTTGGCCCGTACGACTTCGACCTTTGCCGACTGACATTCTGGGTGATGGTGTTCAACGGCATTTTCTACGCCGTGCAGATGTACGGAACCGACCAGAGCATGGTGCAACGCTACCTCACCGCCTCGACCGACGCCAAGGCTAAGCGCGCTACATATTTAGGCATCTTCCTCAGCATACCTACGTGGGCTCTATTTATGTTTATAGGCACGAGCCTTTACCTCTTCTACAAGAGCCAGCAAGGCGCATTGCCCGCTGACATCAGCAGCGACGCGGTATTCCCATACTTCATAGCTACGCAGATGCCCGTTGGCGTGACAGGTTTGGTGATAGCGGCACTTGTAGCAGGCGCCATTTCGAGCCTCGACTCCGACATAAACTGCATCTCGGCCATAGTGGTGCAAGACTTCTACAAAAAACTCCGTCCGCGAGCTAACGACCATCGACAGTTGCGCATCGGACGGATGTCGGCAATTGTGGTGGGATTGCTGTCGGTGATAATTGCGCTGGTGTATGTGCAAAGCAGCACGCAAGGCACGCTAAGCACACTCTTTGCGCTCTACGCCATCTTCTCGGCGGGCATAATAGGTATGTTTTTGCTCGGCATCTTCAGCCGACGCGCCAATTGGCAAGGGTTGTACATAGGAATAGCCGTGTCGATAATATTCTCGGCATACGCGGTACTCACTACTACGCACACCGCCGACGGCACGCTCTTGCTCGATTTGGGTGCGTACAATTTTCCACACCACCAATATATGCTTGGCGTTTATAGCCACATTATTGTGCTTGTGGTGGGATATTTTGCGAGTCTTTTCTTTCCGGCGCAGACAATAAATCCGCGACTTTTATATCGCAGACATAAGTGATGAAAAAAAACTTCTGCTTCTGCGACAATAAAACACAAAATCGTACGTTATGAATATTGATAATGATGATTGACCGGAACTATCTTTCTCCAGATATATACATATAAGCACTTATCTATCAGCGCATAAGATTGCGCATAAATGACGATGAACAGAAAACTCACCCTAATAGCTTTGATATGCGTAGCGATGTTGTTGGCAACGAAAACTGCGGCACAATCGCCCATAATTATAGCGGCAACCGACACCAATGCAGTGCTCGAACGCGACACACTTGCCGAGGTGATAGCCGTTTCGCCAGCCGCAAAACGACGCATGGCGAACACCATTATAGGCGCGGAAAAGATTGAGATAAAAGAACTTGCGAAGATGCCAGTGCTCTTTGGCGAACGCGACCTCATGAAATCCATTCAGCTGCTGCCGGGCGTGAAGAGCGAGAGTGATGGATCGAGTGGCTACCAAGTGCGAGGCGGCACGTCGGCGCAAAACCTCATTTTGCTCGATAATGCTATCATATATAACGCTGGCCACCTAATGGGCTTATTTTCAACATTCAACGAGGAGGCTCTAACAAACGCCACACTCTACAAAGGTCAAATCCCAGCACAGATGGGCGGTGCAGTGTCGTCGGTGTTCGACATCTCGACAAAGGCTGGCGACATGCAGAATTTTCATTTCGGCGTGGGCATCGGACTATTGTCGGCAAAGGCGAATATAGAAGGTCCGCTTGTGCGCGATAGGGCTTCGTTTCTAATTACGGCGCGGCGCTCATACTTAGACGTATTCCTCAAAGCCACAAAAGATTACAAAGACACCAAACTCAACTTTTTCGATGTGAATGCCAAGGTCAGCCTTCGACTGAGAAACAACGGCGATTTGGCGATTTCATATTTCCAAGGTCGCGACAATCTTGGGCTGAAGGATATTATGAGCCTCAAGTGGGGGAATCAGGCGTGGGCGGTGCGTTGGTTTCATGTGGCGAGCGATAGGCTTTTCTGCACCACATCGGCACAACTCACTAATTACAAGAGTTCCGTCACGATGACGATGCTTTCATCGGACTACGATATGAGCGGTTTCGTGCGTCACATTGGCGTGCAAGAGATGCTAACGTTCGTGCCCAACGAGTCGCATCGCCTCAAATTTGGCATTCAAAGTCAAATAGTTACGTTGCGCTCAGCAGAATGGAAGATTAACACGCTGCACGAGAAGGAGCAGCGTCGCGCGTGGCAAAATGACTTTTGGCTTAACGATGATTGGCGCCTCGGCGAGCACTTCGACATCTCGATGGGCATACGTATGAACACCTTTTCGGCGCTCGGCGGTTCGCCATACTATAATATCAATGCCGATGGCAGCATTGCCGACACACTCCACTACGCCAACGGCAGCATAGTGCATACGTATGTAACGCCCGAACCGCGCTTCAGCGTGAAATATAAATTCAACCAGCGCAGCAGCCTAAAACTTGGCTACAGCCGCACAAGTCAGCATATACAAGCCATACGTAACAGCACTAGTTCGTCGATGCCGTTCGACCGCTATACCATGAGCAGCAACATCGTCAAACCGGAGATTGCCAATCAGTTTAGCGTTGGATATTTCACAGCTACGGCCGACGAGAAATACGATTTCAGCGTCGAGGCATACTATAAAAATGTCGACAACGTAAGCGACTATAAAGACGGCAAGGCATTCTATTCCGAGATTGAGATTGAGCGACTGCTGCTAACGGGCAAAGGTCGCTCATACGGATTGGAGTTTTGCGCGCATAAGAATGCTGGGCGCTTCACGGGTTGGGCGGCTTATACACTCGCTTGGTCACAAAACAAGATTGACGGCATAGATGGCGGACACTGGTATTGGGCGAGCAACGATCGTCGGCACGACATCTCTATTGTGGGAATGTATCAGCTGAACTCCGCGTGGAATATGACCGCAGCTTGGGTATACAACACAGGTCAAGCGCTTACAGCGCCAAGTGCTAAATATGAAATTTCGGGTCAGACATATTACTATTATGCAGAACGCAATGGCTACCGAGCTCCAGCCAACCACCGCTTAGACGTGAGCGCTACGCATACCAAAAAGCTCAAAGGCAAATACGAACGCCAGCTCTCGATAGGTATTTATAACCTCTACGCACGCCAGAATCCGTACTTAATTATGTTCTCCGATGACGAGAAGAGCAATTCGGGCACTAAAGCCGAACAAGTTGCGCTATTCAGCATTGTGCCATCTATTTCATACACCATAAAATTCTGATTATGAAGGCATTGAAATACATATTTATATTTACGACTATACTTACAAGTAGCTGCACCAAAGAGATAGAAATCGACTACCACAGAGTAGAACCTATGCCCGTCATAGAGGCGCATCTTCGCGATGGTGGTGTTATGGTGTACGTGAGCCGCACACGCGACATTCAGGACAACGACAGAGATAAATATGTAGACGGCGCCACCGTTCATCTTTCGTCGGATTATGGTGATAATCTGCAACTTAAGAGAATGGGCGATGGTCTTTATGCAAATTTCATTGCGTCTCATGTAGGTACTGAATACACGTTGGACATTGATATTGACGGCACAACATATACTGCCGTATCCACCATGCAGCCTGCGCCGATTATTACCAGCGCCCAATTCGACATTTCGCCCATACTTACATCGAATGTGGTGTCGCTCGAACTCGAAATGCAAACGCCCACCGACGCACAATATTTCTACGTGTATCATATATATCGCAATGGATTGCTATACAAGTGGAACACCTTCGAGAACCGCGGAAGCGACAACGGGCAAGTGACAAAATCGGTGCTTTGCTTCTATATTGGCGATGCCGAAGACGATGAAGATGAGATAATTGCCGATGGCGACACTATGGCACTGAGCATTTCGTGCATCGAACGCAAGGCCTACGAATATCTATATGAACTAAAGACGAGCACGCGCACCACAGCCAACCCCAAGAGTATGTTTTCGGGCAATGCCATTGGCTATTTTGCAGCCGAAGGCATAGCCTCGCGCGACCTCGGAATATTCAACTTAGACTCCATCTGGCAAGCTGTTAGAAAATAAATACTACGCTGTACCGCCCCTAATTCCACGCCCCCAGAACACGCACGAAACCTTTCTATTTATAAGTAGTACAAACACCCACAACCAACACTCATTGAAAGAGTATTTTTGCGCGTTTAATAATAAAAAATGAAACCAAGCATGAAAGGAGAAAAAGTCAAGGGCTATCGTAAGATAAACCTTGCAATGTCGATTGTAGGAAACATAGAGATCTTCAAACTCAAATGTGCAAGTAAAGACGTTGTTAAGTCGCAAGGCAAAACTCTTCGTGCGATCCTCAATTATGCAAAAGACACCGAATATGGTCGTGAGCACAATTTTGCTAAAATTCTGGAAGCTAAGAGCGACAAAGAACTCTTCGAAGCCTATCGCAACAACGTGAAGATGAACGACTACGAAGACCTTCGTCCCTACATCAACAAACATCTTCAGGGCGGCAAAGACATATTATTCCCAGGCAAGCCCAAAATGTACGCTACAACCTCAGGTACTACCAAAGAACCCAAATGGATTCCTATCACCAACGAGTATTTCAGCAATGTTTACGGCAAAATAAACAAACTCTGGTTGTGGACTCTCATTCAACAAAGTAAGTACACCTTCGCTGGTGGTGTTGTATCTATCGTAGGTAAAGCTATCGAAGGCGAAGCCCCCGATGGTACTATAGTAGGCTCAGTATCAGGCGTTTCATATACTCAATGCCCAGCTTTCGTAAAGAAAGCCTACACCGCACCAAACGAAGTGTTCGAAATTTCAGACTATAAAGCGCGCTACTACTGCATCATGCGCCTTGGCATCGAGAGAAACACTACGCTCATAGTTACGGCAAACCCATCTACCATTGTAGAGATGCAGAACAACGTGAACGAATTCTACGATGATTATTGCAACGATATTGAGCACGGTACATTGAAAGCCGACCTCAACATTGCTCCTGGTCCACGCGCAGCTATTGAGGCTATGCTTAAGCCAAACCCAAAACGCGCTGCCGAGCTCCGCGCTCTCAAAGAAAAATATGGCACCGTGCTTCCTAAGCACTATTGGCCTGATTTCCAAGTGCTCAACACATGGCGCTCGGGCAATACCAAAGTTTATCTCGATAAATTCAAAGATTCATTCCCAGAGCATAGCAAACACCCAGAGTTTGGCTACTTCGCTTCGGAATGCCGCGTAGGTCTTGTGATGAACGGAAAAGACGACACTACCCTTTTCCCTCACATGCACTACTTCGAGTTCACCCGCGAAGAGGACCTCGACAACGAGAATCCTGAATACCTAACTATAGACCAACTCGAACTTGGCAAGCGCTATTGCCTCTATGTTACCACTTGGGCAGGTCTCTATCGTTATAATATGAACGACCTCGTAGAAGTGACCGGCTTCTATGGCAAAATACCTAACATTCAGTTCATTCAGAAGGTTAATGGTATAGTTACGCTTACCGGTGAGAAACTCCACGAACGCCAGTTCATTGCTGCAGTTCACGAGGCAGAGCAGAAACTCAATATGCCAACTAAATTCTTCATCGGTTTTGCCGACGCTGAATATTCTGGCTACCATTTCTACTATGAATTTGAGAATCAGGCTACTACGCAAGCCGAAGCAGAGAAATTCTCAAGCGAAGTTGACGCAGCCCTCAAGCAAATAAATATTGAGTATGCTGCTAAGCGCAACTCGTTCCGTGTGAAAGATCCTATCACGCACCGCCTTGTGTCGGAAGCTTTCGAAAAATTCAAAGCTCGCTGTATAGCAGAAGGCGCTCGCGACGGTCAGTTCAAACTGATGCTCTTGCTCAACGACGAAAAGCGTCACGCTAAGTTCAAAGACCTCGTAATAGAATAATGATTACAGATAGATACAAAGCCGTAGTTTTCGACTTCGACGGAACGCTCTATCCTAAAACCTCATCCATCGCATTGCACTTAGTCCTCAGCGACTTGCGCCATATGCGATGGCTTTTTTATGAACGCGTTTCGCGAAAAGAGCTCGCTGGTCAAGATTTTCAATCAGAAGATAAATTCTACGCTGCTCACTTTGCCAAAATAGCACAACTCGTCGACACATCAGTTGAGGCGGTAGAATCTTGGTATAAGAATAAGTACCGTCAGCAGATGCTCAAGGTGCTACATAAGTATTACCACAAACAGGAGCGCGTAGACCTTGTTTTGCAGAAGTTCAACGAATGCGGCATACGTACGGGTTGTTTTTCTGATTATGGCGATGTACACAACCGTCTGAAAGCCATAGGAATAGAATCGGGCATCGACTACGAATGGGGCGCAGAAGAGATGGGCGCACTAAAACCCGCCGCACGTCCATTCGCAGAGATAATAAAAGCGTTGGGCGTTCAGCCGAGCGAAGTACTTATGGTTGGCGATCGCATCGACACCGATGGCGCTGTAGCCCGAGCCGTTGGTACAGATTTTATTTATATAAAAAAGAATGCCCAAGATGAACTCCCAGAAGGCTGCGGCAACAACTTCAAAGCCATGACGTGGAGCGAATTTGCAAACGACGTTCTGGCAATTGAAAATTGAAAATTGAAAATTCAGAATTCATAATTCAAAAAATCTGAGCGAAGCGAAGAAACGCATCTGACATTGGATTCAATGTTATACTCAGCAATGACATAGTAATTATGATTTATTATTATTTGAATAAATATGTTGCAATAAATAGCTATGAAACTAAATTTGCAGCCGAAATTTCAAAACCATAAAATTTTATGATTAACTCACAGGATATCAAGATTGGCAACTGTATTCGCCTCGACGGAAAACTCTATTTCTGTATTGATTTTCAGCATGTAAAACCAGGCAAAGGCAACACCATTATGCGCGTGAAGCTCAAATGTGTTACCGATGGTCGTGTTTTGGAGCGCCGATTCGACATTGGAGAAAAGCTCGAAGACGTTCGCGTAGAGCGCCGTCCACACCAGTTCCTCTACAAAGAGGGTCAGGACTTGGTACTTATGAACCAAGAGACTTTCGAGCAAATCAACCTCGCTCCAGACCTCGTTACTGGTGTTGAATTCATGAAAGAAGGCGATATTGTAGAAGTTGTTACCGATGCTTCTTCGGAGCAAGTTCTCTTCGCAGAAATGCCTGTTAAGACCACTCTTACGGTTACCTACACCGAGCCAGGTCTCAAAGGCGATACCGCTACCAACACCCTCAAACCAGCTACCGTTGAAACGGGCGCAACTGTAAAAGTTCCTCTCTTCATCGAGCAAGGCGAAACTATCGTTGTAGATACTCGCGACGGTTCTTACTTGGAGCGCGTTAGATAATAAAACTACTGAGATACAGACATTCTCGCAGCACGATTAGACCTTTCTAATCGTGCTTTTTTATTTACTATATATACGCTACAAAACGAAGAGGCTGTCATAACGGCAGCCTCTTTCATTGTATTTATAGATAAAAATACCTCTCTATTATCTCACCACCTGAGTAAACACAGGAGCCTCGCCATTAGCCACGAGCACATAAATAGTTAGCTCGGTTGCTGGTGCTGCTTGGTTGCCGTCGCGTGGCAGATCAACGGCTTTGAACAGATATTCAGTGCCATTTTCTGCTGGGCGCTGTGCAAAAGCCTTTGCTTCTGCATGTATCATCGGATAGTCGCCAACTGCAGCATTGAAAATATTGGTTTCGGTTTCGGTCACTGGCTGCAGTTCGCCAAATGGTGCCGGCTTGAAGTATTCGCCTTCGATGAAACCTGCCGATTTCAAAAATTGGTCAACCTCTTTTGCTACAGCCGCAATGCGAGCCGTACGAACGCCATAACTACCAACTATGTTGGCTTTAGGCTGCTTAGCCGCAAAATCTTTTTCACTTGAGTCGAGACCGCCGCTGCCAAATGTGCAGAACAGAGCGACATTCTTGCCAGCAAAATCTATTGAGTCTAAGAGCGTTGCAATAGGAGGCGCATACGTACCGAACCATATAGGATAGCCGAGAAATACAACATCGTAGTCTGCAATGTTGGCTGCAATAGGATTGATAGCTGGCGTTTCACCTTTTTCGCGTTCCTGCATACTGCGTGCTATAGTTGCCTGAAAATCACCATCGTATGGCTGCGGAAGCGTAATTTCTTCAATGTCGGCACCAAGTTTATTAGCAATTTCTTGCGCCACAGTCTTGGTGTTAGAGGTTTGTGAATAGTAGAGCACCAAGGCCTTTTGTGGTTCGCTCTTTGGCATCTCTTTCTTTGTGTTGCACGAAGCAACAGTCATAGCTACTGCCACAAGTAACAATAAAAGTTTAACTGTTTTCATATACAAAATTGATTTTAGAGTTGATTGTTTGGATTATGATTTGGTTCTGCAATTATAATTTCTACAAATGTATGAAAAGTTTAGACTATTTAGCTACTCATTTTTCATAAAATGTAGTTAATTCTTCATAGCCATATTAACTACAATGTTGGCAATATTTAGATGGCATTGTAAGTATATTTGGCGCCCAATAGATATGGATCGCGAACAACAAATGACGAACAACTCGAATCTCGTTGGCCGTTTTGCGCCTTCGCCAAGTGGAAGGATGCATTTGGGCAATATTTATGCAGCACTTATGAGCTACGCATCGGTGAAGAGCCGCGGCGGACGTTGGCTTCTACGCATAGAAGACCTCGACAAAAGCCGCTGCAAACGCGAATATGCCGAGCAGATTATCGACGACCTACGTTGGCTCGGTCTTGTGCCAGATTTGGGTGCAAGTGCATCAACAGACGATAGTGCATATTACCAAAGCAACCGCGACGAGGTATATAATGAGTATTTCGAACAGCTGCGCAAACGCGGATTGCTATACGAATGTTTCTGCCGACGCAACGAGATAAATGTCGCATCGGCACCTCATGCGTCAGATGGTCATGTGGTATATGGCGGAACGTGCCGCATTCTCACAGAAGCGCAGCGCAACGAACTCCGCAACGAACGCAAGCCGTGTTGGCGCATACGTATGCCCGACGAAGTGGACGAGTTTACAGATGGTAAATATGGTCTTCAACGCGAGAATCTTGCCACCGACAGAGGTGACTTCATAGTTCGCCGCGCCGATGGAAATTTCTCGTACAATTTGGCAGTTGTAGTCGACGATGCGTTGATGGGCGTCACGGAAGTTGTACGCGGCTGCGACTTGCTTACTGTGTCGCACGAGCAGCGATATATATACAAGAATATTGGCTACAAAGCGCCGCACTATTGCCATTTTCCGCTTTTGCTATCCACCAATGGTTCACGCCTCAGCAAACGCGACCATTCGCTTGCCCTCGACGTGCTGCGCACACATTATTCGCCTGAAGATGTCATAGGTATGATTGCTTGGCTCGTCGACCTTCAGCCATCGAACCAACGAATGACCGCACAAAAGTTTGTGCAAGCCTTCGACTGGCAAAAAATACCGCAAAACGATATTGTGGTAAATATTGATGTGTAGAGTCATGCCTCAATCCCAGCACTCCAGTTCGTGCTGAATATCTGGCAATTGTGAGCGACAGAAGGTTGGATTCTTCACGCCATTTCGCTTTTGGTCGAGATAATCTTCCAATAGTCGGAATGCATATTTACCAAGAGCTATTATGGCTATGAGGTTGCAGAATGTAAGCAAGGCAGTGCAGATGTCGCCTAAGGTCCAAACGCTGTCGAGGCTTGCCACAGCACCGAAAATAACCATAATGCCCGCCGAAAAGAGTCGGTAGATGGTCATTGCCGTCTTACTGCGCGTCATGAAGCGTATGTTTACTTCGCCATAATAGTAATTACCTACGATGCTCGAGAAAGCAAAGAGCAATATAGCTATAGCTATAAATATTGGTCCTACAGCGCCTATCTCGCTGCTGAGTGAAGTCTGCACCAAAGCAATGCCGTTGATGTCGGTATACTCATAAATACCACTGATGAGAATGATAAACGCAGTGCACGAGCAAACGAGCAGAGTGTCGGTAAACACACCGAGCGACTGAATAAGTCCCTGTTTCACCGGATGCGACACGTCGGCTGTGGCGGCTACGTTGGGCGCACTACCAGCACCAGCTTCGTTGCTGAACAATCCGCGTTTTACGCCGTAGATAATAGCCGCACCTACTGCACCGCCTATCGCCGGTCCGAAGCCGAAAGCATTGCTAATGATAACTTTGAACACACTGGGAATGAGCGTAATATTCATAGCCATAATTACAATGACCAAAATGAAATATCCAACGGCCATAACAGGTACTAACATAGTGCTTAGGCGCGCAATACGATGGATGCCGCCAAAGACTATAAACAGCGAAACCGAAGCCAAAACGATACCTACAGTTAGCGTATTCCAGCCAAAAGCCTCGTGCATAGCACTACAGATGGTGTTGCTTTGAATAGAGTTGTACGATAGACCAAACGTCAAGCTGATGAGCACAGCGAAGAGGTAAGCCATCCATTTGCGGTGCAAACCATGAGTGATGTAGTATGCCGGTCCACCAATGAAGGTGTCGCCGTTGCGTCGTTTGTAGAGCTGTCCGAGCGTGGCTTCCACAAATGCCGTTGCAGCGCCGAGAAGCGCCATAACCCACATCCAGAACACAGCACCCGGACCGCCAAGGGCAATAGCCGTAGCAACACCCGCAAGGTTGCCCGTTCCGACACGCGTAGCCACCGACACAGCAAAGGCCTGAAATGATGAGATCTGCCGGCGTTTTCCTTTTTTCTCCGATTCGCCGCCAGCATCATCAACGGGCGGTTTATCGGTGAGCAGCCGCATCATCTCTTTCATCATGCGGAATTGGAATCCTTTTGTACGTATGGTAAACCAAATGCCGCAAGCTGCCAATGCCACCATCAGCAGATAACCAAGAATATCGTTTATCGAGTCTATCATTTTACGCGCTTAGAATCTCGACACCACTTCGTGAATAGAAATAAGATGCTCCATCAAGCCGCGGAAGAGGTCAATTTGTAGCATGTTAGCACCGTCGGATTTGGCATTCTTTGGATCGGGGTGGGTTTCGAGGAAGATACCATCGAGGCCAACAGCAACGCCAGCACGCGCTACGGTCTCTATAAGTTCTGGTTTGCCGCCCGTCACACCCGACGATTGGTTGGGTTGTTGCAGCGAGTGCGTGATGTCGAGCACAACTGGTGCAAAACGGCGCATCACAGGCAAGCCGCGAAAATCGACCACCAAATCTTGATAACCCATCATTGTGCCACGATCGGTTATAAGTACGTTATTATTACCGCTATCAACAACCTTACGCACAGCATGTTGCATAGCTTCGGGGGCAAGAAACTGACCTTTCTTTATGTTCACCACTTTGCCCGTAGCGGCTGCGGCTTGTAAAATGTCCGTCTGGCGGCAGAGAAACGCTGGCACTTGAAGCACATCTACATATTCGGCAGCCATAGGAGCTTCGGCAGCTGAATGAAAATCGGTAACTACAGGAATATCGAATTCGCTACCTACGCGAGCAAGAATCTTGAGAGCCTTCTCGTCGCCAATGCCGCTAAACGAGTCGATGCGCGAGCGGTTGGCTTTGCGATACGAGCCTTTGAATATGAGCGGCAACTGAAGTTCGTCGCACTCTTTCACAAGGCGCTCGGCAATGCGAAGTGCCATATCTTCACCTTCTATTACGCATGGGCCAGCCATCACGAAGAATCGGCCCGAATCGGTATGCTTGAGTTTGGGTATGTTTATGTTCATTGTTTCGTTTTTATAATTTCCGGCAAATGTAGTTGTATAAGTTGGAAGTTTTGGAGTTATACGAAAAGACTACACTAAATACGAAATAGATAACCACAAATACTTAATTGATGTAAATTTACAAACCCAAAATACAGACATATAACAAAACGATAAATATCAACGAAAACCTCTAAAAAATGGGAAACGCATCTGATTTAGGAACAATATCAGAACTGATAAAAGAGTTCCTTCCTACCGCACTGAGCTACTGCAAGATGTTCGTTGTAGCCATAGCAATGCTTTTTATCGGCTTGTGGCTGATAAAAAAAGTAGTTTTGGCACTGCGCAGAGTATTACTTGCTCGCAATATCGACTCCACGCTCACGCCATTCATCATTAGCCTTGTAACTATTGCGCTCAAAGCGTTGCTCGTCATCAGTGCTATTACTTATGTGGGCATACCAATGACCTCGTTTGTAGCCATCTTGGGTGCAGCGTCGTTGGCTATAGGTATGGCATTTTCGGGCACACTGCAAAATTTCGCAGGTGGCGTGATGATTCTTGTCTTCCGTCCATTCAAAGTTGGCGATTTCATTGAGGCTCAGGGCTATATGGGCATAGTTAGAGAGATTCAGATTTTCAATACTATAGTAACTACGGGCGACAATAAGACCATAATTATTCCTAACGGTGGCCTCTCAACTGGTTCGCTCATCAACTATTCTCACATGCCCGAGCGCCGCGTAGATTTGTCGTTCGGCATTGGCTACGGCGATGATATTGACAAGGCCTACGCCGCCATCAAAGCCGTGATTGACCGCAACGAGAAGATTATCAAAGACCAACCTGGTCGCGAGCCGTTTATGCGCGTGGGCAACCTCGGCGACAATAGCGTCGACATTACCGTGCGTGTATGGGTCGAGAGCGCCAACTATTGGGACGTGTTCTTCTATATGAACGAGTTTGTGAAGAAGGAATTCGACGCTCAAGGCATATCTATTCCGTTCCCTCAGCGCGATGTACATATTATCAAAGAATGATAAGTAATTACGAGTTTCGAATTATAAGTTGAATAACAAGTATTTATATACATAATAACAAAACAATGAAAAAAGTTCTATTCACCCTCATTGCAGCGTCGCTAAGCATTGGCGTATTTGCACAAGATGAGGCAGCTGCAACAGAAAAAGCCGAAAATGCCGCACCAGCATCTCCTTGGAAAACTGGCGGCAACGGTTCGTTCACTTTCAACCAAATTTCGTTCAAAAACTGGGCTGCCGGTGGTAAAAACTCTGTCACTGGTACGTTCCTCTTCAAAACGTTTGCTAATTACAAATCGGAGAATGCAACGTGGGACAACACCCTCGACCTCGGCTACGGTTTGACAAAGTACAAAAGCGAAGACGTACAGAAATCCGAAGATAAGATTCAATTCACGTCGAACTATGGCTACAACGCCTACAGACACAAGTGGTACTATTCGGTGCTCTTCGACTTCAAGACTCAGTTCGCAAATGGTTACAAGTTCGACGGCAACCAGATTATCGATACGGTTTCTAAATTTATGAACCCTGGCTACATCAACCTCTCGGTCGGTATGCTCTACAAGCCATCGGACGTATTCTCGCTATTCATTTCGCCTATCACGGGCCGTACGACAATCGTTTCGGACACCATTTTTGCGCCCAACTATGGCGTCGATCGCAATAAGCATTCACGCTTCGAGTATGGTGCTACAATGAAACTTATTGTCGATAAGAAAAATATAGTGAAGAATGTAGACTACTTCCTCACGGCAACAGCATTCTCGAACCTTGCCGACCATCCTGAGCATATAGATATTGATGCAGAAACTGGCTTCAACATGCACGTAAACGACTGGTTGACAGCAATATTGAAATTCAACATTCTCTTCGATGACGATATTAAGTATAAAGAGTCATATACATACGAAGAAGATGGCGTAGAGAAGACCGGCATTCGCGAACGTGGTGCACGCGTTCAGTTCAAAGAGCTCTTCGGCTTCGGTTTGGCATTCCACTGGTAAAAAATACTATTGTAGATATTTGTAGAGACGGGTAGCTTTGCGCCCGTCTTTTTTTATTTATATAATGACGAACGAAGAGATATAACTCGGCATGAGCGACCGCACCGAACGCCTTCCTGGCTCGGACGCGATGGCTATTATTCGACAGAAAAAAGTGATAATATTTGGCGTAGGCGGCGTTGGCAGTTGGTGCGCCGAAAGCCTTGTGCGCTCTGGTTTTCGTCATATCACACTTGTCGATTCCGACTGCGTGAGCCTTAGCAATATAAATAGGCAACTAATGGCAACCACAACCACCGTTGGCAAGGCGAAAGTGGAGGTGCTGGGCGAACGTCTACTCACAATCAATCCGAATGCCGAGATAGAGGCCAAACTACAAATCTACTACGCCGAAACAGCCGCTTCGTTCCACATCGAAAATTACGACTACGTTGTTGATGCCATCGACTCGCTGCAAAACAAGGCGCAACTCATCTTGCACGCCACATCGGTGAACGTGAAGTTCTTCTCGAGCATGGGAGCAGCACTCAAACTCGACCCACGCGGCGTTCAAGTGGCTGAATTCTGGAATGTGAAAGGCTGCCCACTTGGTAAGGCACTGCGCAAGAAGTTCAAATACACGCGTCAGCTGCCAAAGCGAAAATTCTTGTGTGTATACGACGAGGAAGTGCTCGAGAACAAAGGCAACGGCTACACTCCGCAAGGCGAAACAGCCACATCGGACGAGTTTCACAATTGGAATGCCGAGAAAGCGCAAATAAACGGTTCGCTCGTGCATATCACTGGCATCTTTGGACTTACGCTCGCCGGATTAATTATGCAAGATGCTGTGAACGTAAAAGCCTGAATTGTGAAATTACCCCAAAACACTTTTGCCCCCCCATATTTTCTTGTATAAAAAAATGTACTTTTGCGCCGCTTTTCAAAGGGCACACTATCCTTAGAATTTTATAAAACTGTTATGAAAAACTACCTACAAAGTAAGTTCTTCTTACTTTCTTTTAGCGTTGCAACAACACTGATTATCAGCGCATGTGACGACGATGACCCCTCGAACGAAACTATCAAAGAAGTTGTTCGCGAAAATCAAAAAAACGTTACTACAGATGCCGCAGGTAACATCTATGTAGATGGAAATCTTATCTACGAAATGATCAACGTAGAGAATGGTACATTCTACATGGGCTGCCAGTCTATCGACACGGCTGGAATCAACTACCGCGTAGATGCACAGAGTGCCGAAGGCCCAGTGCACAAGGTGACGCTAACGCACGATTATCTTATTGGACAAACGGAAGTTACGCAAGATCTATGGATTGCCGTGATGGGCACCAATGACCCTACGGCTGCCAAATGGCTTCCCTTGACCGACACGAATGGCGATGGCGTTATGAATCGTTTTGGCGAGAACGAAGCCTACAACGTTGCTGACGACTACTGCGAAGGCGATGGCAAGGGCGATAAATACCCCGCCTATTGGATAAATTATGATTTGATAGTGGAGTTCATCACTGAACTTAACAAACTTACTGGCTCTTCGTTCCGCCTCCCTACCGAAGCCGAATGGGAATACGCGGCAAATGGTGGAAATAAAGCCACTGTAATAACCGAAAAAGGCGGTTCGCGCTATCATCTCTGGTCTGGTTCAGACACGTCTGAAGAGGTTTGCGTGTTTGGCAACCCAAATTTCGTCTGGGGTGGCGAACACCTCATGGAGGTTAAATCTAAAGCCCCCAACGAACTTGGTCTCTACGATATGAGCGGCAACGTTTGGGAATGGACCGACGACTACTATAGCTCCAATTTCTACTCAGAAGAGCACGCAAGCGAAAATACCATCGACCCTATTTGTACCACTAAAAGTCTTTTCCGCTGCATCAAAGGTGGCGGTTGGGAGAGCCTCGATGCCTATTGCTACAACTCGTATCGCGGCATCGACTGCATTGCTTATGGCTCGAACATCAGAACCTACGGATTTCGCTTAGCATTAGATAAATAACCCTCTTATTTATAGCCTGTTATGAGAAATATTATAATAACATTTCTACTATCGATATTCATTATAAATAATATATACGCACAAACGGAGCTCACCCGCGAAAAAGTTCTCTCGATGACGGTGGAACAGCTTTCAGATTTACCTCTCGAAGAACTTATGCAAGCTGTTAGTTTACTGGGTGTTTCATCGGTCGACGAGTTGTTCAGCATAATTATGAACAAGAGCGTTTCGGCAGCATCGAAAAAAGACGAAAGTGCTTTCACAGCGCCACTTTCCACCACCAATCTCTCGCGCGCCGAGATGCAAACCTACGGCGTAACTACCATTGAAGAGGCTCTGCGACTGATTCCAGGCATAATTGTACAAGAAAAGACCAACGGCAATTTCGACATTCACATCCGCGGACTGAACAATATCCCTGACAATCAGATGCTTCTCTACACAGAGAACTCCAACACGCTGCTTATGATTGATGGCCGAATTTGCCATAATTATGCCTTTGGTGGCATTGCTTTCGATATGCTTCCAATCTCGTTTAGCGACATCGACCACATTGAGGTTGTGCGCGGCGCAACGTCGGTACTATATGGTACGAATGCCGTGCAGGGCGTTATAAATATCATCACCAAGAAATCTACCGACGACAAGTCTTTCTCTATCGACGTTGCAGCTAATATTGGCAACAAAGTGTCGGGCTACGGAAGTGCAGCTCTTCGCAAGAAATTCAGCGACACTTTTTCAGCTGGATTTTCCGTAAGTATGCAGAACCGCGAGCGCAACACCAGCGATGTATATATAATTCCAAATGCCAATATCTTCTTGGGCAACAACAACTTCGCTAATGGCGGTTATGTATCGGCGAATAACCTTGAAGATTTGGAATATCGCACCACCTCGCTCAATGCTATCACGAATGAGTATATCGACGAAACGTATTCTATTATTGAGCCTGCCACACCATCGAAAAACATGTTTAGCAAGCCTCAAAAAGCGCTCGACACTAAAATGGTGAATGGTTTCCTCGCTTTCAATATTAGCGACGACATAAATATCAACATTACAGGTGGTTACCAGAATTCATTCTCTACTTGTTCGCCAATTTCCGACGACTATTTCTCTATAAATCAGCGCACTTCAAAAACAGCCTATGGCAATATTGATGCGCGCCTTAAGTTGCTACATATCAACGCTAACTATTCGCAAGGTCCGCAAAACTATGCTCTTGGCGTGCCTGGCTTCAAGGAGAAGAGTCAAGTTTTCGGCGGCGTGATAGACTACGAAATACTTATTGGTCAAGCGCTTAGCATTCGCCCCGAAGTAGATTACCACTATGTTCGCTACGAGGACTATGTAGAGAATGGCTACTTCGATGGTTCGGCCACAATTACCGACATTGCCCCAAGCCTTAGCCTCGACTACAAGCTGGATACATGGCGCTTCATCAGTGGCTTCCGCTCGGACAAGACGAACATCCCCGACAAATGGAACAATTCGTATCAACTTGTTGTTAGTAAACAGTTGAACAACCATTTCCTTCGAGCTTCGTATGCGCGTGCAATGCGATCGGCAAACTTGACAAACACGTCGGCCAACTACACTTGGAATCGTGAGAATTTGCCGCTTCCAAAGGTCATAAACTACATTGGCAACGAGGATGCTCGCATTATGAAAATAGACAACTTCGAATTGGGCTACCGCGTGCGCCCTTCGGATGCGCTGCTCATCGACTTGGAAGCCTTCTACTCTATCTCTAAAGATTTCGGTGCTTTGCAATCGCAGTCATCTATGCTCTACTTAACAAGTGCACAGATGGACAACTTTGTTGACGACCTCACTTCTGCTTGGGCTAATGGCACTGTTGGCAATTTTATTAGCAACAATTTAGGCGCATTGAACGAGAAATTTGGTTCCAAGGCTATCATTCAATATCAAAACCTACCATACGAGATACATCAGATGGGCTTGACTGTTAGTGCCGACTGGATTATCTCGCGCAAGCTCATTGCTAAGTTCAATATCAACGGTCAGTATACGTATATAGATAACTACTATAAATACAATCAGGCAGAAGCCATAGCATCGCAACTCGACCAATCGCGCGCAAAAACTCTCGAAAGTCTCATCGGTTACAATGGAACAACATCGATTGACAATAGCTCATCGTTCGTGAACGAGTTTACCAACGACCTCACCAGCTATCGTAATGCAGGTTTCAACTACAAACAATACGCCCAAGATGCTATCATGCTCATCGAGAAACTCGAATCGATGCAACTTGTGGACGATAAAGATGCTGCCCAACTCTACAAAATGGCCTACGAACGCGCCGAACTTGAAGGCTTCAACATCCTTTACGGTCAGCCAAACGTGCCTAAATTCCAAAACGAGTCTGGTTTCGCCTGGTTCGATCCGTCTACCATCACTCACAACGAATATTTGGCTGCATACTATGCCATAAAATACGACATACGCAACGATGGCAAAAACTACTATTTCGCTACTCAGTCTTATAAACAGTCGCAGACCGAAAACAAGCATAAACACAAAGCTACGCCTTCGTTCTACGGTTCGGTAAACTTCATCTATAAGCCTATAAATAGTGTAGAAACTTCGCTCGTATGCAACTTCATGAGCGAACGCGAATATGAGACTATGTACGGCACTCAGATGCTCGACGCTCGCTTCACCGCCGATCTGAAAATTGGCTATCATCCTACCAATAGTGTAGAAATATACCTACGTGGCAAGAACCTATTCAACACCAACAAACAAGAATTTGTTTATGGCGACAAAATTGGTGGTTCGTATTCCATTGGTATGTTTATAAATTTGTAACCAAATAATTACAAATACAAAACGACAATGCGCTCATTAGAAAGCTACGTACGCTCAATTCCTGATTTTCCGCAGAAGGGCATCATCTTTCGCGATATTACTTCGGTTGTGCAAGACGCCGACGGACTCCATTTGGCAGTCGACACCATGCAAAAACTCGTTTCCGACATCGATTTCGACATCGTTGTGGTTGAAGAGTCGCGCGGATTTATTTTCGGCACGCCCATAGCCTATAATCTGCACAAGCCTGTTGCACTCGCTCGCAAAAAAGGCAAACTGCCCTGCGAAACCGTTTCGACAGAATATGCGCTCGAATATGGCACTGCTACCATCGAAATGCATAAAGATGCCATAAAGGATGGTCAGCGCGTACTTATTGTCGACGATTTGCTCGCTACAGGTGGCACTATAGCAGCTTCCATCGAGTTGATTGAAAAACTTGGTGGCGTGGTGGCTGGCATCGTGGTTCTTATCGAACTCGAAGGCCTCAATGGTCGCGCTAAAATTGGCAACTACCGCGTAGAATCGGCAATAAAATATAGCGGCAAATAATCACCACATAACTACGGAACTCACTGAGGATTAAGAGTTAACCAACTCAGCAAGTTCCGTAGTTAATATTTATAACATACATACTTATGCTGCCAACTATAGAGAGCCAACCTCAACTCGAAAAGCTAATACAGCAATATGGCGTGCTGCCATTCTTCGACAGCCCAATACGTGGTTTCTCCATTTGGGAGCATACGCCCGAAGAGCTCCAGTTCTCCGACGAAGAAGATGGCCCGTGGGAGTGGAAAGGTCCAATATGCCGCAATCAGCAATGCGCCTACGGAAAGTTCTTCAGCGACAAAGCCGGATTCGTCTCCCTCGATATTTTCAAACTCTTCGCTGCCTATCGTCGCAATAAATACCAACTCAATGCCGACGAAACGCGCATCTTGAACACCATCATAGAGCACGAGTCGATGCTTACGAGTGAGATACGTAAGGCGTGTGGCTATAAGCGTAACTACGGCAAGAAAAAGCCTTCAGCATTCGACATACTTACAAAGGAGACCATCAGCGAGCCGAAGCAGCCCAAGACCGCGCCCAAAGCCGAGAGTTTCGACAAGATTATGACGCGCTTGCAGATGGGGGCATACATTGTTATTGCCGATTTTGAGTATAAATACAAACACGATGGCACACGCTACGGCTGGGGTTTGGCACGATTCACCACGCCCGAAGTTCTTTTCGAGAATCTCTTCTTCGACGTAGATAGCATAGCACCCGAAGATGCTAAAAATCAACTTATTTCATACTTAAGCCAGCGGCTACCTTTTGCCACACCGAAGCAAATAGAGAAGTTGATTGGCTAAATGGAAATTACGAATTATAAATTACGAGTTACGAGCCTTTGTGCCATTCTGAGCGTAGCGAAGAATCCCAAAGCAAAGGAGATCCTTCGCGTTGCTCAGGATGACAACAAAAAAATTGAGAATTATCTGTGTTCATCCCCACAAAACTCGTAATTCGTAACTAAAATGTGAAGTTATAGGTTATGCTTGGCACCCATTTATACAGATACATCATATAGCCTCGCAGCTGTCGCTCATTTTTATATTTATCATCAAAATAAGCATAATGAGAACGCGCAAACACTGAATATGCATTTTTACGTCCGTACACATTGTATAGCGAGAATACAAGTTGCGACTTCCACTTGCGACCTACATTGCGTTTGAAATCGTATATAGCCGATACATCGAGGCGATGGAAGGCTGGCATTTTGTAGCCGTTGCGCTCGGAATAAACCGCCACATTAGCAAATTTGTAATAGTACGTATCTATTGGCATGGTAGCACGTCCGCCAGTGTGATAGCACCATGTGCTCGAAAGACTCCAACGCTCAGAGAGTTTTAGCAAACTGTTTATTGCAAAATTGTGACGTTGGTCATAAACGGCATAATACCAATTACCTTGGTTTACACCATCAATCTGTCGCTCGGCTTTCGAGAGTGTGTAGCTCAGCAACACCGAACCTCTCTTACCATCGCGACGCAACATAGCCTCTAAGCCCCATGCTCTACCCTTTCCGCTCAACACCTCTGTTTCTATGTGGTTATTATTAATAAGTTCGGCATTGTCGCAGAAATCTATTATGTGGTGCATCGCCTTGTAATATCCTTCAACACTCGCCTCTATCTGAGTGCGAGGCATAAAGCCGTGCAATCCCACGGCAAACGCATCGGCCTCTTGCGGACGAATATAGTTATCGGCAGGCGCCCAAATGTCGGTTGGCATACCAAGCGCCGAATTGTTTAGTAAGTGCTGATATTGCACCGTGCGAGCGTACGAAGCTTTCAACGTTGCATTCTCGTTGAGCGAATAGCTTGCTGCCAAGCGCGGTTCTGCTCGCCAATAGGACTTAACCAACTTTCCTCTACCATATTCTGTGGAGTCGGCATATAGCGGCATTTGTGTATAATGACGCACCGTGGCTGGACCTAACTGAATAGACGAACTCAAGCGCAAACCATACGAAATCTTGAATTTGTCGCTGATTTTATGCTCATTGCCTGCGTATGCCGACAGTTGCAAGGCTCGTTTTTTATCCAATTGCATACCGCGCATTACCGAACCACTAAGCGGAACCATTTCACCAGGATTATAGAAATGCACCTCTGCCGCGGCACCAAAAGTTATATGCATACGGTCGCGATAGTAGTCGAGGTCGTTTTTCATTGTTATTTCACGCATTCCCGATTGCCACTCAAAGTTGCGCACATCCTCCGTTTGGCGCTGTACATATTTATAGTTACTAAAGGTGAGCGTAGCGTTACCAAATATGTTGGGCGAATAGATATGATTCCAACGAAACGTTCCAGTCTGATTACCCCAGTTCTGTTTGGTTCTTATCGCTAATACAGGGCAAACAAATCCATCCCAGCTGGCATACCCCGATATGTAGAACTTATTGTTTTCGTCTTTCATCCAATTGACCTTAGCGCAGAGATCGAAAAAGTGAATTTTGTCATCTTCGTGACGTTCATAAGGATCTTTAGCTATTATAAAAAAAGTCTCTGAATTGTACATAGCAGAAAGAAGCCCCATCATCAATTCGCTATACCCCACTCTACCTGCTATCATAAACGAAGCGGTGTCTTTTTTCAACGGACCTTCTACCAACAGTCGACTGGCTATTGTGCCAACGCCGCCTTGTACAGAGGAATGCTGGTTGTTGCCTTCGCGCATCTTCATATCTACCACGGCCGAGAGTTTGCCACCGTAGCGTGCAGGCAAGTCGCCTTTGTATAAATCTACGCCACTCATGGCATCGGCATTGAATGCGGTGAATATGCCCATAGTATGAGCTGGATTATAAACCGTAGCTTCGTCGAGCAAAATAAGGTTTTGGTCGTACGAGCCGCCGCGCACCGAAAGGTTTGTGCTGCCATCGGCTGCCGAGTTAACGCCCGGCATAAGTTGAATAGTCTTCAAAGCATCGGCTTCGCCAAACATCACGGCATTGGTCTTTATGGCTGTGGCAGGAATGTGGTGATGGCTCATCTGCGTCTGGTTCAGTTCGCGCCTAAAAGTCGACTCGCCGTGCACTTTCACTTCGCCTAACTGCTTACTATGGGGCACAAGCGCTATGTCGGTCTTTTCGGCATTTCTAACAACCTGATGTGCTGTTACGTAACCAACAAAGCGTGCCACAATGGTGTCGCCTTTTGCAGTGTGCGCAAGCGAATAGTAGCCGTAAGCATTGGATAGGGCTGTAGTTTTGGTTGTTTGGTTGTAGACAAGGGCATTGGGGAGTCTTTCACCTGTTTGCGCATCGGTTACGTAGCCACATACTGTCTGCGCCGATGCACTAATTGCTACTGCTGAGAGTAGAATTAGCAAGTATTTTTTCATGCTGTATAATCTCTATCTGTTGTTATCAATTAGCCTTTATGTCATTCTGAGCGTAGCGAAGAATCCCATCTATTCTGCTGAATTTGAAAAGCATACAAATCAATGCGGCTATATTGGGAATCTGCCTCAAAATAAACATGTCACCCAAATTACTTTTCTGATATTGCTCTCTCCAACTCCGAGCGCAAAACATTCACATCCGTAGCATCGTGCAACAGATGATTGTTTATCAAAAATGTTGGGGTTGAGTATATTCCTTTCCTACGGAGATATTCATCATTTTGAGATATTCTGTTTTTTATCTCTGTGCTCGAAAAATCCACAGAAAAGGCATCCATGTCAAGACCAATACTTTCTGCAACACGATACACCATTGACGAATCGACAAAATATTGTTCGCGCATAAGAGCATCGCGCATTTGCCATTGCTTATCTTGCTCCGATGCTGCCAATACTGCTCGCAACGCTACTGAGCTATCGTCAATTATCGATGCATAGCGAAAACAAACTTTATCGCCATAATCAGCAAACAATTGTTCCAACGCCAAATACATCGACCGACACACACTGCAATTGTAATCGGTTATCTCTGTAAACTTTATTGGCGATTGCAAATTACCTCGCTCAAAATACATGAGTGAATCAAGATTCATGCGAGGTGCAATAGGTGGTTTTATAGCGATATGCACATCATGCTTTTCTATTAAACTGTCTATCAGTTGCTTCTGCAATTGTTTCTTCAATGCCTTTAGCAACTCTGCTTGTCCGCGCTCACTGTCAAAACTGGTATAATGATATACGCCATCATCCACATACGGAATTCCATACGTCAAATGCTCACGCTCTGCATATTGGGCAATATCCGTCTTGGTTGTATGGCAACTGATATAACTATTCAGAAACGAATCGGCAGATATACCCAATTGTCTTGCTTCATGCTCAAGGACCATACGAGATATTACACTCTCTGTGGCTGTTTTGCGCAATTTGTATATCTCGTACAAACAATCGTATAACTGAGGCTCTATTGCTTTGTCTAACGACTCTGAAGTTATCTCTTCGCCATCTATTGTTGCCAATATATGCTGTTGTCTTTGGGGCTTACAAGAGAGAGCTATTAATGTTACAATTACAATATATATATACTTCATCACTTGGGGATAAAAGCATAGTCACAACCACCATGCAAATAGGTGGTTGTGACTATTATTTTTAATCGTAAATATCTTTAGGATTAACTCTTGTCATATAGATTTTTGTTCCTCTATCTGAGTATTCAATGATTCCATCTGTCAAACAATCTATTCCATCACGAACTTCAGGCAAACCAGGTCTGTTATTAGTTCCGCCTGGCAATCCTGATTTTGGTTTTATATCACAAACCTTCTCTTCATGACCTCTACTATCTTGACGCCATAATGTAATTATATTAGTATTTCCTTTGTCCTGATCGTCAGAATACACCCAACCGCGATAGTCGAAGTTTTCATTATGCGGATTAGTACCCGAGTCTACATAACCAAACACACCATACTCAAAGCCAAAATCTGGGAAAGAATATCCTTGTGGTCGAGGCGTTTCTTCGAAATAATCCATATATATCAAATCGAAATCCAAATTACCATTACCTGTCTTTTTCACAAAATCATGCACGATGCTTTCCGCTCTTATTAATTCGGTTTTATTAGCAGCATTATCGCTACTCGTACCTCGCTCTAATGAAATTCTCGTTTCATTGTCGCTATCCTCTGCGTCCATATGAACTTTTATAATATATGTATAGTCATAGTCTCTATTATTGAAAGTTAGAGGTTCTGCGCTTAATCGCAATAATGCATACCGATCACCAGTATTAATAGGGAAATCTTCAAATGGAACGCAACAGAAACACATATCTATATTTTTATTTCTGTTAACAGCCCAAGCACCAATATCATGCCATTTTTCTGTCTTGTTTTTACTATCTTCACAATCGTAGTGAATCTTTATAGTAGCATATTGACCACATGTTTTACGTTTAATAACACCCACATATTCTCTCGGATTATTCTTGGCTATCGGTTTAGCTTTTAGAGTCGATTGTGTATTTCGAAGAATTTGATCACTAATAAATTCTAAATACTCTACAGATGCGCGAGTTTCTACCTTAGATGTATCATCATCATTAAGATACAGGTCACAGCCGTATGCAACTTTTTCCAACTCTTCTTCTGAGAAATTAACACTCTCATTCGTCTGTTCGACAATATCAACATCATCATTACACGCCGCAAGAAAGGCGGCTAACACAATGATTTGCAATGATTTGCAATTATTTAACATAAGTTTGTTCTTTTTGTTGTGAATAATTTAATTTTGCAGTCTCAAACTGTGCACACATATTTAGGACTCGCAAAATTAACTAAAAAATTGTTTATGCAACATGAAACTAAATAAATATTTACTTTTTCCTTTTATCGTCCTTCTGCTAAGCTTGACGCATCAATCGTGCATCGACGATGTTGATTTGCACATAGGCCAAGATTTCAATACCTATGTCATAGATGCAATGCTTGTCAATCCAGACTCAATACAATACGTGAAAATTACGAGAATGAATGACGAACCTATAGATTCTCTTACAAAATTCTCGGTAAAGCTAACTGATGACAAAGGGAGTGTACACATATTCACTGATTCTGAAGAGTTTTTAGCCAACTATCCACCACTAAGTGATTATCATAATTATCTTGAATATAAAGGAGAGTTAGATAGTATTTTGGGTGTGAGAAGTTGGTATGACGGGACGAGTTATAGAAAACATGCAACAGAGATTATAATCAATAATAACGAGGAAAAATCAGCTAAGATATTCATTGGGTTTGATTGCAAATTAGAGATAGGCAGAACGTATACACTAACTGTTACAATAGATGGCAAGGAGTATAACGCGACAGAGAAGTTATTGCCGCCAATAGAGATAACAAAAGTGAGGTATAAAAAAATAAAACGATTCAAAAGTTTAGACGAAGGCTATTACGAGTGTGAAATACCTGTATTTAGTTTGATAAATAGTTCCAAAGAGAGTAAACATTTCATTGCTTCGTTGTGTAAACTAAATAGCTTGGGCATAGGATCGGTAAGACTTTTTTCAACAGAAAATATGAATGACACAATAAGTGAACTACAATTTAGCGAATACAACTATGAACCTGCTTTCTCAGAATCTTATGGAGCACCCAATAATGATGATGACGATTGGTATAAAGATAATGGTGAGGTTATCCTTTATACATTCTATCCAATAAGCAAGGCTAATTACGACTACTATAAAGTCATTGAAAAGCAGATAAAAACAGATGGCGGTATATATAGTCCTGCGGCAGCAACACCCGTCACCAATTTCTCGGGCGGCAATATACATGGCCAATTCATTGTAACCTCAGAGAGTTATATATACAATAGAGGTGGATACAATTATTAGAGCGCACAAGCGTTAAGATTAATTTGAGCAAGCAACTAAAAACAGAGCGCACAAGACTCACGAGAAGAGTTTTGTGCGCTCTGCATTTTATCTTTTTCCCTTTACGGCAATCTCTGCAAGCCTTCCCAACGAACATTCCACGAACCATCTTTCGGGAATCCTGGGTTTTCTACTTCGCAGCCGTCCCAGCCTGCACACATAAGAGCAATGGTTGTCAGCAAGCCGCCGTTGCCAGGCAAGTAGAGGCGAAGTCGCTCATCTTGGTAGTTATGGCCGTTGGGCAGATAAGTATTGGTTCGTTTATCCATAAGTAGCATATCTACAGCCATTTCTGGTTCGCCGAGACGTGTAGCACACATAGCAGCCATAGGGTAATCCCAACCCCAAGTCTTGTTCCAGTTCCAATTGTCGCGCACCCAGCGGAGCGTGTTTTTCATTATAGCCGTATCTATCTGGCTCGTAATGGGCAAAATGCCAAGCGCGCCAAGCACTGCAGGGTGGTCGGAGGTGAAACGAATGTCGCGGTAAGTCTCGGTGGCTGTCTCGGCAGCTAGGTAAAGATCATCGGCGTTGTATGCCAATGGTGCAAGATTCGTAATTATAGAATCCCATGCCGCCACGCGCTGCAAGCCCATGCGTTCGCGCCACTGTTGGACCACAGAGAGTCCGAAATGCCAATACGAGAGTTCGAATGGCGCATTCACAACGTCGCGGGCACGGAGAGTCTCCTGCGCAGGAATGAAGCCTTGCAGAATGCGGCGTCCAAGGCTGTCGGTCTGCGTGAAATCTGCCATAAATTCAGCTGTCACGTTGATGAGCGGATACATATCACGAAGGAACTCATCCGACTTGGTGGCGCGATATACATATTCCGAAAGCAAAATCAAGTGCGGCTGTTGCCAAATGAGGTAGCTTCCCACATTCGATGGCGCTTCTATCGACGACGGATCTGTCATCTTCATCCAGCGAACGCCAGCATATCCTTGGCGTTCGGCTATGCTTCGCGCATTCGGCTCGGCTTGATGATACCAAGCCAACGTGTGCTGAAGTTTATCGGCATGTCCCCACAACGGCAACCATGCCTGATGCCAATAAATCATCTCGAGGTGGAACTTGCCAAACCACGAGTTGTAGGTAAGTCCCGTCTCTTGTGGCGGCGTATCGCCAGCACAGTTGACAGCCAGCAGATATTGGCTTTGCACTACCCTACGCTCAAGTTCGCGTGCACGCGGATCGGTGCAACGACTAAAGTCGACTGCAGCGCCTTCGTTCCAAAAGTTAGCCCAAGCCTCAGCCGAAGCAGCAAAGGTGTCGGCCACCTTCATGTTATTTACGTGCGTTTGCGCAGTGTCGGGTTCGAAGAGAACAGAAACGGAATATTCGTCAGCCGTTGGCGATATAACAATCTCATTATCCGCGCGTTGTGATATATTAAACTCGTTTTCTATATATATACGCACGTTGTATGCAAAATCACCAATTTTTCTGCGAACTACTATGCCATTGGAGGTGTCGAGCGCGGTAGAATGATCTTTGCCTTCGCTCCAGTCGCAAGCATCGTCGGAGTGTTTGCCCGTTGGGTATGGGAAACGGAGCACAATCGGCGTATGCGCTGAGTTTTGCACATGCGTACTTATGGCATCGAGCGTAGGATGACAAGCCGTAGCCACCGAGTAGCTAACGCCATCGAGCGTGAATTGGCTATGTATGATGCCGGCGTACATATCGAGCTCATTTTTTTGAACATCAATGCGTTGCAATGCCGAATCGCTCAAATCGAAGCCAAGCACACCAAGGTGAACTCTATGCGGATTGACGCGATACCAATTGGAAGCCGCATTGCCGCGCTCGTCATCGCGAATCTGGCGACTATATAGCTCATCGTGTCCGTGGAGTTCACTGTCGTTGCGAAGCGTCTCCTCGAAGCGCAGCGAATCGGGATTAGAGAAACTATGCCAACCCCAATCGCTCATGGTGCCAAGCGGAACACCATTTTTATAATACTCTGGAAATGTCTGTAAACCAGTAACATCAGCAGTAAAAGCAAAACCGCCATTGCCCACGGTGAGGCTAGCAAGCGTGTCGGGAATAGTGATATTAGGATTATTTCGACGCACAAGCGCCTCACGATCAATAGTTTCGTTTTGGCAAGCGCACATCAGCGCAGTCGCCATCAGTGGAATAGTAAAAGACGTTTTTTTCATAATTATTCATTAACACCCAGAATGAACGAATTCATTCTTTGTGATTACATATAAACAAATCAAACGAATAGAACGGCATTCGTCCTATTCGTTTGATTCGGTGTCTTCCAAATTATTTCTTTAGATATTTAGCTAAGTCGGACTTTATATCGCGCAAGCCAACGCCAACGCTCTTCGCATTGAGTTTCGCGCCCTTGAGCGAGGTGTGCGTATGGTCGTGGTTGTAGTATGCAGCCGCCTTCTTCTGCCCTATCTTGTCGAGTGCATCGGCGGTAATATTATGTACGTCAACGAACTCAACGCCAGTCATTTGGGCTACTTCGCGATACCATTTACCATAGGAATCATTGCGGCGTTCAATCTTGCCATTTGGCCATTCGTTGCGCGGCGTAAGGCTTACGAGAATTGGCGTGCCACCCTTCTCGCGAACATCATCGATGAATTTGCGCAAATACCAACCAAATGAATAAACCACCTCATATTTACCGGTCTTAGCCGACTTATAAACATGGCAAGTATCTGACGTACAAGCAATTTCGCCACGTTCTTTATCCTTATCTATACCGCCAATATCATTATGGCCGAACTGAATAAGTACGAAATCGCCCGGCTCGATGGAGTTGTATACCTTCTCCCAACGACCTTCATTGAGGTACGTACGGCACGAGCGACCAGCCGTAGCGCAGTTGACAGGCGTAATCTTGGTAGTGTCGAACACCGTTGCCGCCTGACTACCCCAGCCCCACATACCATCGGGATTTTTGTC
>JAFYCM010000092.1 GCA_017539645.1 Bacteroidales bacterium
GCGTACCTATAAGGAAATAGTAATAGTCGCCCGTCTCATCGTAGACGTGTTGCGTTTGGTCGAATACAATGGTGCAAGCCGTTCCGCTTGTAGCCTTCACGCATCGAGCATAGATATAATAGAGATTATTGTTTGCAAGTGTAGCAGCACCGCTATTGGCTACGTTCCATTCACGCCATGTGCCATCGACGTTAAGTCCGTAGTGTACAAGTTTGCCGCTCGAACTAACTACGTTAATCTTATTGACGTTCTTTGCGCTTCCATCGGTGTTGGGCTGAATAAGTACGTTCGCAAGGTTTAACTGCGTGCTCTTTGCTCCACTCTGTAGCACTTGCGTCTGTATGGTGACTGGTGAGATAGGCTCGGTGAAATATCCATCGCTATCGAACATCGCATCAATACTTTCGCGTTGCGCTGAGTATAGCTGTTGGCGTAGCTGGTGTAGATTGCTATCGTCTTTCAATTCCACTTGCGTCATGCGTGCACTGGTAGCTTCGATGGTAGTTAAGAGCGTGCTTATCGTTCCTTTTTTGATGCCCTTGGTGAACGAAATTGTTTGCTCGAAATCTCTATCGAGATGCGTTTGCAGTTTGGTTATGCGAGTGTCAATCAAGCGTCCCCACGCTGTAAGTTTTACGTGTCTACCAAGATGCAAGTTGTAGACGTTCTGAGTGAAGGCTTCGGGGTTGCTCTGTACCTCGTATTCGTTGCCGTCGCGCCATTCCTCGTAGATAGCTTTCATAGCCTCTTTGTCGAGCTCTTTATATGCACTATCGATGTAGGCTTGTGGCATACGAATATTGAAAATGATAACCTCATCGTCTACAACTGGCGCAATGTTGGTGTTAGGTACGATTATGGTGTTATCCTCAATCTTTACGACCTCAAAGACGTTAGCGGGAATGTTTACCGTTGTGCCGTCGATATTGGTTTTTTGCTGTGCCGTAGAGTGATATGTAACCTCAAATTCACGTCCCGTGAGTGCGCCATCTTTGAAGTGAATACTTACGTTTAAGCCTTTTATCTTGCTTCCATCGGGGTTTTCGTCGGCATCGTATGTACTATCGTTGATAGTGAAGGCTACATTTTCCTCGTTCTGGAGAGCTAAATAATAGACGGTGTAAGTACTATAGATAGGTTTGCCAGTTGTTGAATCTGTGCCAATCTCTACTTTGTTGCCGTCTTGCTCCACATAGCGCGTATTCTCATAGATAGCACTAACATGCAAGTTGGCACGCGGATAAACGTCATCTATCTGTATAACCTTGGTAAAGACGCGACCGCCAACGCTATCATCGGGAACGTAGTGCGCTACATTGCCGTCTTCATCGTAGTAACTTGGTTTTGTGGTGTCCTCGGTTGTAACGATTTCGCCCTCTTCGGTGAATTGTGGCAAATCGATATATCCATTTGGGTGAAGCGTAGGCGAAAGCGTCAAACGTTTGTTTACGACGGTATTGGCTTGTGCGCCGTTGTAATCTTGTGGAATGTTGCGCGTTGAGCCAAAGATGTAGTAACGATTATAGAACTCGTGTTTTTGTTGGCTGCTCGGGAAGCCTACTTGGTTGCCAGCTGTGAAAGCAAGTGTTGAACTTTGACCGCCCTCGTGCAAACAAGATGGTGCAAAGTGAATAATCTTATTGCCCGTATATCCGTTGATAGCTTCGTCGGTGTACCATTCGCCATTGATAGCCTCAGCAATGGCGTTGAGCGCATCAAGGATAGACATATTGCTGAACGAGAGGTTAACAGCGTTTTCGATGCTCTCATCTATATCGATGGTATATCCGCCAGTCGTATAGCCTAATGCAGCGTTTATGCTATCTTCGAGCGTTGACGCAAGGTCATCGAGCGAACCCGTGTAATTCCAATCCGATTCTACACTATTGCCGCTATTGGTGGCATTGATAAGCAAGAACGGCATCTTTTTGAGCAAATAGACCTCGTGGATAAACTCGGGATTGTAGGTATATAAGCCCAAATCTTTACTATCTGGTCGGTAATCTTCAGCAAGGTAGTAGCGGATAGAGTTGAGGGTTATGAAGCTACCAGCGGGAAGAATATTGTCCGCAAAAACGTTACCATCATTCCATTCTGTGGCAGATGAACCAAACTCAAGTTGAAACTTTAGGAAAGCATAATCCGAGTCTGTTGGCGCTGTGGAGCTAATGACAGCCGATGTTGTTTGTGCATTAGCTATAAACGTCATAGATAACCTCTTAGGAGTAGTTGAAGCCGAACCACTCATTGCGTCTATACGCGAAGAGCCAATGGTATAATAAAGATTACGAGAGCCATAATTTCGGATATAGTAAAAAGAGAAAGTATAGCGTTGACCATTTGTCAATGGTGGAAAGGCAACCACTACAGAACGTGTACCATTACCACCGATAAATAATGACGGAACGCCAGACCACGTTACAGAACCTCTAATAGCTGTTGAACTCGCAAAAATTGGCTCGTTTTTATCATAATTCTCAGATGGTGCTCCGAGCAAATTGGCGCACGCATCGGTAATGTTTCCGGCATTCCACTTTAGCGAGACCTTATCATCTTGCATAAGGTTTTCCTCGTGCACAGCCGCTTCGGTGATAGGTGCTGTCATAAGAGCGGTTTCGTCCGCTGCGTATATTGTTATGTCGTTCATACTTTTAGATTTATAAGACCAGCGAAAGGTATGTAAGCCACAGCGTAACATAATATTATGTAGCTAAAAAAATGCTCGACTATCGCAGCCGAGCACTCCAATTCTACAAATGAATGCATTGTATATATGTCAAAAAAACCGATATGTCTATAAATAAAACCTCACTACTATCGCAGCGGTGAGGAAAAAACAATTTTGAACCCTTATAACTATGAAATGATGGAACATTACACAAAGTCTACTATTGTTTGCCCGACTTGGCAAGCGTCTCGATAACCTTCTGAACGTCTTTATTACGGAAGAGTTCAACGAGTACTTCTTGCGCCTCCTTGGCACGTTTTTGCGCCTTCTTGTCGGCTTTTTCGCGAAGGCTCATAAGTTCGCACGCTATCAAGAAGAGCGTCACTAAAGCCGCCACTACTGGATAGTTATGCAAGCTCGATAAGCCTATAAGGTCGTAGAAGTTCGATAGGTATATCACCACATCGCCACAACCAGCCATGATAACAGATCCGTAGTAGATAATCATCTTACTTGCCGTACGGCGCAAGCCTTCAGAGGTGCGAACCACACCTTTTTGCGATGCTTTGTACAATCCAGCTGCGAGGTCGAGCAGCATAGATATTGTCACCATAAGAAAACATACGGCAATAATAACGAGCATTTCTTTCATTGTCCTATTCGTATATGTTTGATTGACACGAAAGTATATTGGTAACAGCGTTATGCAATAGAATGTTAATAAAAAAAGCGCCCAACCTTCGCGGCTGCTCGCTCAAAAGATGAAAATACATACGTCGCGCACGTTTGCGCACAACTTCCATGAGACGGAGTTTATTTCTGTACATTTCTATGAAAAAACGTAACACAGCCTTCGCGGCTACTATTCCCTTTTGCGATGAGGTCAAAGGTAAATCAGTCACAGCGTAATATGTACGCTGCCAAAGCACTACCTTTCAAGCCGAAACCAACAATCTATATAAAGATGCCAGCTACACAACTGTATATCAATGGTCAAGATGCTTACAACACCTGGGGTGTTTCGCTAACTCAAGAGTCGCTATCGGCGCTCATGACACCGCCACCACTCAAAGACTGGATAACAAACGACGTACGCAACGAAGATGGCGTGCGCTACATTCAGGGTACTAACGTGCCAAAGAAAAACGAGCGTGCGCTAACGTTAACTATGCATATAACGGCGCCTGACGAGACAACATTCTTCTTGCGCTACGCAGCATTTTGCAGCGAGGTACTCGATACTGGACTACTCACCATACGTACGCAATACCAACCGAATACATATTATCGTTGTGTATATAAGAGTTGCTCGCAGTTCACGCAATTCGTTCGCCAGATGGCTACATTCGGTTTGAGCCTTGTAGAGATAGATCCGACGAACCGCGCCGCGACATCGAATAGAAGTGTGTCAACGGGTGACAGTGAATCGCGTAGCATCAGCGACGATAGCGAGTTAACCGACGAAGAAGAGACCACCGAGGGCGAAGAAGAAGAGACGCAGAGCGATGAGAGCCGTTAAGCACGACGAAGAACATCTACAGATAGCGTGTGTGCGTTGGTTTCGGTTGCAATATCCACACATAATTATACACCATTCACCCAATGGTGGTAAGCGAGGTTTGCTCACGGCAATACGTTTCAAACAGATGGGAACAATTGCGGGATTCCCCGACCTATTCATAGCTTACCCAGCAAAGGGTTTTCACGGTCTATTCATAGAGATGAAGAACGGCAGAGAAGGCGTAGTGTCGCAAGAGCAAAAACGGATGTTGTCGGCTCTCGATGGTAACGGATATAAGACAATTGTCGTTCGCTCTTTTGACGATTTCATAAGCGCGGTGAACGACTACATAAGGGCATAAAAAACGGGGCTAACTCCTATCGTTAGTCCCGTGTAATTTCTAATTTACTGTTTTTCAGCAATAGAAGCGGAGAGACAGGGATTCGAACCCCGGATACGTCGCCGTATGCTTGTTTTCAAGACAAGTGCAATCGACCACTCTGCCATCTCTCCATTATGTCATTTTTTCCGTCTCGACCATCGTCGTTTGACGGTGCAAATGTACTGCTAATATTTATATCTCCAACACCTACTATTGCTCATTTGAAATAAAATTCAAGAAAAGATATTAACACACTAAGACAAACAAAAAAAGAGTTGAACATGCGTTCAACTCTTCTAATATTAAGCGGAGAGACAGGGATTCGAACCCCGGATCCGTCGCCGTATGCTTGTTTTCAAGACAAGTGCAATCGACCACTCTGCCCTCTCTCCATTATGTCATTTCTTATCGTCATGACCGTTGTCGTTTGACGGTGCAAATGTACTGCTAATATTAATATCTCCAACCAAGGCTGTCATTTTTTTGCCGTTTTGCACTCTGTTTTTTCTGCATATAAATAACAAGCAAAAACAAGTTATTACACAAGCAAATACGCCTTCATATAGGTATAAACCACCACTTTACACTTTTTTACACTTGTTAATAAGTATAAAACACTGTAGTTTTGTATGTGCTCGTTACTAAACAAGCACTAAAAAATGCCAAATGATAAAGACCTCGTTGTGAAAATGATGGTATTTTATTTTTTCATCTGTTGTTGTCTATTGTTGAATAAAGACTCTGGTGCTCAGAGTCTTTATTTTTTATGTGCCTTCCTATAATTGCGAGCACGCTCAATAACATTACGCACATAGTTAACCGTCTCAGAACCACGACAATACCCATGTTTCACCAACGGATTGGAATAAGTAGACGGATTAGACTTCAACAGCAGCGCCACCTCTACGTTACCTTGCCACTTCTGTGGATTTTTACCGTAACTTTTGGCCAAACGTATCGCATCCATAACATGTCCCAGCCCAACATTATAAGCCGCAAGAGTAAACTTCACACGTTCGTTTGGGTCGGATACGTATTGCGTCAATCGACTATCGAGCCATTTGAGCATACGTACGCCAGCATCGATATTCTGCTCGGGGTCGGAGACATTGGACACGCCAAAACGATAGGCAGTTTCGGGCATTAATTGCATAAGGCCGCAAGCACCAGCCCAACTTCGCGCCTTAGGATTGAAATGCGACTCTTGATATATCACCGACGAAATAAGCCATTTGTCGTAGCGTTTGTCGGTAGCGTATTTTTGTACTATCGCGGCATAATCGTCTTTATACGTATCGGCCGAAACGCTCTGCACGCTGCTATGATTATCGCGAGGATCAATCACATATTTCCTATATATATGCTTGAATTTCGACGTTTTCTTGAACGACTTGAGCCATTTATCAATATCAGCCTTAAGTCCAACGGCATTTTGTCGCACGCCCCACGCCAAATCTACTTCCGAACCAACTACGGTGGCAATATCGATATTCGAATAGTACCATTGGTTTGCTTTGGCAATATTCTCCACACAGAGCGTCTGCTTTATTTCGCTTTCGGAAACCATCTGTATGAGTTGCTCCACGTCGTAATCGGGAATTTGATCTATATAAATAGGTTTTGCGGCGGTATCGTTTAGCGCATTTAGCGTATTTACATAAAAGGAATTTGCCATCACACTAATGGTGTCGAGCGCAGTCGTATGCACATCGCTGATTTGTCGCACAACCACTTGCCTGCTACGTCCATAAGGTTCGACAAACGCAAAACGGCGCTCGTTGAGTGTATCTACAACAATTGTTGTGGCAATAATATCTACGCTGCCATCGCGCAGGCTCTCTACATTTTGCTCATAGTCGTTCAGCGCAGTAATTTCGAGTTTTACGCCTAAGTGCTCAGCATAAAGCTTAGTCAGTTCGTATTGATAGCCTACAGATGTGCCTTTGTATGCAAAGTAATCAACGGAATTGTAATGCGTAACGACACGGAGTACGCCTCGCGATTTTATGCTATCAATATCGACATCGGCTGTCGAGCCAAGTATATTTTCTATAGCAGAATAGCGACAAGCACTGAGTAGTGCAACTGTAAGCAACAAAAGAGCAAATCGTTTCATAGGCAACAAAAAAGGAGGTGACTCGAAAGCCGACCTCCTAAAATATAAAAGACATGAAAAAATGTTCTACATCAAGCCAAATTTATATATGGTCGTCTGAGTGTAAGTCTCTTTCGGACTCAATTCAACCGACGGGAATTCAGGCTTGTTAGGCGAATCGGGATAGTGCTGCGCTTCGAAGCAGAATCCAGCGTATGAGATGAACTTCTGCTTACCACGGCTGAATTTACCATTCAACCAATATGCAGTATAGAACTGGAAACCTGGCTCAGTGGTACTAAATTCGAGCGTACGACCACTCTCTTCGTCGCTTGCAAAAGCTGCCTTACGAAGTTGGCCCTGAATACCATCGATAATATAGTTATGGTCGTAGCCATCCTCAAAGAAATGAACACGCTCACCTATTTTGTGCTCAATAGTGAAATCGAGCGGAGTGCCCTTAACCGTAGCAAGTTCGCCGGTTGGTATATTCGTATCATCCTTAGGAGTGTACTTAGAAGCTTGCATAAGTACATTGGTATTCAGAATATCACCATTACCGTGTAGGTTGAAATAGCTATGGTTGGTAAGATTTAGAATTGTCTTGCGGTCGGTATTAGCCTGATAGTTAATCATGAGCTCATTTTCTTGAGTGAGTGTAAATACCACAGAGACCTTCAATTCGCCAGGATAACCATTTTCCATGTGAGCACTCGTGTAGCTCATCTTCACGCCAACGCGATCGGCATTTTCGAACACATCGGCAGACCAAAATTTGGTATTGAAAGAATTGATACCACCATGCAAGTGGTTAGGGCCGTTGTTAATCTCAAGGTTGTATACCTTACCATCGAGAGTAAATTGACCTTTTTCGATACGATTTGCATATCGACCTACAGTAGCTCCGAAATAGAAACCTGCATCTAAGTATTCTTTCGACAAATAGATACGGGGATCGTCGAAACCTAATACGATTTGACCGATGTTACCATTCTTGTCAGGTGTTTCGATGCTTGTAATCGTAGCACCGATGTTAGTAACCTTCACTGAAGTGCCATTATCGTTTTTGAGGTCAAAGAGCAGAACTTCGTTGTCGTCGATATAGCCAAAGGATTGTTTTTCTACTTTCATTTTTTCTATTGATTATTTTGGAGTTTGGTAGTTCAAAAGTAACCAATAACGCCATAAAAACAAAAACTCCCGAGAGATATAGGTCTCACGGGAGCGGAATATAATTGTAATAATCTAATTACTTAGAGATTACACGAGCCATTTCACAAACTTTGTTTGAATAGCCCCATTCGTTGTCGTACCAAGAAACAACTTTTACGAAGGTAGGATCGAGTTGGATACCAGCCTTAGCGTCGAAGATAGAGGTACGAGAATCGTTGCGGAAGTCGGTAGAAACGACAGCCTCGTCGGTGTAACCGAGTACACCTTTGAGTTCGCCTTCAGAAGCCTCTTTCATTGCAGCGCAGATTTCCTCGTAGGTAGTAGCTTTCTCGAGCTCTACGGTAAGGTCAACTACAGATACGTCAGAGGTAGGAACACGCATAGACATACCAGTAAGTTTGCCATTGAGAGCAGGAAGAACTTTACCTACAGCCTTAGCAGCACCGGTAGATGAAGGGATGATATTCTCGAGGATACCACGACCACCACGCCAATCTTTCTTAGAAGGACCGTCAACAGTCTTCTGAGTAGCAGTTGCAGCGTGAACGGTAGTCATAAGACCACGTTTGATACCGAACTTGTCATTGAGGACCTTAGAGATAGGAGCCAAGCAGTTGGTAGTACAAGAAGCGTTAGAGATGATGGTCTGACCAGCGTAGGTCTTGTCATTTACACCATAAACGAACATAGGAGTTGCGTCTTTAGAAGGTGCAGACATGATAACTTTCTTAGCACCAGCTTTGATGTGAGCCTCAGCGAGTTCAGCGGTGAGGAAGAAACCGGTAGACTCTACAACAACGTCAACACCAAGAGCACCCCAAGTGATTTGAGCAGGATCTTTCTCAGCGAAGATTTGGATCTTGTTGCCATCAACGATCATGAAGTTGCCTTCAACTTTGATGTCGTGGTTGAAGTGACCATGAACTGAGTCATACTTCAACATGTATGCGAGGTAGTCAGCGTCGAGAAGGTCGTTGATACCTACTACTTGAATGTCTTTACCGAAGTTCTCCACAGCAGCGCGGAAAACCATACGACCGATACGGCCAAAGCCGTTGATACCAAGTTTAATCATTTTGTTTTTGCTTTTTGAATTATATTAAGTGTTTTCTTTTCTCAATTCGGCGCGAATTTATACAAATTGACTTTTAGGTTTTCTCACTCAAAAGCAATTTAAGTTTTTTTTACAACCGAGTCATTCGTATATAAAAAAAGGAATAGCTAGTTGCCATTCCTTTATGCTAAGTCGGATACTTCTGTTGATGTTTGATTGTCAGAATAAGCTGGACACTCTTGCGTACCGCCACATGCCGACATTGCCAATAAAATAAAGGCCATCGCAGCAAATATTAGTGTTATCTTTTTCATATACATCGCGTTTTGTTTATGGCTGCTAAAATACGGCTTTATAATCAAACAACATCTTAATTATTGCTATTTTTTGAGCCATATAGATAAATTATTGTATTACAAGCGTTTCTACTATATCTTTATTCACTCTTCCACGTCATAAGTTCAGATATGTATGGCGTGAGTTCATCGGCCATCTTGCGCTGTTGTGCAAGCGATGGATGGTAGTCGGAGCCATAGCCGAGCGAGCCATCTTGCGGAGTGAAGTTGAAGCGACTTATTGCGCTATCGCCTTGACTATTGAATTCTGCAACGATGCTATCAAGTGTGCGCTGCATAAGTTCGACCACCTCGCCAGTAAGCATCGAGCCGCAAAGCACCACAATTTTGCTCGTAGGATAATATGTACGAAGTTGGTGCAAAAACGCTACGTATGAGGCTCGAAACGCATCAATATCATAATTATCGAGGCTCATGTCGTTGGTACCGAGGTTGATGCAAAGCAAATCTGGGACGAATTGCGTGTTATCCCACTCGTAAGTAGGATTATCGAAGAGTGTCTGCTTGAATTTGTATGGCATATTCTCGACAGAGCCTTCGCGCTTGTCGCCATAGTTACGATAAATACCAATGCCCGAACGCGCTATGGCGTGGTGCTGAGCATTGAGTCGGCGTGCAGCAATGGCGGCATACGTATAATAGTGATTCTCTGTGTCGTAGGCGAAATGCTGCGCTCCATCGGTACCTTCTACGCCGTAGCCGCATGTGATACTATTACCTATGAACAAAATCTTACGCTCGGGCAGTGGAGACGGCTCAAGAAGTTTTTCACCAGCATTCAATACAAATGAATATATGGCTGGCTTAAGTTCGTAACCTTCAACCACATACATAATGCGCGCGGTATGTTCACCACTACTTAAGTTCTCCGCTACGCTGAGTAAGCTATCATTAGACGATGCTACTTTTTTAGCTTCGTTGCCATCGATTTCAACCATATAGAAACCACTATTTGGTTTCTGTTCGAGAAATAGAGAAGAGCCCGTGAAGCGCATAAATATTGACGTTCCAGGGTAGGTAAAAGCCACCGAATCGCTATTAGCCACGACGCGGCCAACGTACTGAATGCTAGCGTCGTTGGGGACAATTCGTGTAGACTCAAGCGAAGAATTGCATGCAGTAAACAACGCAACTGCAAGAATTGATAATATTTTATTCATAGCTTAGGTATAATTATATAATGATTAACCGCGTTGATTTATAGAGCGTTGCACAAGTAACGCATCTGCAATGGTCATAGCTGCCATAGCCTCTACAATGGGCACTGCACGTGGCACAACGCACGGATCGTGGCGACCTTTCACGATAGTCGAAACTTCCTGATGGTCAGTATTTATCGTTGGTTGCTCCATAAGTATGGTAGCCGTTGGCTTGAACGCCACGTTGAAATAAATATCCTCGCCGTTACTTATGCCGCCTTGGATGCCGCCGCTGAAGTTAGTACGCGTACGAACCTCCTCATTATCATCAATATAGAAAATATCATTATGAGTCGAACCGCGCATGCTGCTGCCTGCAAATCCAGAGCCGTATTCGAAGCCTTTCACCGCATTGATGCTAAGCATAGCATGAGCCAAGGTAGCTTGAAGTTTATCGAAGCAAGGGTCGCCAAGACCAGCAGGAACACCACGAATAACGCAAGTAATTACACCGCCAATGGAATCTTTATGGTTGCGAACATCGTCGATGAGTGCAATCATCTTTTCGGCAACGGCAGCGTCGGGGCAACGCACAATATTTTCCTCGGTTTTACTGAGGTTGAGCGCTGTGTATGGCGTATCGAGCACAACTGTACCAATCTGCTTGGTGAAGGCCGTTATACTTATGCCATACTCCTTCAGCATAATCTTAGCCAACGCGCCACCCACCACACGCGCTATGGTCTCGCGTGCTGACGAGCGACCGCCACCTCGATGGTCGCGAAGTCCGTATTTAGTATCGTATGTATAGTCGGCATGCGATGGGCGATAAATCTTGCGAATATTATCATAATCAGCCGAATGCTGATTCTCGTTTTCCACCACAAAACCGATTGGCGTACCCGTTGAACGACCTTCGAACACGCCACTGAGCAAACGCACACGGTCTTTCTCGTCGCGCGGCGTAGTTATGCGCGATTGTCCTGGACGACGGCGATTGAGTTCGCTCTGAATAAAATCTATATCAATAGCGAGACCTGGCAACATACCGTCCACTACCCCACCAACGGCTTCGCCATGAGACTCACCGAAGGTTGACAAACGAAACAGATTGCCGAAAATATTTCCTGCCATAAGTATACGTATTTATTGGCAACCGCCACCGCAGCCACCATCACTACCACAACCCCCACAGCAGCCGCCTCCGCAACCGCCACCGCCGCAGCAACCACCAACAAGTTCTTCGGCAGTTGCCTCGCGAACCTCAATAATATCGCCTGAGAAGAACAAATCTTCGCCTGCAAGTGGATGGTTGAAATCCATCTTCACAGTGCTATCGGTGATTTCGAGTACCACACCGCTCATGTGCTGACCATTTGCACCCATCATAGGTATGGTATGACCAAGTTGAAGTAAATCTTCGCGGAGTGCGCCATCGACAACGAAGATGCTCTTAGGCACGTCCACAATGGCTTCGGGGTTCTTTTCGCCGTAGGCATCGGCGCATGGGATAGAGAATTCGAATTTGCTCCCCATTTCAAGTCCATCGATGTGTTTTTCGAACATCGGCAACATACGACCCGCACCATAAATGAAGCGCAGCGGCGTGGCTGTGTCAGTTTTTTCTACTAATGGACCTTCTTTTCCTTCGAGGCGCAACTCGTACGTTAGAGTTACAAACGCGTTCTTTTCTATCTTCATAAGTTTTATTATATATAACTATTTTATTATCAACGTATTAATCACAATCCATAACTAAGCGAAAACCTACTTGCGAATTGCTTGTATATAAATATTTACGCGAGACACTCATTATAGTGGCATCGGCCGCAATGCTCGACCACGTAGCTCCTCGATGAACATGGAAATGCGAATAGACATTATTGGAGCTATCGTCTGATGCGCCATAATATAAATCGCTGCACCATTCCGATACGTTGCCTGTCATGTCATAAAGCCCTATTTCGTTGGGCTTCTTAGTGCCAACATGGTGCGTATGGTCGCCGCTATTTTCAAAAAGCCACGCCACTTCCCAAAATTTCTCGCTTCCGCTATATGTAGTCCTTCGCGAAGCATTACCGCCATAGGCCGCAAAACGCCATTCCATTTCGGTTGGCAAGCGGAATCGGTGCCCAGTAATTTGGCTTATGCGCTGAGTAAATTCAAACGCTTCGTCGTATGTGATGCACTCGACGGGGTTCTCTGGGTCGACGAAAAACGAATTGTTGTAGCCCATAACTGCAGTCCACAACTCCTGCGTCACTTCCGTTTTGCCAATATAAAACTGATTTATGTAGTCCTTGTATTCCTCCTCACCCTTAGGGTGTAGGTATCCGCCCTTTACATATACCATATCGAATTCGCAATCGTTCACTTCAAATCCCATAGCAAGCGGTTTATTGTCTTCTTTGGGCTGAAAATCTGAAAAGACGTCAACGCGTTCGTAAGTATTACCATCGACCTCTTCTTGCACCTTCATCTGACGACACGATGCGACAACGAGCGTCAGAGTTGCAATGATGATATGTATGCGTGTGTTCATAACGGCGTTATTTATATAGCGAAGTAGAGTCAATATTTCGGATATTACGGAAGTATAGTTTCAGCTTATTGGCAATCTCCTGCGCACCGCCAGCCACTTCGCTCTCGATATTGAGCGGAAGCACAGCCTCGTGGAGCGAACGGCGTATGAGGAACCAACCTTGCTCTTTGTCGTTGGGACAAAGCACACGCAAACCCTCGTGGTTTTTGTTCACCTCTTCCCAACCTCGCACTTGCGATACAAATTGACGAAGTCCAGCCATTGTGTCATCAGCAACGCGTCCAAAGTCGTCGGCTTTCACACGCAAGCGACACTCCATTGATTCGGCTGGCACAGGCAATTTTTCTATGAGCGAATAGAGCGTTTTGCCAGCACGCTTGAGTTTTGCGAGTTTTATCACCACCTTGATGGCGAAATATGCACCATCATCATAGAAATTATTCTCGCGGAAAGCCGCGTGGCCAGAGGTTTCCACCGCAAGCCAACACTCTTCACCATTCTCGTTCAAGCGTTTAGCTTCGGCAATTACGTTTCTGTAGCCGCGCTGATAGCGACAATGTCTACCTCCAAGAATACTTACAATGAAACGGTCGAGTCCGTTAGAGGTTATACTATCTGTAACAATCTTAGTATTAGGATGTTGCTCAAGTACAATAGCCGATGCAAGAGCCACAAATTCGTTGCGGTTGTAGTTACGGCCCTCGTTGTCGACAATTGCCACGCGGTCTACATCGCTATCGAAGATAATACCAAGGTCGGCACCGGCATTTTTCACAGTCTCTTCGAGCGAACACATTGCTTCGTAATCTTCCGGATTCGGCATGTGATTGGGGAATCGACCATCAGGCACAAGGAATTGGCTACCAGTAATATCCGCGCCAAGATGCTTAAGCACACGAGTAGCAAAGAAACCACCAGCGCCGTTGCCTGCATCTACTACAATCTTCAAACCTTCGAGCGGCAGTTGCGGATTGGGCGCATCGGAGAGCTCCTCCAAAATCTTGTTACGCAGAATACGCGCATATTTAGCTTGAAGGTTACAAATATGTATATCGCCATAGACTTGCGAATTGTCGTCGAGGTTAACGGCCGCAAACTCGATAATCTCGGCAAGCTCCTCTTTACTTATGTCGGCTCCATTGTGGAAGAACTTGAGACCATTGTAGTTGAACGTCAGGTGGCTGCCGGTAACCATGATAGCGCCATCGGCATTCACATCGGGCATCTTGGTGCTCATAAGCATCGCCGGAGTGGACGTTACACCGCAATTGAGCACATCGCTACCCAAATGCGTAATGGCTTGTTCGAGCGAATGGATGAACATCGGACTTGTCAATCGGCAATCCATACCCACAGCAATGGAGAGATGTCGGTGCCCATCGTGACGCCACAGCCAGCGCACAAAGCCCTTGCCGAGAGCTTCCACTTTGGCGGTTGACAGCGTAATAGCTTCTCCAATTATTCCATCGTCGGCTACACCTCGTATGTCGTTACCATTCTGCAATATTGACCACTCGTCGTTCATTTCTGCCTATGAATTTTTATACTAATAATCGTAATAGTGATGTTTCAAACTCCAGCGCAATGCCACATAAAAATGCTTCGACACAAGTTCCATCTCGTCACTCGTCTGCTTGCGATAGCGAAAACCAGTAGTGAAGTTGAATGCTGATTTAGGATTTATGAGACACGTCGCAGACACGTCGAAATAGCGCACATTCGTCTTCAAGCCTTGGCAAGTGTACATACCATCTTGCCCTGGGCGATCGTCGTTTGGCGTATTTATGTTATGACCGTATGAAATAGTATCGTTGGCAAAATCGCCGCCATACTGTGCTATATTCATCTGCCCGCGAAGCATTAGGCGCTTATGCTTGTAATTAATTATGAGCAAACCCTCTTTGAAATTCGCGCCAAGCGGATGCGCCAAACATTCGCCATGGTGCGCATAAGTAGAAGCGCCATCGTAATGCGAATAACAATATGGTCGCATCTGCGAATACTCCATCTGCATATCGAAACCATTCACGCGAAACATATTGTGGAGTTTAGCACCATATAGGAAGCCATACTTATTGCCCCAATGTCCTTTGTTGTGCAGCGTGCGGTCGAGCCCAAAATCATCGAGCATAAACTGACCATGGAACGTAATCCAATTGGCAGCCTTGAATTTCATGCTGAAACCGCCCATAGCATTGTCGTCGGAGCCAGTTTCAAATTCGCCCGGACGGAAAATGATGAACGGATTTACGTATTCCCAATCGAGTGTGCGAATAGCACCAGTTTTTCTGTTCCATCCCGCTTGAACTACATTCTCGAAAAGTCCAAGTGTGAAGCGATTGCCAATATTCCAATCGAGATAGTGCGTGACGCTATATTTCACTTTGCGTCCGCTGCTATCGTGATGGCGCAACTGGGCAAGCATAAACATATACTTGACGTTCCAAAACGTGACGTTCATCTTGAAAAATGGATACGCCGAAGCCGCATCGCTCAAAAATATAGAGCGGTAGCCATCGCCAATGAACGTCTTGCCTTTGCCAAACTGAAAATCAAGATACTTACCTATATTGAAAGCTATGTAACCCGTTGCCACGCGATAGTCGGCATCGAAGTCGTCGCTAATCAAATATTTACTCATGCTTGCTGGCATCTTGTTGTTCATCGCCTCGCCCGGAACGACATTTACGCCAGTATATTTACGCGAGTTATACATATAATACGAAGGGAACTTCGCCTGATTCTCAGTAAAATCCATATAGAACCAAAAGTTTTTACCCAAGTTGCCATTCAGGTAGAATCCGCGTGTATTTATGTATGTAGTACGCTTCTCTTCAAAATCTTTTCCAACCGAAAAATCGCATAACGGGTTGATAGCTACATATATACCATCTTTACGCCAACGCAAAAAGTCCTCGGTAAGAAAACGACGAAAAATGTTCGTTTTGGCATTCAAGTCGGGCATTTGCAAATCGCCATAAATAGCCGAATCTACATCGCAAATGGTGCGAAGATCGTCGAGTTTATAGTCGCGCATAGCCGAATGGATCTGCTTGTCGCCAACTCTATAACAGAGTCGCTGATAAGGGTCGAACTGCGGGTCGCCATAGTAGCTATAGCCCTGCGATTTTGCTTCGACCGCAAAACCCATAATCACGAGCATGGCCACGAGCAATGGGTTCTGTTTGATGTTATTTATCATTAGTGCAACTCTTTGAAATAGTATTAGTAGGCGAAGTTAATGTTTATTGCGTCGGCTGCCAAAATACATTTTACTTACCTAAGCGGAAGCCACGCAAGAAATCGGCTGCGGGCATACGTTTTTTGCCTGCCACTTGCAGTTCGCAGATTTCAAGCAGATTGTCGGCTGCGGCTATGTAGAGGCGTTTGCCATCGGATGAAAGCGAGCCAGGCGCCGCATTCGATGGCGTATTTGTTAGCGCCGTACGATAAATCTTCGTTTGAATCTCCGTGCCTTTCTCGTCGTTGATTATGGTCCAAGCTGTAGGATAAGGCGACAGACCGCGCACTTTATTATGTATGCTCAACGCCGATGATGCCCAATCTATTTTCATATCGTTCTTGAAGATTTTCGGCGCAGGTCGAGCGGTATCGATACCTTGCATTTGGCTTTGCGGAATGGGTTTTGCCTCGCCACGCTCAATTCTTGCCACTGTTTCTACGAGCACGCGCGAACCAAGTTCCATAAGTCTGTCGTGAACAGAGCCAGCATCATCGCTGTCGGCAATATCTATTGATTCTTGCATAAGTACGTCGCCAGTGTCAATCTCGTGGGAGAGACGGAATGTAGTTACGCCCGTTTTCTTGTCACCATTTATAACAGCCCAATTGATAGGCGCAGCGCCACGATAGTCGGGCAAGAGCGATGCGTGGAGGTTTATAGTGCCATGCTTAGGCATATTCCAAACTACCTCGGGCAACATGCGGAAAGCCACAACCACAAAGAGGTCTGCGTTGATGCGGCGGAGTTCAGCTACAAAATCCTCTGCTTTGAGTTTTTCGGGTTGCAATACGGGCAAACCGGCTTCTTTGGCAAATTTTTTCACTGCCGACTCGGAAATCACTTGTCCGCGTCCTACGGGTTTGTCGGGCATTGTTACTACGGCTTCTATCGTGTGGCCAGCGTTCATTAGGCTTTGCAGTGGTGCTACGGCAAATTCTGGCGTGCCCATATATACAATCTTCATCTCTATAAATATCTTACTTATAAATAGTTATAAACAAACAAGGGCAGACTACCGCCCACCCTCTTTACATTCTTAGTCGATACAAAGAAACCGATTAAGGCTCGGTACCGTCTGAAACTTCGAGGTCATCGAGGTTATCGACAGGTTTCTCTACAGTATCGTCCTCCTCTTCTTCTTCAACATCTTCGCCGCCTTCAAGGTCGAGATCGTCTTCGCCACCAAGAGCCATATCGTCATCGGTGTCGTCAACATCTTCCTTTATAGGGAATTTTATGAGGTAGCTAATATCTTCGGTTTCGAGTGGAAGTGCCGACATTAGCTTACCACCGCCAATGTCGTAAGTGAGGATATTCGAAGCATAGCCAAGTGGATAGGTAGCGTTTATAAGCTCCTTCAACTTTTCGTCTATCTTATCAAAATTCTTTATAACACGTTTCTTTGGTGTTCCCATTTGTTGTTTGTTTTTTCGGCTTCAAATATATGAAACATTCATTCACTCGTATAGCATAGTGCAATTTGTATTGTAATATTTCGCTATTAGATACATATCTATATATCAAGCATGTAGCAAGATTTAACATTTAAGAGGTGCGTTGAGCGCGTTTTTTCTGTGTTTTTCGTGTCGACAAAAACGTCAGACAAGGCGACATTTAGAGTGGAGAGCGGAGAGAGTAAAGCGTAGTGTAAATGCAAGTTGAAAACTTCAAAATTCAAAATTTATTTTTACACAGAGGGCATAAAGCAAATAAATCTGTGAAAACCTGCACAATCTGTGTTCTAATAACAAAAACGCAGCCAAGCATTGCGCTCAGCTGCGGCATAGTTATATGTATGTAACTATTTATTAGTTGTAAGCCTCTATGATGCCATAGAAATCTTCTGGCTTGAGCGATGCACCGCCGATAAGACCACCGTCGATGTCGGGTTTTGCGAAGAGTTCTTTTGCGTTAGATGCTTTGCAAGAACCACCGTAGAGAATTGAGGTGTTCTCAGCAACTTCTTTACCATATTTGTCGGCGATAACTGAACGGATGTAAGCGTGAATTTCTTCAGCTTGATCGCTAGTAGCGGTTTTACCAGTACCGATAGCCCAAATTGGCTCGTAAGCGATAACGATGTTTGCAAATTCGGCAGCTGAGAGGTTGAATACTGAGCCTTCGAGTTCAGCTTTTACAACTTCGTTCTGCTTGTTAGCTTCGCGCTCTTCGAGGCTCTCGCCGATGCAGAAGATAACTTTCAAGCCGTTAGCAAGTGCAAGTTGAACTTTCTCTTTGAGAATTTCGTATGTCTCGCCATAGTAGCCACGACGCTCTGAGTGGCCAAGGATAACGTATTCAGCGCCAGTAGATTTAACCATAGCAGCTGAAACTTCGCCAGTGTATGCACCTTTCTCTTTGTCGGCGCAGTTTTCTGCAGAAACCTTGATGAGTTTGTTGTCAACAGTTTTTACAACTTCGGTCAAGTGAATGAACGGAGTGCCGAGGATTACTGTGCATTTAGGTGCATTCTTCTTCAAAAGGTCGTTTACACCGTTTGCAAGTTCGATGCCTTCTTGCAGGGTCTTGTTCATTTTCCAGTTGCCTGCTACGATTTTGTTTCTCATTTTGCTTTTTGTTTATATAAAAGGTTAATTATCAATATTATAAGTACGAATATACATATACAAAAACCAATCAGCACATTCTCCCACGCCGCACGCTGATACGTAAGATATGCAGCGGCAGGATTTCCGAAGAGGTCAGCTGCTTCGATGTGGTCGGGGTGATATTTGGCTACTATTGTGCCTTCGTTGAGGACAATTATGCCTGGGTTGGCGCGCGTAATAGTCTTGAGCATAATCTCGTCGGCCGAAAGGAAGTCGAAACCCATCTCAGCACGGCTCTCAAACTCGCTCATCTTATCTACTGTGGCTGTAATTATGTAGAACTGTCTGCCAGCATCGCGAGCGGCGTTCTGAAGCGTCTTGAGCATTTCGAAATGCTCCTCGCTAATGTCTTCGAGGCGAGGCGAAATTGCCAAAACAATGGGTTCTGCCGAATGCAGGATGTCTTCTGTAACAACATTATCGTCGCGGTCGGCGAGTGCAAAATCTTTGATTGGCGGCACGTAACCTTCGCTGATAACTTCGGTTTTGCTCGTCACAAAATGCCAAGTGGAGTCGTTGTACGGGTAGTTAACCTCGTCGAACTCTTGCTGTTTACCATCTTTTTCGAGTATGAACGTAGTAGAATATTCGGGCTGAGCAGCATCTTCGGGAATCTCCATAGCCTTAGGAATATTTACGCCTACGGCATACGGACGAAAATCGATTTGCGGCTCGTCGGTTATTCCGCTCTTACATACGTACAAGCCCAACACTACGAACGCCAGCGCACTGACGGTATCGCGAGCAACATTTTTGTTTTTATAATTACGTGCATCGCAAACGAGCGAGATTGTCATTGGCAGAAGCACAAGATTTTTGAAGAATGTCTGCCAGTTTGTCATCTTCACTGCATCGCCAAAGCAGCCACAATCCGTAACGGGATTTGCTATAGCTATATACAGTGTAAGCGGCATGTATAACACCATAAATAGTAATGCGCACCACGATGCATACTTATGCCACGAGCGCACGAGCAGCATTGCGCCAACCGCAAATTCCACGACTGACTGCACCACCGAAAGCACCATCGACACTGCGAATGGCACGTCCATGCTCCACGCCACAAAGTAATCGTCGATTTTTATAGCAGTGCCCGTCGGGTCGATGCATTTCACAATGCCCGAGAAGATAAATACGAGCGCAACTACTACGCGGCTGATGAACAATACAATCTTCATTCGCTTGCTTTTTCGTCAATTTGAATCAGGGCAAAGAGCGCGTAGTTAATCATATCCATATAATTAGCATCGACGCCCTCGGAGATTATTGTGTGACCTGCGTTGTTCTCAATCTCTTTAGTGCGATTGATTTTCATAAGGATAATATCGGTGAACGAGCTAACGCGCATGTCGCGCCAAGCCTCGTTGTAGTCGGTATTTTTGTCGCCCATGAGAGCACGAGCGGCAGCAATTTTTTCGTCGTAGAGACGGGCAGCCTCATCGGTATCCATGTGCGGCTGATCGGCAGGACCGAGGTCGAGCTGAATGAGCGCCATGGCAGCATAGTTGACAATGCCAATAAATTCCGAGCGAATACCTTCGTTTATGCGGCTTTGCCCCGACATCTCAATCTGACGAATGCGCTTAGCCTTAATCATTATTTGGTCGGTCACCGACGATGGACGCATGATGCGCCACGACGTGCCGTAGTCGCTCATTTTCTTAACGTATATATCGCGGCAAACGGAAATTGCACGCTGGAACTGTTCGTTTGTTTTAGCAGTCATCTCTGAGAAATGATTTTTCGCTCGCAAAAATAGTTCAACGGCACTCTTAGACAAAAAAAATTAATGCGACTATAAAAACAGCAAAGAGGCATTTGTACTATCTCAGGCAAACACCTCTTTGCTAATGTATGATGATATCTATTGTTTTCTATTTTACTTCTGCACCATTGATTAGCACGTTGTCGAACTTCACATTCACGGCATTGGTGATATTATTGCCATCTTCAACACCTGTGAAATTGCAATTTTCAATAGTTATGCCGTCTACGTTTTCTTGTTTTCCTTCAAGACCAACAATGTAAGCGCCATACTTACTCTTGCTGCTGGTGATGTTAGACATATTTACATTGCGCACAACAGGTGGGAAATCACGGTTGCAGACCTCATTAGGCTCGTATTGTAGGTTGACTTTGAGGATAGCCTCTTGGCACTGCCCTACTTTGAGGTCGCGTACGTATACATTTTCAATAACACCGCCACGACAATCGCTCGTTTTTATACGTATAACACGCTCAAGTTCTGGGCTATCCATTGTACACTTCTCGACCCACAAATTGCTAAAGCCACCCGAAATTTCGCTACCGAGCACCACTCCGCCGTGACCGTCTTTCATGTGGCAGTTGCGTACATATATATTACGGCTTGGAGCAGCCCAACGACGGCCATCATAATTACGTCCACTCTTTATGGCAATGCAGTCGTCGCCCGTGTTAAACGTACAGCCTTCTATCAAGACGTTGTTGCACGACTCTGGGTCACAACCATCGCTATTTGGACCTGCACTATTTATAGTTACATTTCTGACTATCAAATCGTTGACGAAGAGCGGATGGATAACCCAGAATGGCGAGTTTTGAAGCGTAACGCCTTCAATGAGAACGCTTTCGCATTTATAGATATTTATAAGCTGAGGACGGAGTGCATCGTCGAGAGTCATGCGACGCTCTTCTACGCTGAGTTCCGTGCGGTCTGCTTCGAGCAAGCGCGGACGGCCAACAATCTCTTGTGAGTTCATGCCTTCGGTCCAACCATATTTTTTGCGGCCCTTCATATACCACCAAACTTCATTCGAGCCTTGACCATCGATAACGCCTTTACCCGTAATAGCAATATTGCGAGCATCGTATGCATAAATAAGCGGACGAAGATTGTAGCAATCGACACCTTCCCAACGAGTTAGCACCACATCGGTGTAATCATTATAATCGGTAGAGAATTTGATTATTGCGTTCTCGGAGACCACAAGGTTTACATTGCTTTTGAGCGTGATGGGCGTTGTGAGCCATTCGCCTTCGGGCACTACCACACAAGCACCACCCATTGCCGATGCGCTGTCGATAGCTGCGTTTATTGCTTGACCATTGGTGCGAGCGTCGGCAGTGACTTGCGCACCAAAATTTGTAATATTCAACGAGTCGACACAAAACTGCGGCACGCAAAGCGAATCTACCATAGCTTGAGCCTCGGCAAAAGCCACTTTCATGGCATCGCTTTCTTGTTTGCTGGTGCAACCCACAACAGCGGTCGCCATTGCAGCAAGAGCTATATATTTTTTCATAAACAATTAATTTCTATTTGCAAATATTAGCAAATAGGCACACTCAAAAAGGCGATAAATTATCCAAAAGACAGATAAATATCATTCTGAATAAATAACCTACGTATTTGGCATAATTATCTACGCAACCAAATAGTTACGAATACCGAGTTGCGAGTTTTTCGGAACGCAGATGACGCGGACAGAACGGATTTTCAGGGATTATTTATCTCCGTACGAGCTATATATATACTCTGTGATGAAATAGTTTGCAATTAACGCTCACGCTTCCATATCTACGGAAGTGACGAAGCCGAGTTCGCCCAATTTGTCTATCAAATCGCTCGGATTGACTATGGAACTAATATTTATGCGAAATGAGATGACCGACACCGCCTTCTCAAAATCTACAGAGAAGGTGAAACTGCCAACTTGCGCACCACATTTCACTATTATGTCGCGAAGCATATCGATGTCGGGCTTAGGCGTGGCACAGCGAACCACCAACAGTCGGTTTGCGCCATCGAGGTAGTGACGGCGTTCAAAGCGTTCTATTATCGTAAGTACGAAGAGTGTCACGGCAGTGGCTATGGTAGCACCGAGCAAAAGTCCTGCTCCAACAGCCATACCTATTATTGCCACTTGCCAAATGCAGGCCGCCGTGGTAAGCCCTTGCACGCTACCTCGTCCGCGAACTATAGC
>JAFYCM010000093.1 GCA_017539645.1 Bacteroidales bacterium
ATATACCTATGTAGGCACACGTCATATAGCCAATTTTCGACGGATTGATGATAAATTCGGAGCCTTTTATCACGCCAATATTTACCAAACGTTGCACTCTCTGGTGAATGGCAGCGCCAGAAACGCCGCACTCGCGAGCCACTTCAAGGAACGGCATACGAGCATTTTCCATAATTAGCGACAATATCTTTTTGTCCAAATCGTCAATTTGTAGATCTACATCAAAGTTTCGATTCTCTGCCATAGGTTTGATATTTATTTTGCAATGCAAAAATATAAGTAAGTTTACCACTCACAAACGATTTTATTAGCTAAAATGCGTTCAAAATGTATAATCGTTAGATTATGAAATAATTATACAAACGATTATGCATTATGAATAATGAATTCGTAATTATGAATTGTGAATTGGCATCCTCTGCTTTCGGCTGTGCAGAAAAAACATCAATTCTGTTATTTTTGGCTGTTCATTATGAATTATGAATTGTGAATTATCAATTAGTCGTGGATTTATGAATAATCAACATTATAACGATATGATTTATACACATTGTGGTCGCAGCGGCCTTATGCTGCCCAAAGTTTCGCTTGGTTTGTGGCACAATTTCGGTTCGGTAGACGTTTACGAAAATGCCAAATCGATACTCTTTCACGCCTTCGACCGTGGCATAACGCACTTCGACCTTGCCAATAACTACGGACCTGTACCCGGTTCGGCAGAGATAACCTTCGGCCGCGTGCTCAAAGAGGGACTTGGCGCGCATCGCGACGAGATGGTCATCTCTACCAAGGCAGGTTATATCATGTGGGACGGTCCTTACGGCGTGTGGGGCTCGCGCAAGCACCTCATTGCTTCGCTCGACCAGAGTTTGAAACGCATGGGCGTGGAATACGTAGATATTTTCTACCACCACCGTCCCGACCCAGAAACGCCTATCGAAGAGTCGATGGCCGCCCTCGACCAGATTGTGCGCTCGGGAAAAGCATTGTATGTAGGTATATCGAACTACAAACCAGCCGAAGCTCGCCGTGCTTTCGAGATACTGCGCGAACAGAAAACACCATTCATCATCCATCAGGCGCGCTACAACATGTTCGACCGCTGGGTGGAAGATGGTTTGCTCGACGTGACGAACGAATTTGGCGTAGGCGTGATAGCATTCTCGCCACTGGCGCAAGGACTACTTACGAATAGATATTTGAATGGCATTCCCGAAGGTTCGCGCATGTCGAAAGGCGGATTCTTGAAGCCCGAAGCCCTCACCGACGAGAAATTGGCGCGCATAATTAAGCTCAACGAGATAGCTACACGCCGCGGACAGACTCTTGCCGAGATGGCTTTGCAATGGATTTTACGCGATCAGCGAGTCACTTCGGTTCTCGTTGGCGCATCATCTACCGCACAACTCGACACCAACCTCACCGTAGTGGAAGCGCTCGAAAAGAATCCACTCTCTGCTGCCGACTTGAGCGAGATAGAATCCGTGCTAAATGGGAAATAAAACTTTCTCTTGACGTATAAGTTATGGCTGTCGCACTTCGGCAGCTGGAATATAAGGGCTACTCTTCGGGGTAGCCCTATTTTTTTCACAGAGTTAATAGAAAAAAAACGGCATAATTTATCTATCAATTATTTATTTTAGCTGACAGAAATTTTCTATCAACAATAGAACTTTGTGGCATACATATTGAACAAACACAACACGTTGAACCGCATAAATTATCATGATTATGAAAATACATTTCACACTATTCGCTCTATTTATCATTGGCATAGCTACCCATACTTATGCACAATGCGACATGCAGATTAAGTATTCTGTCGCAGATTTCAACAGCACTGTGAAGGGCTCTCTCAAAATAGTCGACCAGATAGGCAACGCCGTCACACTATGCAACGACGAAACTACCGCCACAGAAAAAACACATCGTTTGACGTCGTTGGGCAAATACACCATGATTGCATACTTCGACAGCGAAGAGTTTGGGCGCGATTCGGTGGCGCGTTCGTTCACTCTTACGGGCGATGAGAAGAGTGTGGAGGTATCGCTACTATTCAATATCGAGGATAAGAATAGATACAACAAAGAAGAGGAAAATATCGCCGCTGGGCATTTCATAATCACCAAAATATCAAAGCCTTCGCCACTTGTTATGCTCAAATACATAAAGAACGAAACGAGCAAAAAAGCATACATCGTAGGTCCGCTTTTCACTATACACAATGCGAGCCAAGACACCATTTACGGCGAACACATGCCAGGCTATTTCTGGGGAACGCTGTCAGAATGGAAAGATGGCAAATTTGGAAGCACGATTGGTGGCGAGATTTTCACTTCGTGGGCATACGAAGCTCCTCTCTACCCAAACAAATCGAAAACGGCCTCGGTGGGCGGCACTGGTGTAATCGTTCCTAAAGGTCGATATATGTTCAACTTATACTACTCCACCGAACGCCGCACCAAAGGACAAACAGACCTCGTAGGCGAAAGCAACACAATCCGTTGGTGGTGCGGTACAGAAAATTGGCACGTAATCTCGCATCCATTCGAAGTGAAATAAAATTGAAAATTGAAAATGCTTAATTTCTCACACAGATTACAAGCAATAGGGAATAAAAAATAAACTTTTTTAGAGTTGTTAACACAATTTGGTGCTGTTGGCATGCTGTTTGCATATTTATGCCTAAAATTTATTAACCCCAACAAGCACAATGAAACGAACAACGAAAATTGCAGCATTTGCTATTGCTTTGCTGCTTCCCACAAGTGCTATAGCACAAAACAATCAGCAAATACCACTGGACCCACAAGTCCGCTATGGTAAACTTGAAAATGGCCTTACCTATTACATTAGGCACAATGAGAAACCTCGCGAACGCGTTAATTTTAGCATTGTTCAACGTGTAGGTTCGTTGCAAGAGGATGAGAACCAACGTGGCTTGGCACACTTCCTCGAGCACATGTGTTTCAATGGCACTCGACATTTTCCTGGCAATTCTGTTATAGATTATTGTAAGAGTATTGGCTTGGGTTACGGCTCAGATTTGACGGCGTATACGTTCTACAACCAAACCATCTATAATATTAATAATGTACCTGTAGCTTCGGGACATATCGATTCGTGCCTACTAATCTTGCGCGATTGGTCGGACGGATTGTTGCTTGAGCCAGAAGAGATTGACAAAGAGCGCGGCGTGATTCACGAAGAGTGGCGTATGCGCACAAACGCACAATTACGCATTTTGGAGCGCAATGCAGAGACACTTTTCTCCGGTTCGCGCTACGGTCGCCGAATGCCTCTGGGACTAATGAGTGTAGTTGGCAACTTCGAGCATCAAGCCTTGCGCGATTACTACGAAAAATGGTATCGCCCCGACTTGCAAGCAGTAATTGTAGTTGGCGATATTGATGTGGACGATATAGAACGGCGCATCGTCGATAGATTCTCCGACATAAAGATGCCCGAAAATCCCGCTCAGTTTGAATATTACGAAGTGCCAGATAACTACGAACCCATCTACGTACTCGATAGCGACAAAGAGATTGAAGCCCCCAGCATAAGCATTATCTTCAAGATGAAAAATCTTCCTCGCGAGCGGCGCTCTACGGTTCAATGTTATGTAGACGGCTACATACACAACGTGACATGCAACGCACTAAACGACCGATTGGAGAAAATACGAACAACTGCAGATTGTCCATTCTTGAGTGCTACGTGTTACTATCAATTCTATATGAATGCTAACACTTGCGACTGTATTGATGTCGAAATTGTGGCTAAAAAAGGAAGAGGCAAGGAGGCTGTTGGCGTAGTTATGGCAGAGATTGAGCGTGCGCGACGCTTCGGTTTCGTAGCTACTGAATTTGAACGCGCCCGTGTGCAGTTTATGGAGGCGCATAAAAATGTATTTGACAACCGCGACAAGATGAAGAACAATTATCACGAGTCGCGTTTGACTTATCTATTCCTAAACAACGTCGCAAATCCGGGCTTCAATATAGAATGGCAGATTTATAACGATTGCTATTCGCAAATACCTATTCAAGCATTTCCGTTGGCAAACGGCTTCACCGCCAGCATCGATACAAACTTTGTAGTCTTTGGTCGTTTTGCTACCGATGATGCAATACCTACCATTGACGAAATAAAGAAAACCATTGCCGACACTCGCACAATGGAGCTCGCTCCGTATAAAGAAGAGAGTTTAGGCTCATTAGTACTTCCCCCAAAAGGTTCAATTACTAATGAGGTCGCTGTGGACTATGGCTACACCATGTTGGAACTCTCAAACGGAGCTCGCGTATTTTACAAAAAGACCGATTTAGACAACTCTGAGATTCTATTCAATGCCGTCAGTCATGGAGGGCTACACGCTATTGACAAAGAACATACTAAAGCGTGGAAAGCAACGTATAATAGATTATATAACACATGTATGGAATACCTCAACGGGTATTTTTCCATTCCCACTGTTGATATGAGCTATAAAAACAACCAGTTCAATATAAATATGGAGATACGACCTCATACCGATTGGATTGGTAGTAGCGTTTCTCCTAATTATTTACGTTCGTTGTTTGAAGGTGTTCATATTAATATGACTATACCTTTCCTAAATGAAGGTAAATACCGAGCCGCTATAGATGCTTATCACGCCGTATTGATTAATAGCAGCAACAATCCTATTTCGGCGTTTGTCGATTCTGCATACGCAACCATCACCAACCACAACCAATTATTCGCAAAATATACGTCTGACGACCTTGATTCGATGACGATGGAAGATTTCAATGATCTCTACAAGCAACACTTCCAACAGGCTGGCGACTTCGATTTCTTCTTCACAGGCAATTTTGATGTCGACTCTCTACGCCACTACTCTGAGCTGTATATTGCATCGTTGCCAAGCAACATAGAGAAGCGTGAGGCAGCAAGCACTACGGAAAATCTCGAACTTTTCCGCGGTAATATTATGAATCGCTACAAATGCAAAATGGAGAATTCACAAGCGATTCTGCTTCAGTATTGGCACGGCAGTAATGCCTTTTCGACGAAAAACAATTTGGCGGCTTCGATTATAAGCAACGTACTCACGAATCGCTATAAAAAAATGATCCGCGAAGAAGCTCGTATTGTTTACGATATAGTGGCTTATGCGCATTTGCACGAGTTTCCTACCGAGACGTACAATTTGCAAATCTTAGCGCCATTTGAGGCATCGAAATGCGACACACTTCTTGCGCTCATTGCTGCAGAAATTGACGATATTGCTATGAATGGCATTACCGACGAAGAACTTGCTATGGCAAAAAAACAAGAGGAAAACGAGAACTCAATAGAAAAAGGTTGCAATAGCTGTTCTCACGAAAACATACAGTACGACACGTTATGGCAGCCAAAGCCTCGTGAAAGCCGCAATGAGATTCTCAAAAACTTCACCTCCGACGACGTAAAAAATCTGGTTGCTAAAATGAAAGCCGACGGCAACTGCGCAACCATAATCATGCTGCCCGAAGAGAGTTAAGAATTGACATCTTCGCACAGATAACCCAAATAACACAGATTCAACGGATTTTCAATCTCTAATTTATCCCTTATAATCCGTTGAATCTGTGTTTTCTATGTGCATGTACAATAATTACGAGTTATGAGTTACGAGTTCCAAATTACGAGTTACGAATTACGAGTTACGAATTACGAATTACGAGTTTTCAACTTTCAATTTTCAATTCTCAATTTTCAATTTCACTTCGCTTCCATCGTAGGTAATTATGCGCGAAGGCACTTGCGAGGGTTCTACCCCATTGCCAAGTCCAACATTGACCATAACGATGTTGAATACGCGTTTTTCGAGCATACCATCAAATTGTCCACGGCGGGGTTTGATGGTCAGCGTGCGTGAGGCATCGTTCCATTCAAATGGGATAATCGAGTATGCTCCGCGCTCATAATTGTACGTATCATTCTCATCTTCATAGAGTTCAAAATATCCGTCAGCACCAGCATATATGCGCACTTCGAGTGTGTCGAGAGGGCGCTGTGTGGAGTACTCCATCGGCGGACACATTGGCACGATGGAACCTGCGCGTACGTATAACGGCATAATATCTATAGGCGCATTGGCTTCTATCGTCTGACCACCATCGTATGTTTCGCCCGTCCAGAAATCGAACCAGCGGCAACCTTGTGGTAGGTATACTTGGCGCGTTGTTGGACGATTGGTAGTGGGCTGGCTCTCTTCGGCAAACATCGACGGTGTGCGCCAACGCAGTATCATCCGTGCTGCACCTGTTGATGCATTTTCGGTCTCTGCCACAAATTTATATGTGCGTCCGGCCTCAAGGCGAACGACCTCGGTGTAGTTTTCTACCCCACCCTCCGACAGTTTTAGTTCACGACCATCTACAATCACACGTTTCTTATCGAAGCAGAGCAAATGGAACTGATACTCGCCGCTCTCCTTGGGAATCAAAGTACCCTCATAATGAATAGAATACATAGAATCGGTAGCATAGGTAGGACGGCCAGTAAACCAGAATTCATCGATACCCGAAACGATGGTGTCGAGCGCCACATGCTGATGCTTATCGTCGGTGCAGTAGAGCGCACGAAGTCCTTGCTTGCCGTCGGGAGTGAGGAACACATCGGCGGGGATGTCGCGGCTCTTGATAGGCGGCGCATACTTCTGAAAATCGGTCACAGGGCACACCATAAACGACTGACCAAACATATACTGATCGGCAACGTTGCGTGCCTTTTCATCATTAGGAAAATCCATCACGAGGTTACGCATCATGGTGTAGCCTTCGTTCGTCACACGCCAAGCCATTGTATATATATACGAAAGCAAGCGGTAGCGCAATTTGTCATACTTAATAAGTATAGGCGTAAACTCGCCAAACTCCCATATCTCGCGCGGAGTTTCGGAACCATGAGCGCGAAAAATAGGACACATCGCGCCGAATTGAAACATTCGCGTATATAGCTCTTGATAAGCAGGATCGGTAGTCGACCTACAGAAGACGCCGTCGTAGGAGCTAAGTACAAATCCGCCAATATCGAACGTCCAATATGGTACGCCCGACATACCAATGCTAATGCCTGCTGCAATCTGTTTGCGATAGACCTCCCAACTTGCACCAATATCACCGCTCCATGTGGTGGCAGCATAGCGTTGTTGACCCGCAAAAGCTGAACGCGTAAGTATGTATGCACGACGTTCGGGTTGCTCGGCACGCCAATGATCGTAGACATTACCCACCATAACAAGTGAAAACGGGTTCAAATAGCGTGCAAACGTACCAAGATGATTATCAGCCATTTTCTTCAGTTCATACTCCGACGACTCTTTAGTTACCGCATTTATCACATCTGGTTCTGTAGAATCCATCCACCAAGCATCGATGCCCGTCGAAACGAGTCCACGATTGAGGTAATCCCAATACATTTGGCGCACTTCGGGGTTGTATATATCTACGTATTTGAAACCAGCCCAGCCTACCGACGGATAGAGATAACCAGCATGCGCCGACATCTCTTTATAAATATCTGTATTGGGTCCAACGGCAGGCCAAATGGATAGCATAATATGAAAATTCATATTGTGCAACTCGTCAACCATAGCTTTAGGCGACGGGAAAAGCGCAGGATGAAACTGCATACTGCCCCAATTGGGATGACCGTTCCAATAGTCCCAATCTTGCACAATATTATCGATAGGAATATGCAACTGACGATACTTACGCGCAACGGAAAGCACTTCGGCTTGCGTTTCGTAATGCTCCTTGCTCTGCCAATAGCCATACGCCCACCTACCATACATAGGCGCAACACCCGTCAGATGACGATATTCGGCGATGGCTTCATCGATATTACTGCCGCACGAAAAATAATAGTCGATATTGTCGGCCACATCGCACGTGAACGACTGCGCCGCACCATCGTTAGCGTAAAAAATCTTCGAATAGTTGTCGATGGTTATCAAATAACCCTTCGACGAAGTAAATACAGGCACGGCAGCCTCGGTATTGGCCTGAGCAAGCATCACACTTTTTCCTCGCAAATCGACATAGCCATTCTGATGCTGCCCAAGTCCGTAGATAGACTCACCTTCGTCCAACGCAAACGACTGATGCACGGTGAATGCCGAATCTGTATTATACACAATTGGCAAAAAATCGCAACTTTTTTCACTGAGCAGCACCTTATCGTTTGCTATTGAAACGAAACTAACGTTGCCCGTGCGTTTATCTACTTCTACACGCATTTCCGAAGTAGAAAGCGACACCTCGCCATGCGATTCATCTATCGAATAATCAACATTTTGCGCAGTATCAGCCACAACAATTAGAGTCTGCTTATCGTCCGAGCCATTGGGCAGCCATTTTTGTATACGTACCGTTTGCGGCGTAACGAATTGCACCTTCAGCACCACCCCATTGGCAGTGACGACGATGCCATTGTGAATTTTCTGACTTTGAGAAGTGCCACTTTCGCACGACGAGAGAGCCCCAAGCAGCACAACAGACAACAATAGTAGAAGTTTGTTTTTCATAGTTATGCATCAAGGATTTGAACGCAATAAAATTACAACCTAATGCTCAGCGCTATATGAACAAAATGTAAAATATTACGGGCGGATTGGATTTTATAACTATCTCATTTCTGCCTTATTCGCATTTTTACATACGAAGCATACCCCCATCTACCCCTTATACCTGTTGGGACTTAACATTTTTTATAGTTCAATGTATATATATGCGCTAATACTTTTGTGTCGCGTTTGAGAGATGCCTATTACTACACCCCACAAACAAAACAAACATTTTTTATTACAACAGTTTCATTTACATTATTATGTCAAAAAAAACAATTCTTGTATCAGTTGCATGTGCTGCAATTTTTGTCTCATGCTCAGAAGTAGAATCATGGGAAACCCCAACGTCTGCCCCAATTGTTTATGATGAAAACCACATTCCTGAATTTGGAAGTTTTGAATCTATGGTTCAAACAGGGTTGATGTGGGCTAATGCAGATGAGGAAGAACGTCGTGAAGCAGAAAACTATCCAAGCCTTCAGACTAAGATCGAAGATTTGATAGACAAAGCAGAGGACATTATGGCGTTGCCAGCACTTTATCCAAATCTGTTTGAACTTGTTGAAGACAGCATTGTGCGCCCAACAACACCGAAAGCATATGCATGTATGATGGATACAGCTGGCTATTTTCGAATCGGATTCAGATTGCATAAGATGCGTGGAAGTGTGCTTGCGTCTGGTCAGGATGCCACAAAAGAATCTCTAACACAAGTACTAAATGGAGAAGAACCAGAATGTGGCTCTGATTATATAGTTGATGATGTGGTCGCATCGTCGGCAGAAAACTATAAGACAGCATCTTACAGCAATGTGCATAATAAATTGGATGCTTCAGCACGTATATACGTATACACAGCCACATGCACGGGCATAACGAAAAGACGTTATATGGTTGAGGTGCTTACGGGTTGCTACTGTCGAGTTGATAGCAATGGTAAATGGCGCGCCGACAATACCAAAGTGGCAATCAATAAGTTGACTATAAAAGCTAATGGTTTGCACAACTTGGGTGGAGACTACAGCAATGCTGATTTCGATTATCAAGAAAACGTTATAGATAAGACTAACATGCAACTCAATGGCATTGCTACATGTAAGTCTGTTACATATGAAATTGGCGAGATTGTCAATTTTACCGAAAAAAGTTTTGCGTGCCCTGCGTTCAACGAACTACACATAGAAGCTACCAACGATAATATCAGCGGCAATAAAGTCGTTATTGATTACAAGTAATTACATACATATCTGTAAATAAACATGTTGCGTTATCTACTTTTGCTTTTCTGCATTCTATTTACCTATAATATTTTAGCGCAATCGCGCAGATTTCAGCTTATCGACGAATCTACCCACGAGACTATTCCTTACGCCAATTGCATAGTTGAAGAGACAAAACAATATGCCATCAGCGACGCTGAAGGTTACGTAGATATTGATGCCCAAAGCGGAACGCTGGTGGTGGTCTGCATGGGCTACGAGACACTTCGCTTACCACTTAACGCTAATCTTCAGAGCATAATTAGCCTAAAGCAAAGCGTAAAGGCGCTCAACGAGGTCACCGTGTCGGCCACAGTTCCGCAATACGTACAGACGCAAATGAGCAAAACCACCATTCCAGTAAGCATGATAAAGAGTTTGCCTTCGATGGTGGGCGAGCCTGACATTATGAAGACGCTTACCATTTTGCCTGGCATATCGCAAACGAAAGATGGATACTCGAACATCGTCGTAAGAGGTGCCGACCGCGGACAAAGCCTCATACTTATGGACGGTATACGCATATATAATTACAACCATTTCGGCGGACTTATCTCGTTTGTCAATACCGATGTGGTGAAAAACGTAGATATATACAAAGCCGATTTTCCGTCGCGTTTTGGCGGCATGACTTCGGCTGTCATTGATATTATTGGCAAGGACGGCGATAAGTCGGCACATCACATCAAGGCGAGTGTGGGCGTGACATCATCATCATTATACACCGAAGGACCTATTGGCGATAAAGTCACATACGTACTTGCAGCACGAGTGAACTACCAGGGGTTGCTAACTCTTTTTACGCGTAGCCGATACAACATCGATGAATATCGAGCAGCAAAAGGCTCTCTGTCGCTTGGTGAATACTACAATATGTGGTTTTGGGATATGAATGGCCGTTTGCGTTGGCAGATGACGCCATCGGCAAGTCTCACAATGACGGTGTTCTCTGGTCACGATATGGACGATGCAAAGAATTATCAAGGAGCAAGCGATCGTAAACAGTTAGAAGAATACGTCACACGCGACGGCAACAGCGGCGTTGCGCTTACATTTAGCAAGGCTTTCGAGCGTGTTGTTTGGCGCACCACAGCCAGTTTTTCGAACTATGCAACTAACGAAAGTTACGAGACAGAAGAGGTTGACTTTCGCACCGACCGCACCACAAACGAACTTACCGACATACGTAGCAATATTCGCGATTTGTACATAACCTCCATAGCCACTACAACGCTCGGCCGTCATTCGCTAAATGCTGGCGTAGACGTTGTGAACTCGTGGCTTCGCCCAGCTCGCGAGCATTATAAATTGTCGACAATCGTAGATTCATATCCATACGAACCTATTCAATTTGAGAATATCGACACCGTAACAGGCTCATCGACAGCGCACTCGATGGAGTTGTCGTTTTTTGTTGGTGATGATATAAAATTTGGCAGCCTCGATGCATTGAATATTGGCCTGCGTGCATCACATTTCGATAGTGAAACGGGTAACCACAACAGTCTTGAACCGCGCATTGGTTATCGTCATCTCATTGATGACAATTCATCGGTAAAAATGAGTTTTGCCACCATGAGGCAGTTTACGCATTCTATTGTGAATAGCAGCGAAGGCTTCGAAACGGAAGTTCGCCTGACGGCATCTGGCAAGTTGCCTCCGCAAGAGTCGAATCAAGTGGCTGCGGGATACTATTATGCCAACGACGAAAGTAAACTAAATTTTTCTGTCGAAGTCTATTACAAAACTATGCACCATTTGCTCGATTACATATCGTACGACCCCGAAAATCGTGGCGGTGTGGCATTTTTTGATAATAACATTATTTCGGGCGGTCGCGGCCGTAGCTACGGATTGGAACTGCAAGCCGCAAAAGATTTCAAAGGCGTCAGCTGCGGATTATCATACACACTTTCGAGAAGCGAACGCAAGTCCTCCGAAATCGACGGTGGGCGGTGGTTCAAAGCCAATTTCGACCGCACTCACGACCTTACAGCACACGCCACAACTAACTTCGGGCATTGGCAGGCAAGTGCGCTCTTCACCATATCTACAGGTGTACCATGCAACGTACCTATAGCTATGCACGAGGCAACAAACGAGATTGCAGGCTACTACATATATGGCAAGCGCAATTCGTCACGCATACCAACGTATCATAGGCTCGACATAGGTGTACGTCGTTGGCACATTGCTAAACGCGGATTGCGCCACGAATGGTCGTTTAACCTCAACAACGCCTATGCGCACGCCAACGCGCTTTCCATATATTACAAAGATGGGAAACTATATCAAACGTCAAGATTGTTCATAATACCATCACTCAACTATACTATAAGTATCTAATAATTACATAGATATGAAATCATATATATTGTCAGCCATTGCACTTATGTCGGTGAGCTGCGTCACTCCAGAACTATATTACGATACATACGATAAAGAAATCTGCGGTTCACACTATTTTGCAGAACCTCAACTTGATGTATACGCAACGATTAGTAATGCTGATGGTTTGCACGGCACGGTGCAAATAACTACAACGCCTGATGCAAAAAACAGAAATACAGCGCCCCAAAATATTGAGATTTTTCTCAAGTCTGATAATGAGACTATCGCAAAGACAATTGCAGAACCAGTCGAAAACGAAAATTATGCAGTATTCGACATTTCTACCGAAAAACTTAGGTTCGACTACACCAAAGAATATGTGATTGAAGTTGCTAGTGCCGAGTATGGCACTGCTTCTTCTGAAGCCATATCGCTAGTGAAGCCATTCGAGGTTGATACGTTGGGCTGCTTGTTTGATTATCATAGCGGCTGCGAATTTTTTGCTAAACTTCAAAATAGTTCTGCCGATACGTATTATGCAATGAATATTCGTACGTATTACAATGGCGAAATCTACGAAGGAGACGAGTTTGCTATACGCGGTATCGATGCTAACGAAGTTCAGAAAGCAGGCACAATCGGCGTTACAAAGTACGCTTACGTCGATGGACCGTGGGAGGCTCGAACGGAAGATAACAAACGTGTTTATGTCGATTCGGTTCGTGTAGATTTGGTAAAGTACTCTTCTGCGCTCACCACCTTTGCCTTAGACCTGATGCTTGCTGAGGAGACTTACAACGATGGTTTTGCCGATGCACCCAAACAAGTGTCATCCAATATGATTGGCGGCATAGGCTTCTGTGGCAGCTACTACGTCATTAGCAAGACATTCTACAACGACGTACATTACGGCAACAAACTCAGAGACGAATTTGATAGATAAGGCTGCCTCTTTTTGAGAGGTTAGAATCCTATATATCTGTGAATTATGCATTTTATTGCAATGTAGCAAATGTCTCCGCCTCGCTCATAACGACAACAAACTCGTAATTAGTGACACATTACTCATAATTACTAAACATAATTATGTTAATTTCGCCAGCGAAAAAGCAATAATTACTCCACATGATTTGGGAAAAAGAACTTGAAGACTTCAAGCAATATTTGAAACTCGAAAAAGGATTATCGAACAACTCCATAAATGCATATATCGTTGATTTATCGAAACTTATCACGTATGTAGCGAGCATCAACGAGGACCTAAAGCCCGAAGACATCAACGCAGAACACCTTCGCGGCCTGATGAACCAGTTGGCAGAGAAAAACATCAGTCCGCGCACGCAATCGCGCGTAATTAGCGGCATAAAATCGTTCTTCCGCTTCCTACTGCTCGAAGAGATAATCGATAAAGACCCCACTGCCCTACTCGAAACACCGAAAATTGGGCGCAAGTTGCCTGTGGTGCTGTCGATTGACGAAATTCAAAGCATTTTGGACACCATCGACACCGATAAAATAGAGGGCTACCGCAACCGCGCCATCATCGAAACGCTCTACAGCTGCGGTCTGCGCGTGTCGGAGCTAACAGAGCTGAAGCTATCGAACCTCTTCTTCGAATCGGGCTACATAAAAGTGGAAGGCAAAGGCAGCAAAGAGCGCCTCGTACCAATTGGTGCTAAGGCTGTTAGCGATATAAATAATTACGTAGATAATTATCGACGTATGATGAACATCAAGAAGGATTACGAGGATATTCTCTTCCTCAACCGCACTGGCACAAAGCTCTCGCGTGTGATGGTTTTCTCTATTATAAAAGATGCAGTCAAAGCAGCTGGCATCAACAAAGTGGTGAGCCCACACACCTTCCGCCATTCGTTTGCCACGCACCTAATTCAAGGTGGAGCCAACGTTCGCGCAGTGCAGGAAATGCTTGGTCATGAGTCTATTATGACTACCGAAATTTATACGCACCTCGACAACGAGCACCTACGTTCGACAATGGAAAACTGTCATCCTTATAAAGAAGAATAACCATGAAAGCCGACATACAAATACTCGAATTTTTGAGAGACCTGATGGTCAACAACAACCGCGAGTGGTTCAAAGCTAACAAAGAACGCTACGACGCGGCACATGCTGCATTCATAGAACTTGCAAGCCACTTCATAGACGTAGTCTCTACCATCGACCCAACGATTGGTCACCCCGATGTGAAAAACTGCGTATATCGCATCTATCGCGATGTGCGTTTCTCGGCAGACAAGTCGCCATACAAACGCCACATGGCACTATTCGTCACGCCTACTGGCCGAAATGGCAATTTGCCGGGATACTATTTCCATGTAGAGCCAGGACAATCTTTCTTTGGCGGCGGACACTATTGTTTTTCGAGCGACGAACTAAAACGCGTACGAAGCGAAATCTGCAATTTTCCAGACGATATAAGCGCCGCCGTAAGTAGCATAACTAATTATCACCATGGCGAGCTATGGGGCGAGAAACTAAAACGCTTGCCAGCTGGATTCGAAGCGCGTAAAGATGTGGAGCCTATTCTGCTTCACAAAACACTCTGTTCGAGCTTCACTTTCAGCGACGACGAAATTTTTGGTGGCGACATCGACGAAATATTCACTAACGCAGTATCGGCATCAAAACCTCTCGTGCAATTCATCAACAGAGCAATTACTGCCCCCGACGAGACAGTAGATTTCTAACGGAGTCTACTGTTCGGGCATAATGAGCCACAAAAGCAGATAGATCAGCACGCCAGAGAAGGCCGTTCCAATGGTGAGTAGGACGTAGATTAGGCGAACGAGAGTTTTGTCTAAATTCAGCGATTCGGCTATTCCGCCGCATACGCCACCGATTACTTTGTCTGCAGATTTATGAAGTGACATTATTGTAAATATTTATGTAAACTACACGCCAAAGATACAGCGAAATAGATTTCTGCAGCCAACTAAAAATCAAAATCGCGCAACAAGAATGTGACATCAGCATACTTATACGTATGCATATAAAAAAGGACACAAACGCCATCAACAAGATGACATCTGTGTCCTTCGATTTTGTGTTTATATGAATACGGATGTTTATTTCATCAAATCGATACTACGCTTTACGAACTGAGCGAGTTTTTCTCCGCTAAGCATACCATTTTGTAGCAATGCAAGGTCGATGAGTTGGTTAATTTGCTTCTGGCTGTGAGCGAAATCGCCAATTATGCTCGTACGTTTTGTAGAGAGTTCGCTAAGTTTCTTCTCCACATCGGCAAGAGCGTCTTTATCGGCTTGAGGAATCTCCTCGTCCTTCTTACCCTCTTTGGCCTTGTTGAGTTCGTTTTTGCGAGCCTCCGAAGCCTCAATATCGCTATAGATAGGCGCAAGTTGCTCTTTAGTAGCCGACTCTTCGTCAGCAAGAATTTTAGCAACAAGCGGATGGTCTGCGTTAACAACAATGTTGAACGTGTCGGGCATCTCGCCATAGAACGACATCATGCCACCTTGAATCTGCGACATTTCCTTCATACGGCGCATCCATTCGTTTTGCGTAATTACAACTGGCATTGCCGTAGCGCCAAGCGTCTCAACAGACACGTTGAAGTTCGTCTTCTCGATGGTAGGAAGTTCAGCGCGGAACGTCTCCTCGAGTTCGCTCTTCTGATGTGTAGAAAGTTGTAGTTCGTTAGCATTCTCCTTGGCAATAAGTTTATCAACCACATCGGCGTCGACGCGAGAGAAACGGCTCTTTTCCCATTTCTGCTCAAACTGGTTCATAACAGGCGTATCGAGCTGACCGTCCATCAGGAGCACATCGTAGCCTTTCTCTTTAGCAGTTTCGATGGCTGAGTATTGCGCATTTTTATTATTTGCATAGAGATAAACGAGCGTGCCGTCTTTGTCGGTTTGGTTTGCCTTGATAAGTTCTTTATACTCGTCGAGCGTATAATATTTACCATCGACATTTTTGAAGAGCATAAACTTCTGGGCGCGCTCGGCAAACTTCTCGTCGGTTAGCAAACCGTATTGAATGAAGATCTTCAAGTCGTCCCACTTCTGCTCGAAGGTCGCGCGGTCGGTTTTGAATATCTCCTCAAGTTGGTCGGCAACTTTCTTAGTGATGTGCGAAGCAATCTTCTTCACATTCGAGTCGCTTTGTAGATATGAGCGCGAAACGTTAAGCGGAATATCTGGCGAATCTATTACGCCGTGCAGAAGCGTAAGGAAGTCGGGCACAATGCCTTCTACACTATCGGTAACGAAAACCTGATTGCAATAGAGCTGAATCTTGTTGCGACTGAGCTCGACGTTGTTCTTTATTTTCGGGAAGTAAAGAATACCCGTGAGTGTGAACGGATAATCGACATTCAAGTGGATATGGAAAAGCGGTTCTTCGGCCATAGGATAGAGTTGGCGATAGAACTTCTCGTAATCCTCCTCTTTGAGCGATGCAGGTTTCTTAGTCCAAGCTGGCTCGGTATCGTTTATTACGTTGTCGGCATCGGTATCTACATACTTACCACCTTTCCACTCTTTCTTTTTACCATATACAATAGGTATAGGCAAGAATTTGCAGTATTTATTGAGCAAATCTTCGATTTTCTTCTCATCGAGGAAGTCTTTTTCTTCTTCTGAGATATGCATAATGATGTCCGTACCACGTTCGTCACGATTGTCATCATCGAGCGTATATTCAGGGTCGCCCGTACATTGCCAACGAACTGCTTGCGCGCCATCTTTATACGACTTTGTAAGTATCTCTACTTTGTCGCTCACCATGAAGGCCGAGTAGAAGCCCATACCAAAGTGTCCGATGATGGTAGCGGCGTCGTCTTTATGCTTTTCGAGGAACTCTTCGGCGCCCGAGAATGCTATCTGATTTATGTATTTTTCAACCTCTTCACGCGTCATACCAATACCATTATCGCTGACGGTGATAGTCTTGGCATCTTTATCTACCTTGACGCTAACCTTTAGGTCGGTAACATCGCCATTGTATTCGCCACGTTGAGCGATAACCTTGAGTTTTTGCGACGCATCTACAGCGTTAGAAACTATCTCGCGAAGGAAGATGTCGTGGTCCGAATAGAGGAACTTCTTGATGATTGGAAACAAATCTTTGGTGCTAACACCAATCTTACCATTTGCCATTGTTTATATTTTATTTAGTTGATTACTAAGCGTTTATGGTATTTACATAGAAATACCGCGCGCCTTCGAGCAAAGGCTGTGCCAATGCACTTTTTCGGACACTTTTGGCTAATACATATACATACGCGCGAACACAATTCGGACAAAGGTGACACGAGAATAATTACGAGTTATGAGTTACGAATTACGAGTTATGAGTTACGAATTACGAGTTGTGAGTTACGAAATACAAGTTCGTAATTATGAATTATGAATTAATGAATTCATGACTCACCCACATAACTTAATAATTGTTAATTTTACACCATCTAATAAAACAACGAAAGAACAGAACGTTTCTACATCATGAATATTAGTCCACGACTTATACACATATGTACGTCAGCCAGCGCATTTATTGCTATTTGGCTATTATGGTCGCTCGGCTACACGGGTCACATGAATTTCCACGAGCAGCTACAGTGCTTTCTCTTCACCACCGACTACGTGCAGCAGACACTCTCCTGCCCTGGCGGTCTTGCCGACCTCGTGGCGCGCTACTTCACGCAATTCTACTATTACGATTGGGCCGGCGGATTCGTCATCGCTGCATTCATAGTAGGCATACAGCTATTTACTTGGCAAACTATCAACAAAATAGCAATAAACGAAAGCAGCTATACTCTTTCGTTCTTGCCAGCATTGGCCGCACTCTTTTTCTATGCCGACGTAAATAATATGCTTTGCGCCATAATTGCCATTTTTCTTGGTTTGGCTACGGCTTGGGGCATATCATTCTTGCGCAAGAGACCATTGCTATTCATAATTATAGCCATCGTACTTACGCCAATTCTCTACGCATTGCTCGGCACACTTGGCGCTGTGGCATTTGTAGCCACATTTGCCGCAACTCTCTTCTTCACCGACATCGACATCAGCCTAAGCAAGAAAATATCTACAATCTTAGCGTGCATTGTGGCTATAATTATAGCCATTGGCGTTGCACGTCAAATCACTAATTATCAACTCATTCACTTAGCAAAAGGAATAAGCTACAGTCGTTTCCCGCTGGAGTTTGCCACAAGTGCATACGTATCGGCAGCATTGATATTTATTAGCGCAGTATGTACGTATGTAGCACGAGCCAAAAATCTCCGCATTAACCCACTGATAAGCAATGTAATAGCACTCATATTGCTATTCGTCACAATGATGAGCTACAACATTGAGCAAGACCGCGCAATGCGTTACGATAAATATGTACGTAATAAAGATTGGAAATCGATTATAGAAGCAGCAAACCGCGATATGCCTACGCAACCCATAGTGCTCAACTACGTCAATCTGGCTCTTGGCATGACGGGGCAACTTGCCGACAAAACCTTTTATTACCCTCAGCATGGCGTCAATTGTCTGTTTATGCCATTTATACGCAACTTGGTAAGCATAACGCCAGCAAGCGAAGTATTCTATTACGTAGGCCTAACAAACCTTTCGCAGCGCTACTCATTCGAGGCAATGATGGCTATTCCCGATGGTCAGTTGAGCTGCCGATTTATAAAACGCCTTGCCGAAATAGAAATCATCAACGAGCAATATGCCGTTGCGCGTAAATATCTGATAATGTTGAGCCACACAATGTTTTACGACGATTGGGCGCGCGAAAACTTGGCAATGATAAATAGCGGCAAGCCCTACACCGACAACTCCGAAATAGCCCGTCTGCGCCGCTATGGCGTGAAGGACGATTACCTATGCTCCGAAGACGAAATAGACAAGATGTTGATGAAAATCTTCTTGAATTGCACCGACAACAAAATGGCATACGAATATGCCACAGTGATGCAACTTCTCAATAAAGACCTCAATTCTTTCTTGAAATATCTACCCTTTGGCAGCCGAGCAAAATATCACAACGTACCATACTCATTCCAAGAGGCTATTGTATATAATTGGAGTCAAACGCACAACGACTTCAATAACATGCCATACAAGGTGTCGCCAATGATAAAGGAGTCGCTGGTTAGTTTTATACGTACTTATATGCAAAACAAAAATAATATTGACGCGATGCAGCCATTTGTGCATTCATATTGGTATTACTATATGTTTTCGCAGAAATAAGCCATCACGTTTATTATTTGTTTACAATACGCAGAATAGTATTAATAATTACAAAAACGGGCGAATAGGCATGAATATTTACTGCTAATTGGCGAAAAAACTTAACTTTGCAGGACAATTGCATTTTTGTCGAACAAATGAATACAATGATTCCGGGTACAGACCGCACACCTACAATATCATTTCAAGATGGGTCGTTTAGCATTTCGGGGCGTTCATATATGGAGAACGCCGCAGAATTTTACGCACCTATAAAAAAGATGATAGAAGAATATTCTGGGCCACTAAATGTTTGGGTAAACCTCGACTTCTTCAACACAAGTAGTTCAAAGTGTATCATGGACTTAATGTTTCTCATCGACAAGAAGAGCGCATTTGGAGAACCTTGCCACATAAAATGGTCGTTCAAGATGGACGATGATGATATGCGCGACTCGGCAGAAGAATTCCGCGATTTGCTCAAGCACGTGCAAGTGGAGCTTGAAGAAGTCGACGATTAAGCACCTACAACTACCAACAATCCCGAAAAAACGAAAAATCTGATGGAAGTTATAACATCTAAAACAGACAATAGTCCACTTATCACGTTAGAGGACAATACGTTGCGCATTTCAGGTCGCTCGTATATGAACAATGCTGGCGACTTCTACCATAATATTATAGATTGGTTGGAGTTTCGTCAGTTGAACAATTTGAACGTGGTAGTCGATTTGGAATACTTCAACACAAGTAGTTCAAAAAGCCTTTTGGAATTCTTTCGTTGGATGGAGAAGAAAGCCATCGATGGCAAGGATATGAAAGTTCATTGGCAAGTGAAACCACAATTCTTCGAAATGTATGAAGCTGGCGAAGATTATTACGATTTGCTTCCGAACCTCGATTTCGAAATTGTAGAAATGTAAATACATACATAAAACCATAAATGAGAGCGGCGCCAAGAAGGTTGTCGCTCTTTTTATGTGTATATACAGCTTTTGTCCACCATTTAGCATAAGTATTTACACCATTAGGGAGAAGAGTAAGCGTACTTTAGCACCAAGAAAAAACGAATCATGAAAACCACAAAAACTCTAATCTCACTATTCGTTATCGTTGCCACATTGGCAGCGTGCAACAAACCTAACACACAAGAGCATAAACGCCCAAAACTTGGCGACACATTTGACAATCCAATAGTTCACGACCCTGTGATGGCCGTTACCGATAGCACCTGCTACCTATTCAGCACCGGAATGGGCATCTCCGTGCTAAAATCGAACGACTTGCAATCGTGGACGATTCAAAAACCGTGTTTCGACACAGTTCCGGAGTGGATAAAACAACGCATACCACAAGCCACACTGCACTTCTGGGCTCCCGACATAATATTCCACAATGGCAAATGGCATCTTTTCTACGCATGCTCAGTTTTCGGTAAAAACACGTCGGTTATCGGTCATGCTACGAACATTACTCTCGACTACGAAAGCGAAGGCTACGAATGGAAAGACGAGGGCTGCATCTTGCAATCTATTCCACACCGCGACAATTGGAACGCCATCGACCCTAACATATTTATAGACAAAGACAGCACTGCTTGGATGTCGTTCGGCTCGTTTTGGGGTGGCATAAAACTCGTGAAACTTACGCCCGACCTCAGTGCAATAGCCGAGCCGCAGGAATGGTACACGCTCAATAGTCGCAAACAACAAGAGTTCGTAGAAGACCAATTTGCAGGCGATGGCGCAGTGGAAGCCCCTTTCATCTACTATCACGATGATTATTACTATCTATTTACGTCGTTCGACTACTGCTGCCAAGGCAAGAACAGTACGTACAAAGTAGTTGTTGGTCGTTCAAAAAATATCACTGGTCCATACGTAGATAAAAACGGCGTCCGAATGGATTTGGGCGGCGGCAGCCTGCTAATCGAGGGTGACAAGGTAAAATTTGAGGCTATCGGTCACTGTGCCGTAGTTCGCTATGGCGACGAAGATCTATTTATTGCACACGGCTACGAGGCCGAGAAAGGTACATCACGTCTATTTATCCGCGCCATCGAATGGATTGACGGTTGGCCGAATGTGACACTATAAATAGTGTTATTTCTCAACCTTCCACTCAGTGATGTTACGCTTACGTCGGCCGAAATTCACGCCTACACATATCACTTCGCGCTTGTCAGCAGTATAGCGAGTGGCATATTCGTGCTCTTTTATCTGCTGAAGCGCTTCGTCGGCTGAGGACTCAACTTTGAATTCGAATAGGTATACATACCTATTCGTCTCTACAATACAATCGGCACGGCCAAGATTGTTTTGTACTTCTGAGAATGTAGGTTGCCCCATAAGTAGGAAGAATATGTATATAACATTCTGGAAATCACGCTCTATGTACTTATTCAGCACATCTTGGCGGTCCTCCTCGTCCATATCCTCGCGATAGACGGGTTTTATGTATGGAAGCGATGCGTAGACCGATTTCAACACAAGCATCATAGCATCGACATTGCCGTCATCGAGCGCATCTTGCATGTCGGTGAGCAAACCTGCGTTGTCGACCTGCTTAGTTACTGCAGGAGCAAGCGAATTAAGCATACCATACTCCACTTCTTTATTAGGGTAGGCAAGCGTATATATAGCTCGTAGCGCGTTATACTTCTTTATAGTCAAATAGCCACTTTGATAAAGCAATGGTATGATGTTCTGATTCTCGGGGCGATAATCTGTTATCTCGCCAACAGAAATAGAGACACCCGAAGAGAGCTTCTTGAAGTCGAATGCAGAATCAATTGCAGTAAGCCGTTTTACGAGGAATGTTGGCGTACCTGTAGCGAACCAATAATAGCCAAATCGTTGTGACGATAACGCACTCAGTATGCTAAATGGATTGAACATATCTGTCATCTGCTCCGAGAAATGGTAACCATCGTAATTCCTCGTAAGTAGAGCAACACATTCATCGTATGAGACTTTATTGTGCTCAGCCATAGCCGAGATGTGCTCCTGAAAATCTTTCAGAAGTTCATCTTTAGATATGCCACAAATTGTTTCGTATTTAGGCACAAGCGAGATGTCGTATAGTTGGTTCAAATCGCTAAATATGGAGACTTTCGAGAATTTTGTTACGCCTGTGAAGAATACAAATTTCAGATGCTCATCGAGTTTTTTGAGGTTGCCAAAGAAACCTTTGAAAAGCTCTCGATTCTGCTCTTGCGCTTCTTGATTTTCAAGCGATTCGAGCAGTGGTTTGTCATATTCATCAACGATAACAACCACACGTTTGCCCGTCTGCTCGTGAGCCGCTACAATTACTCGTTTGAAACGCTCTGCATAATCTTCCGCCATATCGGCAGACAATTCGCCACTGCAATATTTAGCCTCTGCATCTTTCAAATGAGAATCGAGTGCTCGCTGCAAGCCAAGCTTATCACTATAAATCTGACCATTGAAATCGAAATAAAGCACGGGGTACGATTCCCACGCCGTTTCTAATTTCTCTATTGCTAAGCCTTTGAAGAGTTCTTTTTTACCTTCGAAATACGCCTTCAAAGTGCTACACAACAAACTTTTACCAAATCGGCGCGGACGACTAAGAAAGTAGACTGTAGCATCGCGCACAAGGTTGTAGATAGTCTCTGTTTTATCTACATATAGTGCATCTGATTGGCGCAACTTTTCAAAACTTTGTATTCCGATAGGTAGTTTCAGCATGGCGTTGTGAGTTGATTAGCGCGAAATTACAAAAAACGCTCACCATCTGGCTGACAATGAGCGATAATTAATTATGCAAAAAAAACGAGCCTGCCCCAATTAATTGGGCAAGCCCGTTCGTAACTATTTATAAACCTACTATTTCACAGAAATAGTCAATTCTTGCGCGATATTGTCGGATGCTGTACCTACATAAACAGTATAATCACCAGGTTCAACCTCCCAAGCATGTTTATCTGCATTGAAGAATGCGAGATTTTCTACTGGTATGTTTATCTCAACCTTCTCAGCAGCACCACGTTTAACGGCAACTTTCTGGAAACCACGAAGTTCCTTCTTTGCACGTTCTATATTCGAGTTTGGTTTACCAACGTAAACTTGAACAACCTCAGCGCCATCAACTGCACCAGTATTCTTAACCGATGCGGTAACGGTGATATTCTTGCCATTGTTATTAGCAGCGATATTACTCAACTCGAAGTTTGTATACGAAAGACCATAGCCGAAAGCATACAAAGGTTTGATGTCTTTAGTATCGAACCAACGGTAGCCAACAAGAATATCCTCTTTGTAAACCTGCTTGTGGTCAACACCAGGATAGCTCTCTGCACCGAAGCTTATAGCGCCATTATCCTCCAAACGAACTGGAATAGAGAATGGCAACTTGCCCGAAGGACAAACATCGCCAGAAACAACATCGGCAATGGCGTGACCAGTTTCAGAGCCAAGATACCATATCCACGAAATAGACTTAACGCTATCTTTCCAAGGCATAGCTACAGGGTTACCACCGAAGAGGAACACAGCCACATTCGGGTTAACTTTAGCCAACTCTGCTATGAGTTCGTTCTGTCCCCATGGCAAATCGTAGGTTTGACGGTCGCTGTCTTCGTGGTCTTGCTTGAAATTCTTGTTCAAGCCACCGAAATAGAGCACCACATCGGCATCGCGAACAGCTTCAATGGCAGCATTCTTGAGACTATCGGCATTGAGACGCGAAGGCATCACAAAGCCATAAATAGACGGACCAGCATCGTAGCCGGCAGAATATACAATCTCGGCATTTGGAAAACGCTCTTGCAAACCTTGAAGCGGCGATATTTCGTTGCGAGCTTTCAACTCCGAAGAACCACCACCGATGCACTGCTTGCGAGTAGCATTTTCGCCAATCACAGCAATCTTCATCTTCTTGTCGGCTGCAAGTGGGAGAATGTTGTCGTTGTTTTGCAAAAGTACAATACCCTCGTCTGCCACTTTTCTTCCAAGTGCAAGATGCTCCTCGTTGCCAACTTTGCCATAATTATTATGATAATGAGTACGATAGATAAGACGAAGTACACGACGAACCTTGTCGTCGAGGAATTTCTCGTCTATCTTGCCAGCCTTGATAGAGTCGCGGAGTGGATATGCGAGGTAATAATCATCGTATGCATTAGCACGTCCTGACGAAAGACCGTTGGTGTGCGAGCCCATCTCCACGTCGAGACCATTCTCGGCAGCTTGCTTGGTGTCGTGAGTGCCGCCCCAGTCGGAAACCACCACTCCATCATAGTTCCACTCACCTTTGAGTATATCTACGAGTAGACGATGGTTGTGGCAACAATGCTCGCCACGATATTTATTATACGCACCCATAACAGTCCACGAATTAGCCTCCAAGATAGAGGCTTTGAAGGCCGGAAGATAGATTTCGTATAGCGCGCGATCGGAAACTTCTACATCAACTCCAAAACGATCGGTCTCTTGGTTGTTGAGCGCAAAGTGCTTTACACTGGCTGCCACACCTTGGCTCTGTACACCTTTGATATAAGGCACGGCCATGCGTGCAGCAAGTAACGGATCTTCGCCGAAATTTTCAAAATTGCGACCATTCACAGGCACACGATTGATATTGATAGTTGGGCCGAGAATAACGTGTTTGCCACGATAGAGACACTCTTCGCCAAGGGCAACACCATACTCGTAAGCCAAATCGGGATTGAAGGTGGCAGCAAGAGCCGTAAGATTGGGGAATGCTGTTATGGAGTCGTTGGTATGTTTTGCATAAAGCCAACTATCCCATTCAAATTCAGCACGAACGCCGTGAGGGCCATCGCTCCACCAGAGTTCTGGCACGCCAAGACGTGGCACACCTGGAGTGCTAAATTTCGATTGAGCATGAACTAATGCTACTTTCTCTTCAAGCGTCAGCCGAGGCATCACACTTTCGATGCGCTGTTCTATTTCGGCATCGCTAAGCCCATCTGTCGTCTTTTGCGGCGCAGGCTGACTACACGAAGCCAACACAAATGCAAGGGTAAAAGCCGATGCATATAAAAATTTGTTTTTCATAAAATCAGAATTAATTGTGTTAACTATCTAAATTGATTAATCTCAGGCATATAATCGAACCCTGCAGCTGAGAGCTTTGCTTCCAAATCTGCTCGACTAACATCGAGCGACGAGCAGAATTCATCAAGTGAAGCATAATTATCTCTAAGTTGAGTGTTTACGTAGCTCAACAGCATTACAGGTTTTTGTGGTAAATTGTTCATTTGTATATCAATATAAATTAGAAGGTAAGCAGTTTATAGTTACTTCGGCCGACTTCAAGTGCTCCGACGTAGCTATTAGGCGAACGTTGCCCGGAGTCTCTTTGCTCTGAAGCACCACCAAAGCTTTGCCGTAGAACACTTTACGATGATTGTCTTTGAATCGTTCTTGCGAAATTGGCGATCCATTATCTACACCAGCAATCGCTGCAACGCCCTCAATATCAAAGTGAATATCGTTCTCAGCATTAGGACAAAGATTTCCATCACGGTCGAGCACTTCAACAGTGATGAAACTCAAGTCTTCACCATCTGCCTTAATTCGACTTCTATCGGCAGTGAGACGAATTTGCGCCGGACGACCAGAAGTTTTTATTACCTCTTGCGCAACTATGACGCCATCTTTGCGACTAACAGCCTTCACTTCGCCTGGCTCATACTCTACACTCCAAGCCACATGAAGCGCCCCTGGACCTTTACGCTGTGCACCAAGCGACTTGCCATTTACGTATAGTTCAACTTCGTCGGCGTTATTATAGTAGCACCAAAGATCGACCAAATCGCCATCTTTCCAGTTCCAATGTGGGAAGAGGTGAAGCACAGTCTCGTCGCTCCAGACACTCTTATATAAGTAGTAGATATCTTTAGGGAAGCCAGCCAAATCGACAATTCCGAAATACGACGAACGCGCAGGCCACCAATATGGAGTTGGCTCACCCAAATAGTCGAAACCAGTCCAAATGAACTGACCGCAAATGAACTTATTGTCCATCACTTTTTTGAGCGTGCGCTCGTGCGTGTTGCCCCAAGGTGCACGGCAGTTGTCGTATGAAGAGCAAGAGAACGAAGGATCGTTGAATGGCAAATCCCAACGTTCTGGCCAAATATATTCATGGTCGGATGGCATGAGGTAGTAGCCTCGCGTCATCAATGCAGAAACGCTTTCGGTAACTATGAATGGCATACCTGGAAAGAGCGTAGGAACGTCTTCGAAATAAGAATCGTGGTAGTTGTAGCCAATCAAATCGAGCGCATTTGCACGGAAGAGATGGTTGGCAGGGTCGGGCTCGTTATTGCCACTCGTCACGGGACGTGTTGGATCGAGCGAATGAACGATATTGGCTAATTTCTTACATAGCAACGAGTTAACGCTCATCTGTTCATCGTTAGCAAGCGAACTACGATCGCGCTGCATATTAAGTATAAGATTAGCCGTTTGAATATCGAGCGTGTCGGCGTCGGCATGAGTCCACTGTTCAAGCACTTCGTTACCTATGCTCCAGATAAATATTGATGGGTGATTTCTATCGCGAAGCACCATATCGGTAAGGTCGCGCTCGTGCCATTCGTTGAAATATGTAGAATAGTCGTAGTCGGTCTTACGTTTGCGCCACATATCGAATGCCTCGTCCATAACTATGAAACCCATCGAGTCGCAAAGTTGAAGGAACTCAGGCGCAGGCGGATTGTGCGAGCAACGAATGGCGTTGCAACCCATATCTTTCATTATCTGGAGTTGGCGTTCCATAGCACGTCTATTTATGGCAGCGCCCAAGCAACCAAGGTCGTGATGCAAACATACTCCGTTTATTTTCAACGATTTACCATTGAGCAAAAAGCCCTCTTCACTATCGAAATAGGCATTACGAATACCTATTTTAGTTGTGCAGCGATCTTGTAGTACGCCATGTACGTAGAATTCTGTTACCAAAGAATATAAATACGGATCATCTACCGACCAAAGATGCGGATTATCAAGTCGAATCTGCTGTGTATTAGAACCTTTCGAATCGGCCAATACATCTTGATGCGCACTCTCTTCAACCACTTTCAGACCCATTTTATCGTAAATAGTATGTACGATCTTAACTGTCATGTCGTCGAAAGTAGTGTTCTCGTATGAGGTGTTAATCTTCACCATAGCCTTGTCGTCGCTGACGAGCGGAGTGGTTACGTATATTCCCCAATTATTTATGTGAAGCTTGCCAACCTTCGTTAACCATACGTTACGATAGATACCGCTACCACTATACCAGCGCGAATTCGGCTGCTTGCTATTGTCCACGCGCACGGCAATGACATTAGATCCTCTATTTAGGTACTTAGTTATGTCGTAGTTGAACGAGATATAGCCATAAGGTCGATAGCCGACCTTTTTGCCGTTTACGTATACCGTAGAATTCATATATACGCCATCGAACGTGATGTATACATGGCCTCGCAAATCGTTGGCGCTGACATTGAAATGCTTTCTGTACCAACCTATTCCGCCAGGCAAAGCGCCACCGCCACAACCAGCAGGATTATCTTCGGCAAAGTCGCCTTCGATAGACCAATCGTGAGGCAGATTGAGTTGTCGCCAATCATCATCATCGAAATTTTCTGACGAATATGCCGACGAGTCGCCCAACATGAAGAGCCAATTTTTTGTGAATTTTTCTACTACGCGCGGCGATTCTTGTTCGGCACACGACATAAGTATTATGCTTACAATAAGCAATAAGAGTGTTCGCTTCGTCATATTTATTGGTTTACATACAAAAAATTGAACGTTCACTCTTACATACATATAGGTGGACGTCCAATTCAAAATTATATTAATTCAATTATTCGCACGAATATTCATGACATTATTATCGTGAAAGGTTCGTGTTATCTACAGATTTTTCACAAGTTTATCTCCATTATAATCAACCACTTCGCCTTCAGCATGAGCGTCGAACGGACGCGGCGAATTCTTGTCGACATACACGATATTGAACTTTCGCGAGCGTGGCATTCCTTCAAATTCGCCATTGCGTTCACTAATTGTGAGCGTCTTGGTAGCTTCGACGTATGAAAATTCTATAGTTGAGTATTTACCTTGCTCGTAGTTATAGTTTACTCCCTCATCTTCGTAGAGGGTGAAATGAGCATCGGCACCGGCATACACATAAATAGTCAAATCGTTTTGTGTTTCGACAGTGCTTTGCACATCGGCACCAACTGGAACTATGCTTCCGGCACGAACGAAGAGTGGAATATGCTCGTATGGCGCGTCAACTTTGGCGCATTTGCCTCCACTGATATACTTGCCTGTGTAAAAATCGAACCAACCTGTGTTTTGTGGGAAATAGACTTCACGTTCACGAGCTTTGTACGTATATACAGGACAAACCATGAATGCAGAACCGAACATATATTGGTCGCTGATATTATAAACGCCAGTATCGCTTGTGAAATCCATCACAAGAGGACGCATGATAGTATAGTCGTTGAAATATGTATTGCCAGCGAGTGAGTATATGTATGGCATCAAATTATAGCGTAGCTTGGTATAATAGAGTATCGACTGGAAAGCAGCATGATTCTCAGGTGCAATATTCCATGGCTCGCGCAAAGGCCACTGTCCGTGAGCACGATAGAGCGGGCAGAATGCACCAAACTGGAACCAACGAGTGTTGAGTTCGCGCCACTCTTTGAGATCTTCGTTTTCGTAGTGGAAACGGTCGTAGGTAGCCTGAGCCGCCATGTAGCGGTCTTCGACGCAGAAACCACCAATATCCATAGTCCAATAAGGCACGCCGCATATGGCAAAGTTGAGTCCGGCAGAGATTTGTGCCTTCATATCCTCCCAACGCGTAGCTATGTCGCCGCTCCATGTAGCAGTAGAATAGCGTTGTAAGCCAGCAAAACCCGAACGCGTAAGCAAGAACACACGCTGATTGGGGTTCACGCTGCGCTGACCATCATAGATTGCTTCGGCATTCATTAGTGCATACGCATTGAAATAGCGAGCCGAAGAACCGAGAGCCGTTGGTCCACAGAGAAGTTTGCGATATTCGAGGTCGGTGCAGTCGCGAATGTTGGGTTCTGAAGCGTCCATCCACCATGCATCGAAGCCAAGTGTGTATAGATGCTCGTTCATCTGCTTCCAGAAGAGTTTGCGAGCATCAGCAGAATAGGCATCGTAGAACGAGCCGAGATAGCCCTGACCTATCCAGTCGCGAATGCTATCAGTGATAGCTTGACGATACATCCAACCATTTTGGTCGAACTCCTTGAAGTGCTCTGTATTTACGTAGAACTTAGGCCAAACTGAAATCATCACACGACCATTGAGCGCGTGAATGGAATCGACCATTTGCTTTGGATTGGGGAAACGCTGTGCGTCAAACTCGTGGCTGCCCCAACAATCTTCGGGCCAATAGCTCCAATCTTGCACTATATTGTCGATAGGTATCTGACGTTTGCGAAATTCAGCCAACGTAGAAACAATCTCATCTTGAGTCTTATATCGCTCGCGACTTTGCCAATAGCCCATTGCCCATTTTGGCATCACAGGTGCTTTACCTGTCAATTGTCGATAGCCACTAACCACTCCATCTATATCATCACCATAGATAAAATAATAGTCGACGGCATCGGCAACTTCGCTCCAGAATGCTGGTTTGTCTTGCTCCTTAGCATCGACGGGCGAAAGCACGCGCAAGCCGTGATACGACACGCCGCCATCGGGTTGCCAATCGATGTGTATAGGCACTCGTTTGCCTGCTTGAAGTTCTACAGCAAACTTATAACTATTTGGATTCCACGAAGTTCTCCATCGTTCGGGAACCACCGTCTTGCCATCGATAGTAACTTTGGTATAACCTGCATAATATAGTATGAAGCGGAACAGACCACTCTCTTTAGGCTCAATTTCGCCCTCGTAGGTAACGTGAGCGCCCTTGAATTCGAAGTTGTCTATCATATTTATGACTTTCGATAGATGCGCATCGCGGTCGAGATATTCGAAGTAGAGTGAATCTTCGCGACGCACAATGGTCTCGCGCGGATTTTTTGAGCGTGGTATATACGTACCTGTTAGCGCGCCAGCTTCGCCATTCTTATCATAGAGATTGAACACGGCGCCAAGTTGGCTGTAGTCGCGTTCATCGCCATATTTACTATACGAATAATTATCCCAAAGTATGCCGTAGTGCTTGCTCGACACTATCATTGGTATCGAGACTTTAGTATTATACTGATACAACTCCTCGTTTTTGCCACGATAGTTGAATTCGTCTGCCTGATGCTGACCGAGTCCATAATATGCTTCGTTATCATCGGCATTCCACTTCTGACGCACACTAAGCGCAGGTTTACCCGAATCGTCGAATGGCTTATACGAGCGGCCGTCTTCGCCAAGAATCACATTGCCATCTTTATCCTTGAACGTGACTTTACCATCGTCGCTATTTACCACCACATCGAGCGCTTTGGTGTGAAGCGTAATGTATGCATCGTTCTCATCTACAGAGAATTTCGTCTTATTCTGTTGAGGCACTATAATGAGGCTCTCGTTAGGTTTTATCTCATTGCTATTCACCGCTGTGACGCGCACAATTCGGTCCGACATCACTTGCAAGCGAACTGTTTCGCCAGTTTTGGTCGTTTTTACCTCTATTCCACCTTCGACGCTCTTGTAGCCACTGCTACATGCCGTCAAACACAATGCAGCCACTATAGCTTGCATAGTTACCTTTTTAGTCTTTTTGATACTCATGTTGTTTCATAATTATAATGGCGTAGCGAAAGTAAAATAGAATATGTTAACAAGTGTTTCTCCGTGTTACATAATCGCAAATCATATGTTAGATATGCCATTCAGTTGTTTTATTTTGGGTATGTTTTTGTAAATCGCACTCTGAAATTTTTTCATACGTAATATTATAAATATGCACAATACTAAGCACTTAGCAGCTCTATTCGACCTCGATGGTGTGATAATCGACACCGAAAGTCAGTATTCTCAAATATGGGGCGCAATAGGCAGCACGTTTCGCTCCGACATCGAAAACTTCAGTGAGATTATAAAAGGTCAAACTCTCACCGCCATTCTCAGCAAATGGTTTCCCAACAAAGATACGCAAAACAAGGTAGTTGATATGCTCAACGAATATGAGAGCCGCATGAATTATACATACATAGCTGGAGCTGAAGCCTACCTTCGCGAACTCCGTTCTAAAGGCATTCAAACGGCGCTTGTAACCAGTTCGAACGAAATCAAAATGCAGAATGTTCGTCGCGCACACGAGGGTTTCGACCGCTTTTTCGATGCCATAGTTACAGCCGATAGCATCACGCATTCTAAGCCTCACCCCGAATGTTTTCTCAAAGCAGCTGAGATGCTTGGCGTAGAGCCCCGAAACTGCGTAGTTTTCGAAGATTCGTTCAATGGCTTAGCTGCTGGTCGCGCCGCCGAAATGATGGTCGTAGGACTTGCCACCACAAACCCACGCGAAGCCATAGCCGACAAAGCCGACATCGTCGTCAGCAACTTCTGCGATGAACGCTGCCTCAACATTTTTGCATAGTCTTCGACGATGATTCTACTTCTTGTTCTCTACCTCATCGTAATGATGGGCATAGCTATATACGACCTCTCGCGCATAAAAAATTTTGAAGATTATGCCGTAGCAGGCAAAAAACAGCGCACCTATGCCGTGGTGATGACAATGCTGGCCACCATCATTGGCGCATCGTCAACAGTGGGACTAATCGACACCACCTACAACATTGGCTTTCCGGCCATTTGGTGGCTTCTGTTTGGCGCTTTAGGCTTGCTGCTGCAGTCGATATTTATATCGAAAAAGATTCGCAACCTCAATGCCGACACTCTTCCGCAAGCCGCAGGAATAATGGTTGCACCCATTGCCGAACGCGTCATTGCAGCCGTCATCGTCATCTCGTGGATTGGCGTGGTGGCTGGGCAACTTGTGGCGCTGAGCAGCATAGTGTCGTACATAGTTGGCAGTGCAAGCAAATGGATTTTCATCGGCGTGGCTATTATAGTTATTCTCTACACCACACTTGGCGGACAACTCTCGGTAGTTCGCACCGACAGACTTCAGTTCATAATTATATTGAGCGGCTTGGTCATCTGTTGTGCGTATCTATACTTTTTCGCTGGGCAAGACAGCCAAACACCGTTGCAAAGCGTGGAATTTATCAATAGCGACTACCGCCCCATAGACCTCGTGACGCAGTTTTTCGTCATAGGTGGTGTATACTTATTAGGTCCCGATATGCTGTCGCGCAACCTCATTTCACGCGATTCACAAACAGCCAAGCGTTCGGCCATTGGGGCTGGCATCTCTTTAGTTATTATAGCAATAGTTATTGTGGGCATAGGTATGTGGGCACGCACCAATGTTGCCGCTGGAGAATCGGGAAGTGCTAAAATGCTTATGTACCTCATCGACCAAAAAATTCCGCGACCGATTGGCATTCTGCTAACCTTCGCGCTACTCTCTTCGATACTCTCATCTACCGACACTTGCTTGATAAACGCCTCATCGATATTTGTAAAAGATTTGCTTCAGAGAGACAGTGTACGGCTCATTCGCATCACCGTATGCACCATAGGCGCAATGGCCACAGTGATTGCCGTTGCTGGTCGTGGCGACATAATAGCACTCCTCAGCGGCGCATACTCCATTTACACCTCGGGCGTAATTTTTCCGCTCTTCATAGCTATTTATTTCTATGGCAAACGCCAACTGCGCACAAACATCTGGATTGCAGCCGTTTCTGTTGGTGGCATCTGCGGTTTGATAGGCGTATATATGCCCAACACTTCAGTAAATTTCGCGCTAATAGGCATGGCACTATCGCTGGTTATTGCGGTGCTGGCGATAAATAAACAACAAAGGCGACCCAACGATCGCCTTTGAAGTTTGCTCATTCACTTATGGTTATTATTAATTATGAATTTTGAAATCCGAATTTTCAATTAGAACACTTTCACTTTCAGCCCCAATTTCAGCCAAATGCCAGGCTGCGGAATGTTGCCTAAATCGTAATACTCTACGTTGAAAAGGTTGTTAGCACTTGCATAAACCGACCAATGTTTTTGCGTCCACGTGAGGCGCATATCTACAAGCGAATATGGCTTATAGGCAACCAATTCACCCGTCGATTTGTGGTTTGCATCGTATTTTATGTATGAGCCGTTTCTGTCCTGAAAGCGGAAATTCACGTTTGCCGATAGGTTTGCCACTATATTGGCATCAATGCTGGCTGTGAACTTGTTGCGTAGATATTCCAGAGCATAATTAGACTTATAAATCACCACATCGTCGTGGCGTTTCTGATAGATATGCGCATAGCCCAAGGCAATCTTACGTATGCGAAACTGATTGCCCCACAGCTCGCGCGGGAGGAGCGTCGCGTTGCACTCAGCGCCAATATTATCGAGCTCAAAATCGGCTGAGTGGAAAATGTCGTCGGCCGTATACATAACCCAATCCATCATATTTTTTCCACGCTGATAATATGCCGAAGCTGATGCTTCGATGCCCGAAATGCGATAGCGCGCACCCACATCGACTGCCGAAGTCTCCTCGGGCTTGAGGTTCACATTACCCTCATTTGTTGGACTTTTATAGTATAAATCGAGAAACGATGGCAGGCGCGTTGCCATATTCCACGAAGCGGTCAGTTTCCAATGCTCGCTCGGACGGAATGCCACGTCGATGCCAGGATAGAGACGCATTGAATTGTTGGAATTGGTCACACGATAGGCCATTGCACCAAGCGAAAGTGTCCATCTGTCGTTTATAAAATCCTGTTCCACATAATAGGAAATATTGTCGCGCGCATCTTTTTTGTTGTAATACACATTGTCATTACCGCGCACAGGAATAGAATCGGCTGTGATGAGACCAAGGTTGTTCGAGACTATATTTTCGCTACGCAGTTCCGCGCCAAATGCGGTTTTACCTATAGCATAACCAATCCAACCATTGATATTTACGCCATATACATCGACGCGATGAAAATTTTCGCCAGTATGAGAATCTTTTATCAATTGGAAATGATCTTTCTGCCTATTCCAATAGATAGATGGCGAGAAATGCACTGCGCCTTTCGTTTCGGCTTTCACTGCCGTTTGCCAATTTGTAGTCTCTTCCCACTGATTAGGATAAGCAGCAGAATAGAATGTATTTGCTCCAAATTTTTGCACACTCACACCCGATTGCCAACTGACATCGAGCGCGGGCGAAGAATAGATACCTTGATAGAAAAATTTTGTTTGATCGAAATTGCTATTAGGTTGGTCGCCATCGGCACGGCGGAAGCTACCAGAAATCTGCTGACGCACATGCTTATAAGTATAATTACCAGAAATTTCGGCACCTACGTAGCCATAACTACCACCGAAGAGATGCGCAGCAACGTGGCTCACGGTGTCGCATTTAGTAACGACATTGATGGCGCCATTGAACGCCGAAGTACCTAAAATACGCGATGCTGGACCTTCAAGAATTTCTACACGCTCTACTTCATCGAGCGAAACGGGGAAATCGGCACTCAGATGCCCGCAATAGGGCGAAGTAATATTTATGCCATTGAGTAGAACAGTGATTTGTGCGAAAGTGCCCCCACGGAGCGAGATGTCTGTCTGGACGCCCATTTCGCCGCGTTGTCGCACATCGACGCTTGGCGAATATTCGAGCACATCGTTAATACTATGAACGGCTGCCGCTTGGACATCTGTCTTGGTCATAACCGCAACCACACGGGGCATCAGCGACACCGAAAGAGGCACGCGTTCGCCTGTCACCTCTACGTCGTCGAGCTCGTAGTTTAGCTCAGCCGTATCGCGCTCGGAGGTTTGTGCAAGCATTACAGTCTGCGCCTTTAGGTCGGCTGTAGAGAGCGTTGCTACACTCAGCACGCCCACAGCTATCACCTTATGTAAGCTCATAAATGCTGAATATGAGCGTCGCATAAACTTATGCCACACAATGACTCGAGGTGAATTGATCTTGATTTGTTTCATTTTTATATGTCATTATTACGTGAATGAGTCTATTAATTGAGAATTATGTATCACCCAATTGAACGAATTAATACTAAACTAAGATTCGTTTCATTCGTACCGATGTTGCCTCCCTTGCGAATTTACACGAAACATGTTTTGTTCAATTCGTATTAATTCGGTGACGTTTTTTCTAGTATCACCCAATTGAACGAATTAATACGAAATACGTTTTCGTTCAACTCGTAATTCATAACTCGTAACTCGTACTTACCTAAGTTTATGCGCATTGTAGTGATTCTTTATAAGTATGAAGAATATCAACACGCCCACCAAATTGACAAATGCCGCTACGAGGAACGCTGCCATATAACTAACATACTGCGCCACCACACCGCCAATGAGCGTACCGAGACCAATGCCAACGTCCCACGACACAAGCAACGACGAATTGGCTGTGCCACGACGCGAGTTGGGCGCAAGATTTATAAACATGGTCTGATAGGCTGGATACATGTGCCCGTTGCCCAATCCGACAATAAAAGCCGCGCCATAATAGCCAATCTCGTTGGGCACGAGCGCAAAGAGGAAATAGCCGCATAGCGATATGCTCATGCCTACTGCCGCATTGCGCGTCACAAGACCTTGACGTAGCTTGCGGCCACCCGTCAATCGCGAGATTATCAAACCTATGGCAAGCAATAGGAAGAAGAATCCCGAACCTCCTTCGATGCCCAGTTTCTGTCGGCCATATATAGCTACGTATGTAGATACTACACCATAGGATAGCGAGAAGCACATCATAGATAGTGCTTGACGCCAACCATCGAGGAGGAAGAATCGGTCGAACGAGAGCGGGGCTTTGTCGCGAATGAGTTCGCGCTTAGGCATCTTCACCGTGGCATCTATCACCATGCCGACTGCCGCAACGAGCATAGATATGAGAAACAGCACGTTGAAATCGCCCGTTTCGTTGTATATCCATAATGCCACCGATGGGCTGATGGCTGTTGCAACGTTGTTGCTGAGCCCATAATAGCCAATACCTTCGGCACGTCGCTCGGGGTGTAGCACATCTATTGCCACGGTGCTATTGGCCACCGTCACCGAGCCAAAGGGCGCTCCATGAAGCGTACGTACTATGGCAAAGAGCAACAGCGAACCTGCCACTATGTAGCCAGCAAAAAAGGCGAAGAAGAGCGCAAAACTGACTATTAGCACTACCCTACGTGGAAAACTATCCACAAGATAGCCACTGAACATACGCGTAATGAGCGCCATAATGATATAGCCACTTAGCACTATACCTATGGTATGTTTATCGGCTCCAAACGTATCGTGCAAATACAACGGCAGTAGCGGCGTGAGCAACATGAATGAAAAGAATATCATAAAGTTGCCAAGCCAAATCTTGGTGTAGTTGCTATTCCACAAGCGCGGCATTTGCATAATTAATAATTACGAATTACGAGTTATGAATTACGAGTTACGTTATGTATCACCGAATTGAACGAATTAATACGAACTAAGATTCGTTTCATTCGTACCGATGTTGACTTCTTTACGAATTAACACGAAACGTATTGGTTCAATTCGTATTCATTCGGTGATGATTATCAATATTTATGCATCACCGGATTGAACGAATTAATACTAACAGAAATTCTCTCAATTCGTATTAATTCGGTGATGGTTTATTTTGTAGTATCACCGAATTGAACGAATTAATACAAAACGCATTGGTTCAATTCGTATTCATTCGGTGATAACCTGGAATTCGTAATTATTATCTGCTCATTTCAAGCATTCGCTTTATCGGGCGAACTGCCTTCTTGCTGAGTTCGGGATCGACAATAATCTCGTTGCACTCTTCGTCGAGGCATTTGTAGAGTTTCTCGAGCGTATTGAGGCGCATGAAGTTGCATTCGTTGCAAGCGCATGTGCTGTCTTCGGGCGGAACGGGAATGAACTGTTTCTGCGGATTGCGTTTCTGCATCTCGTGAAGTATGCCGCTCTCTGTAGCCACAAGGAATTGCGTATCTGCGCTATCGGTAGCATAATTGAGCAGAGCTTGCGTAGAGCCCACCACATCGGCAAGTTTCACAAGTGCTCCACGGCATTCGGGATGAGCGAGCACCTTGGCGCCAGGATATTGATGCTTGAGCGCAACAAGTTTCTCCACCGAGAACTTCTCGTGCACGTGGCAAGCGCCATTCCACAGCACCATATTGCGACCCGTAATACTATTTATGTAGTTACCAAGGTTATAGTCTGGTCCAAAAATAATCTTCTCGTCCTTAGGAAACATCTCCACAATCTTGCGAGCATTGGTACTCGTAACCACCACATCGGTGAGGGCTTTCACGGCAGCCGTGGTATTTACGTAACTAATCACCGTATGACCCGGATGCTCGGCAATAAACTTTGCGAAATCGTCGGCTGGGCAACTATCGGCAAGCGAACAACCCGCGTTCATGTCGGGCACAAGCACCTTCTTGTCGGGGCAGAGAATTTTGGCCGTCTCGCCCATAAAATGCACGCCGCAGAGCACTATTATGTCGGCATCGGTCTGAGCAGCCTTCTGTGCAAGCGCCAAACTATCGCCAATAACATCTGCTATATCTTGAATATCACCAGTTTGATAGTAGTGTGCCATTATAACAGCATTCTTCTGCTTACGTAGCCTGTTTATGCCTTCGATGAGTTGTTCTTTAGTCATGGTTATGCCTTTTTCTTTTGTTATTGCTATGGGCTGCAAAATTATCCAACAGTTATATATATGTACATAGGAAGAGCTAAAAAGTTTGGCAGACCGACCTCCGCGACTGCGAAAACTATGTTTCCGTTGCTCATTGGCACTTGCCGAGCCTCGAAGAAACTATGTTGCAGCAGGTGCTTGGGAGTTTCGCAACGCGCGAAACCCATTTCCGCGACTGCTTGGGGGTTGCGCAACGTGCGAAACTATGCTGCAGCAGTTGCATGGGACTTTCGCAACGCGCGAAACCCATTTCCGCGGCTGCTTGGGGGTTGCGCAACTTGCGAAACTATGCTGCAGCAGCTGCAGCAAATTTTCCGACGTTGAAATAGAGACATTTAGCACACAGATTTGCACAGATTATAACTGATTTACGCAAATAATTAATTCCGAAAATCCTTACAATCTGTGTCATCCGTGTTCTCCGTGCGATAAATTTGCGCCGGAATAAAAAACGAGACAACCATGAAAGTAAAAATAGAGACAAAGTTGGGTGACATCGTCGTTCGCCTTTATGACGAGACGCCCATTCACCGCGACAATTTTATAAAACTTGCACGCGAAGGCTACTACGACGGCACGCTGTTCCACAGAGTGATTAAGAATTTTATGATTCAAGGTGGCGATCCCGATTCTAAAGGCGCACCAGCTGGCAAGATGCTTGGCGTAGGCGGCCCCGACTACACTCTCGAAGCCGAGATAAAAGATGACCTCTTCCACAAACGCGGTGCTTTGGCTGCTGCACGTCAAGGCGACGAGGTGAACCCTGAGCGCCGTAGCAGCGGCTCACAATTCTACATCGTTTGGGGTCAGGTGTACAACGAAGGCCAACTCAAGCAGCTATCCAAGCAGCTCAAGATGCAACAGATTCAGCAAGCCTTCAACGCCCTCGCGGCGAGCCACCGCACCGAGATAATGCAGATGCGCCGCAATAGAGATCAAGCCGGTCTTCAAGCTTTACAAGACAAGTTGATTGCTGAAGCTGAGGCACAAGTGAAAGGCGACGGACTGACGAGCGAACAACAGAAAATATACACCACCATTGGCGGCACGCCTCATCTCGATGGACAGTACACCGTGTTTGGCGAGGTGGAAGATGGTCTCGATGTCGTAGAGATGATACAAAACTCAGCTACTGCCCGTGGTGACAGACCCGTCGACGACATCGATATGCGCATTTCGGTAATTGAATAACAGACTGCCTTTTACGTACGTATGAAACTCCCAAAATTCATCATAACTATGGATGGCACATTCCGTATGGGTATGGTGGGACAACATAAGGAGCTACTCGTGCCAGGCGAACAATGCATCGGTGGCGGCTATTTCTTCGTCGATAGTGACAACAAAAGCATCATTCTCGACAGAGAATCATACGATTTTGGCCGTCCACTGTGGCATTTGTTGCAAACGCTGAAAGTGCCATCGGTCTTCCGCGACTATCATATTGTATATAAATATGGCGATGGCTTCCACGACGATTTATGCCTCAACGACGAAATGCGTATCGTGTACTATTGACAAGGGAACACCGAATTGAACGAATTAATACAAACAATTATTCGTTGCATTCGTGGCGAGGTTGCCTTCCATACGAATTAACGACAAATTGGAATTCGTTCAATTCGTGTTAATTCGGTAATGATTATCAATATTTATGTATCACCGAATTGAACGAATTAATACAAAACGCATTGGTTCAATTCGTATTAATTCGGTGATGATTTCGGTGATGATTTGGCATACATACGAGCAACCAAAGCACCGCTGATGTTGTGCCACACACTGAAAATTGCACCAGGAATGGTAGCCAACGGATATGCAGCAAAATGCAACGTGGCCAAACTGCTTGCCAAGCCAGAATTTTGCATACCAACCTCAATACTTATAGCTACGCTCTTGTGTTTTGGCAGATGCAGCGCGCGCCCAATCAAGAAGCCCGTGGTGAGGCCTAACACATTATGAATCATCACTACTACTATCACCAATAAGCCACCTACAAGCAAACGGTCGGCATTGTGTGCCACTATGATGCCCACAACTATGGCTATCACTACAGACGAAAACGCTGGCAGGTACGGCACAAGGCTCGCAGTGATTCGTGGCAAAAATCGTTGACACAACAAGCCAACAACAATGGGGGCAATAACTACATAGACGATGCTCAGCAACATGCCTACGGTATCCACTTCTACCATGGTGCCAGCCATAAGCCACACAAGCAGCGGAGTAAGTATGGGCGCAAGCAGCGTTGAAGTAGCAGTCATACCTACGGAGAGCGCCAAATCGCCTTTTGCAAGATATGTAATTACGTTCGACGCCGTGCCACCTGGACAGCAACCAACAAGTATAACGCCAAGCGCCAACTCCTTTGGTAGCGAAAACGCCCACGTGAGAGCCCAAGCCAATAGCGGCATCACAGTAAACTGAGCCAAGCAACCGATGAGAATATCTTTTGGTCTACTCAGCACAATACGGAAGTCACGCGGCGACAAAGTCAGACCCATACCAAACATAATTATGCCCAACATGGGGTTGATATACCACGCGTCAATCCACGCAAACGAGGCTGGTGCCCATAGCGCTACACACGCTACCAACAGCACCAACACTCCGATGTATTCCGATATGTATTTGATGATTTTCATTGCGAGCGCAAAGGTACTACACGCTCCGCAGCCATTGTCTATCTACGACGATTGTGGCGCGATTTTTTGCTTTTGCGCGATGATTTAGCATCATCTTGCCACTCGCGTTTTTTCTTCTCGCGATTCTTTTTTATGCGGCGTTGGCGAGCTGAATCTTCGTCAGTTTGTGGGGCTGGCACGCGTTCTTCGTCATCATCGTCGAGAGCCTGCGTTTCGAGAGTTTCAACTTCTTGAGCCTTTTTGCCCATGTGCACAATGGCTTTCAACCTACCATCGCGCATCTGCTTGACGGTGAGCGGAAACATCTCTACCCAGAGGCTCGAAAATTCATCTATGAATTTATGCACGATGGTGTAGTTGGTCGTAACCACAAGGTTTTCTTGGTTGTAGGCCTTTGCCGTGTAGGTCCAATTATATGAGCCAGTGAAGGCAATACGCCCATCGATGATGCCGAACTTATTGTGCATGTGGTAGCGCGAATTGTCCACACGCACCTCAACCCCAGCACGCGCAAGAGCTTTTACCTGCGAACCGTGGTCACGCATCTTATTATTATCGGTTATTAGGCGAACTTTTACGCCACGAGCCACAGCTGCCAAGAGCGCACGACTGAGAAGTTCATCACTAATAGTGAATACGCATATTTCTATGCTCTGCTTGGCATTGCTGAGATAGAAAACGATGTTTTCTGGAATATCCTGCCCCGGACTGAAAAGCACGTCGTGGAGGCGAAACGAATACTTCTCAATTTGGTCGAACGACGTCTCGAGCCAAGTAATAGCTTTTGTAGCATCGCCGCCTTGACCTAATCGCTTAGCAACGTTGAAAAGTTTCGACTTCAACTCGCCTCGCTGAACTCTATCGAGCCTATTCAGCGCATTAACTATATTGAGTGGCAACTCATATTGAGTCGACAGATGAAATATATCCGAAAAGTATCTAATTATCTCGTCCACAATAGTTATATCTATATCACCTAAATGACAAATCAATCGTCTTGAAGTTGGCTAAGCCAAAGGTTTGCCGACGCATCGGAAGGCATACGCCAATCGCCTCGCGGAGAAAGGCTTACAGAACCAACTTTTGGTCCATCAGGCAATGCCGAACGCTTGAACTGCTGCGCAAAGAAGCGTTTGAAGAATACCTTCAACCATTTGGCAGCCACCTCCTCGGAATATTTACCATCGAACGCACGAAGCGCCATAAATATCAATCGCTTAGGCGAATAACCAAAACGAACAAAATTGTATAGATAGAAATCGTGCAATTCGTACGGTCCCACAAGGTTCTCGGTCTTTTGTGCGATGTTGCCATTTTTGTCGGCAGGAAGAAGTTCAGGCGAGATGGGCGTATCTATAATATCGAGCAGAATTTTGCGCGTGGCTTCATCAACGCCATTGTCGGCAACGAACTGAACGAGGTAACGCACGAGTGTTTTGGGCACACCGCCATTCACGCCATACATCGACATGTGATCGCCGTTGTATGTTGCCCAGCCGAGCGCAAGTTCCGACAAATCGCCCGTACCTATTACTATGCCGCCTTCCTTATTGGCAATATCCATAAGAATCTGCGTACGTTCGCGAGCTTGCGAATTTTCGTACGTAACGCTACGAGCGTTCGCTGGCAGCCCGATGTCCTTGAAATGGTGTTCGCAAGCACTACGTATGCTCACCGCGCGGAACTCAGCGCCGAGCGATTTTATAAGTCCAACAGCATTATTATAAGTACGATCGGTGGTGCCAAAGCCAGGCATAGTTACGCCGATAATCTGTTTGCGCGGCAGATTGAGTTTATCCATTGTCTTTACTGCCACGAGCAGCGCAAGCGTAGAGTCAAGTCCGCCTGAGATGCCCACCACGGCACAACGCGAATGCGACGCCAGATAGCGCTGCGCAAGACCATTTGTCTGTATATTGAAAATCTCGGCACAGTTTTCTGCCATCTTGCGATCGTCTGACGGAATGAACGGATGCGGGTCGAACGTGCGCGAAATCTCTTCTTCGCTATGCTCGGTGTTCAACTCAACTTCGATAGTGGTATACTTATGCTCAACATTGTCGGAATGGTTGCGGAAGGTGTTTACACGCAAACGCTGCGACTGTAGCTTATCAATATCAATCTCAGTAACAACGTTTTGCGGCGTCATAGAAAAGCGATTCGACTGAGCGAGAAGCGTACCATTTTCGGCAATCATGGCCGCACCAGCAAATACAATGTCGGTTGTCGATTCGCCAAAGCCGCTCGAGCTATATACGTATGCAGCTATGCAGCGCGCACTCTGCCCCTTCACGAGGTCGGTGCGGTAGGCGTGTTTGCCAACCATATCGTTGGATGCAGAGAGGTTCAGAATGACATTCGCTCCAGCCAAAGCCAAATACGACGACGGCGGAATGGGGCTCCACATATCTTCGCAGATCTCTATGCCGAAGCAAACTTCGCCACTGCGAAAAAGCAGATTTGTATCTATGGGCACATCTTGCCCACAAAGTTTAATCGTCTTGCCGTGAGGAAGTTCGCGTGCCGAAGTAAACCAACGCGCTTCGTAGAATTCATTATAATTAGGAAGATAAGTCTTAGGCACAGCGCCAAAAATCTGACCTTCACGAATCACCACAGCGCAGTTGAAAAGTCGACCATCAATATGTATAGGCATACCTACAACGGCCATAACTTTCATAGTATGGCTGAGCGAAAGAATGTCGTCGAGAGCCGATTCGGCTGCGGCAATGAAATATGGCTGACCGAACAAATCGCCGCACGTATAACCAGTGATACAAAGTTCGGGAAGCACACAAAGTGCCACGCCATCGTCCTCGGCAGCTGCCATACGGTCGATAATCTGCTGCACATTATATTGGCAATCGGCAATGCGCAATCCGGGAACTGCCGCTGCCACCTTCAAAAATCCTGATACCATTCTTTATAAGTTTTACGTGAGTGTTTACTACATACATATAAACGAATAGAACGAAGATAAGCTATCTTTCATTCGTTGCTACCGACTTTTTGCGTATCAAAACGAAATTCGGTGTATATACGTATGCACAGCAAATGGGCTACAATTTTTTCACATTAACCTTTTTCTGAACGAAATTTTTCACACTCGACGCATCGCAAGCATCGTTTGTAGCATTGATATTGAGATTCTCGAACGTGAAATTCGTCAATGTATATTGATCGGCTTGCGGTGTGACGTTGAAATAGGTAGTGCAAGTGCAATTGCAGTTGCGCATAACAATATGGTCGGCAGCCGACATTGGAACGTCTTTGCGGCCTTTGAGGTCGTAGAACTGCGTCCAAGGTTTCACGGTGATGAAGTTCTTTATTGAGCCCGTAATACTCTCAACGGTAATGTATTCGTAGAGTTGAGGCGTATCGGGGCGCATCTTTAGCCAAAGAAGATTCTGACCCGTAGTTACATTTATGCGGCGCAAAATAATATTTCTATTATGCACCGACTCCGAGCCGCACGTTAGGCAGCCGTGGCAAAAGCCATACGTACAATCTTCAATGATTATGCGTTCGTTAGCGCCATTTTCTGGAGCGGTGTCGGCCCATGGTCCTTTGCCACCTTTCAGAACCACTGCGTCGTCGTTCACCTCCATATAGCAATTCTTTACGAGTACATCGGTGCATACGTCAATGTCGATAGCATCGGTGCTTGGAGCTTTCACAGGCGAAGCAGGCGAGAAGATACGGCAGCCGATGAACTTCACACGTTCACATTTGTATATATGATTAGTCCAGAACTGCGAGTTTTGCAAGTTGAGCTGAGCCACAGTGACGTTTTTACTATTAGAGACGAAAACCAAACGTGCACGCTGCTCGTCTTTGTTAGTGCACTTAGGATTCCACGAACGGCGTTGCCAAAAGGCTTTCCACGAGCGAAGTCCGTTGCCATCGATAGTGCCAGGGCCACACATAGTAAAGCCGTCGATGCCATCTACATTAATGAGCGCGGGATAATATTTGCACGATTCGCCTTCGATGCGCGTATCCATAACAGGATAATCGGCCGGATCGTCACTGCCCATAAGTACGCCGCCTTCAGCCACATACAAATTTACGCCCTGACGAAAGAAGAGCGCTCCTGTTTTATATACTCCGGCAGGCACCACCACTACCCCACCGCCAGCTTGGGCAGCATCGTCGATAAGAGCCTGAATCTCTTTTGTATGTATGTTGCCATCGCTAAGAATTCCGTGGGCAGTAAGCACATATTGCTTACCCAGCGACGACAGTTCAGGAACAGTATAGTCAGCAAACCAAGCATCTACTGGAGTTCCATCAGGGAAAATATCTGCTGCCAAAGCATTGGCAGACAAAACCATAGCACATAGTGCTGCAGAGAATAATTTCATGATATATAAAAATACGTTAGAACACGTGCGAAAGTAAGAAAGTAGGCCCGTTTGCCCAAAACAAGAGCTCAGTTTTCGCAGGTAGTTTTCATTCGCGCAGATTGTTGCGAGATAACACAGATTTACTGGGATAATATCTACAGAAAAGCACAGAATATACAGAATATTTGGTTCTGTCTCTTCCGTGCTTCCCAAGGTTACGTGACGAATCAGTAGCGCACCAAGCTATCTGTTCTCAAAATAATTATTGATGAGAGCAAAGGCTTCGCCATTATCATTTCTTACATCGTTGATTATGCTACCTTTTTCCATAAGTAGAATGCGGCTCGAAACGTCTGCAATGTGGTCGAGATTGTGGCTCGACACAAGTAATGTCGTCCCTTTCTCTTTGTTGTATTCTTTCAGAAGTCGTTTTATTTCTATCTGCGACGAAGGATCCAAGAAATTGAATGGCTCATCGAGAATAATTATATCCGGATCGGCCAAAAGTGTAGCTATGATGCCTATCTTCTGCTTGTTTCCCGATGAGAAGTTGCGTATATATTTCTTCTGACCCAAAATCTCGTCATTCATAAATTTCTCGAACCTCACCAACCGCGATTTCACCTCATCTCGATCTATGCCACGAGCTTCGCCATAGAAATTGAAATACTCTTCTGGCGTGAGAAAATCAATCAGAAAGCTGCTATCGATGTACGCCGCAGTAAGCGATTTCCACTCCTCGCCTTTGGCTACATTTTCTCCGTGATTGAACACTTCGCCAGTGGTAGCTTGGTATAGATCTAAAATCAATCGGAAAAGAGTGGTTTTGCCAGCGCCGTTATTACCAACAAGGCCAACGGCTTCACCACGATTAATGTGAAGCGAAGGAATATTTACAGCTTCTTTATCGCCGAATAGTTTAGTAAGATTATTTATTTGTATCATATTGATTGTAAATACGTAATGTTAATTGGAAAGTCTATCTGCTATTTGATAGCGATTCTTGCGATAAATGGAGTAAAATACATTGAATATTTTCTCTTTGAATATTAAGCATAAAATGCCCAATCCGAAGAATATGATGTATTCTGCAGTGTAGTTGCCAGAATGTTCAAAGAACTGAAATAAGAAACACAAAATTGCTATTAGCGCTATATATACAAAAAAAGCAGTCATATTACTACCTTGGTAGTTGAATAATGTAGAGCCCCATAAGTCAAACCTCTTGGCTATCATGAATAACATAAATTGTATCATGTTGACGAATGTGGCAGAAAAAAAGTTTATGGCGATAATGCTTGTTAATGATATGTCATCATGTAGGAATATTAGAGGTATACATGTAGGCATAACTATCATTTGTAGCCAAAAGATAAGTTTGAATTTCCTATAGAATATCATCTTCACACCATTGGGTTGAGTTCTCAAGAAGTTCCAATAATTGGCTTCTATAGCAAAATGCCATTGTGTTATTAGTGCTGTACCAGCTAATACATACAAGAATAGCCATAAATCAAACATCATTCGTTGTGTATATAACATTACCAAAATATATAGAATAGGTATGAGCTGAATTCTAAGTCGTCGTGACCTTACAAAAGGGAGAAAATCTATGCTGTATTTTGACCAACTCAAATCTATTACTCTTGACTTTTTGTTCCGTTCTTCCTCATACGTTTTTATTCTTAACGATATATATACAAACGCAATAGCAATGAGCAATTGGATGCCGCAAACGGTCCAGATATTTATAGAGAAGCCATTTTGCCAAATGAGCAACGCATAATAGGCTGGCAGCAAAATCAATGCTATTCGTATGGCTACAGATTGTGTTTTTTCCCAAACGCGCAAGGCAAAACAGTTAGTATACGATGCCGCAAGAATCAGCACAATAGCGCCCCAAGCCACACTTGCACTATCTATTAGCATCAGAATTGGAAGAAAAATGAGCAGCAAATAATAATTCCAGAGACTAATTGCCGATTGCTCAAATTCATACAAATATCTCTCGCGCTTCGGTATTGGCAATGTAATTATGTACGACGGATAGCCAACAATCCTCTTCTGCAGGAATAATTTCACGAATATGTCGGCAAGGCTGGAATACAATATAACTTTCAATAGCCCAAAATCTGCTATGCTTATATTGCCCTTAACTACAAATAGTTGCACTAAGCCAACACAATACAGCAGCAGTATTACAATAGGAATTAATTTGAGAAAAGAGAAAGAACGTCTATACCGAACTGACTCTAAGCGGAAAAGATTTGCACACATTTTATAGAAATAGAGAGAATAATATTTTCGATTCGGATTGCAAATCAAAAATAATAAAAAAACGAAAGTCCAATTATATAGAAATATTTTTTTGCCTACTTTTTTTACACAAGAAGAATTCACAATTCCAAGTCTTAATTTTCAAGCCTCGGTTTCCAATTAATGTTATATTTGTAAGATTTAGAACAAAGAAACCGGCGAACATGATAAACAATATATACTTACGCATAACACACCGATTGTTAACAGTCTTGCTGCTGTCTATTTTTGCATTAGCTGCAGAAGCTGAACCTCAGCACCTTACAAGCGAGCAAAGGACAGACAGGATACTCATAATTACATCTTACGACCAAATTGGTCTCGAATCGTCGTACAGCATATCCAACAACGTAAGTTCGTTCATAACTAAGTACAAAGAACTTGGCGGCAAAACGTCAATAATCATGGAGAGTCTTGCTTGTCAGGGACTTAGCGAAGTGCGCGAATGGACAAAAAGGCTAAAATCGATATTCCAAAAGTATAGTCACGAAGACATTCGACCCAACATCATACTTATTATCGGTCAAGAGGCGTATGCTACTTACCTGAACCTCAGCAAAGAAGAGACGCTCGGAGTGCCAGTTTTGTGTGGCATGGTGAGCCGCAACTTCGTAGAGATGCCCGACAGCGTAACGCCTATCGACCAATGGTTTCCTGCCTCGCACGATGTAAGCGAACGCATTGAAAGTCACAATATTGTGGGTGGCTATTTCTACGAATACAACCTCGAGAAAAATATCGAGTTGATAAAAGAGCTCCTTCCTGGCACACATAACATAGCCACACTGACCGACAATACTTACGGCGGCGTGACGTTGCTCTCGTTCATACGTAAGGAGATGCTGAAATTCGGCGAAATGAATGTCATATCACTCGATGGTCGCACAATGACTATCTACGACGTGATAGAGCACCTCCAGCAAGTGCCCGAAAACACTGTGCTTCTGCTCGGCACATGGCGAGTAGACAAGACGAATAACTTCACCGTAAGGTCGACCATCTCGTCCATTCACGACTCCAACCCCGAACTGCCAACGTTCACCATTTCGTCGCTTGGCATGGGTACATGGACCATAGGCGGCTACTTCCCTACGTTCCCAATAGAGGGCACCGAATTGGCTATGATAGCCTATAACTACCTGAACAAGAACTTAGACATGTCGGATCGCTCGCGCACGCTACGCAACGTGAAAAATGAATATCGCTTCGATGACCGAGTTGTTACATTCTACGAGTTGGACGAGAAAAAACTTCCCAAAGAGGCCATACACATGCATGCACAGCCAAATTTGTGGGAGCGCCATCATAGCATTGTAGTAAAAATTATAGCTGCATTCGTCATACTTATAGTCATAATAATACTGATGTCCATTTCGACCATACGTATGCGCAGCTTGAAGAAACGACTCGAAATAGCGCAAGAAGACCTCGAAAAGGCACGCTTGACTGCCGAGAAACAGAGCGGACTGAAGACAAAATTCTTGGCCAACATGAGCCACGAAATTCGCGCCCCGATGAACGCCATTGTAGGTTTTTCGGATTTGCTCGCAACGGACGACACGTTGAGCGACAACGACCGCAAGATGTTTGCAAACATCATCAAGCAAAACTCCAACATTCTGCTTAGCCTCATCAACGACATTTTGGATATGACGCGCATCGAAAGCGGCAACACAAAATACGTTGACGAAGAGTGCAATATGTACGAATTGTGCCAAGCTGCATTCGAATCGGTGAAGATGGTATCGGACAAAGCAGATATTGAATTCGCATTCGAATCTACTGTAAATAAGGAGAATAGCAACATCATAGCCGACTCGAAACGCATACAACAAGTGATGCTCAACTTGCTTACTAACGCCTCGAAATTCACCGATAAGGGTAGCATAACTATGAAACTCGAAAGCAACAAATACGACTTCATAGTTTCTATATCCGACACGGGCATTGGCATTCCAGCCGATATGCATCGAAAGGTGTTCGAGCCATACATAAAGATAAACGAGCTCGCACTCGGTGCTGGTTTGGGGCTATCGCTATGCAAGAAAATTGTGGAGCACTACAAAGGTCGCATCTGGATTGATCCAGAGTACACCGGCGGTTCGCGCTTCATATTCACCATACCTAAAACGCGTGAATAACTAAAAACTCACAACACAAAAGACTCAACAACCAACCATAAACTACACGTGAAAACACTTTTAACATACATAGTTTGCCTACTAACTATAAGTACGACAACGTATGCCCAAGACGACACAGAAAGTGACTTAGGTATAAAGATGTCGTCGCAGATAGATAATATCGACAGCAAACTTATGGAGGCGATACATAATTTCGAAGTTGCCATTCAAAGCGAAGAGAGAGTGTCGCCCGACAGCCTCGAAATACTCTACAACAAAGCTCGTACGTATGCAAAATACGCCAATAAATACGACATCTATTTCCGTCTTTGGAACGAGTATGTCAGTGCCACATGTATACGTACAAGCAACATACAAACTATGCTCATAGAGAGTGCGCAGTGCATAGTAGAGGCCGAACAACTGAAAAATCCAATCGGGCATATCTACGCGCTACATTGCCAAGCCTACGCCTACGCTTACAGCAACAATCCAGAAATAGCGGTCAAGAGCATCAATCAGTGCTTGATAATTATGCAAGATCTGACGGAAGAGGAACGCAAAGTTGTCGACGTAAACATAAATACTACGCACCTCAACGTAGACAAAGTTCGCTATTTGCTATATATGGGCGTAACAGATGGTGTTGAGGAATTGATAAAGGCTGCCGAGAATAAAAATATTACCAATCAGTCGAAAAACGAAATCAAAGTTGCAAAAGCTATCTACATTGCTGCTACCGAACACGATACTACAACGGCTATTCAACTAATAGAATCGGCCTACAATGCGCCAGAAAACGAATTGCCTATGTATCCCAAAGTGGAGTTCTATATCAATGCATACAAAGCGTCGGGCAACTACCAACGCTGTTTGGATTATATTAACAACTTCGAAGGGCTGAAAGATGATGGTATATATACACGTAAATACATACTACAAGAACAAGCCCAAATATTAGAACACTTGGGTAACAACAAGAAAGCGCTCCTAAGCACACTCATAGAATTGAACCACACCAACGACCGCATAAAGAAATTGGAATCGCAAAATGCGTCCAAAACATTCGCCGAAAAGATGCGCCAAAAGGACGTAATATGGAAACACAACCTGTTGCAAAATCAGCTCTACGAACAAAAAACGCAAACTTCAAGACGACTGCTTGTGTTGCTGATAATTACGGCTGCAATATTACTGCTTTTCGTTACATATATCTCGCGTAGAAACCGCAAGTTGAAGAACTACAAGAGTGTGCTGAACTCACAAAACGCCGAGCTGCGCGACACAGAGTTGCAACTGACAAACGACATTCGCAACATAAACGCGCTCAACAACCTGAAATCTACCTTCTTGAAGAATATGACGCAGAACGTGCGCCAGCCTCTCGACGAGATTTTGAAATCGTGCGAACGCCTCGACACCTTGACGGCTGACGACACTGAGCTCAACACGTTCATGAAACTTATTAACTCGCAAAACACTCTGCTCGAGAAGATTGTCAACGATGTAATAACAATATCGGAACTCGATAGTTCGGACAAAATTGCCAAGAAAGAATTATCATCGCTCAACGCGCTGTGTAAGAGCATAATAGACGAAGTTCGAAAGGGGTTATCTAACGATGTTGTGCTAACATTCAACGAATGGAAAGAAGAGAAACCTCTGATGACGTCGGAGCAATATTTACACATAATTATAAAGAACTTGCTTCAAAATGCGCTGAAGTTCACTCCGCACGGCACGATAACCATGTCGATAGTCACCAACCACGACAAAAAACAGGTCGAGATTGTTGTACAAGACACTGGCATAGGTATACCAGAAAACAGGCAACGTGAAATTTTCGACCGATTCGCCAAGATTTCCGAATTCTCGCAAGGCGTTGGTTTAGGCCTATCAATATGCGCCAAAGCCGCCGAACTTATCGATGCAAAATTGACACTCGTCTCGTCTACATCGGCTGAAAATGCTACAGTTTATACGCCTTCTGGCTCGATATTTATGCTGTCGATAGCACTGTAGAAAGAATAGATCTTCGAATACAAACAAAATCGCGCCGAAACGTAGCAAAACGAATCAGCGCGATTTTTATTGTGAAATTATGCCTAATTACTGGGGCATAAGATGCTTCATTGTAATCTCTTGAATTTTCTTCATTACTTCTGGGTCGGCTGCAACTTGAAGTGCTGAGCTGCTGAATGTTACAGCGAGTTTCAAAGTTTTTTGACCAACTGCCGAAGCATAGAATTTGTTCAGTTCTTTCAGCTCTTCAAGCGTGTAATACTCTTTGTAGAGCTTTTTCTGAATTTCGAGGCATTTAGGCACCATCACATCGGCACATTCTTCAGCCATAGTTTTTGCCTTGGCTTCGGCGATTTGCCCCATCTTTACTAATGCTTGAAACTGCGTAGACATGGCATCAATCATTGTTTGACGCACATCTTGTAGCGATAATAATTTGTCAATCTCGTTATCGATGTCCGATTGAGCGGAAGCGCCCACACATACGAGCGCCATTGCCATGATGGCAAATAGTTTTTGGATCTGGTTTTTCATTTGTTTTTATAATTAGAAAAGAGTCGTAACACTCGATAATCGGGTATTGCGACTCTTTAGGTTAATTCTTCTTAGGTAGGTATTAGAAAAGTTTTTGTGGATATTCGCCAGCGTCGATGAGCGCTTGTATTTTATCCACAACACCTTGACGATCGGCAGAATATGTAACGCCAAACCACTTGCTGGTGGTATCGAGAACCTCAACCGTAGAACGACTTTCGGTAATCAACTTGTTGACTACGAGCGGAATGAAGTATTCTGCTTTGATATTCGAGATATTTGCCTTCAAGAAATCGATGAAGAAATCTTCCGAATATGTAAAGTAGTCTGGAGTGAAGCCCCACATATTCATTGAAACTGGCGTATTAGCCTGAATGCCAGTCCACTTACCTTGCTCATCTTTATAAGCAACAGGCTTTTGTTCGCCAGCATCTTCAGAATCGAATTTAGCAACCTCGGCTTTGTCTACGCGCATAATTTCGGTGCGTTCAACAACCGTTTGAAGATGTTTAGAAGCATCAGTTGAGCAGATGCCGCGAGCTACCGAACCACTCTCAGAGAGCGTGTTGCCAACGCGGAAACCAACCATGCAATATTTATTCTTGCTGCCTTCTGGAAGGTTGCTGAGGTATTTGCCAAGCACTGCAAAACTATCGCGGCCGTAGAAGTCGTCGGCATTGATAACAGCAAATGGTTCGCGAATGACGTCTTTACCCATGAGCACAGCGTGGTTAGTACCCCAAGGTTTGGTGCGCTCAGCTGGACAAGTGAAGCCTGCGGGAAGGTCGTTTATATCTTGAAAAACCAATTCAACTGGAATGTGGTTTTCATATTTAGAAATAATTTTTTCACGGAATTCTTCCTCGAAAGTCTTTCTGATTACGAAAACTATCTTGCCGAATCCGCCTCGAATAGCATCAAAAATAGAGTAATCCATGATGGTCTCGCCGTTTGGACCGAGTCCGTCGAGCTGCTTCAAACCGCCATAGCGGCTACCCATTCCTGCAGCTAATACAAAAAGTGTAGGTTTCATTTTGCTTGTTTTGTTTTTTATAACTTCGGCAAAGGTAGTTATAATGTGATAAGGAAAAAGTAATAAGTGAAGAGTTAAGCGCTGTCAAACATCACCGGAATCTGATGCTCGGCCATAATTTTTTACGATTATTAATCTTTTTGACACTTACAGCGCTTGCAAATTAACATTTATTAGTACGTTTGCAGAACAAAACAACAGGCTAACTTATGAAACTAATTCCTACCAAAATTTTCGTAAACCCGAAGATTGACTACATCTTCACATCGATTATTATAACTATTTGCGTAGCCATTTGCGTAACTCTCACTGTAACAACAAGTAGCATGAGCCGCAAGGCAATAAATAACGAAACTTTGCAATCGCTCATTCGTGAGGCTGAGTGCGTAAGTAACGAGATTAACCAAATTGTGCTTCTGCGCAAAAAACAAGTTTCCACTTTGGCTTCGGCTACATATTTTGCAGATTTAGAGAATCTGGACAACGTACAAGAGGAATCGTTCACACCAACTGTGACAATTTTCAAAGATATTCTCAAAGGCGACAAAGACATAAACCGTTTCGTGATTGTCAACCCTGAAGGCCTTGGCATAACTACCGAATACAACCCCGTCGACCTACACGAGCGTCTATATTTCTTGCAATATAAATATGGGCGTCAACCCGAACCGGACTGCATAATTAGTAAGACATCGGGCAAGCAGACCGTAATGTATACCACTCCCATAATTAATGGTAACGGTCAAAACATCGGCTTGCTATGTACGGGCGTAGATGCTCACGTATTCTCGGACATAGTGAACAATATAAAAGTAGGTACGGAGCATCCCATAATTATAAAAAAGAACGGTCAGTTTATAGCCCACGAAGACGCTGAGCTCGTTATGGCAGGCGCCAACTTGTTCGAAACAAGCGAAAACGGCGAGCTATTCAAAGGTTTGCTAAGTAGCGGCGCGGCTCAGAGAGGTCCAGTATCGTGCAATATTGAAGAGAAAGGCATAAAGAAGATGTGCGTATTTACGCCGATTGTAGGCACGCCGTGGTTCGTGGGCATCAGCGTAAGAGAAGACGAAGCCAACGCAGGCTATGTAAGTATGTCGCGCCGCAATATTTGGCTTTGCATAGGTTTGATATTGGTTTCTATAATTATAGCTATATACGTAGGCAAAACCATCGGACAGCCTATCGACGCCATCTCTAAAGCCATAGAGACACTCTCGCAAGGCGACATCAAGCGCGTGAAGCACCGCCGCAAGGTTCATTCGCTTGAACTGAAGAAACTCGACAAGTCGTATAAAGCTCTCATAGATATGCTTACCGACCTCATAAACGAGATAAAGGCAGCAAGCGAACTTGTGCAAGCAAGTGCCGAAAGCATCAAAGAGTCGAGCCACAAAGTAGCCAACGACGCTAATTATCAGGCAGAAACAACAAGAAACATTGCCAAGACGGTAGACGAAATTGCCAACAACATTCGCCAAAGCGCCAACAATGCCCGCGAGACGGAACAAATAGCCGCAAGCACTAAGCATAACGGCGCCGAGAGTTTCAAAGCTGTTCAAGGTTCTATAGATGTGATGAACGACATAGCCGAGAAGGTGTCGTTGGTGCAAAACATAGCTCAGCAGACCAACATTCTCGCCCTCAACGCCACTATAGAGGCATCGCGCGCAGGCGAGGCAGGCAAAGGTTTTGCCGTGGTGGCCAGCGAAGTGGGCAACTTGGCCGAGATGAGTAAAGATGCGGCTCAGCAAATAACGATGCTCGTTAGAGAGAGCCTAAATTCTTCGGAAGAGTGCGGTCACAAGATGAACGACCTTCTGCCCGACATAGAAGAAACCGACAAATTGGTAAAAGAAATATCGGCTGCCTGCCAGAAGCAAAACTCTGGTGCGCAGCAAATTACTTTGGCTATAAACCAAATGAACTCTATTACGCAAAACAACGCTCAGGCAGCAGAAAAACTCACTGCCTTAGCAGAGGAACTAACTTTTCAATCGAACAAACTAAGTAAGACGATTGAGTTTATAAAAATTGGTAAAAGTTAGTTCCGCTCCATTTCTATGAAAAAACTCGCACACAAATAAGAGAAACCTTTTTCATTTATACTATGTTAGATTGAGCCGTCGAGAGATGGCTCAATTTTTTTATGAAATACGACAAAGGCTATGTGGCAGTTATTTGTTGAAGGTGGTGACGGAACCAACAAACGTTGCTATAATGTTGCCACGAGGGTTGATTGGGGCCGATAAAGTTGTAGGGTGCGATTGTGCGAGTGGAAGAGATAGATGAGTGATGCGAAAGCGCGAGTTGCAAAACGGCTAACATGTTAGCTTGTTGGCGATTGACTACAAGCTGAGACATACGTATTTTGAGTTTAGCCAAATAGTGAGCGCGAGCAAGTCCGCGGGCGGTTTTGTAGCGCGTTTGTTCGGATAGACGACGAATCCAATACTGACGTTTACGAGGATTGGCAAAGTCGGCAGCAACAAGTTGATTGGCTTTGGCAAAGAGCGACCAATTTTTCTCTTGTTGTTCGGTGCGAGGCTGCACAGGGAGTGGCTTTCGCTGGGTGAATATTTTTCCATAACGTGTATTTATGGTGATGCGGCTATTGTCTCGCTGCAAGAGGCGACGAGTGCGTTTGATGGCAGCCGATGTATATGACGAAAGCATTATGCGCATATTACTCGAGTATTACGTTGTGATTACAAACATACGACATTTTTATGGTTATATCCAAGATTGGCGATGATCATTTTGGGGGGGCGTTGACGGGATTAGGGAACAACGTACTTAGGAAATGACGAGATTAGGGGATTACGAACTAAACTTTGTGTGCTGAATGAGTTTGTAGAAACCAATAGTTTCGTTACTCATAATTCATTATTACATAATAATTTATATATTTGAACACATATTAACTCATATAAAATTTCACAGACTACACTAAAATTCTAACCGCCTTATAACCTCAGAGATGAAAGGCATAAAAACGATAAATTATGAAGAACCATCTACAATCGACGTATTTACAAGGCAGAAGCCTTATTTATAAAAACAACGTAGCAAAATGCTACGCCCAACTTGAGTTAATCGCAAGCGAGGACGCTTGCGTACCAATGAGCGACGTAGGCATTGCCGTATGCCGAACAAAAGGAGGACGGGATTAGGGGATAACGTACTTAGGGAATGACATACTAAGGACACACAAATTATTTCAAAAGAAAAAGCCGCCGAGAAGAGTGAATATAGATAAGCATCTTTTGTTTTGGGTTAATTTTTACTAATTTAGACGCCTGTCAAAGAAAAAATAAGGTTTCAATTCAATAATACTAAAAATGATAAAACGAATACTTCTTCTTGGATCTGGTGAACTTGGCAAAGAATTAGTCATAGCCTTCAAACGTTTAGGACAACATGTGGTCGCAGTAGATAGCTACGATAATGCGCCAGCAATGCAGGTAGCCGACGAGAGAGAAGTCATAAATATGCTCGATGGCATGCAACTCGACGCGATAGTTGCCAAACACAAACCGGACATAATAGTTCCAGAAATAGAAGCTATTCGCACCGAACGCTTCTACGATTACGAAAAGCAAGGCATACAAGTAGTGCCATCGGCAAAAGGCGCCAACTTCACTATGAACCGCCGCGCAATAAGAGACCTTGCTGCAAAAGAATTAGGATTGCGCACAGCTCGCTACACCTACGCATCGACCAAAGAGGAACTTCACAAAGCAGTGAAGGAAATTGGGCTACCGTGTGTAGTGAAGCCGCTAATGTCTTCGTCGGGCAAAGGACAATCGTACCTAAAAAAAGAGGAAGACATCGACACCGCTTGGACCAATGCAGCTGCCAAAGGTCGCGGCGACTCATCGGAAGTGATTGTAGAAGCATTTGTGCCGTTCAAGAGCGAGATTACACTGCTCACCGTCACACAACAGAATGGCGACACTCTCTTCTGCAAACCAATTAGCCACCACCAAGAGCGAGGCGACTATCAAGAGAGTTGGCAGCCTGCCGAAATACCTGATGCGTTTGTAGAGCAAGCGCAAGATATGGCACGCAAGGTTACGAAAGCCCTCGGCGGTGCTGGTATCTTCGGCGTGGAATTCTTCATTTGCGACGATGGAGTGGTATTCTCGGAACTCTCCCCTCGCCCACACGACACTGGTATGGTGACACTTGCAGGCACACAGAATTTGAATGAATTTGAGCTACACGCTCGCGCTATACTGGGATTATGCATACCAGAGATTGAGTTTATCCGTCCAGGAGCAAGTGCAGTGATACTTGCCAAAGAGCAATTCTTGAATCCCGACTATACGGGCGTCAACGACGTATTATGTGACGTTCATGCCGACATTAGAATTTTTGGCAAACCAGAGGCTCGAGTAAACAGACGAATGGGCGTAGTGGTGGCATGGGATAAGCAAGGGACGAAGGCCGAAGAGATAAAGAAACGTGCTCGCGAACTTGCCGACAAAGTAGCAGTCGTAAAACGCTAAAAATTGCACTTTTATACATTACACTATATCTATAATATCAAATTATGGAGAATACTATCGAAAACGCAGCTCAAGAAAAGCAGCTGACTCAAGGGAACTCAGTAGAATCTGAGAAAGAGACAATTACTAATGTAGAACCAAGCGAAGAACCACAAGCGGAAGCTGAACAAGTGGAAACATTCGTTGCGAAGGACGTAAATACCCTCAATCGCGAAGAGTTGGTGAAATACCTACGACAAACAATTGAGAAGCAGCCCATCACAACCGTTTCGACAATAATAAAGGACGTTCGCGAACGATTCGACAAACTCTCGGCAGAAGAGCGTGAAGCACGCCACGAGAAGTTTATCGCAGATGGTGGCTTGGAGCAAGATTTCGATAAGTCTCCTGATATTTTAGACCAAAATATGAAGTCGCTGCAAAATCTTTATAACGATCGTTACAAAGCACACAATGCAGCGCTCGAAAAAGAGTATAAGCAAAATGCTCTCATAAAGAATAATATTATTGAGAACATTACAAACCTACTACAACAAGGCGACAGCTACGAGAATAGCAAACAAATACGCGAACTCACGCAGCAATGGAAAGGCATCGGACGCGTTCCTGCCGACGAAGCTAACGACATCAATTCGCGCTACAAACGTTGCTTGGAGCAGTATCACCAAAATATAGCTCTCAGCCGCGAGATGCGCGAAATTGACCATAAGCGTAACTATGAGCGCAAAATAGAATTGTGCGAGCAGGCTGAGAAACTCGCCGAACAGACTTCGGCAGCTAAAGCATTCCGCGCCATTCAGCAGTTGCACGCCGAGTGGAAGCAAGTGGGCGCAGTAGCACAAGAAGACCGCGACACCATTTGGCAACGTTTCAAAGCGGCTACTGCTGTCATCAACGACCGTTTCCATAAGTATGTAGAAGGCAACAAAGAACAAGAGAAGAAGAACTTAGAAGCAAAACTTGCTCTTATAGAGGAGGCTAAGAAAATTCAAGAAGAGCCAGCCGAGAAAGCCAAAGAGATTGAAGGCGCAGTGAAGAAAATCACCGAGATTCAAGAACGTTGGCGCAAGATTGGTTTCGCTCCTAAAGAATATAACGACAAGATATACAGCGATTTCCGCCATATCTGCGAACAAATTTACGACCGTCGACGCAAATTCTTCCGTGCACAGAACACCGAATGGGCAAAGAACTTAGCCGAGAAAAATGCGCTCTGCGAAGAGGCCGAAAAACTTCAAGACAGCACCGAATGGCGCGAAACGACTAACAAACTCATCGAACTTCAGAAACGCTGGAAAACCATTGGACCGGTTACACGCAAACAGTCGGACGAAGTGTGGAAACGTTTCCGCGCGGCATGCGATAAATTCTTCGAAAATAAGGAGAAGAGCCTCAACGCTCCCGACCCTGAGCAGCAGAAGAACTTAGAAGCGAAACTCGCACTCTTGGCACAAATTGAGGCATCGGAAGAGCCCGAAGGCAACGAAGAGAAACTCAAGCAGATACAGCAATTCCGCCAGCAGTGGAATGCTATAGGTCATGTGCCCAAGGAGAATCGCAACGATGTAAATAAGAAATTCAGCAGCCTTATCTCGGCTCGCGTGGAGAAAATTTCGGGCGATAGCAATAGCCGCCAAATGTTGCTCTACAGAACCAAGATTGAAGATATGGCAGCAAGCGAAGACGGAGCAAACAAAGTGCAACGCGAACGCAACGACCTGATATTCAAGCTACGTCAGGCAGAACAAGAGACCACACAACTCGAAAACAACGTCGGTTTCTTCTCTAAATCGGCCAACAGCGAAGGCGTAGTGAAAGATATTATGAAAAAAATCGAAGCTTCGCGTAACCATATTCGTCTGATAAACGAAAAACTGGATATTATCGATAGCATCGATAAAGAATAGGAACACGTTTTCATCAATGTCACTAATACATAGTTACGAACAAGGAGGATAATCCTCCTTGTTGCAGTAGCTACAAGTATTAGATGGTATAAACATGCAAATGAAAACACTGTGAAGAAAAAGGTATAATCGTCGACATTCTCATCAATATCTATGGTAATACATGATTGGTCATTGGAGAAAGTGTTGGATGGCATCAAAGAAGCGTTGCCTTTAGGCTTGTGGTGCATCAACTTGGACGATGACACAATTACTGGCTATGAAAAATTCCAGGAACTCGTTGGAATAAAACACCTCTCATGTTCCATCTCGGATTTCTGCAAACACATACGCGAAGACTACCGCGACATTATAGCTAACCACATTAGCGAAATATACCGCAGCAACGAACTTGACGTCACATTCCCGACGAACAAGTATTGGCTAAATATGCACCTCACTCACTACGACGAGACGCATAACAAAGCCTACGGATACATCACCGAGACTTCGAAAGTGCGAAAATCGGCGAAAGATATGCTCCAAGACGAAGTGATAAAAGAGACTCAATTTATCAACCTCGTACTCAACAACATATCGCTATACAACATAGAAGACTCAGCCGAGAAGATTATCCAAGACTTGATGATGGAGATTAACGCCGACCGCGTGAGCATTATTGCATACGACTTTGAGAGACAAACGCAATCGTGCACTCACAGCGTTCAACGCGATGGCATAGAATCGAGAAAAAGAACTTTCAATGGCATACCATTCAACGTAACGCCGATAATAAACAAGTCGATGATTAGCGATGAAATCATAAGTATATATGACACATCGCAACTCAACGACCGCGAGACCATCGAAGCCAACATCATATATTGCAACAAAAACAAATCGATACTGCTGTTGCCCCTAAAGCGCGCAGGCGAGACGTTTGGCTACATTGTGGTCGACTACATACGCGACAATAAGCACTTCACCCAATTTGAGCTCGATTGGATAAGGATAATCAGCCGATTCGTAGAGATTAGCATTATTATTTACAAACGCGCTCAGAAAACTATAAATAGCGGCAAACAGTTTGCGAAATTCCTCGACATACTGCCGTTTGGCTATCTACAGTTAAGGATAAAGTTCGACTCCATGGGCACCGCTACCGACCTTGTGATAGTGAACACCAACCAGCGTTTCGAATACTACATAGGCAAATCGGGCATTACGGACAAGATGGGAAGTTTCGTATTCGGCAAAGAGAATCGACACATATTAGCAAAATGCAATGAGGTGACACAAAACGGCTATCACCTACTCATAGACGACTTCTTGATTGTGAACGACACGCCGCTCAGCGCCGACATATCTATGACCAACCTAAATGAATTTGTATGCATAGTTAGCCATAGCAACAAAGCACTGCGCGAAGCCGTAAATATAAATTTGCGAAAGAGTAATAATTATGAGCAAGAAAAAGCCGTAGAACTAAATCCAAATGTTGTATATTCGCAAAAAACTCAACTGAACACTATATTAGGTTTTTGTGAACTATTAAGTTCTGACAATAATATCGATAACCATAAAAAATATGTGGATATGATAAAGGAGAACGCAGACATGCTTAGGAACAGCGAAATCATGTCGGACACGGACAACAATGCGAACAGCACAAGCGAAGCTACGGTGAACAACGGAAAAGGTAAGAAAGGTAATTACAAAATTCTTGTTGCCGAAGACACCGAAAGCAACTACATGCTGCTCACATATATATTGAAGGACAACTACACACTCTCATGGGCACACGACGGCATAGAAGCCATAGAAATGTATGAGCAAGAGAAGCCTGACCTCATTCTTATGGACGTACGTATGCCACGAATGAGTGGACTTGCGGCTACCATGCGTATTCGCGAGACCGATAAGGATATACCAATTATAGCACTTACGGCCTTCGCCTTCGAGAGCGACAAAGCAAAAACACTCGAAGCCGGCTGCACCGATTTCATTCCGAAACCGATAAAAGCCGCTGCACTGAAAGAACTCTTTTCAAAATATTTGAAATAATATACAACAAGCGCTACGTAGAATGCATAAATCTGCGTAGCGTTAATTTTACCGCCCTGCAAAAGAGTTAAATTTATCTAAATTTTAACTCATCAAGGTTAACAAATACATACAAATGCCCAATTTAGCATTGGACTTTTGTCCGAAATACCAACAATCATTAATTCCATTAATCAATACAAGATGAAAAAAAATCTATTTTTATTAGGTGCGTTAGCAGTGGGGCTCGCTGCTTCGGCGCAGACCGCTACAACAAAGCGTTTGATTGACACGCAAACGTACGACTACAAAGCGGTATATAATGATGTCACCAACAATCAGAAGATTGGCGAAAAGAATAAGAAAGGCAACCGCTTTGTTGTCAACTTAGGTTCTGGCAAAGAGGATAGAAAAGACGGCAATACTACAACCTATAAAAACTACAAGGGCACCAACATGCCTGCAAATGGTCAAGTATATATAGGTGATGAAAACAAAGTTGTAGAAGGTGGTCTTTCTGTTCCAAACGCAGGTCGCGGTTTTGTTATCGATAGTTTGGAAGTTGGTGATGTTATCACCATCGATTATACCACAAATACTGAAGGCGAGCTTTTGACTTACGCAATGGGCACATCGCTTGTAGATTCTATAGAATTTACAAAAGACGTTGATGGCACGCCAACAAAACTTGTGAGCGGCGAAACCACAATCGCATCTGGCGAAGCAATCACCCTTGCTTCTAAAGGTAGCTTAACAACTCGCGCTCCATATTTTGCAGGTCTAACTCTCAAAGGCGCTATCAGCAAAGTAGTTATAACCCGTGGCGAGAATACCATTACTTATGACTACGCAGCAGAAGCTTCCTCAGTATTATCATTACAGTCATTTGCAACCAAGAACAAATTGGGTAGCAACTCTAAGTTCTGGGCTAATTTGGGCGAAGGCAAAGAGCACCGTTGCGATGGCAACACTACTGGCTACAAAGAATACACTGGCACAATTCTTCCTAAAGCTATAGGCGACATCTATATTGGTGATGAAAACAAAGTTGACGCTAACGGCATGAAGATTCAAAACAAGAATCGCCAATTTGCAGTCGACAGCCTCAATGTTGGCGATAGCTTTATTGTAGAATATACTGCTAACGATGGCTCTGATATGGTATATGCAATGAGCCAAAATCTTGCTGACAGCATAATCTTTGTAAATGCAGCTGGCGACACATTGAAGAGTCAATCTTCAACAATAAAATCAGGTGAAGAGATAACATTGGTACATACTTGTAATTTAGATTCACTAAAGAAGGTATATGGAACTCGTGCACCATACTTCACAGCTATCGGTCTTCCTGGTTATATATCAAAGGTTACCATTTTGAAAAGAGAAGAGGTTACCCCTCTTACTGTAACTGTAGCAGAGGGCATTGAGAATGGTGAGGTTAAGACCGCTTCTAAATATGAAATCGTAGCGGCTGGCGACGAAATCACCGTAACTACTACTCCTTCGGAAGGTTATGTTCTTGCAACGCTCACTGTTACCGATGCAGAAGGCAAAGAAGTAGAAGTTGCTGAGGGCAAGTTCACAATGCCTGCAAGCAATGTGACTATTGCCGCAACATTTGCTAAAGAAGGCACTGGCGAGAAAGAAGTTTACATTGCATACGCTACCACCGAATCCGGCGTTACACATAACGCAGATTTCGCTGCTGTAGTTGACGATAAGAATGTAGCTACGAACGTAGCTGATGGCATGTCGAAAGTGACAACTACTGGCACGGCAAGCATCGAGCTTGTTGCTGTTGGCGGTACAACTCCTGCTGCTAACAAAGAAGAAGGTGGCGATTATATCGATAAAGATGGTAATGTAAGCCAATGGAACGAAATCAAGTGGGAACTCAAGAACCAAGGCGACATCAATTTCAATTACCTCATTGGTACTGGTAATCCATACGTAGGCCTCGCAGCTGAAGAGATAGTAACCGATGGTCAACCAACCGGTACTTATCGTGCTCAATATACATACTACGAAGAAGATGGTTCTAAGGGGCTTCCTTTGACTGGTTTGTATTATGAATTCAAAGCCAATGCTTCTGGTGCGCTCCGCGTAGGTATTTGGGCAAACAAGGGTGGCCGCATCACCTACGTAGTAGACAAAGAGACCGCTAAAGCTATGAACTATTTGGTTGAAGGCTATGTAAATGGTCAGAACAACGAAGACGGCACCAAGAAATATCTCACAAATGATGAAATCGTTGCTCTTCACAACGAAGCAGGCAAAGACAATAAATACATCATTGGTGCAGGTGGTCAGCCATTCTGGGGCTATGTAAGCTTCAACGTTGAGGCAGGCAAATCATACCTCTTGTTCCAACATAGTTCACAAGTTGGCTTCTCTGGCTACGAATTCACCAAGGATTCTGTCATAGACATTCCTGAGACATTCAACGTGAAGATTGACGTTAGCAAACTTTCTGAAAAGGATGCAAAGAAGGTGTCAGTTTCGTCTACAGTAGTTAAGGTTGACGATAAAGTAACCCTCACCGCTAATATTCAAAATACCGATTCTGTAGTTGTTGCTACTGCAACAATTGGTGGCGAAGAGGTAGAAGTAACCAAGAACGAAGATGGTACCTTCACCGTAACCGCTACAGACAAGGGCGATATAGTATTTACAGTAGCACTTGCTAAGGAAGAAACCACTCCTACGCCAGTTAACAACATCATTGCCGACGAGCTCAATGGCGACAACACCATCTACGACCTCTCTGGCCGCAAGGTTGTTAACCCAACACGTGGTATCTACATCAAGAATGGCAAGAAGTTCGTGGTAAAATAAAAAGAACGTAGAGAGATTAATGTAGCTAACGATTCAATCTACACTAACACTCTACTCTAAAACAATGATGGACTGTCACTTCGGTGGCAGTCCTTTTTTATTTGCATTTGCGCACAACCCGGATAACGTCAATGAGGTAGATTAGGCGGATTTATGTCAATTATAAAACTGTTTCTATCAGCATTTTTCGGCATTATGGGAATATTACATACAACTAAAAAAACTTCATTATTATACATATAGTATATACACAAATCGGCTTTATGAATAATTATGTTAGTAGTAATACCCAAAATTCAGCATTTTTACCGCTAATAGTCAATAAAATAATACGTTGTAATCAATTTGATGGCATTGCAAATTTGCAAGAAAAACGAGTTAGTAATAAATTCGCGACGATTTTACACGAGTAAAAATAGACAAGGATTAATCTATAAAAATGGAAAGAAGAGTTGTAATTACTGGTATGGGCATATATTCATGCCTTGGTAAAACGCTTGACGAAGTTAGAGACTCACTATATACAGGAAAGTCCGGTATTATATTCGACCCCGCTCGCAAAGAGATGGGCTTCCGCTCTGCACTAACTGCAAAACTTGACATCCCCGATTTGAAAGGCGAGCTTTCGCGCAGTCAACGTGTATATATGCCAGAAGAGGCAAAATATGCATACGTAGCTACCCGCGACGCATTGAAGCAAGCTCAACTTGACCAAGATTATCTCAACACCCATGAAGTGGGTTTGCTATATGGCAACGATAGTTCAGCTGACGCAGTGGTTAAGAGCGTAGATATTATGCGCGAGAAGAAAGACACCACCCTCGTTGGTTCGGGCGCTATCTTCCAATCGATGAACTCAACCGTGACAATGAACCTCGGCTGCTTGTTCAAACTCAAAGGTATCAACCTCACCGTATCGGGTGCATGTGCCAGCGGTTCGCACGCAATTGGTCTTGGCGCACTGCTCATCCGCGACGGTCTACAAGATATAGTAGTATGCGGTGGTGCACAAGAAGTCAATCCATTCTCTATTGGTAGCTTCGATGGTATCAGCGCATTCTCGGTTCGCGAAAACGAGCCTACAAAAGCGTCACGTCCATTCGACCGCGACAGAGATGGTCTCGTGCCAGGCGGTGGCGCTGCTACCGTAATTATTGAGAGCTACGAATCGGCTGTTAAGCGTGGTGCTCCTATACTTGGCGAAATATTGAGCTATGGTTTCTCTGCAAATGGCGATCATATCTCTTCGCCAAACGTAGAAGGACCTTCGCGCTCACTCCAGATGGCTATCAAACGTTCAGGTTTGGACATCAAGGAGATTGGCTATGTGAACGCTCACGCGACATCTACCCACGTAGGCGATGCAAACGAAGCAAAAGCAATTGCAGCAGTATTTGGCGACCACAAACCTGAGGTTACTTCAACCAAAGGTCAGACGGGACACGAGATGTGGATGGCAGGCGCAAGCGAGGTTATCTACTCAATGCTTATGATGAAGAACGACTTCATAGCAGCCAACCTCAACTTTGAGAATCCTGATGAAGATTCGATGCACCTCAATATTCCTGCAGAGCGCGTAAGTAAGCACTTCGATGTATTCCTCTCGAACTCATTCGGATTTGGCGGAACTAACTCTACGCTCATCGTAAAGAACTTGTAATCAATAGAATAAATCATCATAATAATAACGATAACAAATGGAAAGAAGCGAACTTATTTCTAAAGTCAACAGCGTGTTGGCAGAGGAATTTGAAGTAGAAGAAAGCGTAATTACCCCAGATGCTAACATCAAGGAGACCCTTCAACTCGATAGTCTTAGCCTCGTTGATATGGTAGCACTTATTGAGAACACTTTTGGAGTAAAAATCGTTGGTTCGGACATGCCTAAGATTCAAACATTCGGCATTCTCTACGATTACCTCGCTGAAAGAATGAAATAATATGGAAACTCCACTTTATCAGGGAGATTCGATAAAAAAGCTATTACTCCAGCGCGAGCCAATCTTAATGGTGGAGACACTCTATACTGCCACCGAAGATGAAGCAGAAACTGGACTCACCGTTGACGCAGACAACATTTTCTGCGTAGATGGCGAACTTACAGAGCCGGGACTGATTGAGCACATAGCTCAGTCAGCATCGGCTTTTGCAAGTTATAAGACGTCTCTCGATGGCAACAATGAGGCGCTACTCGGCTACATAGGTGAGGTGAAAAAATTGACCATAACTGGCGATCTGCCACGCAGCGGACAAGAAGTTCGCACTACGGTCAAAATTCAGCAAGTGGTAGGAAACATCACCCTTTTTCAAGCACAGACAACAGTTGACGGTGCACCTATCGCCAATTGTCAGATGAAACTTTCTGTATAACATATCATGCTAAAGGATTCATACTTTCGCATAATTAGCAAAGAAGCTATTGAAAGCGGCTTTCGATTTGAAGTGAGTTTGATAGAAAGCCACCCCATATATAACGGGCACTTCCCAGGCAACCCCGTTTCGCCTGGTGTTTGCTCCATTCAGATGATTAGAGAATGCGTCGAAGAGGCCTTGAACAAAAAGCTTAGTCTAAAGAGTATAAATGTTTGTAGATTTATAACACTGCTTACTCCACAAAAAGGAGTACATTTGCAACTCGAAATAAATTTAACAGACAATAATGACTCAGTTGACGCAAAGGCAACAATATCGGACGATGGAATTACTTACGTCAGCTACAAAGGAACCTTTGGGTTGAAATAGTAAGCAATGATTACCAACATAGTATTAAGGATATACCAATACTTAGCAAAGCATCGCAAAACTCGCATAACTGCCTTAGTTATAAGTAGTTTATTATTTATTGTTTTTGGTGTACAAATAGAGTACGAAGAAGACATCACTAAACTTTTACCCTCGACGAGCGAGTCGGAAAGTGGAAGTTTGGCATTCACTAATCTGCGAGTAAAAGACAAAATTTTCTTGCTTGTAAGTTCGAAAAATAGCGAAACTGACCCTGACGAACTTGCAGAATTCACAGACACATTCGTTGCACGTCTGCGCGAAGCCGATACAGCAACGAAATACATCGACGACATCCTCTACCAAATGGACGAGGAGACATTGCTCGATGCTATTGGCTACTTAAGTGAGAATTTCCCTTCATTCATCGATGCCGATTCGTATGAAGCAATCGACACCTTGCTGACAGACGAAAACATAGCAAGGATAATAGAGAGCAACTACAAAGCACTCACGTCGTCGTCGGCTATGGTGATGAAAGACTTAATAGCATGTGACCCAATTGGCGTGCGCAACATACTCATAAACAAAGTAAAAGAAGTGCGCAATGGGCTCGGCAGCAACCAAACACTTTACAACAGCCACTTCTTTACGCCAGACACTACAATAGCATTGGCCTACATTTCGCCTGGCTTCAAATCGTTCGACTCGAAAAGTGGAAACAAACTAATTGAGATGCTCGAAAACGAGATTGACAAATTCGGTGCAGAGTATCCAAACGTAAAAATACAATATCATGGTGCGCCAGTTCAGAGCGTATACAACTCGCGCCAAGTGAAGAAAGACCTATCGCTCACGCTGTCGATTTCGCTGGTGATAATATTTATAGTGATATGGCTCTGCTTCAAAAACAAGTCGACCATACCTATGCTGCTCTTACCTGTTGGTTATGGAGCATTTTTCGCCTTAGCGATGATGTATTTCATCAAAGGCACGATGTCGCTGATGGCACTTGGCATTGGAGCCATTGTGCTCGGAGTGGCGCTAAGTTATTGTTTGCATATAATCACTCATTATAAGTATGTTAGCACCCCCGAACGCGTACTACAAGATCAAGCAAAGCCAATTTTCTTAGGCAGTCTGACAACAGTAGGTTCGTTCTTGGGTTTGATGCTGACACAATCGGATTTGCTGCGAGATTTCGGTTTGTTTGCTTCATTCAGTTTGATAGGAACGACCACATTCTGTTTAGTCTTCCTACCTCACTTCTTCAACCCGCAGCGCAACCGCAAGTCGAAGAAAGCTTTCAAAGTTCTAGAGAGATTAAACTCGCACCCATTCGAACAACATCGCTGGCTGATAGCATTGATAGTGATAGTTACAGGTGTGTGTCTGTATACGCAACGTTGGGTGTCGTTCGATGCTAATTTGAAGAATATAAGCTACTACGAGCCTAAAATATCAGAGTCGGTTGAACTTCTTGCATCGAAAACGCAGCCAGGACAAGTAACGACATATTATGCAGCATCGTCGCACAACTTAGATAGTGCATTGCTCATAAGCCGCAAGATTAGTGCAACATGCGATTCGTTGAAAGCAAAGGGCTTGATAAAAGGCTACTCGAAAGCATCTTCATTATTCTTAACAGAAGACGAAGCGCAAGAAAATATTGATGCGTGGAAAGAGTATTGGACGCCAGAGAGAATAACATACGTAAAAGGACGCATCGACAAAGAGTGCGCTAAATACGGTCTCTCGCCAAAGTTCTATACGCCATTCTTCAATATGATAGAAGACGATATTGAGCCACAATCGCTCTACGAAGCTGAGATTATACCAAGCGGCATAGTAGTCAACATTATTGAGCATACCGATAGTGTGTATATGGTATTTACCCCAGCGCAGATGCCCGAAGCCAACAAATCGGTTGTAGGCAAAGCCATCGACAAAATACCAGGCTGCTTGGTAGTAGACCCAATGTTCTACACCGAAGCTATGGTTAATGCCATAAACGATGACTTCAACATAGCACTACGCTTCTCAATGGCGTTCGTATTTATAGTGCTACTCTTGTCGTACCGCAACATTTTGCTATCGCTCATAGCATTCTTGCCAGTGACGCTCAGTTGGTACATTGTGCTTGGCATGATGGGCATGATGGGTATGCAATTCAACTTGGTAAACATCATCATATCTACGTTCATCTTTGGTATAGGCGTAGACTACAGCATATTCGTGATGGACGGTCTACTCTCTAAAGCACGTTCACAGTCGGAGCCACGACTACTGATTTATCACAAAACTGCGATATTCTTCTCGGTGCTCGTACTTATAATAAGTACAGGTTCGCTGCTCTTTGCTACGCACCCAGCACTCAAATCGATAGGCGTAGCAACGATAGTAGGCTTAGTTTCGGCATTGCTGTTAGCCTATACACTTCAGCCATACTTATACCATGCGTTGGTTCGACTAATGATACGCTACAAAATCAACGACAAGTGGCTACTCTCAAAACGAAAGAAAAAAGAGGAACGCGATGCCAAAATTTGATACTGTAATTATAGGCGCTGGCTTAGGCGGCCTTGAATGCGGCCTGATACTCGCCAAGCACGGCAAACGTGTATGCGTAGTAGAAAAAGATGCGCTAATTGGTGGTTCGCTTCAGACGTTCCGCCGCAAAGGTTTGACGTTCGACACCGGTTTCCACTACGTAGGCGGTCTCGACGAAGGTCAGATGTTGCATACGCTCTTCGCCTATTTCGGCTTGATGGATCTGCCGTGGGTGAAGATGGATACCGACTTCTTCGACGAGGTAATTATCGATGGCAAGAGCTACAAATTTGCCAATGGCTACGACCATTTCTGCGAGACACTCAGCGAAGCTTTCCCCGACCAAAAGGAGAACCTTCGTACGTATACAAATCTACTTCGCGAGGTTGGTCAGAACACTATAAATAGCTTCGCACCTAAGGACGCCGATGTAGTGTATACGCAATCGCTCTTTGCGCAATCGGCATACGAATACTTATGTAAAACCATAAGTAATCCGCTGCTTCGCAACGTACTATCTGGCACATCGCTAAAGATGGAGCTCAACCCAGCTCTTCCGCTATATACATTTGCTCAGATAAACAGTTCGTTCATTCAGAGCGCGTATCGATTGCGCGGCGGTGGTATGCAGATAGCCGAAGCGCTTCGCAAACAAATTGAAGCACTCGGTGGCGAAGTACGCCGCAATGCCGAAGTAACCGACTTCGTAGCTACGGAAGATGGCAAAATAGCGAGCGTAGTTATAAATGGTAGCGAGAGTATTGATGCCGACATGTTCATCTCGGACGTGCACCCAGCTACCACTATGAAGCTATTGCACAACAGCCATTTGGTTCGCAAAATATATAGCAAGCGCATAGAAAGTTTAGACAATACGTTCGGCATATTCACTGTGAACATAGCTCTGAAGCCCAACATGGTGAAATATCTGAATAGAAATATTTACGCCTACCGCAACGAAGACATTTGGCAACTGCACGACAACTCGAAAAACGATGCATCTGCCATACTTATTAGCTTCGCACCGCCTACCGATGGCACTGAATATACTCGCAACATCGACATTCTTACGCCGATGCGCTGGGAAACTGTGTCGCAATGGTATGGCACGAAAATTGGTAAACGCGGAGAAGACTATGAAAAGTTGAAACTTGAAATGGCTAAACTTTGCATAGCAGAAGCGTCGAAATACATTGACAAGCTCGACGAAGCTATTGAGAATATATATTGTAGCACGCCTCTCACCTACGCCGACTACACCGCTACGGAACACGGCTCGGCTTACGGAATAAGAAAGGACTACAACAAACTTATGTTCACTCTGCTTACGCCTCGCACTCCAGTGGCAAACCTATTGCTGACGGGTCAAAGTTTGAACTTGCATGGCATTTTGGGCGTTTCGATGACTTCAATATTTACATGTGCTGAAATTTTAGGCATGCAAACTTTAGTTGATGACATTAAGCGACAATAATTTATAACGATGAAAAGAATACTCATTTCCGCAGTAGCTCTATTAGCAACATTTTCCTCAATAGATGCACAGCTCAAAAACGCAGCTAACTCAAACGAACTTAGCACAATAAAGAGTGCTAACGAAAAAGTACAAACCATCCAATGCCAGTTCAAAAGAACGCAAAAAATGTCGTATCTCAATTCTGACGTCACTTCGCAAGGTGACTTCTACTTTACTAAAGCCGACAAATTGAGTATGCTCTATAGCGATGGCGAGAAGATGGTGATAAACGGCGACAAAGTTGCTATTGGCAAAGATGGCAAGGTGCGCAACATGAAGTCGAAAAACCACCACGTGGAGGACCTCTCGGCTACCCTACTCTCATGTATGTCGGGCAATGTAGCAGAGCTGAATGGCACACTGAAATCGGCAAAGAAAGAGGCAAAAGAGTATGTAGTTGAGATTGCTGTAAACTTCAAAGTTGGCCGTAGCAAAATAAATGGTCTCGAACTGAAATACGACGCCAAAGATATGACGCTGAATGCGCTGAAAATGGTAGAAGAGGACGGTAGCTACACGCTATACGAACTTCAGAAAAAGACGTTGAACAAAGAGATAAACAATTCGGTTTACTCTACGGATAAGAAATAAATCGGCTGTTTTTAGCAAGAATATCACAAGAGCTTTGGAGCAAATCTGAGGCTCTTGTTTTTTTATTGTCTATGCATATTTATAACTATGGTATCGCCCACCGAAACTTGCATAACAGAATCGGAAAGCGACAATAAACGCATATCAGACACATTAGAAGAACGCAATCGCTCACACAAAACTTTAGCAATGCTATTGTCCACTTCTTTGCGTAGGTAACGCACCATCGACTCTTCGGTGTAGTTATGCGCCGTTGAGTTTATGTATGTATATGAAAAGGTTGTGGTATCGACATCTACCGATATGATGCTATCCTCAAAAGACCAATCGCCATCGATGCTAAGCTCATAATTGAGAGTGAGCGAAGGGAACTCAAAAAGACCATCGAAATTAAACGTCAATGCGGTATTGGCTGATGTGGCTAAACCGAATGGTGTGAAATGCTGAAATGTATCGAAATGCGCATCACAAGAATATTCGCCACCCAGATGTTCGTCTTGTTGCGTAGCGTATGTACCCATAATATCGAAAGTAGATGGCTTATCGACAATAACTGAGCACGAAGGAAGCAAAATGGCCAATAATATATATGCCTTTGAGTACAATATAGGAGTAATCAACGTTTAGCGAGTCAAAAATAGACATTTTATAGTTTAGGTTGAGAGTTAAAAGGGCTTAATAATAATTAGGATATGAAAAACCAAAACGCGCGACAAACTTGGTTGTTCGTCGCGCGTAAATATTATAGAGTTAATAGATGACTTGCTACTCTTTTATCTTGCGTACTTCACCGCTGTAGAGCACGTTACCCTTTATTTCACGCAGAGATTTTACGCCATCGTGAGGCACGAAGTATACATACTCATAACCTGGAGCAAGTTCTACCTTCGATTTTGCATCGAAAGTAATAGCAGCTTCTGCAGCCTCTGCCTTATCAAATCTACCACCTTGAAGAACTACTTGACTGCCATTTTGTGCATCGAGGCAAGCTCTTCTGGTTGACTTGAAATTGCCTTCAACTATTGTCATTTTCGCGCCATTGTCTAATGCTACTGGTATTGGCGCTTCTAATTCAGCAGACATATTGATGGTAGTTTGACCGCCTGCGCAACGTATTACATTTTCAAAGCCAAGGCTAATACGACCATTACCAACCATGGTAAGAGTACCATCATATATTTGTATTAACGTAACCATTCGTCCATAAACGCTCTGACCATTCAAATCGAATGTTACATTACCGCCATTGATACGTCCGTATGAATAATTTTCTTCGTTTACATACGATTTGCGAGCCTTTATATATACAGAAGTTGTAGAGCCCTCGGTGCGCGCATGCTCGTTGAATGCATCGATATAATGCTCATACTCATACATATCGCCATTAACAGAGACCGTACATACAGGGTCTTTAGCCTTTACCTCTTTCTCGACCACTTTCTCGATAACGCGCTCAACAACAACAGGCTGTTGTGGTGCATCAACAACGTTATTCTCTGGCAAATCCTCTTTCACTTCTGGTGCTTTAGCTACAAAATGACGCGTTGTCACTTTATACTTATCCATAAGAGCCTTAACCTTCTTGACCTTATCGATTAAGTCTTCGCCATCTTCCTCGTTATATTGGTCTACCAACTTCTGAGCCCACTCTGCACATTTATCCAAATCGTCGAGCGTAAGATATATCTCGGCAATAGTAGCCATAAGATGAATCTTGGCTCTCTTCTGCTTGCGTTCGGTGTCGTTAAGCGTCTCTACGATTTGCTTATATCTTTCGATAATAGGCATCACCTGAGATTTGTCTATTGGTCGACCTGACGTGCAATTAGAATAGATAGCCTTCAACGTTTCGGCATCTTTCACCTGCTCTTCGTAGTTAGGGTGCTTCTTCGAGTCGAGGTTGTAATACTCCACGCGAGCGTTGGTAGCGCCATAGCCATAGTTGCTCGTACCACTCTCGTTGACGCGTTTTAGCACATTATCTACATTAGTCTTAACAACTTCGGAAATGAATTTGGGTCTGTTGTTCTTTACATACTCAACGGCCGCTTTACGGCTTGGGAATTCTTTCTTTATGTGATATTCAATGCGCTTGTTGCCTTCGAACGACTCTCTATTTACATCAAAAGAGTTATTGGCAACAGGATTTTTGAACTCTACGTGTGCAGGGAAAGTATATATAAAGAAGGGCTCGAAACTTGGTTTGACATTTCCTTCTTTGTCCGTTGAACTTTTATCTACAACATCAATAGTCTCAATCATCAAATCGTTGAAGTGGACATTCACGCTCATATAGGCATTATCGCGCAAGTGCACTTGAGTCCAACCGCCAAATTTGACGCGCTCTGCAAGCTCTTCGGGACTAAATGTGTTGAACACACGTTCTTCACCGCTAAAAGTGACAATAAAGGTTCGGTCTGCCTCATTTTCTACAAAGTAAGTAGGGAAATTAACTACCCTATACCACGACACATGACGATCGGTACTGTACTGAGCCCAACTTGCAGACGAACACGAGAGCAAGCCTAACGTTGCAAACACAGCAAAAGTTCTGAGATTCATAAAATTTAGATTTGTTGTTAGTGAATAATAACCTAATAATGCAGCGATAATGGCGGGTGTACACTATCCGCATACATAGTGGCACAAAATTGCCGATAAGCATCCATTATAGCAAGCAGTTTTATAACATTTTTTAGCATTCAGGAATATATACTGCCTCCGAGCATCTCGAATAGCTTACTATTGCGCACAAATAATATTAACATATAAATCATTTTATGACTCATTGGGACTTGCGCAACTTGCGAAACTATGTTTTCGCAACTGATTGGCGGTTGCGCAGCGTGCGAAAGTCATTTTCACGATTGATTGGGAGTTCCGCAGCGTACGAAAGTCATTTTCACGATTGATTGGGAGTTGCGCAGCGTGCGGAAGCCATTTTCACGACTGAATGGGACTTGCGCAACTTGCGAAACCATGATTTAATCATAACAATGGATTTTGCGCAATGTGCAAAAATCCGTTTTTATGACTCAATGAAAATTTCTGCATACGTGCAAAAATCCATTTACGCGACTCAATGAAAATTTCCGCACACATGCAAAAATCCATTTACGCGACTCAATGAAAATTTCTGCATTCGTGCAAAAAATCGTTTTCACGACTCAATGAAAACTACCAATCGACGCTACAATACATACTTATAACTATGTTTTATTCTGCGGCGAAGCAATGTTTTGTCCCGTTCACCGCAAGTTATAAGCACATTTCTTCACTATCCTTATACATATAAAAAGAGGACCACCACTAATAGTGATAGTCCTCTGTGTGCTATGAGTAGTGGGTGAGGTTCTACTTCAGCAAGAATACTACCGAGCTGAATGCGCCCATATTTAGCGTCAAAGCATCATCGGTGGTTTTGCTATCTACCGAGCCAAACACGCCAACGCATTTATCAATATTGTCGCTGATAGGCACTTCTACTGTCGATGCAGATATGTTGTGCACTACGAGCATCTTCTGGTCGGCTGTGGTGCGATACCAAGCTGCTATTTGATTGTATTTATCGTTGTTTTTGTTGTAGGTGCCGTGTGCTTGCATTGCACCTGTGGCAAGGGCTGGATAGGTATTGCGCAGCTTAGCCATCTTTTTGTAGGCCGATAGAAGCGATGCAGTGTCGGCTTCTTGAGTTGGCACGGTCTTTATGCCGCGCGCCACTTTGCTGTCGATCTTGTCGAAAGGAGCAGTGGTCGAAGCATCGCCCCAAAGCATTGGCGAGCGTACATATTCATCGCCATTATCCTTGCTGCCAAAGAGGCCAAGTTCTTCGCCGTAGTATATGTATGGCTGACCAGCCGATGTGAGCAACACCATGCCAGCCATGCGCTCTTTGTCGGTGGACAAGCCGAGAGTTGAGGCGGTGCGCACTTCGTCGTGGTTGGAGAGCTTGGTGGCTTCGATGTAATCGGTGCGATAGGTGGCATAGAGCTGCTGATATTCCATAATATCGCTCGCAAAATAGCGTCCGGTGTAGTTATTTATAGCATAGCTCAATCGGTTCCAGAACGAGAATTCGAAGAGCGCAGGCAAACCAGCATAGTAGGGCGCAACCACATTGTATTCGTCGAACACTTCGCCAACCATATAGAAGTCGTTGGTGTGGGTTTGCTTGTAGTATTCATTCATCTCGTTGTAAAAAGCGTTGAGGAAACGAGGGTTTTCGTCGGACGAGCCATCGTGGTAGATATGCTTCACGGCATCGAGGCGCAGGCCGTCAACGCCCTTGTCTACCCAACCCTTGGCAGCAGCCACGAGGGCTTTGTAGGGAGCACTTTCGGTGCAGCTTTCTACCGCGCCATAATTAATATCGGCAAATGTGCCTGTCCAGAAATGGCTGTGATAATAATAAGTATCCATAGTATTGAATACGATATTAGCAGCCGTGGTATTGTCGAGTTTCAGCGGAGTGCCGAGCGTAAGTTTAGCCGACGAGGACGAAGCGCCATATTTAGTGCCGCCGTCCCACGAGGTATTGCTTGTGCGAATGAGGAAGCCCCACGTTGTGTTGATGTCGACAGTGAGTTCATATTTATTGTTGCCCTTATTGTAGAAGCGTTTGCAGACGCCGTCACCATAATAGAGATACATATTAGTATTGGTGTCGGTATTGTCGGCATCGACGGAGGTTCCTTCGGTAACGGTGACCGTCTGCGCATTCCAGTCGAGGGTGAAAGTATATATGCCAGTAAAAGCATCGCTTTCGTCGTCGGAGAACCATTGACCGCTGTCGTAGCCCGCAGAACCTTCGTTGGCAATCATAGCTATGTTGCCAGCAGCGATGTCGGCTTGCGGATCCTTAGAGAAGATATAGTAGTCGCGATAGGGGCTATCGGCGTTGCCTTTAGCATCGATGAACCAAGGGTGCTCAACGCTGGTGTGGTTCATCACATAGTCGAGATAGATTTTTATGTCGCGTTTATGCGCCTCGGCAACGAGGTTTTCGAAGTCGGCCATAGTGCCATAATCTGGATTGACTTCGGTATAGTCCTTCACGTCATAGCCATGATATGAAGCGGCAGGATGAATAGGCGAAAGCCAAATGGCGTTAGCACCAAGGCTACTTATATAGTCCAAATGTTGAGTTATGCCGTTGAAGTCGCCCATACCATCGCCATCGGAGTCGGCAAAAGAGTATACCAAGAGTTGGTATGTTATGTTGCCACGCTTCTGGTTGTCCCACGCATCGGGCGAAGCCACAAGAGCAGCAGTCTGCGTAGATGTAGTGTCGACGGGCACAGGCGTAGGCTCGTCGGGGTGTTTGCCCTCCTCCTCTTTGCAAGCAGAGAAGTTGAGCATAGCGAGCGCCATCAGCACCGCAAGAAGGTATTTTTTTGTATTCATCATGTTGTTAGTTAGGAGTTACGAGTTATGAGTTACTAGTTACTAGTTACGAGTTATGAGTTATGGAAGGGGGCATGCCCCCTTGTTGATTGTTGATTCTCAATTCTCAACCCAAATGCTATAGCCGCGAGCTTCAGCGCCGAGTTCTACCCTACCATCTGAGCCAACGGTAACCGTTTCATTGGTATTACAAATATTTACGAGCGTCTTGCCCGACCAATCGCTAAAGCCATCGGCATTAACATCTACGGTGAGCGACTTAGCCTGGTAGTCATCATTATTTATAACCACTATAGCGCCACTCTTAGTGCCATTGCCCTGACGACGTGCAACGTAGACATTTCGCAAATTCTCTTTAGGCTCGGGGTTGCCAACCTCGCTAAGCACGGCTATCGTTCCGCCCAGATAAGTCTTACGTATATGTATGAGCTTGGTAATCTCTTCGCCAAGGTCGGCAGGCGGCATGAGCGTATAGTCGTTGTCTTGCGCATCGGTCATGATGTCGCCAAAGAAGTGCGAATAGAATATGCATGGCGTACCCTCGTGCGTAAGTATGTATGCATAGGCGAGCTTAATATCGCGCGTAATCCACTTGTCGTACTCTTTGCCAGTGTCGTGATTCTCTACGAAGGTAACCACCGAACTGCTCGGAAGCGATGCGCCATATTGGTTGCGGACGAGTCCGGCGTGGTTGAGCCAAGCCATATTGAACTCGCTGCCATCCTTGTTGCACATGTCGGTGAGCATAAACTTGAGCGGGAAGTCGAACGCATGGACGCTAGCACCCTGCGCGGCAACCGCCTCGACCCACTCTTTGATGTATCGACAATCTTGAGCCCAATATTCACCAACGACAAACGGCTGCTGTCCATCTTGCTTAGGCAGATTATTTACCCATTTAGCCACAAAATCCGTTGTCAATCCGCGGACGAAATCCATGCGGAAACCATCGAAACCAATCTTTTCCTTCAGCCACTTGCCCCAATCGCAAAGGCGCTGAGCCACCTCGGCATCGTTAGTATTGAGGTCGTTGCCAAAGAATTTGGTATTTGGGCGCAACACATCGTCGGCAAAGTCGGTAAGCGAGTCGGTAGCCGACGACGGGTGGAAGTGGTTGTAGTGCCACTCGTAGTTGGGCTCGTTGGCATGAGTTGGATAGAAAATATTTGTGCGAGTATGCGCCGTAGAATCGTCGGACCAACGAATTTCGTCATCGGGGTAAGGTTCATATTTATAATTATGCTTAGCATAATCTGTCACCGCCGGATTAGCCTCGAAATTGTCGTCGCCACCGTAGAGATGGTTGAGCACCACATCGCTATATACATATATACCGTTCTGATGCATAGCGTCAATCATCTGCTGGAGCTCGGCGCGGCTGCCGTAGCGCGTCTCTACACTACCCTTCTGGTCGTACTCGCCGAGGTCGTAGTGGTCGTAAATGCCGTAGCCACTGTCGTAGATGCCCCAATTGCCTTTGGCGGGCACAGGAGTCCACACGGCAGTGATGCCCGCTTCGCTGAGCTCGGGGGCAATCTGCGCAAGGTGATTCCACCAAGTGCCATTGAGATTAGCGTCGTCGACGGGCACGTCCCAATAGAAGGCCTGCATGAGCACGTCGTTATCGGGTGTCGGTTGAGACTCGGAACAACCGAAAAGCAGGCAACCCATAGGTATTGCCCATAGAGTGCCTGCTAATTTTGATGCTAAATGCATAAATAAGTATTTGTGTTTCATAATAATAATATCACCGAACAAAGCGAATTTACAAATTGGTTCGTTTCGTTCGGTGATAAATATATGTTACTCTACCGTGGCGTAGATCTCGTCCTTGGTTGTGCGGCAAGGATAGAGTTTGATTGTGGTGCCAACTGCGCTAAGGTTGCCGCCATTGCCAACGAGGTCGGTGAGTGAGCCTCCGAGGTTGATAGCCCAATCGTTGTTAGCTGTAAACTTCCAACCAGCATCGGTTACTGTTGCGCCAGTAATCTCGTAGCAGAGGTCGGTAGCATTCCACGTCATCTGCTGAGCATCATCATCGGCTTTCCAACCGTTGAAATCGCCAACGAGGTTCATGTTGGTAATCTTGGTAGCCTTGAGGTTGCCATTTGCAACGTCAACTTCGAAGTAATAGAGACCAGCAGCGCTATTGATAATATTGCCACCATCACCTTTTTCGAGGCTGAAGCCTTCGCTTGCGGTGGTGAAGTTGCCTGCATTGTATTCAGAGCTCCAGTTGCGAGCGCGGGTAAACTTGAATTCGCCATCCATATAAGCAAAACCAGTGTAAACGCCATTGCCTTGATGCTTGAGTGCAGGTGCTGTTTCAGGGCTCCAGCCTTGAGCGTTGCCTGGCAAATAGATATACTCTTCGAAATTGAGAGCCTCTACGGTGAACGTGTAGTCTATCATATTTATAGAGACCTTAATCTTCTTAGCACCGGCAGCCACTTTGAACGAGTTATCGGCACCAAGCACCGAACGACGGTCGAGGCTTCCGCTTGTAGATTCGCTATTGCCACCAACAACGCCGAAGAGTTGCGACCAATCATTGCTATTCGCAATAGCGTCGCAAGCCTTATCGTCGCCAATAGCAAACCAGGTGTCGCCTTCGGCAGCAGCATCGAAAGTGATGGTAAACACAGGGTCGTCGTATACATTGGTTTCGCTGTGGTTGAACTTCAACTCTTTAGATGAAGCCGAAGCAGCCCAATCGAGCGGACCACCAACAATATAATATGCATTAGCGATGTCGGGCGTAACGAGCGTAGCCTTGATTTCGAGCTTAACAGTGTCGCTCTTCATAAACTGACCATCGCGATTGACGAGAGCTACAACGCTCGCAGGGAGTGTGCGCAATTCGGGCGCTTTGCCATAGAATGCTTCAACAACCGAAACGAGGTCGTCTACAAGCACATTACCATTAGCATCGGCACTGATGAGGGAGCCATCGGAGAAGAGTACGTTGAAGTTGTTCACGGTGGCATTGTTGTCGGAGAGCGAAACAGAAGGATTGAAGACCTTCACAACATCGGCTTCTACGTCGGCAATGTTGATAGCATCAACGGCGGTAGCACTGAAAGAGAAGCTTTGCGAAGCCTCTTGTGCATTGGTTATAGGTTGTGCCCAATCGTCGTAGCTTTCGTCGTCGCACGAAGCGAAGCCGAGAGCCGCAAAAGCAAGGGCGCTGTATATTAACTTTTTCATTTTCGGAATCTTTTTAGAATCGGATGCCGCCGCATGGCAAGCAAAACGGCATCCGATATTTATATAAATAAATGTTTATATAAACTGCTTTCTATTCTTGCGTTATAAAGGTGTAGTAACCAGTAATATCGTCGAAGATTATCAAGTATTTGCCAGCAGGAACCTTGATGTTTGCTCCACCACCAACGCCCCAACCTGTTGGGAACGACTCGGTGCCCCAGTTGGTATCCCACGAGCCAGTAGTCTTGAACTTGAGCTCGACATCTTCCGTTGCCTGAAATTCGTATTTCCAAAGGTGGTTGTGAGCCTTTTGGTCGTCGGTGAGCGAGAATACAGGAGTCATTGGTTGGTCGCCCCAGTCGTTGAAGCTGCCTGCGATAGAGATTTCGCCAAGTTCTTTTACATCTTCTGCTTTAGAAATTTCGAGTACATCAGTAGCCGTGTTGAGCAACACTTTGTAGTAGCCAGCCGAAGGAACAGCGATGTTGCCTGCGCCGCCATCGTTCTTCTTGAATGAACCGAAGGCGTCGCCTTGTGCCCACTGAATTTCCCAGTTGCCAGGAACATTTATGAGTTTGAATTCATCGTCGAAATATGCTGTTAGGGCTATTTCGCCACGACCAGTCTTCTTGTCGTATTCAGCATTCTGAACTGGTTCGAGAGGCACCAAGCCATTTCCGATTTGGTCGGCTCCGTTCGACCATGAAGCGCTACCAATATTTGCACCAACCAAATACCAGAGTTCGATAGGAGCTGGTGCAAGTTCTACGTAGTATGGAGCTACGTTGAGCGTAACTACGTTTGAGGTTACTGAATACTTAGCAGCCGACTGAGCCGAAGGACCATTCGAAGAGTTAGTGCTTGGCGTAGCAACTATACGTACATATATCTTTTCAGAAGCAGGCACATCTTCGTCGCCTTCCCAACCATTGAGGTAGGTAAGAGCAATTGCCAAATCTTCAGGCAATATGGCCAAACTTGCCGAAGTGATAGGGTCGAGAGCGTAGTAATCGGCCTTAGTTTCGCCCGATTCGTCGGCATCGGCAGTTTCGTTAGATACTTTGTATTCGCCATTTAGCGACACTTGAGTTACGTAGTTCACGGCTGTCGGGAATCCCCATTCAGGCTGTGAGCAGTATAGATTTACACTATTCGAAGAAGCCAAATCGACCAACGAAGAAGCGTAAGCAGGAGTGTTGAGGACGAACTCAACATTGGCATTATCGCTGAGTGTAGGGTTGTCGTCGCGATCGTCGTCGCAAGCCACCCAAGCTCCTAC
>JAFYCM010000094.1 GCA_017539645.1 Bacteroidales bacterium
GAGAGTAGAGAGTAGAGAGTAGAGGGTAGAGAGTAGAGTGTAGTATATATGGCTGTTATATTATGGCAGTCGTACGTCAGAAATTATTATAAATCAACGTTATCTGTGCTATCTCGTGCGAATAAAGTTGCGTAAACCATTCGCAATTTGTGTATTGAAATGCGCAATATTGGTTATGTATGTATATGCATAATCAATTTTTTTGCAGAAAAAACAATTGCAAAATGAGACTTGGAATCGACATTGGAGGCACAAATTTGAGCTTCGGCTTGGTGCGCGATGGGCAGATTGTTCGCCGCGATACTGCTCCGTGGTTTCCCAAAGAGATGTCGCTTGAGCAGACGATAGACCTGCTGTCGGAGCGCATCGAAGCCATAATCACACCCGAAGTAGACCGCATAGGCGTAGGCGTGCCATCGGTTGTTGACGTGGAGCGCGGCATAGTGTACGACACGGCCAACATACCATCGTGGACCGAAGTCCCGCTGAAGGAGCAACTCGAACGTCGATTCGGCATTCCTGTGGCCGTAAATAACGATGCAAACTGCTATGCTATGGGAGTTTACGCTAATTATGCAGCCAGCGCCAAGCCCGAAATGCTTGTGGTGGTGACGCTTGGCACGGGCGTAGGTATGGGCATCGTACATAAAGGCGAACTCATCTGTGGTGCAAATTGTGGCGCGGGCGAACTTGGTGCCTTGAGCTACCGAAATGCCACGCTCGAAGCCTATTGCAGCAAGCAATTCTTCACTGCCAAAGGTCTCGACAGCAAAGCCACCGCGCAAGCCGCACGCAATGGCGACAAGCAGGCGCAAATCATCTTCGACGAACTGGGCGCTAACCTTGGCGATTTGCTTTGCATAGCTATGTATGCCTACGACCCCAGCCACATTGTTTTTGGCGGTGGCATAGCGCATAATTTTCCACTCTTCCGCGCGTCGATGGAGGCTCGGCTGCGTCGTGATTTTCCATACCACAAGAGCCTCGAACGTCTGCAAATTGACAGCTGCGTGGGCGACGACATTCCCGTTGTTGGCGCAGCGATGATATAAATATCCATACTTATGAAAAAGATTTGTACCCTTTTCGCCGTGGCAGCCGCACTCGCGGGGTGTTCGCAGCCACAAAACCCGACTCCTGGCAGCTCGCTGAATCTCGATAGCGGCTGGCAACTCTCGCGCGACGGTAGCTCTGAGCAATATGCGGCTTCGGTGCCTTCTACTGTGGCTGGTGTGCTATGCGATGCCGGCTTTTTCCCTAAAGATGTTCTTGAGCATTGTAATTATGCCGCTGTCGACAAATCTATTTTCGACGATGCTTGGACCTACAGAACGTCGTTTGCTGCCTCGCCCAACGATGCGCAACACTACGAATTGGCGTTCGAAGGCCTTGGCTACCGTGCCGACATCATCTTAAATGGCAAACAGTTAGCCGCCAGCGACACTACGTTTGGCGTTTTTCGTCGTCATACATACGATGTGTCGGAGCTACTTACGGCCAACAATACTCTTGAAGTTCGGCTACATCGTGCACAGAAAGGCGACCTAAATATTGGCTTTGTGGATTGGAATCCGCGTCCGCTCGACGAGAGTATGGGCATCGTCCGCCCTGTGACTCTGCGTACGTATGGAGCTGTGTCGGTGGAAGATGTATTCGTTGTTCCTAATCTGAATATCGAAACTCTTGCCGAGGCTGACCTCGAGGTGCGTGTGCGCTTGCGTAATCATGAAAATAGCATCGTTGATGGCACTCTCGCGCTCGAATTGCAAGGCGTTGGCAAATGCAACATACCTATAAAACTTACAAATTATCAAGAACATACATTCACAATCACGCCCGAACAGGTGCCGATGCTACATGTCGATAAGCCGCGCGTGTGGTGGAGCTACGACCTCGGCAAACCCGAGATGTACAACCTCTGCGCTAATGTAAATATCGATGGCAAACTATCCGATACACGCAGCGTCGACTTTGGCATACGTAAAATAGAGAGCAGACTGATTGAAGGCAACCACCGCCAATTCACGCTCAATGGTAAAGACATTCTGATAAAAGGTGCCGGTTGGACCGACGACATTTTCCTTCGCGATACGCCCGAAAGCATTGAGCGCCAAGTGCGTTATGTTATGGATATGAACCTCAACTGCATACGTTTCGAAAACATTTGGGGTAAAGACGACACCATCTACGACCTTTGCGACCGACTGGGCGTGCTTGCGTTGGTAGGGTGGAGCTGCCAATGGGAATGGGAAGATTATTGCGGCTTGCCCGAAGTGGACGGGTATGGTTGCATAAATACGCCTGAAACAGAAGATCTTGCCGTAGCATATTTCCGCGACCAAGTGGTGCGTTTGCATAATCACCCAGCCGTAATTGCTTGGCTTACAGGTAGCGATCGCATACCCAACGAACGCCTCGAAAAGCGCTACTTAGATATTTATGCCGCCGAGGAGTATCGCCCATACGTATGCTCGGCAAAAAATCTTGAAAGCGCGGCTGGCTGGTCGGGCACCAAGATGGAAGGTCCTTACGAATATGTAGGCCCCGACTATTGGTTCCGCGACAAAGAGCATGGCGGCGCGTTCGGCTTCAATACCGAGACGGGCATTGGTGCCAACATGCCACAAATGGAGTCGCTGCGACGCATGCTCGACCTCGATAAACCCGAAGAGTGGAACTATCACTGCACAGCATCGGCTTCGGCGCTCAACACAACCGCTGTGCTGACGGAGGTCATCAACGGTCAGTATGGCGAGGCTAAAGATGTGCAGGATTTCGTACGCAAGGCTCATGCCGTCGACTACGATGGCACGCGCGCCATGTTTGAGGCATTCCGCGTACGTATGCCAGCAGCAACGGGCATTGTGCAATGGATGCTCAATTCAGCTTGGCCTTCGCTCTATTGGCAACTCTACGACTATTATGGCGTGCCTACGGCTGGATATTATGGCACGAAGAAGGCTTGCGAACCGCTACAACTCATTTTCGACTACGACACGCGCATGGTGAATGCCGTGAACGAAAGCCGCGACGCGCGCACCCTCAAAGCTACAATGCATGTCTTCGACGAATATTCGAAACCTATTGGTGGCGAAAGTCGCGAATTCTCTATCGCCTATCGCGAGAGTTTGCCTCTGTTCGATATGCATAAGTATGTGGGCAAAGCGCATTTCATTGCTCTCACCCTCGAAACGCTCGATGGCACACGCATCACCGACAATTTCTACTGCATACCAGCCCGCGACAACGAGTACGACTGGAGCAGCTCCAATTGGTATGTTACACCAATAACTAAATATGCCGACTTGAGTTTTGCCTTCAACCAAGAGCCTGCCGACGTAACAATGACCATTGAACGCAGCAATGACGTTTGGAATATCACGCTCCAAAACAAATCGACGGTCATATCATACATGAACATATTGAAGGCGTTGAATAGCGCAGGAGAATTGGTCGTCCCAGCCATCTGGAGCGACAACTTCGTGACGCTTTTGCCTGGCGAGACTAAAGTCATCACCTGCCGCACCAATGCTCGTGATGTGAGATTTATACTAGATAAGTAGAAAAGGTTGTTTCTTACCATTTTTTAGAGCATCAGATATGTTTAAGCCTAGGCTCAGAACTGTGAAAGTTCTGGGCTTTTTTGTTTATGTACGTATATTTGCGCGGCTATGAAGTGGCTTTCTGTCATATTATCCGTAGTGCTTAGCCTCGTTATGGAGGTGTTGTTTGGCTATCTATTTACATACGAACATAGCCACGACAACGAGAGCGCCATGCAGACCGTCTGCGCCGTAGATGCTCCTGCGGCAGATTGTGTGGTGAATATGACCGAAGTGCCCAATGTGCCTGCGGTTCGCATAAGTGACACGTTTAGCGGTAATTCGTCGTCCGTTAGGTTGTCGCGTCACTTCTTGGGTAGCCACGCCACTACCATAGAATGCGCAAAGATTCGCAATATTCAATGCCGCGTAGTGTTCGGCAACAATGCTTTCAATCGGCAAATCGATTATAATATTTATCGGTTGCGCCGATTACTTATTTAGCCAATTCTATTTTCTATAATTCTGTTTTATAGACTGTTACGATGCTTGCTGATACTTGGCGTCGCAGTGGTCGTGTGTGTGATTTTTAGTATAAGTATCAGAAAAATGTAATTGAAAATAGAAATGGATAACAATATAAAGAACGTCGTTTCGCAATGGAGCAACGTGATTTCGAATCGCAAAGATGCATCTAAGATTTTTTTGAATATCGCCCTGTCTGTTTTGGGTGTTTTGATAGCTGTTATGTCGCTGATGAGTAGGTCGTTGAATAGCATTACGGCGCTCTGTTGCTTAGCTGTAGGCGCAACTCTTTTGGGTGTTGGACTTTGGCTCGTAACTAATCATAGTAGCAACTTGTGCTACATACCAACCGGTAGCCGCATTCGCCACAATAAACGCTACGTAAATAGAAACGAGTGGAGCAAAGTTGCAAGTGAATTTGGCTTGGAACCATTGCTACCATTCGTTGGCAATGGCGAATTAATGCTCGACACTTTCACCTCCGACGATGGAAAGTTCAATGTGTACATGGTTAGCCAATTCGTTGATTTTGAATACAAAGTTATATTCGGTCCTGCAGAGAAATAACCAAAATATATACTACGGAAATCATGGGTTCGCGTGGTTTCCGTAGTTTTTTAGTTAAGCACACAGATTTCACAGATAGAACTGATTTTCGCAGATTCTTTGTTTTATAAATCATTACAAATCTGCGTTCTAATTACAAATGAATATCTTTGAGCATTATTAGTTATTCATTCTCACGTATATGAAAAAATTATTTAGCCTTTTCCTCACGTGCATTTCAGTGCTATCGGCAATGGCAGACGATGGCGGTACATTATATCCTGGTGATTGGACTTACGGTAATATTTATGTAAAAAAGCCCAATTCGAGCATTGCCTTAGAAAAGGAATTTATGTATGTCTCTGGCGAGAAAATAAAAGCAGATTTCTGTTTTAGAAACACCACGGACTCTACCGTTATTGTTCCTTGCGCTTTTCCTGTTGTGATAAGAACAGATTTTTGGACTTATAACGATTCTGTTGTAATCGGAGATGAGTATAGAACAAAAACCGATTTTACTTTCTGGAAAATCTTTTTAGATAATACGAATTTTACTTACGAGACGGATAATTTGGGCTTTAGGAATAGAAAAATACCAGTAACTGAACAGGGAATCCAAGATTATGACAAAAAACTTCGTGTGCTGACCTATTCCGATTATCAATCGAAGTTTGAAATCACTAATAGTGACAATATATATAGTGGTTGTAGTATAATTCAAGATGGTAATACTGTTGAACTGAAAAACGTTGGTATAGAGACGAATGTAAACATTCGAGAAGGTGAAGGTGGAACAAGTGTAATAGAATTAGTCTTGCATTTTTATCATGAACTAAAGTTTCCACCAAACGCCTTGTCGAAAGTTAGTGTTGAGTATGCGACTAAAACACTAAAAGAGTCCTTTTTCCTCGATTCGTGTGAGGTATATTATGATATTTCTACCGGTGGAACATGGAAGGGCGGAACAATTGGCTCGTTTGTGTTATTGACAGACTATATTATGCAAGATGCTGATACTAAAAAGGAGGTAGAAACTCTTCAAACGACACGAATAATTCCGTATAACGTATATAGTGCGCGAAACTATAAACCCAAGGGACGCTTTGTTTTTGGGGGGCATAGTAGCAATACAAATGAAGTGTATAAACGTATTTACCTCAATAGTGATCTTAGGTATATTTTGTATACAAAGCCAGATCACATATCCCTAAATAGAAATGCCAACGGAGATTTCATTCTCAATAATGAAAGAAGCAACCAGTTTGCCCCCTTTGTTGTTGATAGCGCTATAACCTTTAGCGTAAAAGAACCTTGTGTAGGACCATTTGTGGCAAATGGCTTTGTGGACGTCGATAATTCCGACAAAAACAAAGAAATGTTCTTGTACTATTATTATGGTGAAGAACCTGAAATGTTCACAATGCAGCGAGATTGTGTGTGGAATCTATATAGCCGAATAAAAACCTCAACACTAACTAATGTTGATGATGGCTGGACTAAAACGTTGAAATTCAAAGATCTTTTTCCGGCATATCCCTATGCGGTGGCTTCTAATATCATCGATGGTTGGTATGGTTCTAACGCTAATTATGATGTGGCATTGCTACGCCCTGGTTCGTACAAATTCGAGGTGAACGATATTTACAAAGGCGATTCTACGCAGACGGTTGGATTGAGCCATATATGGTTTTATCCTGTAGATAAGACGTTGTTGTCGATGGTAGATGAAGATAGCGAGAGCGAAATTCCTTTGTTTTCCAATTTATGGGCGCAACTCCTAGATATTCATGTTACCGACGAAAAACCGCTATTAGGTCAAGCCGATTACGACAAGTATCTGGAAGATTATAAGAAAGCGCAAGAATACGCCGAAGAGAGGAAAAGAAAACGAGAAGCCGAAGAGAGAGAAAGAAAAGAACGTCGTTTGGTCCACCGTTCACAAACAGATGAAGAATCGAAGTCTTCGTATGTAATTCCTATAACTGTAGGCGCAACAGCGGCGGGAGCGTTACTATTTACTGCAATATTTATTCTCAGAAAGCGTAGAAAGAATAAGCAGAAGAGATAGTGGCGTAGATTAGTGTGGAGCGTAGAGGGTAAAGCGTAGTGTAGTAAGTATGTACGTTTGTAGGGCTGTCATACTATGGCAGCCAAATACCAAAAATCAGGTATAATGGACAAAATTAAGGATACGGAGAGGTAGTAAGTCTCTAATGGACATAATTAAGGATGAAGTGTCCGATGAAATATTTATTATCGCGGCATCAGGTGAAACGGAAATAGGCTCTGCTGGGGAGCAACTCCATGAGGAATAAGGTTGCAATACAAATGCTTCGGGTAGCACGTTGTCGGATAGCTAAAAAGAGGCTATGCAAAATCCAGGATATTAGTATAAAACACAACTATATTGCGATAAGTATTTTCTCGACCGCTGTATGTATTATGCATGCAGCGGTTTTTTCTTGTTTATTCACTTATATTTGCGCGGCTATGAAGTGGCTTTCTGTCATATTATCCGTGGTGCTTAGCCTCGTTATGGAGGTGTTGTTTAGCTATGTAATTACATACGAACATAGCTACGACAACGAGAGCGCCATGCAGACCATTTGCGCCGTAGAAGCTCCTGCGGCGGATTGCGTGGTGAATATGACCGAAGTGCCCAATGTGCCTGCGGTTCGTATTAGCGACACGTTTAGCGGCAATTCGTCATCCATTCGGTTGTCGCGCTACTTCTTGGGTAGCCACGCCACCACCATAGAATGCGCAAAGATTCGCAATATTGAGTGCCGCGTAGTGTTCGGCAACAATGCTTTCAATCGGCAAATCGATTATAATATTTATCGGTTACGCCGATTACTTATTTAGCCAATTCTATTTTCTATAATCTTGTTTTATAGACGATTACGATGCTTATTGATACTTGGCATCGCAATGGTCATGTGTGTGATTTTTAGCATAAGTATCAGAAAAATGTAATTGAAAATAGAAATGGATAACAATATAAAGAACGTCGTTTCGCAATGGAGCGACGTGATTTCGAATCGCATAGATGCATCTAAGATTTTTTTGTATGTCGCTCTGTCTGTTTTGGGCGTTTTGATAGCTGTTATGTCGCTGATGAGCAGGTCGTTGGGTGGCGCTGTTACTCTATGCTGCTTTGCCGTTGGCGCAACTATCATAGGCTTGGGGCTTTGGCTCGTAACTAATCATAGTAGAGTTTTGTGCTACACGCCTACCGGTAGTCGCATTCGCCACAATAAACGCTACGTAAATAGAAACGAGTGGAGCAAAGTGGCAAGTGAATTTGGCTTGGAACCATCGCTACCATTCGTTGGCAATGGCGAATTAATGCTCGACACGCTTACATCCGATGATGGTAAGTTCAATGTGTACATGGTTAGCCAATTCGTTGAGTTTGAATATAAAGTGATATTCGGCCCAACGAAGAAGTAGCCGATTCGGATTTATGCAATCAACCCTCACTATTCGCTCTCGTAGATGAATGGTGAGGGCTTTGTTTCGCGCTTATTTCTTTTCCTCTTCCGCGTCGCAGATGCTCATTGGAAAGGTAAACGGATATGCATCGACGTCCCATTCGAGGCCATCTTCGTCTTCATACCAAAATACATTTACGTCCCAGCCGTCTTTATACATATTCTCTATGCACTCAAATATGTTCAGAAGACATTTAGAAGAGCTTGTGTTGATATATTCAAGATGAAATTTCACCGTCGTGCGCTTCTTCTCTTGCGCTGAATATTCCTGCAGCCAGTCCATAACTGGAGCATAAAAATCGACGGAATCTTCTGGAATTGAGCGACCTCGAAACTCCAATTCGCCTTTTTCGTAGTTAAGCATCACGTAGGGTGTGCGTTGCCCAGCAACAATCTGAAGATTATTCATAGATAAGATTTTATGTATGTTTTGCAAAGTTATACGTATTTATAAAAATAAATGCCAGTCACTACAGAGTAACTGGCAAAGTATTATGTCTAATAATTATGAAGGGTGGGCGCTGAGGGATTCGAACCCCCGACCCTCTGCTTGTAAGGCAGATGCTCTGAACCAGCTGAGCTAAGCGCCCTTTCGGGATTTGCAACTCGATGTTTATCACCTACGATAAACTTTGTTGCTATCTAAAGATTTGTGGGCGCTGAGGGATTCGAACCCCCGACCCTCTGCTTGTAAGGCAGATGCTCTGAACCAGCTGAGCTAAGCGCCCTTTCGGGTTGTAGATTTCTGATATTACCCATTAATACCAATCTACTATCTAAAGATTGTGGGCGCTGAGGGATTCGAACCCCCGACCCTCTGCTTGTAAGGCAGATGCTCTGAACCAGCTGAGCTAAGCGCCCTTAGATATAGTTTTCTACTCTTTCAAAATCGTCATCGTTTTAGCGATGTGCCCTTCGTCAAAAGCGATGCAAATGTACTGCATTTGCTGATAAAACCAAAGCAGAAAGTAAAATTATATCACTTCTGCCACAACAAAATTACTACCCCCTATGAATATCAAATCGTTAGCCGAGGCTGCTGCACGTGCAGAATTGACCGCTTCGGCCACTGTTGGATATGTTTTGCCTGTCAAACCTGCTTTTTTTGCCTCTTCAGCGAGTGTTTCGAGGGGCAATCCACGTTCGATATTGGGTCGACAGAAGTAATATTTAGCATTTTTAGGCAGCAACGGAAGAACCGTTTCGGGGTGTTTGTCGCTCACCATACCCCAAACGATATGTATATGGTCGTAATTCGCCTCGCTGAGTTGCTTTGCCACAAGGCGTATGCCATGTGCATTGTGCCCCGTATCTACAACGGTATCGGGCTTAGTGGCTATTTTTTGCCAACGTCCCATCAGTCCCGTCATCTGCTGTACGTTTTGCAATGCGTAATCGACACGCGGTTGCGGCAGACGATAACCAATGGAGCGCAGAATGTCTATTGTAGTAAGTATTGTAAGAATATTATGCTGCTGACAAAGTCCTGTGAGCGAAAATTTCACATCTTCGAGTTCGCCATTCGAGTTCTTCAAACTTAGCTCGAGCATATCATTTGCCACATGCGATGCCGCCACCGAACGACAATCTTCAGCAAAATAGATAGGCGCATTGACGCGTTTGGCTGCATCTATAAAGACGTTGTCGGTCTCGTCGGCATGCTCGCCGATAACTACGGGCGTATGTGGTTTAATTATGCCAGCCTTTTCGCTTGCAATCTCGGGCAGCGTGTTGCCAAGAAACTGCATATGATCGAAGCCGATGTTTGTAATTACGCATGCGTCAGGTTCGATAATATTGGTACTATCCAAGCGTCCTCCCAAACCAACTTCAATGACTGCCACATCAACTTTGTGGCGGCGGAAGGCATCAAACGCCATAACCATAGTGGTTTCGAAAAACGACGGACTTACCTCACGAAGCAAAGCATCGTTTTGCTCAACGAAATCGATAACCTCTTGTTTCGAAATCATCTCGCCATCGATGCGAATGCGTTCTCGAAAATCTACCAAATGCGGCGATGTATACAATCCCACTTTATAGCCACACGACTGAAGCACTGCGGAGAGCGAATGGCATGTTGAACCTTTGCCGTTTGTACCAGCCACATGTATTGTGCGATATGCTTTTTGTGGATTACCAAGAGCTGTGCAGAGTCGTTCGGAATTGCCTAATCCGACTTTCATCGCACGGCCGCCTATTTGCTGATACACAGGAAACTGCGTATACAAATGCGATAATATTTCTTCGTATGTCATCTCAATCGAAAATTGAGTGCGAAATAAGCCATTATGCGCCATGTAATCAAAAAAAACAGCGCTGTTTTATAATCACAGATTTAGTGGAAAGCGAGATTAATTATCGCAAGCGAGTACGGCAACCTCATCTATCGCAAGATGGCAACGGTACGGAGACTACATATGACTATGACGAAAAACGCTTACATTTGAACAAATCGAATAGTATAATATGGTTTATGAGATATCGCATGATATGTTTGTTCCTATAAAAGAACAATACAACATAAAAAAACAAAATTACTAACTATGCATGGCGGTAACTTTCCTAAAGTCCATGATGTGTTTTGTTTTTTTTTATGAAAAATTATCATTTCCGCCGTATTTCGGGTTTAATTGGAATGCATTAGATGAATGTCTCCAAGACCTTGAATGGATAGATTGTGATAATATAGTTATATTTATGATTAATAGTGAAACTTTATTATACAAAGAACCTTTGGAAGAACGCAATATATTGTTTGAATGCCTGTACGGTGCCTCAGAGTATTGGGATAGTCAAATTGGTAGTATTAAATTTGATATATACACTATACGTTAATGCCAAATAATTGAGAGAAGCACACGTTCAGCGGCGTATGCCTACGTCGACTATAACACCAAGGCTCCAGCCTTGCAGAAATAATTGCGGTAAAGATGAGGAATCTACAAAAAACTATAGCGAACGTGCAAGGCAGGAGCCTTGCTTTTAGCAGCACCGTAGGCAGAGCCTACGGAGAACGGGGGTGTCCTTCCTTCTGAGTATAATAATTCAGACGGATATGGAAAACTTATCGATTATGTATTTCAAGATTCATATAGTGATGATACGATACAGCAAATTGGCAATCAAATGCTAAAGAAAGTAGGTAGGTATGATAAAGAAACAAAAAAATATAAACCTTTTATTGAGAAATAAAGGTATACAATTACTTATAGTTGTTGTCGTAATGATGTTATTTTATACTTGTAATAACTTTTTGGGGGGAGATTCAAGTATATATAAGAAACTACAAGGAGACTATAATGCTGTCTTGGAGCAGATGTATATTGATAGGAGTGTAGATTTTAAACCTTTAAGTTTTAACATTTCATTTCAAAAATCAAAAATTGAATTACCAATTATGCAACTTGGTCAAGATGGACTAAGTTATTCTGAATTAAAAGAGTTGGAAAATAACTCAAAAGGCACTTGGAAAATCATCAGTAAGGAACCGGATTCTATTTTAATAGAAACTCCTGCGAGTCTTTTAAGTGGAAGATATGCGGTAATCTTTCATAAGGAAGAGATATTTGCTAAGCCTCCAAGGTATCTCTTGATATTGCAAAATGACTCTACCCATCTATGCTTTGACAAGGTTATCGAAACTACGTATAACTTAGATTGGTAGTAAATGCAAAAGACGTTTATCTTGATATATATTTATGCTTGTCCTCCGTTCCAGCGGATTTATAATCCGCTGGCAGCGAGATGCGGATTTGAAATCCGCAAACTACATTTGTATATAAATGCTCAACGCTCATAAACATATAAACTCCACCATCTGGCCCATGAAGCCATACAAACGCCCATACGGTGGCACGCCCGGTCCACCAGTGATGTATGAAAAGCCATCAGACCCAGAAGATGAGGAGGCTGGCTACGGCTACTCCAACGCTGAAGGATTAGAAGAAAATGACATCTATTAAATATTAAAGAGCAATGGTAGATATGATAAGAAAAATGACAAGTACAAATTTTTTATTGAAGAGTAGTATATTTCTTGCGATTATTATGCAGGGAGTATTCTCTTCTTGTAATCACAAATTCAATACGCAAAAGAATATATGTGGAATTTGGGGGGTATACGAAGATAGCTCCTATGTGGAAAGAAGTAGGGATTTTGGTATAGTAGGAAATGTTCTTTACATTCATAGAGAAGGAGTATCATTGCCAAGAAACTACTATCCGGTAATAGGTGAAGATAGTATGTCAATTGAAGAAAAACAGAAAAAAAGAATAGAGCTAAATGTGCTATGTGAAAAAGAGTCTGAAGGCACTTGGGATGTCATAGGTTCTACGCCAGATTCTGTAATCTTCATAGCTCCCAACCACCCTTTAGAAGGCAGGTATAAAGTTCATATTTATCAAATATGGTTATACGAATATATGATATTATCTAATGATTCTACCTATTTATCTTGTTATAGAGCTGGTTACTAAAATTGATAATTATCCGTTCCAGCAGATTTGTAATCCACTATCAGCGAGATGCGGATTTGAAATCTGCAAACTAACTATTTGGGGGATTGTAAATTTCCTTTGAACAAGATTCTGTATTTTGGTCTGGTTAACCTTTCCGCGACGCTTGCAGTGCGTTCCTACGTGCGTCAACCAATTCTACATTCTGTCGTTTCAATTTCTCTGCGTCTCCCTACATCGTACAAAAGAAGCAGCCATCGCAAGATGACTGCTTCTTACAAAAAAACTTATCTGAATGATTATCTTCTCCTCATCATGCCAGGAGGTGGGCCCATAAACATATTGTCGTTGCGTGGCATATTGCCTATTGTCTTGAACTTGTAGGTGAATGTCAGCATTGCATATCTACGAAGCACATCGGTTGTCGATGTCTGTACGTAAGCATCTTGAATGCTACGACTGACGCTCTGGTTGTTGTCGAGAATATCGTTCAACTTGAGGCGAAGTTCGGCGCGACGGTCGCTGAGGAACTTATAGCCTATACCAGCGTTCCACATCACGTAGTTGTAGTCGTAGTCCTTACCCATGCCGCTCGACATCTGGTGCGAAACCGAAGAGTTGAGCACAAGGCGTGTGAAGAATAGTAGGTTTATATCGGCAGAGGCGGTGTGGTTGTAGTAGTTGTAGTTACTCTCGGCCGTCTGTGTAGATTTCATGATGTTGTAGCCGCCGTTGTACGAGAGTGTGAAGTCGAAATTCTCGCTAAAACTTGAGCCAATGGTAAGTCCACCATTGAGGTTGTAGGTATCGGAAGTCACCTTGCGGCCGTTATACAAGCTTGGCTTGGTGAGGAAGCTACCGCCTAAGCTCAAATTGACGTTTGATCCGAGCCAGCTTACTGGTGTCGACAAGGTTATGTTGGCACGAGCACTGAGGTAACCATCCATATTTACAGGCTTATTAAACTGAGTTCCAGCAGGAAGCACAATATCATTATCGATAATACTATCAACCGAAGCAATCACCGACGAAGTAGAAATATAGTCGTTGGTAGCAGTGAGACCGCCCATCATAAATATGGCGCGAGATGTCTCGGCATTGTTATAGGCGAAGAACATACGCATATCGTGGGTGTACGACTGCACGAGGTTGGGATTACCAGCGGTGTATATACGTATGTTGCTAACGTCGACAACCTGCTGAAGGTTCGATATAGATGGTGCCGAAGTTGATGCTCGATAGCGGAAGTTAAGGTTTAGCGCACGGTCTTTGCGAAGGCGGACCATCACCGAAGGGAGCAACGAGCGAAACGACTTACTTGTCTCGAACGAAAGCGGGTATGTCTGATTGCCCTCAAGAGTTGCATACTGATAGTCGAGCCCAATATTAGCGTTGAAGTCTTTGCCTTTGAAGATGTTCAATCCGATGCCACCCTTCTGTTGCAAATAGTCGGAAGTCTTCTTGTTGCTGAGCGTAGGCGAGAATTCGAAGTCGAATGTGGTGGTGTTGAGCGAAGCCACGGTATCGGCATCAACAATCTTGTCGCCTTTAGAACGTGTGAACGTTGGACTGTAGTTCACTTGGAACGCCATGTATTCGCCAATAGGTTCGGTGTAGGTGATAGAACCATTGGTAGATATGCGTTTGCTGACGTTGTCGGTGCGTTGAGCGGTGAAGAGGTTCTTGGCAGGCGTATAATTATACTCCTTAGAAGAGTTGCTCTCGCCGTCGGCATCGGAATTGGAAACGCTTGAACCAACGCGAACTGTGAGCGTGCGGCGTGGAAGGCTAAACTTATGACGCCACATCAAATCGCCACTTGCCGAGATGCCTGTGGTAGTCTGATCGCTGTTCTGAAAAGTTGATAAGTATGGAATGGAGTCGTAAGTATCGTTACCAAAACTCATAGAAGAGTTCTCGTATTTCTGCCAACTTGCACGCGGCGTAAATATCAACGAGTTGTTTTCGTCGATGGTCCATGTGAGACGCAAGTTTGCGCGGTGGTTGTTGTTCAAACCTTCCGACTCGTTGCCACTTGTGTATACACGCAAGCTATCGTCATCGTTATCAACAAAGTATTCCTGCATACTTGTTGAGTTCGTTACATTCTTATTGTTGTTGTAGAAGTAGCTAAACTCAATCTTCAGCGTGTCTTTTTTCTCATATCCATAGTTAATACCAATAGAACCAGTACGATTTTTACCGCCTTGACCCATGTTGAACATACCGCCCATGCCGCGACCTCCACCGTTCGACATTGCGCCAGTAATATCGTCAAACGAGAAGTTCTGCTGGTTGATATTGTTGAGCATACCTATTATAGACACGCGATGGTCACCATTGAATATATTGTAGTTACCGCCCATTTCGTAGCGGCTGTCGGTGCCATAGCCTCCATACACGCGACCAAAAGCTCCTTTTGTCATACCCATCTTAGTAAGTATGTTGATGGTCTTTTCTTCGTTGCCATCCGAGAAACCGGTGAAAGCCGATTGGTCGCTTTGGCGGTCGTAAACCTCAATCTTCGACACCATGTCGGCTTGGATATTTTTTAGAGCCACCATTGGGTCGTCGCCAAAGAACTCTTTGCCATCTACGAGCACCTTCTTGACAGTCTCGCCGCCTGCGGTAACAGACGAACCGCTAACCTGCATACCAGGCATTTTCTTTATCAAATCCTCCGTTGTGGCATCGGGATTTACCTTATAGGCTTCGGCATTGAATACCGTAGTGTCGCCACGTTGTTCCTGACGGCGGAGTGTGCCTTTAGCTTCAACCTCGTTCAGTTCTTTAGATTCGGGACGAAGGCGAATAGTGCCAAGTTTCAAATCGGAATCGGTGATGGTGATGTCTTTTGTATACTCTTTGTATCCAAGGAAAACAACCTTGAATTTGTATTTGCCAGCAGCAGCGCGAATGGTGAATTTGCCATCGAGGTCTGTACTCTGACCTTCGGGTTTGCCGTTAGCAGCCTGAATTGTAGCTGTCGCGCCAGGCAATGGTTGCGCATCTTTGCCATCGAGTACTATGCCAGTTATCTTGTATTGCGCAAAAGCCATTTGAAATGAGAACGCAATAATGATAAATGCAACTATTCGTAAATTTTTCTTCATGTGAGTTGTAATAAAAAACGATCGCAAAAATATTGTTCGAATAATTTAAGTGGATATTCAATAGACGAACTAACTTTTTTTAGCGACAAACTTTACTTTACTATGTACGACATTAGCAGCACGTCGTCCCATGAATCTTGCATACGTATGTGTTGTGGCAGTACGCCGCACTCCCTAAAGCCGCATGAGCGGAAGAGCGCTACGCTGGCTGTGTTGGAACTACGCACTTTGGCGTCTATAGTATGTATGCCCACCACACGAGCTAAGTACATAATCATAGTACGCATGGCGTCGGTGGCGTAGCCTTTGCGGCGAAATGGTTCGTCAACCACAATGCCAATTTCACACGTCAAATCGAATGGATTGACTTCGAATGCATCAACGCAGCCGACAATCTCTTGCGTGTTGTTAGATACAATAAGCAAGCGCTCTTGATGTAGGCTATAAATATCGCCTTCCATAGAGCGCTCTACGAAGTCCAGAAGAGCGTGGCGAGAAAGCGGATGCTTGTTGAATCCGTCCTGCCACAATTCTGGGTTATTTTCTAAATGGTAAAAATAATCTACGTCACTCGGTTCTATCGCACGAAGCGTAACTAACGAGCCTTCAATCATTTGGTTTTTAGTTTCTTATACGTTTAGAATATGAATGGGTCGAGAGTGTGACGTTTGCCGGTTATGTTGTATCCTTCGCCTTTGGTCAAGTTAATCGTGCGAACTTCGTCTCTGCCATTAGCCTCGGCATGTATCTCATAGTTCTGATTTTCAGGCAGAAGCATAATGAAGTTGCCATCTTTGTCGTTGGCTAAATATGAACCTACGATGTTGCCATCTACACGAGCTGTGATGCGCACGCTCGATGGATTAGAAGCAACAATTTTACCCTCTATAAGCACAAGGCGGTTAACTTCTGGCTCTTCGTATTCTATTTCGTAGATATTATATCCCGAATTTCCATCGCTCCACATCATGCTTGAGTAATAAGCAATGTTTTGCTGCGAGGTAGGCATGAAATACAAATCGTCGTCGGGCGTATTTATTGGATAGCCAATGTTCATAGTACCTACGAAAGAGCTATCGGTTTCGTTGTATTGTGAATAGAAAATATCCATGCCGCCCATGGTGTTATGTCCGGTGCTGCTGAAATAGAGTAGTGGCTGCGTTGGGTGAATGACGGGCGAATCTTCGTCGTATTCGCTATTTATGCTCGGACCCAAGTTGCGCGGCTCACCCCATCTGCCGTTTGGCAAGCGATATGAACGATATATATCGAAGCCCCCCATACCACCATCTCGGTTAGACGAGAAGTAGAGTTGCTGTCCATCGGGGCTGATGCTTGCGAAATTCTCTTCGTATTTAGAGTTTACAGGCTCTTCTACCGCTACGGCAGGCAACCATTTGCCAGAGAGAGAGTCGCGGCGAGAGATGTAAATATCGCCATCGCTGCAGAGGTAGAGTTCGCCAAGTTCGTCGGCAATGCTCACAGCAGCCTCCTGAGCGCCAGGTTTCGAGAGTAAGTTCAGTCGAGTAACATTTCCCCACTTGCCATTTGCTTCGCGTTGAGCGGTGTATAGCTTGTCTTCGTACTGGCCATCGTCATACGGCGTGACATCGGTAGCCTCTTTGCGGCGCGAGGTGAAAATGATTGTTTGCATATCAGACGAAACCACTGGGTGGTAGTCGTTGAAATTGGTGTTTATATCGCCATCGATGATATTCGTTTTGAGCATCACAGGCATCGCCATCAAATCTTTGGCCGTGTTGCACACTTTGCGTTCGTATGCAAGACGTTTTGCAGTGGCGCTCGTGGTGTCGTTGCGCTGAATCTCTTTATATACGGCGAGCGATTTGTCGAATTCGTATTTCAACTGATAAATGCGTGCTATGGCAAACTTCAAGTCGGTGCGAGCTTCGTGCCAATCGCCTTCGTCTTGGTCGTCGACAATGTTGAGAAAGAAGAGTGCCGAATCGGGGTTGAGGCTACCATTCATGTAACATAGACCTAAGTTGTATACAACGTCAATGTCGTTGGGATTTTGCTCGTAGAGCTTACGGAAAATAGCCACAGCGTGTACATTGTCTGTGTTTTGCGCCATTTTGAATGCGGCGTTGTATAACTTTTTCTCATCACCTGCAGTCGACCCTGTTGCATCGACGTTAAGACTTGTAGTGCTTAATAGAAGAACTAAAGCAGCTATGGAAGCGTTAATCGTATAGTGTTTTTTCATAACGTATTGTTAACAATATATTGTAATACAATTGGTTGTATACCAATAAAAACTCCGTAAAGTTAGTCGAATTTTATTTCAACATATTCACAAAGCTTAACAAAACGCAATAAAAACGCAACTTTGCGCTACAAGCCGCGTAAAAACTGAGTTTTTCAGCTAAAAAAATTTCACTCTAAGCCTTTATTTCGCACGACATCGACAGAACTGCGTCGTAGTGCTCACCGTTTTGTGTGATGGTGAGGTTGTGTTTTGCGGGCAAGATGAGGTTCAAGCGTTTGCGCGCGTTCTCGAGCCCGACACCATGGTGAGCATCGTTCATCGGGCGCTTTTCGGCAATGCTATTTATGCACGAGAATGTAATTATGTTGCTATTTATAACTATGCTTATATGTATGAACGATGGCTTCTGGTACGTAACGCCATGCTTGAACGCATTCTCTACGAATACTACAAAAATCAGCGGTGGCACCATCAAGTTAGGTACATTTTCGGGCATGTGGCACTGCACATCGACGCCCTTGGTGTAGCGGAGCTTCATTAGCGATACGTAGTGCTCAATAAAATCAATCTCGTCGCTCAGTGGCACGAAGGTTTGGTTGGTTTCGTAGAGCAAGTAGCGCATTAGCTGCGAGAGTGTAAGTATGGTGTCTTTAGCTTTTTCGGCATCAACGTCGACAAGCGCATGAATGTTGTTGAGCGTATTCATGAAGAAGTGCGGATTTATCTGATACTTAAGATATTGGAGCTCCGCCTCTATTGTCTGTTTCTCGGCCAGTGCCATGCGTTTGCGCTCGCGCTGCGACTTCATAACTATATATATAGTAGCATTTATAGCCACCACCAAATAGGCCGTCAGCAGATGCACTAAAAACGAATCCAATGGTCGGCCGAAGATGAACTTCAGATCGTCGAACTCTTTTCCTCGCGGATGTGGTCGCATTCCTCGGTCACCCATATCGTTGTCGCCCATCGGCGGCATATTGTCGAATTTTTGCATTGGTCGATCGTCGAAGCGCTCGTTGCGCATATGTCTGCCATCGGCTTCCATCTTGGGTAATAAGAATGCCGCCTCAAACACAATCTCACACAGAAGCACCACTACGAAAGTGCTAATTAATGCGGTGATTATGTATTCTGTAATCTTCTCATACTTAAGTATGTATGGTATGAATATGTGGTTGTTGGCAAGAAATATTATCAATATCGGCAATATGTAAATCCAATTGCCAATCATGCGATTCCAGAAAACTTCGGTGGACAATCCCAGATTGATGAGAATTGCCTCGTAAATGGGCGGAATGGCCAGCACGAATAGCCAAACAACTATGTATATGATGGTTATAAGAGATGGTAATTTTTTTTTCATAGTTCATAAAATTCGTTTGTGAAAAAGAGAGCACGATATCACATCGTGCGTCTCTTCAAACAAATATAACATGAAAACATTTCTTTTTTCTACTTGTGCTCTTTGTACCCACTTTGATGTGTTGCAAATTACACATAGCAAACTTACAACTTTTTTGCGTCTTTGAAAGTAAGAGCATCGCCGATGGTGTTCGGCACTGCGCTGGAGTTTATGTAGTATACTTTCAAAACTGCGGTATCGCGAAGGAAGTCGATGCTTCCGACCTCAACTTTTGTAATGTTCAAACCTGTGCGCTCTCTAAGGTCGTCGATGAGTTCCTTCTGATTTTCTGGTTTGATGAGTGCTATGCGGTCATATTGTATAAGTTTCGACGATTCAGAATTGATCCATTTGGCCGATTCTGTAAGCCATATACATACTATAAATGATAGGTTTACCAAGAGTAGTCCGATGTAACCAATCTCGGCCAACGCGTTGATTACCGACATGGCTATGATGGCAAACAGATAGGTCATTTCGCGCACTGGCATAGATTCTGTTCTGTAGCGTATGATGCCAAAGATGGCGAATAAACCTAACGCGAAACCTATTTTGAGCTTCACGCTGCCAAGTAAGTATATCATCAAAAAGACGCTCACGCTAATTATGAAAAACGTGAAATAGTAATCTCTACGTTGGCTTTTGGGATAGTAGAAAAAGTGAATCAGCCCACCAATAACTAATGTATTTATTACAAATCGTATGAAGAGTTCATACATTTCCGACGTGTCGAGAATGGACTTGGCAAAGTCGGTTGTCTCAAATAAATCGTTCATTCTGTTGCTTATTTTGGATTGTTAATAATCTTATTTACAGTGCGATAATCTTTTGTACGGCGCGAATTTTCGGCTTGAATCGGTTTTGCTTCAGCGTTGCGTCGGTGAGTGCGCACCCCATGCAATACTTACTAAACGATGCGCGCTGAATGCGATGATTTTTTAGTACGTCGAGCGCAAACGACGGTTTCTGACCTTCGCGTTTCAACTCGACCACAGCAATTTGTGGCAACGACGTCTCTCGACCATTTTTATGATTTTTGAAACTTATGCCCAAGTCGATGGTTAGTCGCTCGGTCATGTCCTTATCTACGAGGGTGATACGACCAAAATGGTTTTCCAAACGTGGCGAGAGTTCTTGCAAGTTGTACCATGCGTTGCTGGCAAGAAATGCTTCGGCTCCATCTTGCGCGAGAGTCTCCGCAGAGTTCACTCTGATGCGCGTCTTCTTGGTGCGACCGTGGTTGTTTTTATTCTTAACCTCAAGAAATGTCAGCGACGAGTCTACATAGGTTCGCACACGAATCTTTTCGCGAGTTTTTTGCCCGTTTTGGTGCATTAGGTACATTGTGGCGTTGTCGGTATCTAAATAGATGGTGCGATATGTAGCTATTTTATGCTGCTCTACAATTTGCACGCGGTAATTGTCCTTCATGCATCGCAAAATCGACATCAACTGAGAAACCGATACTACATATTTAGTATCGATGCGGTTCATCAACTTCACTTTGCCCATTTCGTCGAGCGTGATAGGCTCAAAGCTGTTCAAGATGCTGCTGAGCAGAGCCTCTGTATTTATGCTTGATGATGTGCTTGCCATTGTTGTTTGCGATTTTGCGATTGCAATAGTATTTACGCCACCAACAACGGCAAATTGTTTTCTGTGAACCCCCATTTTTACCCAACTAAACACAACAAAAGAGGCGATAAATAGTTTTATCTATCTATCGCCTTTTATAATTATGAATTATGAGTTTCTGAACGCAGATTGAACGTGTTCAATGGCTCCGCGCAGGGCTCTATATTCTTTTATTGTCCGTAATTCTAACCGACAATTCTCAATGCTATAACGACCACTCGAATCCGTCCTTAGTGTCCTTCACACTGAAGCCGAGGGCAGCCATCTCGTTGCGAATCTTATCACTCGTTGCCCAATCTTTGTTGGCTTTCGCTTGCTGGCGAATCGATAGCAGCAAATCGATAGCTTTTTTGTAAGCCTCATTGTTGGCATCGTTGCCGCCTTGAGAACTGATGTTCAAGCCCAGCACATCGGTAGTGAACTCGTGGAAGGTGCGTTTGAGTTCTTCGAGGTCTTCGCTCGTGATTGTGGCTTTGCCATCGACGAGGATATTTATCTCGCGAGCCGCATCGAAAAGGTGGCTGATGACTATCGGAGTGTTGAAGTCGTCGCACATAGCCTCTTCGCAACGCTGGCGGAGATTCTTAGCATTAACTGTTGTCTCAGCGCCTGGTTTGATGCGCTCGAGACGTGCCTCAGCTTCGGCAAGGCGTTCGAGACCTTTCTCGGCAGCTTGCAGAGCATCGTTGCTGAAGTCGAGCGTGCTACGATAGTGCGCTTGAAGAATGAAGAAACGAATCGTCATTGGCGCATACGCCTTAGCAAGTTTCTCGTGTGTACCATTGAAAAACTCGTTGAGCGTGATGAAGTTATTATACGATTTGCCCATCTTCTTGCCGTCGATGGTAATCATATTATTATGCATCCAATAGTGAACGGCTTCGTGACCTTGTGCGGCTACGCTTTGCGCAATTTCGCACTCGTGGTGAGGGAAAAGCAAGTCGAGACCGCCGCCGTGAATATCGAACGTATCGCCAAGATACTTCTCGCTCATGGTTGAACATTCGAGGTGCCAACCAGGGAAACCATCGCTCCACGGACTTGGCCAACGCATAATATGCTCTGGCTGAGCCTTTTTCCACAATGCGAAGTCGCAGGCGTTGTGTTTCTCTTGCTGACCATCGAGCGTGCGGGTGGTTTCGAGGAGTTCCTCTACGTTTCGACCAGAAAGACTGCCGTAATTATGCTCCTTGGAATATTTCATAACATCGAAATATACCGAGCCTTCGCTCTCGTAGGCATAGCCAGCGTCGAAAATACGTTTTACGTATGCTATTTGGTCGATAATATGTCCGCTCGCCTGAGGTTCGATAGATGGCGGAAGACAGTTGAGCGCGCGCATAGCATCACGATAGCGATTGGTGTAGTATTGTGCAATCTCCATCGGCTCTTTCTGCTCGAGGCGTGCTTTCTTGGCAATTTTGTCTTCGCCTTCGTCGGCATCGTGCTCAAGGTGGCCTACGTCGGTGATGTTACGTACGTAGCGCACTTTGTAGCCAAGATGCTGCAAATAGCGGTATACAATATCGAAAGTGATGGCCGAACGCGCATGACCGAGGTGGCCATCGCCATAAACCGTAGGTCCGCATACGTACATACCTACATGCCCCTCGTGCAAAGGCTTGAAAATCTCCTTGTGACGAGAGTGTGTATTATAAATCAATAATGGATTTTCCATAATAAATAGATATTCTGAATTTCAGCCGCAAAATTATGAAAAGTATATGCTCAAAACTATACCGATGATTAGCGATTTCAGTGCTACTTATTTATCGCGTTTAGTACCCCAAACCACTGGGCGGTTGTCAATATTCCAGTTGGTGCCCCAATCGGCAGGTTGGGCTTCCGCTTCGCAATAGATTGTTAGATTGTTGCAATCATTAAATGTCAATGCGCCAATGTATGTGACTGAAGCAGGAATAGTTATAGACGTCAGTCCTTTGCAATATTTGAATGCTTCGGCACCAATGTTCGTAACAGAGTTCGGAATGACTATAGTTTTTAGACCGCTGCAAGAAAAGAACGCACTTGCACCAATGGTTGTGACAGATTCGGGTATGGATATTGAATCTATATTGCCACAATTCGCAAAGGCCATATCGCCTATATTTATAGCCGAATTTGGGATTATTACTGATGTTAGGCTATTACATCTATAAAATGCAGTTGAACTAATGTTAGTAACTGTGTTTGAAATGGTATATAGAGAATCTTTTTTGCCGATAGGATAGCAAATCAAATTTGTCTTATCGTGGCTGAACAGAACGCCATCAACTGATGCGTAATGCTCGTTTTCTCTGTCTACATTTATTTCTGTCAAATTGAAGCTATAATTGTATTTGCAAACCGCTTTATTTCAACTATTTACGTGTTAAACGGTAGAAAAGTGATGACGTGCATTCTAAAGAAGCTAAAAAAGAAGAAGATTTAACGTTTTTAACTTTTGCAAACCTCAAAATCGGCGTATCTGTGCA
>JAFYCM010000095.1 GCA_017539645.1 Bacteroidales bacterium
CCAGAACATTGTAGATCGCTTGATGATTATGTATGAATGCGATACGCAGGCGAAGCTTGCGCAGAAACTGAACTTCACGGAAGCGTGCATCTCGACATGGCGCAGCTCTGGCAATGCCAATCTGAACACGATTATACCTCAAGCGGTGGCCATGGGCATCAATTTGAACTGGCTCGTGACTGGTATTGGCGAGAAGAAAATCGCCTTCGGTCGTAGAAACAAAGATGATGAAGCGAATGCGGCTGTAACACTCGCCAAACGCGAGGTGGAGCGCCAGAAGATTCAAGTGGAGAAGTTGACGGACCAGAACCAAAAGCTCTTCGGCATAATTGTCAGCTTGCAGGAAGAACTCAAGAAGAAGGACAAGGTGATTGAACGCAAAGAGAAACAGATTGAGCGTCTAATCGAGAAGATTGGCGAGATATAGCGATTCGACCCATATCTACTGTGGTTCAATCTCGCCTTTTTGTGGTATCCATTGCCTTCGCTTAGTCAATACCGCAACCGACTCCAATGACGTTCAGTAGATATAGGTAGAATCTCAATCGCACCTCAATCGACACCCAATATCTCCCAATCGATACGCAGTTGAAGTGCTTTCGAATCACAATCAATACGCAATTAAGACATAATTGAGACAATGTTAGGACACAATCACGACGTAGCCGCACCATAGTAGTCGCATATTTGCAAGGCAAAACTACTTCTGTATCTCTCTATAAATTCGGCAACAAAGCGCATCTGTAGCCGATTTTATATACCTTTGCATTAAACTTTCAATCGAGAATGGCAATGAACGTAGGTAAGAGCCAAATACTTGAGTTTGCAAATGCAAACAAATTGGTCAATGCAGACTTGCTGGCGACGACGTATGGCATGAAGCCTGTCACCGCTCGGCAGTACCTGAGCTCATTGGCCAGAACTAACGTGTTGGTGCGTGTCGGCCAAGGCGTATATTCCATCGCCCAAAAGCAGGCATTCTCATACACGCCTTCGGATCAGGTGCGTGAGGTTCATGAGAGACTTACGGCAGAATTACCATTCACCGATTTCTGTATTTACGACGGCAGCATATTCTCTTCCATCCAGCATCACTTGTCAACCAATCGGGCAATATACGTTGAGACAAACCGTGATGCGGTAGAGTCTGTATTTACACGACTGAAAGGTCAATACAAGAATGTGTATCGTCAGCCGAGCACGTCATTCATGGACGACTACGTTGACCTTCGAGAAGAGTGCATCATTGTGAAGACCTTGGTCACAGAATCTCCGATGATGAAGGTTGATGGCATAAAAGTTCCGACATTAGAGAAACTGTTGGTTGACATGCAGAAGGATGCCGACTTCGACTATCTGCGTGGATCAGAGTCGTACAATATGTTCCGGCTGGCATTCGACCTTTTTGCCATCAATACAACAAAGATGATGCGCTACGCCAAGCGTAGAGGTATCGATAAGGTTATTGGCGAACTAATGAATCAGGCAAAATGATTAGTAAAGAATCTTTTGGCGCGAGTTGGATTGAGCAGAAGTCCAAGGAGTTTCAATATAACGACAAGAACATAATCGAGAAGGTCATCAGAGCTTTCTCGTTGTTGGAATTGTTGGCTCAATCTGGCTGTCCATTTCATTTCAAGGGCGGTAGTTGCTTGATGCTGCTTCTGAAAAATGGTCGTCATAGGCTCTCTATTGACATCGACATAATCTGTCCGCCTGGCACCGACATTGAGCAATATCTCAATGCGTATAAGAATTACGGATTTATTGACTACAAGTCTGTCGAACGTATTCAGCGAGGAACTGACATACCGAAAACTCACTCGAAGTTCTTCTATCAAGTCGCATTTCTTGATGACAGTAACAGACAAGAGAGCATTCTTCTGGATGTTCTCAACGAAGATTGTCACTACGAGAGTGTTGAGGAGCTGCCAATAGAAAGTCCATTTCTAAAAACTGAAGGTACACCAAGCATTGTCAGAGTTACTTCGCTTGGAGACATACTCGGAGACAAACTGACCGCATTCGCTCCTAACACGACAGGGATACCATACGTCAAAAAAGTCAAGGATGGGACTGTACGCGATTGTAGCATGGAGATTATCAAGCAACTATATGATGTCGCGAGGATATTTGATGAGACCAAGAATCTTGAAGTTACGGCTAAGTCATTCAGTCGCATAGCAGAGGTCGAATTGTCGTACCGAGGACTGCCAAACAATCCGACTTTGATATTTGAAGACATTCGCCAGACGGCTCTTTGTCTCGCCACACGAGGCTCTGAGGGAAATGGTGATTTCACCATGCTTCAGCGAGGTATCAGTCGAATCAAGTCGTTCATGTTTCGTGGCGACTACTACATTGAGAGTGCAATCATAGATGCTGCTTGTGCTGCGTATATAGCCACGCTTCTCGAAAAGGGATTTACGGAGATCGAGCGGTATGACGGCACCCCTCTGTCAATTGCCAATATCAACATTCTGCCAACTCTATCCAAGAAACTAAGCAAGCTAAAACGCCTATCTCCAGAAGCCTACTTCTATTGGGCTAAGACAAGCGAACTATTGAAATAAGTACGATTATAGCCAACATAAATTCGGCAATAGACGCACTCTATTGCCGAATTTATACTTTTTTATAAAGTACGTCACCAAGCTGTCACCAAGTAATCACCAAGTAATCAGATGACGCCAAATACAAATGAGTCTTTTTTCGTTCTACTTCATCTTATAACATCCACTGTCATTAGAAATGCCGAGGAAATATCATATACCCCTCATGTACATCGGCTACTGTCTGCCGACAACAACAAACTACTACGAACCGACATAGTTCATGGATATAGCCAAGAAGAGCGTCAACGAGGACATAAGTGACCATCAAGCACGCCTCCGACTGGTCAGAAAATAATGATTAGTGCTTGATAGCTCTTTAGACTCAAAATAAATTACGCTCCCTTTTATTTGCGGAATGTTGGCGATTTTTGCGCTAAATTTGAAGTGTCACTAAAGGTCTTTGAGGTGGGATTGCAGACCAAATATTTTGTTACTCACACGATACAATCATTTGTAATTCACTGATATGCAGCATTGTTAACAAACAAATCCCACTATCATCCTATTGCTTTTTGGCATAGTAGCTACGGTTACTGGTCAAACAATAAGAGCCACAGGAGTAGTTCGATCGCAATCAGACGGTCAGCCACTACCTGGAGCAACTATTATAGAGACAGGCACCAGCAAATGTGTCATCTCAGACATTAATGGACAATTCAACATCGATGTTGATGCCAATAGCACCATAACAGTATCGTTTGTTGGTTTTGAAAATCAGACACTTCAGCCATCAGCTAATATGGATATAGTATTGGTTGACGACATCGTGCTCGACGACATTGTAGTAACAGGTTATCAAGTGCAACGCAAAGCCGACTTGACAGGATCGGTTGGTGTGATGAACATGAAACAAGCACTTAGTGAGGGTACGGCCAACATGCTAAATTCATTGCAAGGACGCATAGCAGGCGTAAACGTTGTTACCGACCCAGCACCAGGCGGAAGCGGCTCCACAATTCAAGTCAGATGTATGAGCAACTTCAATGGCAACAACGCTCCACTTTATATTATTGATGGAGTGGCAACCAACGAGAATCTGAGTTCGCTCAATTTGGCCGACATAGAGTCGATGCAAGTGCTGAAAGATGCAAGTTCAGCTTCAATATATGGTTCGAGAGCCGCCAATGGCGTTGTGGTAATTACAACAAAATCTGGCAGAGGCGACAAGCAAAAAATCAACATCAGTTATTCTGCAAGTATGCAAACCATAGCCAATACATTCGACTTGCTCAATGCCAATGAATGGGGAACGGCCTACTACAGAGCCAAAAGCTACTCAAATCAATCGGCCTACAACGCTTGGTTTACCTACGACACTGATGGCAATGCTTATCTGAATCAGAACGTTGGTGAATATCAGTTGCACGACACCGATTGGCAAGATGCCGTATATCGGACCGCACTCACACACAATATAAATGCCTCCATAAGCAACTCAACCGAAAAAGGCACGGCACTGCTATCGGGCAACTACATCAACCAAGAAGGCATTATGGAAGAGAGTAAATACGAACGATTCTCTGCTCGCGTCAACACTACATACGACTTTGGTAAATATGTTGGAGTAGGCGAAAACCTAATGCTGTCGAAGTGGCGTAGCAATATAGGAGCAACAGGTTCTGACAGTGGCATACCATTCAATGCAATGCGTCAGTTTCCAGGTATGCCTGTGCGTCAAGCCGATGGCTCATTTAGTTCTCCTCTACAAATATTGGGAAGCGACATACTTAATCCAGTGCACGAACTCTACAATAGTCGCGACAATGAAAACGAATCGTGGCGCATATTCGGCAATGCCTATCTCGAAATAAAACCAATAAGCGAATTGGCAATAAAAACAAACATAGGTATTGACCACGTTCAGTTTGACAACACGACATATACACGCAAAATAGCGCAAAGCGACGAAGCAAGTTTGAGCCGCGCCTATGGCAAAGGCGATACTTGGACTTGGACGAACACCGCCAACTATACTAAGACGTGGGCAAACAACACGCTCACTGTCCTATTAGGCTCTGAAGCCATTAGTTACAAATATGATGGCTTTTCGGCATGGAGAAATCAATACACATTTGAAGACAAAAACTACATGACACTTGGCACCGGCGAAGGCACACAGACCAACGATGGCAACAAGACAAGTTGGGGCCTATTTTCAATATTTGGCAAAATAGACTACAACTATGCCAACCGATATTTGGCCAGCGTAACGATGCGCCGAGACCAAAGTTCTCGCTTAGGCGCAACCAACAACGACGGCATATTCCCTGCTGTTAGCTTTGCTTGGCGACTCACCGAAGAGGGCTTTTGGAACGAAAATAACATACTCAACGATTTGAAACTGCGCATAGCTTGGGGACAAAACGGAAACTCTGAAATAGGCAACTATGCAACATATAGTATGTATGCATTCAACAAAGGCAACGCCGCTTACGACCTCTACGGAACTGGCTCATCGACTGTAGCGGGTGTGGTTTTAGCATCGAGTGGAAATACCAATATCAAATGGGAAACAACAAGCCAAACCAACATAGGTGTAGATGCTCAGCTGTTTGATAGAGCATTCGGACTAACCGCCGACTTCTTCATAAAGAAAACAACCGACATGCTCACTCAACCACCAGTGCTCTCTGTAGCTGGCGAAAATGCTGTGATGTGGCAAAACACCGGCGATATGCAAAACATCGGTTTTGAACTTAACCTCAATTATCGTTCGAAAGAGTATGGCGACTTCTCTTGGGAGGCTACAACAAACTTGTCGCACTTCAAAAACAAAATTATCAAGCTCAACAACCAACAAAATAGCATCGGTGGCGACATTAGACTCATGAAAGACCAACCAATGGGCGTATACTACGGATATGTAGCCGACGGGCTATTCCAAAACCAAACCGAAGTATACAACCATGCCACACAACAAGGCGCTGCGCCAGGACGAATAAAATATCGCGACCTCAATGCCGATGGCGTTATCAACGAGGCTGATAGATGCATCATTGGCGACCCTAATACAGACCTCTCAGCAAGTCTTAACCTCGACTTCCACTACAAACAATGGACACTGTCATTGTTTTTCAATAGCGACTTAGGATTCGATATTTACAATGCTACAAAAAAGCAGCTCGAATTTTTCAGCTACGGAAATGCCACAACCAACAGAGGCAAATGCACTCTTAACGCTTGGACACCAACTAACGCCAACGCCTCAATACCTGCACTATCGGTAACCGACGACAATAACGAAATGCGCATGTCAACATATTACATTGAAGATGGATCATACCTAAAAATGAAATATGCCAAGATAGCCTATCAGTTGCCACTGAACTATTGTCAGAAGATACACGCTTCTTCACTTAGCATCTACGGACAAGTAGAGAACATCTTTACAATAACCAACTATTCTGGTCTTGACCCTGAAATAGCATTCGGCACCTATGGCTCGCGCACCGATAACGCTCCCTATCCGCGTAGTCGCACATTCTCTATCGGTATCAATGTAGCATTCTAAAACATTTCAATAACTATTATAATATCAGAATATTATGACAACAAAATATATAGCACTATCATTGCTCGCATTAGGGCTCACCGCCACAGCGTGCTCCGACTTGCTCGACCAATCGCCATACGGACAATTCACTGCCCAACAACTCAATGATGAAACTGCCGAAGGCTTGTTGGCCTCGGCCTACGCTGGACTCGAAGCTCACTATTTCGGCAACAACGAAGCCTTTGCCGGACCATCAACAAACTGGATTTTCGATGTGCGCTCCGACGATGCGTATAAAGGTGGCGGAGCAACATCGATGGAGGCTAACATTCATCAATTAGAAATTGCCAACCTTACAAGCGACAATGTATCATGCCTAAATAAGTGGCAAAACAACTACTACGCCATATCGCGTGTTCATAAAGCAATGCTCGCTCTCGATGCATCGGATAAAGATTTCAGAATAGAAATGGGCGAACTAAAATTCTTGCGTGCCTATTACTATTTCGACCTCGTGCGTATATATAAATATTTGCCTTACCTAACTGAAAACTCAGACCCAAACACGGTAAGCAATACAGAATATAGCCAAGCCGACATTTACTCGTTCATCACCAACGACCTCAAAGAGGCATTCGATCAAATGAGCGAAAAACCAGTATCGGCAGGTAGAGTTGGTAAATATGCTGCAGCGGCACTGCTTGCCAAAGTGTCGGCTCAACAATGTCTTTGGTCCGAAACTGAATATTGGGCAAAAGTGGTTATCGACTGCGGACAGTATGAGCTCTATGATAACTATCTCGATATGTCGAAAATAGATTTCAACAATCAAAAAGAATCGATACTTGCCATTCAATGCTCTACAGCCAATAACAATGCACACATCAATTGGTCGAACCTGCTCAACACCACCTATTCTGATGGCGACCTCTTTGGCACGGGTGACGACTTCTTCCTCGGCAGTCAAAATTTAGTTGACGCTTTCCGCACCGACGAAAACGGACTTCCATATCTCAACAACGATGAACCTGCCGAACACATTAGCAATAGCTATAGTGGTAATGTGGATCCTCGACTCGACTTCACCGTTGGTCGTATAGGTATTCCCTTCAGAGGCTACACCTACACCCAAGGCTGGTGCCGTGCCTACGATATATATGGTGAATATTCGGGCAAAAAAGGACTCATCGACCCCAACGATAGCAGAGCTACTACGGTTTGGCCTTGGGGCTGTTCTGAACTAAACTTCTGCCTGCTTCGTTATGCCGACATTGTTCTGCTATACGCCGAAAGTCTCATTGAGCAAAACAAAGAGCTCGACACAGCACGAGAATGGATCAACAAAATCAGAGCAAAGGCTTCTAATAGTGTCGACCCAAGCTATTCACCTATCGACATCGACCCAATAAATACGAACTATTATGTTGGTCAGTATTCAAGTAGCAATTGGGATCAGAGCTATGCACGCAAGGCACTTCGCACCGAACGCCGACTTGAACTCGCTATGGAAGGTCATCGCTGGTTCGACCTTGTTAGATGGGGAGTAGCCGTTGAAACTATGAATAAGTATTATCAGACAGAAAGCGCCATCAGGCCCTATTTGCAAGGTGCTACACTGACCGACGAGGAGATATTCTTCCCAGTCCCATTAGATGAAATAACAAATTCAAACGGACTCTATACACAACCATAAAAAATCAATTAACCAATTAATCTATAAAAATAACTTATCATGAAAAAAGTAACATTATTATCAGCTTGTATATGCTTAGCACTCGGCTTACAACTAACATCTTGTGACGATACTGAGCTCGAAAATGCACCCTATTCGTCGCCAGTTGCAGAGTTAACCTACTCAATAAGCGGACGTAACTTAACACTCTCTTGGAGCAACCCACAAAATGCTACAGGAGCAGCCATATTCAAAGACGGTATACAGATTGCTTCGCTCAACAATGCCGAAACTACGTATACCATTGCAAATGCCGATGACAACATAGAGCACTACTACACAGTGAAAGCTATCTATGGCGTCGACGGTCGAATATCAGAAGGTACAACGATTACAGCTCTTGTAGAAGCTAAAATAAAGGTCGGATACTACCTTACGACAAACAACTATACCGACTTGCCCGACGATGACGAAGTGGCTGCTGCACAATGGTTTGAGCAAACATACATAGCCAACAACATTGGCACATTTGTTCATTCGGCCGATTTGAGCACATTGAATAAAGATGAAGTGTCGGCATTGTGGATTCAGATAGACCGCATCGGCATTGGCTACGGCATTGACAATCTGCCTTTTAGTCAGTCGAATATTAGTGCGCTAAAACAATATCTAAACGATGGCGGCAACATATTATTGACTAAGCATGCCACACAACTTGTAACAGCCTTAGAGCGCATCGATAGCCAATATGCACCTGGCATTTTTGGCGATGGCGAAGGCGGCGTAGGCACCGACGTGTGGTGTATGAACAGTGTGATAGGATGCAAAATGGACGTTTCATACGACCATCGCAATCATCCGATATTTGTTGGCATGGAAGCAGGCGACCCCAACGGCTACGGCTTCGAAACGTATCCAATGGAAGGTCCTGGACTTCGCGAAGACCATAACTGCATGTGGGATCTAAATGCATATAGCTTTAGCCGTGAGCCCAACGTTATAGTAAATTGGGAAGATGCTACCAACTCGTCTGTTTTAGCTGTGTGGGGACATGTAGCCGACTTCTGTGTAGCCGGAGTGGTTGAATTCTTTCCAACAGACAATTGTGCAGGCAAAATAATAGCTTGCGGCTTGTCGGCTTATGAGTTTAAGCAAAACGAGCCTCAAGATGGTACCGACAATGCCTACCAGAGCAATATCGAGTTATTCACTAAAAACTGTATCGATTACCTAAAATAGGAACTTGGAGGTTATAAGAAACCCTGATTTTCACGGGGATAAACAGAAGTGCGCATTTCTGCCCCGTGAATTTCTTATAACCAATCAAACTACTAATGCCAAAAATCTTATAACCACAATGAATAAATATTTTCCGATACTATCGTTGCTATCGTTATGCACTATAGATATTAGTGCGCAAGCATTGTATTTCAAATTCGACAACTCTGTTGACGAACATATCTCTGGTACACAGTGCAATGTTGAAGGTGTTCGCACTTTACCATTTGCCGACGGAATAAGTGGAAAAGCGCTTCACCTCGATGGATATTCAAACTATGTAAGCACAAAGCTTAGCAACGACATATCAACATCAGCAATGACATTTTCAATGTGGATTGCTGCCGAGACATACCCAATGATGAACGTAAACGAAGCCGAGACATCGCCTTCATTTACACTCATAGCAGGCAACATTGACGAAAAAACCAAAACAGGATTTGGCCTAATGCTTAGTTCGCAAGGCGATTTGCAGTTCAAATGTTTTTTGAATAGTTGGCAACTTATATGCACTTCTGATAGAAAAATTCCTGTCGGCAAATGGAGTTACATTGTCGCTACGGTAGACCAAAAAAGCAATCGCATACAACTCTTCGTCGACGGCAACCAAGTAGGTAGTGCTAAATGCCCCTATGAAATGAGTTTGGGAGCAGCTCCTTTTATGATTGGGAAAAGTCAAGAAACTATTCTTAGTGGACCTTTCATAATTAATACTTTCAACGGAATGATTGACGAACTTAGAATTGACAATCAAGTATTTACAACAGAGGAGATAATTTCTATTTATAGCTCCACATCAATTCACAATCCACAATTCAATAGTGCCAAAGAAGCCTTTGCTAACAATATCCTCCGACCTCAATTCCACGGAATGCCCTCTCATGCATGGACCAACGAATGTCATGGATTAACATATTACAATGGGAAATATCATCTCTTTTTCCAGAAAAACGCCAACGGACCTTACATGGCTCGGCTTCATTGGGGACATCTGACATCGACCGACCTTCTTCATTGGACCGAAGTGCCTATTGCCATTGCACCAACCGAAACATACGATATAAAAGGTTGCTGGAGCGGTTGCATTTTCTCCGACGCCGAAATAACTAATAACAAACCATATATTCTATACACTGGTGTCGACAATGCCAAAGCTCGCATCTGCATGGCATCGCCCACCGACGACCAACTTACATCTTGGCAAAAAAATGGTGTAATTATTGATGGCCGTCCAAGCGGATTGAGTGACGACTTCAGAGATCCCTATTTCTTCAGCGCAAATGGAGAAAAATACATTGTGGTAGGTACAAGCAAAAACAACATAGGCGCTTGTACACTTCATAAATACAATAAGGCAACAAAACAATGGACCAACAATGGCGATATATTTTTTAGTGGCACAAGCCAAGCCGAGTGTGGTAGGTTTTGGGAAATGCCAGTAGTTGTTGAGATTGAAAATGGTAAATATTTATTCTGTTGCACACCTCTCGAAACATCCGATGGAGTGAAAACACTTTATTGGATTGGCACAATAGCAGCCAATGGAACATTTGTGCCTGAAAGCGAACACCCACAAGAACTTGAAATGAAAGGTGCTTCAAAACATGGCTACGGATTGCTGTCGCCAACCATTTGGCAACACAACGGACAAACGATGTTGCTCGGCATTGTTCCCGACAAGGTCAGTAGCATCGATAACTATAATTGGGGATGGGCGCACAACTATTCGCTTCCTCGACAAATAGAGTTGAATAATGATGGAACTACATTGCAACAGAAATTTGTCACTAACATACAACAACTTCGCAACAGAGATAACTACTTTAGCAACAGCGACATAGAGATAAACGGCGAAATGCCACTCGGCATAAATGGGTTTCAAATTGAAATGTGCGGCACTTTTACTTATCGTTCTAATGCAATACAAGGATTCCGATTTTTGCAAAATGGAGATAACTATGCTGCACTATATGTTGGTGAAGGCAAAATAAATGTAGACTTAACAAACTTAGAGCGAATAGCGAATGATAACGGCGTGTACAACGGCATATATAGCATACCATTGCCATCGGCAAATAATGGCGACGAAATATCTGTTCGCGCCATTCTCGATGGCTCCATTCTCGACGTTTTTGTCAACGACAATGATGCATTCTCCGTACGTCTGTTTCCTACCAACGCTGGTGCCAACTCGGTTAGTTTGTATTCCAATTCGCCTCAAACAATAAAGTCGGCAAGCGTTTATTCGCTAACAACCAACGGTATGATAACGAGAGCAAGAAACATAGCAGCACCCAAATCATTATCAGATAACCAGTTCTACAATCTTTTGGGGCAAAGAGTATCAGCCACAACCAAAGGTTTAGTTATAAGCAAAAATCAAAAACGTATTAATTTGTAAATTAATATCGATAATGAAAAAATATATCACAATACTTATAATTACGATTTCGCTTTTGCCATCATTGGCACAAGACTATCGTCCATCATCATTGCATTTTACACCGCCACAAGGGTGGATGAACGATCCAAATGGATTAGTCTATCTTGATGGGCAATATCATCTTTTCTATCAGCACAACCCCGACACAATTGTTTGGGCTCCAATGCATTGGGGACACGCCACAAGCACAGACCTTATACATTGGCGACATCAGCCCATAGCACTCTATCCAGACAGCATCGGAATGATTTTTAGTGGCAGCTGCGTGGTTGATAAACATAACACTGCTGGCTTCGGGCATAATGCCATAGTTGCCATCTACACTGTGGCTTCCACTACGCAAGCACAAGCCATTGCTTACAGCACCGATGGTGGGCAAACTTTTTCGAAATACAATCAAGGCAGACCTATTCTTACGGCTGATTGCCCAGATTTTCGCGATCCAAAAGTTTTTTGGTACGAAAAAGATGAAAAGTGGATTATGCTCCTTGCTGCAGGAGGTGAAATACAATTTTATGCATCGAAAAATCTGAAAGAATGGGAAAGAATCAGCTCATTTGGATATGGATATGGCAATCATCAGGGAGTGTGGGAGTGCCCAGACATGTTCTTGCTCGATGACAAATGGGTGCTTATCGTTAGCGTCAATCCCGGTGGTGTTTGGGGTGGAAGTGCAACACAATATTTTGTAGGCAATTTTGATGGCAAACGTTTCATTGCCGACGACCACATAGGTTCTCAGCGTTGGATGGATTATGGTAAAGACCACTATGCTACAGTAACTTACAACAACGCTCCCGCCAACAGACGCATAGCCATTACGTGGCTCAACAATTGGGAATATGCTACAGCAATTCCAGCTACCACATTCAGAAGTTGCATGGCCATACCAACTGAATTGTCGATACAAAAAGACAACGACGATTATAGACTGATTGTTCAGCCTATCAGCGAAATAGACAAGCTAAAAAAACGTGTCGACTCAATTGATGAGGTGAAAAATTGTGCCTACGAAATTGATATTGTGGTTGAGCCAAACGACCAAAAAAGATCAATCATAACACTTCAGAATCGGAAAAATGAGAAAGTGACATTCGAATACGATTTTGCTAATCGAACATTCTCTATGGACCGCACTCAAAGCGGAATTACAGATTTCGCACCATCGTTCAAGGCTATAACCAAGGCATCAATAAATAAATGTGAACAACAAAGAATTAGGATAATTGTCGACCGACAGAGCATCGAAATATTTGATAGCAACGGACAATTCTGCATGACAAACTTAGTTTTCCCTACCGAGCCATATTCTGTTATTACCACAACAGGAGAAAATATTTCATACTCTATTTACAACCTTCAGTAATTATTATTATAATGATAATGAATAGCAATTTCCACAAAATAGCATCTCTCATGCTATGCTTTTTCTGCATGGGTTTTGTCGATTTGGTTGGCATAGCCTCCAACTATGTTAAAGCCGATTTCAACCTAACCGATGCGCAAGCTAATATCTTCCCTTCGTTGGTATTCTTTTGGTTTCTTATTTTTTCGGTACCTACTGGCATGCTGATGAACCGAATTGGGCGAAAGAACATGGTTAAGCTAAGCCTTTATGTTACATTCATCGCATTGTTGATACCAATTGCCAGCAACAGTTTCGCAGCAATGTTAATAGCATTCTCGCTCTTAGGCATAGGCAACACTCTGATGCAGACGTCGCTCAATCCTTTGGTAGCCAATGTGATAAGCGGCGACAAATTAGCAAGCTCACTCACATTCGGGCAATTCATCAAGGCAATAGCCTCATTTTTAGCACCATACATAGCCATGTGGGGAGCAACTCACGCCATACCATCGTTAGGATTAGAATGGCGCATTCTTTTCCCTATTTACATGACAATATCTATAGTTGCTGTAATCATTTTGGAGTTTACTCGCATTACCGAAACTACGCCTACAAATCAGGCTACAAGCATCAGCTCTACATTCAAATTGCTGACAAACAAGGGCATACTTATGTGTTTCATTGGTATAGTATGCCATGTAGGCATCGATGTTGGCATCAACACAACAGCACCTAAAATATTGATTGAACGAGTAGATATGACGCTTGCCGAAGCTTCGTTTGCAACAAGTTTATACTTCATATTCCGCACCATAGGCTGCTTATCTGGCTCGTTTATTCTGCGACATATTTCTGAGCGTTCGTTCTTAATAGTAAGCGTTGTATTTATGATAGTTTCGATGGGTATATTAGCAATATCGCAATCGCAAAATTTGCTATATGTAGCAATAGCACTGATAGGTTTGGGCAATTCAAATGTATTCCCCATCTGTTTTTCGCAAGCATTGCTAACAAAGAATAGCCAGCAAAACGAAATATCGGGTCTGATGATAATGGGTCTGTTTGGCGGTACTATTTTTCCGCTCGTTATGGGCTTTGCGAGCGACGCTATAGGACAAATAGGTGCCGTAATAGTAATGAGTATTGGTGTTTTATATCTTCTTTTCTTTTCACAAAAAATGAGCAAACAACATGAATAATAGCATTGTAGTAGGAATAGGCGAAGCTCTTTGGGATTGCTTGCCTAATGGAAAAAAAATAGGTGGCGCACCTGCCAATTTTGCTTATCACGTTAGCCAATTTGGCTTGAATGGATATGCCATAAGCGCCGTTGGTAACGATGAGTTGGGCACAGAAATAATTAATGTTTTGCAAGCCAAAGGGGTCAGAAATATAATGTCTGTTGTGGATTATCCAACTGGCACGGTGCAAGTAAAATTGGACGACAAGGGCGTTCCTCAATACGAAATAAAAACAGATGTTGCGTGGGATAACATTCCGCTGACCGATCCGATGCTCAATTTGGCAAAGCAAGCCAAAGCCGTATGTTGGGGTTCATTGGCACAGCGAAATGCTGTTAGTCGGAATACGATTTACAAGTTTATAGCAGCACTGCAACCCGATGCACTAAAGATATTTGACATCAATCTTCGGTTGTCGTTTTATACACAAGAGATAATTGAACAATCGTTGCGCATGTGTGATATTTTGAAAATAAACGATGAAGAACTTATCATAATAAGTCAAATGCTAAATGGTTCTGCATCAGTTTATTTAGAGACATCAAGAGCAATATGCGAAGAGTTGATAAAAAGGTATAATCTGAAGATGCTCATATTGACGTGTGGGACGCAAGGTAGCTATCTGTTTACAGCCGATGGCCAGAGCAGTTTTGAACCGACGCCCCATGTGGCAGTTGCCGACACTGTTGGCGCAGGCGATTCATTTACAGGAGCTTTCATAGCTTCGATTCTTAGTGGTATGAATATCGTTGAAGCGCATAAGATAGCAGTGAAAGTGTCGGCTTTTGTTTGCACGCAAAATGGTGCAATGCCAAGCTACGACCCGAAAACTATTTAGAAATCAATAAAATATAGAGGATAGGTTTAAGTTTTTTAGACAAAAGACGGTTGTCTTTTTAGTTAGTTAGTTTTTATTGCAAATCCCATCAATTGTCAAAATCAAAAAAGGAGAAAGGTTAGATTCTATTCAGAGTCTAACCTTTTTTGCACCATAGGTGAAATAAGTTCAAGCGTTTTCACTTCAGCCACATTGTAGCACCAGAGCCTTCCACTATGCCCGCATAAGCATAAGGATTATAGATAGTGAGATTGGCTCTTTTTATTATCGTCATCGAACTTTTGGACCTATAGGTCGAAATTGATTGTTGGTAAGTTGGAAATTAGAGATTAATAGAGAGTAGAAATACATTATGATGCAGAAAAAGCACAGAACTTCACCATTGGGCGATTTCCTGTGCTTCTGTTTTTTACGTTGCGTGCTCCTACTAATGTGACTTAGAGGCGGCTCCAACAAAAAACGAGAGCTAATTCTTTCTGCCTGCTGCTATTACCATATCAAGAACCTTCTGAGTGAGAGGTTGGTAAAGTCGCTCCATGTCGTCGAGGTTGAATGGTATGCGGTAGCACCATTTGCGGTTCGGGTCGGAAGGCTCGTTGATGCGTTCCTCGAATGGCAGTAGGTGTGGCATCTCGTCTATCAGTGCTGCGTAGTCCTGTATTGGGTTGATACATAGCATAGAAGGCGAGTTGAGATGCTGTGCCACTATCGGTGTAATTATGCTTGCATTGGCAACTTTAGGCGCTTGTCCAACGCCGTGCAGAACGCTGTTGTAGTAATTGGCACTCTCGTCGTAGTTTTCTTCCCACCAGCCACGCAGCGAAGATATGTCGTGCGACGATGTGGCGCATACCGATAAGTATGGGAATCGAGAGCAGTCACCATAGCGTTGCCAATTTTCTTTTGGCATACGCTGAAGCTCGAGCGACAGTATTTGCAGACGCTGCATAACTATAGGCACAGACGCTGGTATCATGCCCAAATCTTCGCCACAGACGAGCATTTGGCACTTCTTGAGCATTCCTTCGAGGTGTTCCACAGCTTTGGCTTTCCAAAAGTCATTGTGGCGCGAGTAGAAGAAATCGTCGTGAATGCTGCGCAAAGTGTTCTGCTCCTCAGGCGAAAGCATCGCAAAACGACGAGTCTCGGTGAGCATTATGCGTGGGTGATATTCGTTATCTACAACGCTAACAAACAGTACGTTGTGTAGTATGTCGGCAATGTTGTGCTTTATGCGTTCGACCGACATTTGGCGAATGTTGGCGGTTATCCATTTGTCGATGGCTGCGCGGCTGAAATATTCGTCTTTCAATCGGTAGAGACCATCGTCCATCTTGCGGAAAAGCTCGTGTTTTGCTTGGTCGGCATACTCCTCGAACATCTTGTTGAGCGTCTCGTTTGTCTCCACAGGGCGAGTGTAGAAATTCGGGTCGTGGTTGAAGCCGCGTTGCTTCAATTCCTCGGCAGAGTAGGGCAGTGCGGGCGAGAAAATACCCATCAAACCGCTCTTGAAATCGCTTGGAATGGACCAGATGCGGAAGAAACCAAGAATGTGGTCGATGCGGAAAGCATCGAAGAATTGCTGCATACGATTCAAGCGGCGAGCCCACCAGTCGAATCCGTCCACAGCCATCTTGTCCCAGTTGTAAATAGGGAAACCCCAGTTCTGACCATCGCGCGAGAAGAAATCGGGGGGCGCACCGGCTTGCAAACCGAAGTTGAATAGCTCTGGCTCTACCCACGCCTCAACCGACGAAGGATTGATGCCAATAGGAAGGTCGCCTTTTATAGCTACACCAAGCGAATGTGCATAGTCGACAGCCTCGCGCAGCTGCATCTCGAGATGATACTGTATAAATATCTTGAAGAGCACATCTTTATACGTATCGGAGTCTTTAGCTATATACTTAGTTATGAGCTTTTTGCTGTATTTGGCATCGTCGCCCCACTCGCGCCAATTGTACGTGTTGTACTTATCGCGAAGCATTGTAAATACGGCATAGTCATAAATCCATAACTTGTTTTGCTCGATCCATTTGTTGAGCTTTGCGTCGTTAACTATCTGGTCGTAAGCCTTTTCGAATACGTATTTCAAGTTTTTACGCTTCCACTCGCGTGTGCGGTTGTAGTCTGAAAAATTTATGTCGTTGAGGAACAAACCAGATTCCTTTTCGAGCACAGGCATACGTACGCCGTAATATGCAAAAACGCGGTCGAGCGATACGTAGTTAGGGTGAAGCGCGTTGGTAGATATGGCGTTGTACGGATAGCTATCGCGCCAACCGAAAGTTGCCGTGGTGTCGTTGATAGGCAATAGTTGGATGACACGAAGTCCGGCAGCCTTGCACCAGTCGGCAAGTGGTTTTATGTCGAGGAATTCGCCACAGCCGCGGCTCTGCTTCGTACGTAGCGAAAATACTGGCACTGCCACGCCTGCAGCACGCCATTCGTTGCCGTAGTTGAATGCGTTGAAGTTCACCATTTGCGTCTCGCCGGCAACTGCCTCTATTATGTGGTTGAAACCATCTTCGTAGCGCTTGAAACAGTTGTTCTTGGTATCCCAAATGCCGAATTTGAACTCAAACTCCTTCATCAGTATCGATGCTTCAATCTCGTATTGCCACACGTTGCCCGTGTAGCGCGTCATGATGAACGGATCGGCTGTGTTCCAATTTATTATCTGTTTGCTAATTATGCAGAATGCTTCGTCGGCACCAATGCGAGGCTCGTCAAGCGTGATAGTGAGCGAACCAGGGTTAGGTTTGGGCGAAGGTTTGTCATTATTGTTAGGGATGAACAGAGCTGCGGCGAAAGCCTCATAGCGTAAAGCGTCTTGAGCCATTTCGGGCGAGCGCCATTCGTCGTATACTGTCAAGTTGTTCGATTCGCCGATGTGGCGTTCGTGGCGTTCGGATATTGTTCCATCGGGTGTTATGAGGCCATACTTATACCAAAAATCTGCTCCTGTTGTGTCGGTGTAGGTGTGTATTTCTCCGTTGTTTGTCATCTCGTGCATCAACGGTTCCGATTTTTGTGTTGCGCGTGTCCAAATAACTATTTTGTCACCAGCGCCGGTGTTGTAATGTACTTTGAAAAGCCTTGCCATAAGCAATATTTATTTTATTGAAGCGTGCAAAATTACCTATTTTTGCCTATTCATATTCTAAAATTATAATTCAATGATTCAACGCAAACAATCTCTATTTCTCTTTGTTAGCCTATTACTATTAATCTCACTTTGCTTCATCAGTCTCGGTTCGCTTTCGGGTGCAGCAGGTCTGTTCGACATTCGTTTCTATGGCCTCGTCGACGTTGCCGATGCCGAGAATCCGCAAACGCTTATTGTGCTTTGGCCGCTAACGGTGCTTCTTGCTGTGGCTGCGCTGCTCAATTTGCTCGATATTTTTCTCTTCTCGAACCGTCCGCTACAAATGCGCGTATGTGGCATCAACATAACTATCGTTGTTGGTGTAGCTATAATGATATTTGCAGTGAATATTCTCTGTGCATTGCGTCTCGAGATGGATTGGCACTTCCCAGTGGCTTCTATTGTGCCGCTGCTTGCTGCCGTGCTTCACTATTTGGCTTATCGCCGCATTGGCATCGACGAAGCTATCGTGCGTAGCCTCGACCGCTTGCGATAGTTTATAGATGAATACAGATGTCTCATAACTCGTAACTACACCGATGCCGTTTCTAAAGTCTGTTGCGCAATATTATTTAGACCGTCATGCCGCCTCCAACTGGAGCGACTTGATGTTTGTCTTTCCGAGTCATCGCGCTGGAGTTTTGTTTATGAACGAGCTCCGCAATGAACTGAAACTTAGGCAAAAAACTATTTTTGGTGTAAATACAACCACCATCACCGAGTTTCTTGCTTCGCGTTCAAACTTGATGGTTGCCGATGATATTACGCTCGCTTTCGAACTCTTTCAAGTCTATCGGGATATTTATGATGCCAACGCCGATTTTGAGTCGTTCTACAACTGGGCGCGAACCTTCATTGGCGACTTCGACGATATTGATAAATATCTTATCGATGCAGAGGATATTTTCGCCAACGCATTCGACCTTGAGCGATTAGTTGATAAGTATACATATCTTACTGAAAATCAGAAGAAAGCTATAGAGGAGTTTTGGCATGTTACGTTTGAGCGTGGTACCCATGCCGACTCCGAGAAGAGCGAATTTGTGCAGCTCTACGAGAAACTCCATACCATTTATACTGAGTTTCGTAAGCGTTTGCAACAGAAAGGCTTAGCCTACTCTGGCGTTATATATAGGAATGTGGCTGACAATCTCGTCGACGCTTTTCCTGACGATGGCGTACGATATGCGTTTGTGGGCTTCAATGCGCTCACACGTGCCGAGGAGAAGATGTTCACCTTCTTCCGCACCGCCACACGTGCCGATTTCTTTTGGGACTATACGCCGCAGATGCTTGTGCCCATCGTTCCGGGTGATGAGCATGGCCCGGGACGCTTCGTGCGTAAATATGTAGAGCAATATCCGTCACCTGCGGGCTATCGGTTGCCGCAACCGCAAGAGCAGCCCAAGATTACTGTCACAAGTTTTGCCTATCCGCAAGGACAGCTCAATTTTGTGCACGAAAATCTGCAAAATAATTACGATGGTGGCACTCGCTTTGCCGTTGTGCTTACAGACGAGAATATGCTTCTGGGCGTGCTTAGTGCCATGCCCGACAATGTTCGCCAAGTAAACGTCACTATGGGTTATCCCATCAAGATGACGCCGCTCTACGGTCTGCTCGATTTGTTGCGCCGCCTTCAGAGTGATGTCTACGTGCGCCACACTGCCGATGGAGACATCGCCTTCTATCACACTTGCGTGCTTAGCATTTTGCAACATCCTACGGTGCTCTATCTTTGTGGTGATGAGCAGATTGGTGCGCTCCGTAAAGCTATAACTAAGAGTAATGCCATCTGGATAAAGCCAGACTTTTTTGCTGAAAATGAGTTGCTAAAGACGATTTTTCAACCCGTCGAGGCGGCAAATCTTCTCAAGTATTTGCTAAGTATTTACGAGCATATTTATACCAATTTGCAAGAGAGCGACCAACTGCAACGCGAGTGTAGTTATGCGATAATCAGTGCAATACGCATTTTTGAGGCGCAAGTTGTAAAGGCTGGTGTAGATATTTCGTCGGTGGATATGCTCTTCGGCATGGTGGATTGTGTGGTGGCAAGCAAGACGGTCGATTTTTGTGGTATGCCACACGCTGGACTTCAGGTGCTTGGTATCTTGGAGACTCGCGCGCTCGATTTCGACAATCTCATCATTCTCGACCTCAATGAAGGTGTATTCCCTAAAAATGTCGTTTCGCCGTCGTTCATTCCGTATAATCTACGTCTCGGCTTTGGACTTCCTACGCACGAACATCAAGATAGCATCTTCTCCTACTATTTCTTTCGCCTCATTCAGCGTGCCAAGAATGTTCATTTACTCTATTCTACAAGCATTTCGGGCGATAGAGTAGGCGAGAGCCGTTTCCTTCTGCAACTGCGCCACGAGTTCAAAATAGATATTGAAAATCGCGTGTCGTCGAATACTATTTCGCAGTATGAGCAAGGCGCTGTGACTATAAATAAAACGCCTGAGATTCTGCAACTTATGCGTGCGAAACTCGACCATATTTCGCCTACGAGCATAATTAATTATATATCGTGTCCGGTGAAATTTTTCTTCTCTCGTGTATATAAAATAGGCTCTCCCGACGATGTGCTTGAGGAACTCGATAACCGCATGATTGGCTTGATTTTCCACTCTGTTATGGAGAATGTATATAAGCTCGGTAATCGACAGTTTCCTATACATGTTACCAAGGATCTTGCTGAAGAGATTGGGCGTGACGGCGAGATAGAGCGCCTTACGCTTGAAGGTTTCGGCGAGCAATTAACAAAGAATAAAAAGTTCCGTAAAGAAGATTTGCAAGGCCGTAATATATTGCTATACAATGCGATAGTCGATTATGCTAAAAAGATGGTCGACATAGATGCGAAGCAAGGTGTGACGATAATTGCTGCCGAAAAAAAGGTCGAAATACCTATAAAGCTTGCTAATGGTGATACCATAAAACTGATAGGCAACATCGACCGCATACATGAGTGCGACGGCATTATATACGTATGCGACTACAAAACCGGTAGCGATAAAAATTTCAGTTTTGCGGACGTCGATGAACTATTTACCTCTGAAAAAGTGGCAGATAGTAAGGCTATTTTGCAAACTCTGTTGTATAGCTACATGCTCTGCAACGATGATCAATCACCCTTCGCCGACGATATGAAATTACGTATTTACAAGGTGAAAGATTTGCCTAAAAATGGCGATGGTGTAACGCTGCAGTTGGGCGAATCTCGTAGTAAGGATAAGCACGAGTTTACATACCACGAAGTTCGAGAGGAATTTGAAAAACGTTTAAGCGGTTGTCTCTCCGAAATTTTCGATGCCACAGTTCCCTTTGTGCAATGTGCCGAGAAACAGGCGGAAAAGAGTTGTAAATACTGCGATTTCGTAAATATTTGTGGTCGCGGAGCTTAGGTCGTAAATAAATTATAAGCAGAAAAAAGCCGGACTTCATTCGTGAGGCCCGGCTTTCATATTTATGCAAAATTTGTTTTATGCGAAGTGATAGAGGAATACGATGTCGCCCGTGTAAGCAGGTTTCTTCTGACCTTCAATCTCGAGTTTAACGCTCATAGTAGCCTTGGTGGTGCCTCTGAGGTTAAGTACTTCATTTACATTTACATGCAAGCGAACGCGGCTGTTTACAACAACAGGTTGCTGATAGCGGAAGTTCTCTATGCCGTAGTTGATTTGGTCTTTGATGTTCTGTACGTCAACAATTTGCTCCCAAAGGTGAGGCAAAATAGAGAGTGTCAAATATCCGTGAGCGATGGTGTTGCCGAAAGTCGACTCCTTCTTGCAACGGTCAACATCAACGTGAATCCACTGATGGTCCAACGTAGCATCGGCGAAGAGGTTGATTTGCTCCTGTGTAAAAGTGTGCCAATCCGATACGCCTAATTCTTTACCAACCAAAGCTTCAAGTTCGGCATGGCTCTTTATAACTGTCTTACTCATCTGATTTTTATATTATGATTTGTTTTTCGAGTCGCAAATATACGTAGAAAGTAAGATATCAATGCGCCTATAGCAGTCGATACTAAAGATATAATTAGATGTTACGCTAAATCATGTGTGTAATAGTAATCTATGTGTTACGTGAGATCTTTATTGAAGAGTGTGTGCATAAATCGTTTGATACTAAATAGAAACAGAGTTGAAATGCTTGTTGCGGTAACGTTTGCGGTGATTGTGAAAAAATGTATATTTTTGCTTATGTAAATGCTATGTATATTTACGAAACTTATTACATACAACTAATCGATGAATAAGCCGCATCAGGTAACCATAAAAGATATAGCTCGCACACTTGGTATTTCGGCGTCGACGGTGAGCCGTGCACTAAAAGATCATCCAGATATTAGTGCCGAAACGAAACGACAAGTGCAGCAGTTGGCTTCGTCGGTCAACTACCGCCCGAATACGCTCGCTCTTGGATTGCGCAAGAGCAAGACCAATACTATTGGTATTGTCATTCCCGAGATTGTGCACCACTTCTTCTCAACCGTCATCAGTGGCATCGATGACGTGGCTTATAATGCGGGATACAACACCATGCTATGCCAAACTAACGAGAGCGAAGAGCGCGAACGCAGTAGCATTCAGAATATGATTGATATGCGCATCGATGGTTTCTTGATTTCGGTGAGCAAAAATACTACGCAATTCGACCATCTGACCAATCTTGCCACCGATGGCATACCAGTGGTTTTCTTCGATCGTGTGTGCGAAGGTTTGCCGTCCAATCGCGTAATAACCGACGATTTTGAGGGTGCACGCATCGCTACTCGCCATCTTATTAGTCAAGGATGCAAGCGTATTGCTCACCTCACGAGCGCTTCGTCGCTAATTATAAGTAAGCAACGTCGCGATGGCTACACCACGGCTCTGCGTGAGGCTGGCTTGGAAGTCAATCCCGACTACATCATCGAAGCCGATTCGCGCGAAGCTATCATTGCCAATAGCGACAAACTCATAACTATAGCTCCCGAAATAGACGGATTGTTCGCCATCAACGACTCTACGGCAATTACCGCCATACAACTCTTGCAGCGCAACGGCTACAACATTCCGCGCGATATTGCGGTGATAGGTTTTGGCGATGGCCCGCTAACGGAAATAGTCTCTCCAACACTATCGACCGTTGAGCAAAAAGGCTATGAGATGGGTGCAGAAGCTATGCGTATGCTTATTCGCCAAATGGAAAGTGGCATAATAAATACCGAATACGAAACGCGCGTGTTTACGCCGATTTTGCAGCCAAGAGAGTCGACAAGGCGATTATAAAAGATGTTGAGAAGGGAACTCTCCTTGAATCGACAGATTCTTCTTACGAGAATATTACTTTGAACAGCTCCATAAATAGAGCAACTACCACCAAGGCTACTATTATAGCTCCTGCCGTTTTGTTTATATAGTACAGGCGGCGTATGGTTAGTTTTTTTCTGAAAATACCTACGAGCATAGTAAGTACCAACCACCAAAGCGAAGCGCCCAATAGTACGCCCAAGATGAGCGCAGATTGCGTGTAAATGTCGCGTTCACCACCAACCAATGTGAATGCTCCAAGGAAGAGAAACATTGCCAATGGGTTTGTTATGGTGAGAAAAAACGTAGAAATATAGTTTTGCCACAATCCGCTATTTCTTTTGCGTCGTTGCAAACGCATCTGTTTTGCTGGGTTTGTGAAGAAAATTTTCAAGCCCAAAACCAATAATACTAATGCGCCTACTACAATAAGTATTTGCTGATGAGCTTCTACAAACTCCATCACCAACGAGACGCTGAAACCAGCCACCAATGCATAGACAAAGTCGGACGTTGCTGCGCCTACACCACTAACGTAGCCATAGCGACGTCCTTTGCTCAACGTGCGCTGTATTACAAGTACACCTATAGGACCTAACGGCACCGATGCCGTGAAGCCTATGCACATGCCCTTGAATAGATTTATAAGTAGCGATAGCTGTTCCATTCTCAAAAAAGTCCTGCAAAAATAAGCATTTACTTGCTGCTTTTACTCATTTTCTTGACCATGCTGCGTATCAAATGACGCATTCTTCTATAATCGCGTCTGTAAAACTCGTCCGATAGTTGCACAATGCGCCCTTCTCCATCCACAAGCACGCACCGAGGCACTGTCCCTTTGGGCGTAGAAAAGAGTCGATATATTCGTTCGTCGCAGTCGAAGCTAAAAGGATATGAGATGTTGTTATCGGCTAAGAATTTATGAAATGACGCCGTGTCGCTCGGGTCGTCAACGGTAAATCCGTATACTTGAACCTTATTGGTCGATTGATATTTCTGCCAAATGTCGCGTTCTATAGCTCTCATTTCCGATGTACTGAACGGACACCACGACGCTATAAACTGTAAAAGCACTACGCTGCCTACGAAGAAGTCGCTATCGAGTGAATCGCCATTCAACGTGACGAACGAGAAAGGCAACAAAGTGTCGCCCTCCTTTACAATAAATTCACTTTTATTGTCGCGATGAAATTTTTCCTGCGCCTTGCATGGTAAAACTGTTGCTAATATGATGAGCAACAGTACTATATAAACTTTCACGAACTGAAAGAATTTATCAGGATTTTCAACCGTTCTTTGTATGATTTGCCAATCGGAACATCTGCGATTTTTTTATCATCACCAAGAACAATATTTGAGCCTTTCACTCGCTGTATATAGCGTATGCCTACAGCAAACGACCGCTGACACTGAATTACATACTTTTCGCCAATCTTATCGAGCATATTTTTTAGTGTGTCGTGTACAGTGATGCGCATTTGCTTGGTAGTAACGGCCACATAATTCTCCATCGACTGAAGCATAACTATGTCATCTTTGCGAATTTTGGTCACTTGACCAGAGCCTTCGCGCAGATACATCACTTCGCTTTCGTCGGTATTTTGCTCTTCTATGGCAGTTTGCTCTTCGGTAGCTTGCACACGCTGAAGCGCCATAGATACTTTCCCTATGGCTTTTATGAAGCGTGCGTATGTAATTGGTTTTAGTAGATAGTCGCAAACGTTGTATTCATACGACTCTAATGCGTATTTCTGTTGCGACGAGCATATAACTATTTGTATGTTTTTGGTATTGATGGACTTCATGAAGTCGATGCCGCTCATCTCTGGCATTTCAATGTCGAGAAATATTACGTCGACCTCTAAGTCGGTGTGCATCAGAAAATTAGCAACGTCAATGGCGGTCGTAAATGTCTCTATCAACACCAATCGTGATGTACGAGCTATAAAACTTGATAGCACTTTAGCAGAAAACAAATCGTCATCAACTATTACACAATTCATTATCAAGTAATATTAAACCTACAACCTTCTTACCTTGCTAAATATTCCCTATGAGTAGGAAACATTAGGTCTATTAATTCAAAACTCTGTGAGTACGTTTTTACATACTCTTTACTTCCACAAGCGATATTGGGCATGTGAGTATAGATTGATAGTCGACGCCCGATTCGTACATATCCTCATCGTCTTCGTCGTAATACCAATAAATCTCAATGTTCCAACCTTTGCGATACATAACTTCGAGACGCTTGAAAATATCCAACACACATTTTGAAGAACTGGTGTTGAAATATTCCAACTGTATCTTTACTTGCGTTGTTTTCATTTCTTGCCCACTATACTGCTCCAGCCATTCAACAAGTGGACGGTAAAACTCGATTGAGTTTTCCGGAATGGAACGACCCTTTATCTCTATTTGCCCTTTGATAGGGTCTGCACAAATATAAGGTGTCTTGGGGCTTGCGGCAATTGTTATAACGTCCATAGTATTTATTGTATCATTTAGCTAATAAAAACATCAAAAGAGAAGAAACACAAGTCGGGCGAACCTGCAACCGAATAGAACTGATAGCCGAGCTTGTTGCCCGATTTCCTTGCAATATCTATCATGCCTATTCCTGCTCCGCCCTTCGCCGAGAAAGCTTGTTTGCTGATTGTCTCGCGATAGAATGCCTTCAACTCGTTACTATCCATAGCATTAATCTTCTCAATCTTGCTTGAGAGAACTTCTACTTTGGTCTTCTTCACGAAGTTTCCTGTAGTTATCCGGCATCCATTACCCTCAACTACCAAGAATATTGCACCCATACGGCAATCGCCATACTCTTGCTCTATCATTTCGAGCGGTTCTACGTGGTGGTAAAGATTTTGGATACACTCCACAAATACATGGAACACTTTCTTGCGAATTCCGTCATTTTCGACGTTTTCATTCACATCTTGCTCCATTTCGGGAAGTATGGCATCAATAAAATCAGACGTAAAGGAGCCAACGTGCTCGAGTAGAACTTTGCCTTCGCGTTTTTGTTCTACCCATTTCGATAAATCGAAATCCGTCCTTGCTATGCTATTATTTGCACACTCGCAAGCCATTACTTAATCTTCTTTTATTGCCTTCTAACTTGGTTAATTTGTGGATTGCTTCTATGAAGAAATCAACGCAAATTTATGCTTTTTCTTATATTATCCTATAATGCCGCGAAAAAACAATTAAACATATCTTAATACTTATTGACAGTAAGAATGCCAATGTGATGTGCTCCCAGAAGGTTTCTTCGCATCTATTTTAGTTTGTCTATCAGATATTTGCCAGTTTTAGAATCTTTGCATTTTGCTACATCTTCGGGCGTGCCTTGCGCTATGATATAACCACCATTCTCGCCGCCCACAGGACCAAGGTCTATCACCCAATCGGCACATTTTATCACGTCCAAGTTGTGCTCTATTACGAGGAGCGTATGCCCATGTTCGATGAGCGATTGGAACGCTTTCATTAGTTTGCTAATGTCGTGGAAATGCAGACCTGTTGTTGGTTCGTCGAAGATGAAGAGCGTAGGTGTAGTTGTCTCGCCAGCAAGGAAATATGCCAATTTTACGCGCTGACTCTCGCCGCCAGAAAGTGTGCTCGACGATTGTCCCATTTTTATATATCCCAAACCTACGTCTTGGAGCGGTTTCAAGCGGTTTACGATGCGTTTCTCCAATGCTGCTGTCGACTCCGAGAAGAACTCTATGGCTTGATTTACGGTCATGTCCAAAATATCGGCGATGCTCTTGTCGCGATATTTCACTTCGAGAACATCGTCTTTGAATCGGCGTCCGTGGCACTGTGGGCATTCGAGAGTGATGTCGGCCATAAACTGCATCTCTATCTTTATGAAGCCTTCGCCTTGACACTCTTCGCAGCGTCCGCCGGCGGCATTGAACGAAAAATGTGCTGCTGTATAGCCATTTTGCTTAGCCAACTGCTGCGAACACATCAGTTTACGTATGTCGTCGTATATACCCAAATATGTTATTGGATTTGAGCGCGACGATTTTCCAATAGGATTTTGGTCGATAAACTCTACGCTACCAACAGCGTCAATGCAGCCTTCTATGCTACAGTTCGACGAAAAATGTTCGCCTATGTTCATGCCTTTCGCTTTGCAGAGGGCAGGGTAGAATACGCGCGATACGAGCGTAGATTTACCCGAACCGCTAACGCCAGTAACTACAGTAAGTACGTTGAGCGGAATCTCTACGTTGAGATTTTTCAAGTTGTTGTCTGTTACGTGCGAAAGACGAATGGAGTGTGTCCAACTGCGACGTGATTTGGGCGTAGGTATGCTCAATTCGCCGCGTAAATATTTTATGGTGAGCGTATCAGCCGACTTCATCTGCTCAAAATCGCCAGCGAATACCACTTGACCGCCCAATCGACCCGCCTCAGGACCGATGTCGATAATCATGTCGGCAGCGCGGATAATCTCCTCTTCGTGCTCCACAACGACAACGGTATTGCCCAATTTCTGCAATTTTCTCAATACAGAAATAAGTTTTTCTGTGTCGGCAGAGTGTAGTCCAATGCTTGGCTCATCGAGTACGTATAACGAGCCTACCAAACTACTACCAAGCGAAGTGGCAATATTTATGCGTTGACTCTCGCCACCCGAAAGTGTTGATGAAAGGCGATCGAGCGTTAGATATTCAAGGCCAACCTCGTACAGGTATTCCACGCGTGTACGTATTTCGGTGAGAAGTCGTTCAGCAATTTTGGCTTCGTATTCGTTTAGAGTGATGCTGTTCACCCATTCGCGCAATTTACTTATTGGCATTGATACGACTTCGGCTATTGTTTTGCCTGCAACTTGCACATACAGAGCCTCTTTGCGTAGTCGTGCGCCATGGCATTCGGGACAAATCGTTTTGCCACGATAGCGCGCCAACAGTACGCGGTATTGTATTTTATATTGCTGACTTTCAGCAAATTTGAAGAAATCGTCTATGCCATAAATTCCTGGAGCACCATGCCAAAGCAAATCTTTTTGCTCCTGCGTAAGTTCGTAATATGGCGAATGAACGGGGAAATTCTTCTTGCGAACAGCAAGCATGAAATCTCTATTCCATTCGCTGAGTTTAGTACCATGCCAACAAGCTACGCACTCCTCGGCAACGCTCAATCCTTTGTTAGGTATGACAAGATTTTCGTCAATACCTATGACGCGACCGAAGCCTTCGCAACGTGGGCACGCGCCCATTGGACTATTGAACATAAATAGCTGTTCCGATGGCTCTTCAAATGCCATTCCATCGGCTTCGAAACGGTCGGAGAATGCTGTGTCGGTGAAACTATTGTCGGCTGCGAATGTGCGAACTATGAGCGCACCGTGGCCTTCGTAGAATGCGGTTGCAACAGAATCGGAAAGACGTGTGATGGTATCGGCTTCCGTATTGGCTGCAAGACGGTCGACAACGAGGTGCAACGGTGTCTTAGATGCAGCCAAGTTGGGCAACTCATCATCGCTAAGGCGGACGAAGTTGCCATCTTGTTCTACGCGGCTAAAACCTTGTTGAATAATATTTTTTAGCACCTGCGTCAGTGTGCTGCCATTGGGAATCTTTATGTCCGTAATGATAGCCACTTTGGTGCCTTGTGGCAAGCTTGTGACGAAATTCACAACATCGGTAACAGTATCGCGCTTCACAACGGTGCCGCTGATGGGCGAAATGGTGCGACC